>NZ_CABVPL010000026.1 GCF_902499045.1 Burkholderia latens | reverse complement strand
GTTCGCGCGGCGGCCGAGCCGGCTGCAGGGAAGCCTCGCGCGGCCGCCGGCAAGCGTGCGGCTGCGGGCTCGCCGGCCCGCCGCGCCACCGCCCGAACGAAGGAATGACGGCGACGCGCCGCGCGGCCCGGTTCATCCGCGCGCTGCGCGGTCCGGGTTGCATACCCCTCCGCCCGCCTACTCCGCGATCGCGAGCGCCTGCTTGACGGCCTCGACCCGCGCGCGATGCACGGCGTCCTTGATCTGCATCGCGTCATTGCCGACGCCGCGCGCGATCGCGCCCGCATCGACGCTGCGCGCGGCGACCAGCGCCACGCGCAACCGCTCGGCCTGCGGATACGGCTGCGTGTCGAGCCCGAGCCGGCCGCGCGCGTCCGACTCGCACGCCTGCAGCATCTCCGCGAAGCGCGCGGGCTTGCGCAGCGCGTCGCTGCGCTCGAAGAACCGCACCAGCGCGGCCGCGCCCATCTCCATCACGCGATGCAGATTGCCGTGCTCGCGCGCGACCACCAGCGCGAGATCGCGGCATTCGTTCGGCACGCGCAGCCGCTCGCACAACGGCTTGATCAGGTCGACGCTGCGGCCTTCGTGACCGACGTGGCGCGGCAGCACGTCGGCAGGCGTCGTCGCCTTGCCGAGATCGTGCGTGAGCGCCGCGAAGCGCACCGGCAGCGAGTAACCCTGCTTCGCCGCATAGTCGACGACCATCATCACGTGCACGCCGGTGTCGACTTCCGGATGGTAGTCGGCGCGCTGCGGCACGCCCCACAACGCGTCGACCTCGGGCAGGATGCGCGCGAGCGCGCCGCACGCGCGCAGCACCGCGAACATCCGCGACGGCTTCGCTTCCATCAGCCCGCGCGCGATCTCCTGCCATACGCGCTCGGGCACCAGCGCGTCCGCTTCGCCGGCTTCGACCATGCGCCGCATCAGCGCGAGCGTGTCGTCGGCGACCGTGAAATCCGCGAAGCGCGCGGCAAAGCGCGCGATCCGCAGGATCCGCACCGGATCCTCGACGAACGCGTCGCCGACGTGCCGGAACACGCGCGCACGCAGGTCGGTCTGGCCGTCGAACGGATCGATGACGGGCCCGATCAGCTCGCCTTCCGGCGTCACTTCGCGCGCCATCGCATTGATCGTCAGGTCGCGCCGCGCGAGATCCTCCTCGAGCGTCACGTCCGGCGCGTAATAGAACTGGAAGCCGTGATAGCCGGCCGCCGTCTTGCGCTCCGTGCGCGCGAGCGCGTACTCCTCCTGCGTGTCCGGATGCAGGAATACCGGGAAGTCCTTGCCGACCGGCCGGAAGCCCTGCGCGACCATCTGCTCGGGCGTCGCGCCGACCACCACGTAGTCGCGGTCCTGCACCGGCACGCCGAGCAATTCGTCGCGGATCGCTCCGCCTACTGCGTAGATATTCATGGCTGAGGTTCGTATTCGGCGATCACGTTGGTTTCGCGGCGCGCGGCGTCGATCCAGCGCTGCACGGCCGGCAGCGCGGTCACGCGCGCGGCATACCCGGCCGCCTCAGGCGACAGCGCCGGCGCATACGTGTTGAAGCGCATCACGACCGGCGCATACATCGCATCGGCAATGCCGAATTCGCCGAACAGGAACGGCCCGCCCGACGCCTCGATGCACGCGCTCCACAGCGCGTCGATGCGCGCGACGTCGGCGAGCGACTCCGGCGTCGCGCCGCGGCCCGGCATCGACGCGCGTATGTTCATCCCCATCTCCGTGCGCAGCGCGGCGAAGCCGCCATGCATCTCGGCCGAGATGCAGCGCGCATGCGCACGCGCGAGCGGATCGGCCGGCCACATCGGGAACTGCGGATAGCGCTCGGCGAGCGTCTCGGCGATCGCGAGCGAATCCCAGATCGCGATGCCGTGATCGTCGACGAGGCACGGCACCTTGCCGCTCGGCGAATACTCGCGAATGCGCGCGGCCGTGTCGTCGCGGCGCAGCTCGATCGCGATCTCGTCGAACGGGATGCCGAAATGCGCGAGCAGCAGCCACGGCCGCATCGACCACGACGAGTAGTTCTTGTCTCCAATGACGAGTTTCATGGCGGGGTTCCGGTAAACGCGAAAGTGAAAATCGGAATGCGGCCGCGCGGCGCCTAGCGGCGCGAGCGGAGCCAGTCGAAGCGCGAGCGCTGCGCGGCGTGGCCGAGATACGCGGGCGCGATACTCTCGAGACTCGCGGGCGAGATCCCGAGTTCCGGCGCGAGCGGCCCGGACAGCACGTTCGGCACCGACATCGACGCGAGGTTGTCGCGCGTGATCACCGGCTCGCCGGGCAGCCATTCGAACACGCGCGCCTGCAGCCGCGCCAGCGCGTCGGGCAGCCGCACGATGCGTGCCTGTCGGCCGACCACCGTGCCGCAGTAGCGCACCAGCTGCTCGAGCGTGTAGACGGTCGGGCCGCCGAGTTCATAGGTCTTGCCGTGCGCGCCGGCGAGATCGAGCGTGTTGACGAACGCGCGCACGACGTCGCCGACGAACACCGGCTGGAAGCGCGCGTCGGGCATCGCCAGCGGCAGCACCGGCAGCGCGCGCTGCAGGTTCGCGAACGTGTTCAGGAATGCGTCGCCGGGGCCGAACACGACCGACGGGCGGAAGATCGTCAGCGCGAGCGAATCGGTCGCCGCAACCGCGTGCAGCGCGGCTTCGCCGTCGCCCTTCGAGCGCTGGTACATGCTCGCGCCGTTCGAATCCGCGCCAAGCGCGCTCATGTGCAGCACGCGCCGCACGCCGACCTCGACGCACGCCGCGGCCAGCGCGGCCGGCAGCGCGACGTGCGCGCGCTCGAAGCCGGGCCCGTACGGCGTGCCGTGACCGCCGTGCAGCACGCCGACGAGATTGACGGCCGCATGCGCGCCGGCGACGAACCGCGCGAGCGTGCGCGCATCGAGCGCGCCGAGCTCGACGATATCGACCGGCAGCATCTGCAGGTGGCGCGCATGCTCGCGCCGCCGCGTGCCGATCCGCACGTGCTTGCCGGCGTCGATCAGCGCGTTGACGAGCCGGCTGCCGATGAAGCCGGTGCCGCCCAGCAGCGCGACGGTCTGGCGGTCCATGTTCGGGTCCTCAAAAGAACACTGCCGCGTCTCGCGCGGCAGTGTGAAGATTGCGGATCAGGGCGAGATCATGCCTAGACGTTTCTTCAACGACTGCGGCTTGCCCTCGAAGAGCGCCGCGTAATAGACGGTGTTCGACAGCACGTTCTTCACGTAGTCGCGCGTCTCGTTGAACGGAATCGTCTCCGCGAAGATCGCGCCTTCGACCGGCTGCGTCAACACCTGGCGCCACTGGCGCGGCCGGCCCGGGCCTGCGTTGTAACCGGCGGTCGCCAGCACCGGCGAGCTGTCGAAGTTGTTGTAGATGTCCGCCAGATACCAGGTGCCGAGCTGGATGTTGGTGTTGATGTCGTGCATTTGCGCGCGCGTGATCGTGCCCATCCCGAGCTTCTTCGCGACGAGTTGCGCGGTGGCCGGCATCAGCTGCATCAGCCCGCCCGCGCCGACCGACGAACGCGCGTTCGTGATGAAGCGCGATTCCTGGCGGATCAGCCCGTACGCCCATTCGATGTCGAGGCCCGTCGACTGCGCGTAGCGCTCGACGATGTCGCGGTACGGCGACGGATAGCGCAGCGTGAAATCGTGCTCGGCCTTCGTGCGGTCGGCCGTGTTGACCGTGCGGTCGAGCAGGTCGACGCGCTTGCCGTATTCGGCGGCCGCGAGCAACTGGCGATCGGTCATCCCGCGCAGCGGCCAGTTCCATTCGCGGTTGCCTTCGAGGCGCAGATTCAGCCCGTAGAAGCGTTGCGCGAGCGCGAAGCCCGGAATCCTGCTCATCGCGTCGATCTCGGCGTCGCTCACCTTCGTGCGCGGCGGGATCGACGTGCGCTGGCCGAGCTCCTCGCCGGCGAGCTGCCCGTAGAAGTTGTACTGCCCGGCGACCTGCTCGAATTCCTGGTTCGCCTGCAGCGTGTCGCCGCTCTGCTTGAGCGCGCGCGCATGCCAGTAGATCCACGCCGGATCGTCGCGCAGCGACGGCGGCATCTGCTCGATCGACCAGCGCACCATCGGCCAGTTGCCGGCGAGCAGCGCGGCGCGCGTGCGCCATTCGTAGCCCGGATTCGACAGCGGCGCGTTCGCGGATTTCGCGTACCAGACGGACGCGAGCGGCGAGCGCTTGATCGCGCCCTGGTAACCGATCGCGCCCCACGCGATCGCCTGCTCCTGCTTCGTCAGCGAGCCGGCGATCGACGTGAGCATTCCCGCCGCCGCATCCGGATCGTTGCGCGCCATCCGGCCGAGCGCGATCAGCGCGAGCTGGTGCGATGCCGCGTCGGAGCCGATGCCGCGCGCGAGGTACAGCGGCGGCGCGCTCGTCGCCTGGTCGAAAGCAGCGGGGCGCGGGCCGAGCGCGTCGACGATCTTGCCGCCGAGCGTCGTGTAGTTCTGCTCGTACGCGAGGCGCGCCTGCTGCCACACGTCGTCGCTCGTGAACTGCTGGTTCACCGCGAGCGCGGTAATCAGATCGACACAGGCATCGCCGTAGTATTTCGGCTCGACGAGCAGCGCGCGCGCTGCATCGGCGACGTTCTCGCCGCGCGCCGCGCGCGATTCGAGCGCGTAGCACTTGACCTGCGTGTCGTCATCGAGCACGAAACGCTTGTACTGATCGTCGAAGCTGCGCCAGTCGTGGCGCGCGCCGAGCACGAGCAGGTAGTCGTTGCGCATGCGATCGGCGATCGCCTGCCCGTCGTAGCGCTGCAGGAACGACTGCACGGGCGCGTCGGGCGCGTCGACGCGCGCGCGGCCCGTCGAATCGAACAGCTGCGGCTTGATCTGGAAATACTCGACGTAGGACGGCACCGGATAGTTCGGGATCATCGACGCGAGCTGCGCGGCCTTCGCGGCGTCGTTGCGGCGTGCGGCTTCGCGGAGCTGCACGAAGATCTGGTCGTCCCCGGCGAGCGTGTCGTCGTTCGGCGCGGCGCACGCTGCCGTGCCCGCGACGAGCGCGGCGGCCGAAAGCGTGAGCGCGACCGCGCGATATACTCGGAAAAGGCTGTTCGACATCGTATTGAATGGAGCACGAATTGAGCGAAAGCATAGCATGCAACCCTGTGCCGAACCCGAAGGTTGCACTGCGCAAAACGCTGTCCGGCGCGCGTCGCGACGCCGCGTCGCAGCCCGCCGCGAACGCCGCGCTCGACGCGCGGCTGCGCGCGTTGCTCGAACGGCTCGCACCCGCCACGGTGGGCTTCTACTGGCCGCTGCCGGGCGAATTCGACGCACGCGATGCGGTGCTCGCGTGGGCGGCGGCAGGCCCCGGCCGGCGCGCCGCGCTACCGGTGATCGGCGAGAAGCACACGCCGCTCGCGTTCCATGCGTGGGATGCCGATACGCCGATGCGCGAAGGCCATCACCGGATCCCGGAGCCGGCATCGGGCGTCGTCGTCGTGCCCGATCTGTTGCTGATTCCGTGCGTGGGATTCGACCGGCAGCGCTACCGGCTCGGCTACGGCGGCGGCTACTACGACCGCACGCTCGCGGTCTGGCCGGGCGACACGCTGCCGGTGACGGTCGGCATCGCGTATGAAGCGTGCCGTGTGGACGCGTTGCCGGCCGAAGCGCACGATCTCGCGATGAGCTGGGTCGTGACCGACGGCGCGCTGTATCCGTCGGCCGGATGACGCGGCGCGCGACGCCGCGCGAGCGGCATGCCGCGCGTCATCGCGTTTTCCGCCGCTGCGTCCGCAATCGTTTACAGCGAAGCCGCCGCGCGCGCGGCCGTGTCGTAGAGGCCCGATGCGTGGCGCAGCAATTGCGCCGCGTCGCCGATCTGCTCGTTGGTGAGGCCGCTGTCCTTCAGCGTCTCGATCAGGCAATGCTCGCGCACGTCCCGATACTTCAGACACAACTCGCGGCCCGCGTCGGTTGCGAAGAAGAACACTTCCTTGCCGCTCTTCTCGCTTTTCACGTAGCCGCGCGCGATCAGTTTTTTCAGCGCATAGGTCGCGACGTGCGTATCCTCGATATTGAGCACGAAGCAGATGTCGGCGAGCTTCTTCTTGCGTTCGCGATGGCTCACGTGATGCAGCAGCGACACCTCGACCGCCGTCATGTCCTTCGCGCCCGCAGCCGACATGCAGCGCACCATCCATCGGTTGAATGCGTTGCCGGCCATGATGAGCCCGTATTCGAGTTCCGACAGCTCCGCGCTCGAATCGGAAACGAGGTGTTCGGATGACACGATCTTGGTCGGAGGACGCTTCATGGAAAGGCAGCGCAAGCAGGATGTCAGGGTGTGCCGAGTGTACGACAGAAGCCCCGGCACACGAGCTAGGCAAAAACGCTTATTGGGAAGTTGTCGATATTTTATTGACAATGTGCGCTAACATTGCCGTCCGAACCGTGCCAGCCCGATGACGCAACCCCGCATTTATCCGCTCGGCGATGCCGCCCTCGTCTGCGAGGTACCGCCGCCCGCCACGCTCGATTGCCAGCGCCGCGTCTGGGCCGTCGCCGAAGCCGCGCGCGCGTGGCCCGGCGTGATCGACGTCGTGCCGGGCATGAACAATCTGACGATCGTGTTCGACGCGCTCGCCGCGACGGCCGACTCGCTCACGCCGGCGCTGCGCGACGCGTGGGAAACCGCCGGCGTCGAACACGCGGACGGCCGCGAGATCGAGATCCCGGTCGAATACGGCGGCGCAGCCGGCCCCGACCTCGCGGCGGTCGCCGCGCACACGCGACTGTCGGCCGATGAAGTCGTCGCGCGCCACGCGGCCGGCGAATACGTCGTGTTCTTCGTCGGCTTCCAGCCGGGCTTCGCGTATCTCGGCGGCCTCGATGCGTCGCTGCACACGCCGCGGCGCGCGGCGCCGCGGCTCGAGGTGCCGGCCGGCTCGGTCGGCATCGGCGGCGCGCAGACGGGCATCTATCCGGCCACGTCGCCCGGCGGCTGGCAGCTGATCGGCCGCACGTCGCACGTGCTGTTCGACCCGGCGCGCGCGCAGCCGGCGCTGCTGCTGCCCGGCGACCGCGTGCGCTTCACCATTGCCGGAGTCGACGCGACATGACCCAGCACACCGCACCAGGCACGATCGAAGTCGTCCGCGCCGGCCCGCTGTCGACCGTGCAGGATCTCGGCCGCCGCGGCATGCGCCATCTCGGCGTCGCGCAGGGCGGTGCGCTCGACGGACTCGCGCTCGAAGTCGGCAACCGCCTCGTCGGCAACCGCCCCGACGCGGCCGCCGTCGAAATCACGATCGGGCCGGCCGCGTTCCGCTTCACGCGCGCGACGCGCATCGCGATCACCGGCACCGAATTCGGCGCGACGCTCGACGGCAAGCCCGTGTACTCGTGGTGGAGCCTGCCGGTCGACGCCGGGCAGACGCTCGTGCTGCCGGCCGCGAAGCGCGGGATGCGCGGCTACCTGTGCATCGCGGGCGGCATCGACGTGCTGCCGATGCTCGGCTCGCGCAGCACCGATCTCGCGTCGCGCTTCGGCGGGCTCGGCGGCCGCGCGCTGCGCGACGGCGACCGGCTCCCGGTCGGCGCGCCGCCGGCCGGCGCCGGCTGCCTCGCGGCGGACGCGCCCGAATTCGGCGTGAAAGCGCCCGCATGGTGCGCGTTCGTGCGCGTCGACGAGCCGCCGCGCCGCCACCGGCCTGCGCATGCGCCGTGGGCGATGCCCGTGCGCGTGCTGCCGGGCCCCGACTACGCGTCGTTCGCGTCCGATTCGCAGCACGCGTTCTGGGATGAGGAATGGCTCGTCACCGCGAACAGCAACCGGATGGGCTACCGGCTCGCCGGCGCCGAGCTCGTGCGCGAGCGGCCTGTCGAGCTGCTGTCGCATGCGGTGCTGCCCGGCACGATCCAGGTGCCGCCGAACGGCCAGCCGATCGTGCTGATGCACGACGCGCAGACCACCGGCGGCTACCCGAAGATCGGCACGGTGATCCGCGCGGATCTGTGGAAACTCGCGCAGGCGCGGCTCAACCTGCCGATCCGCTTCGTGCGCACGACGCTCGACGCCGCGCGTGCCGCGTTGACCGCGGAACGCGCGTATCTGCGGCAGATCGACGTCGCGATCGAGATGCGCGAGGAAACCCGCCGCCGCACGCAATCCCGCGCAGCGTGACGATGGCGGAAGCAGGACGAAGGACGAAGGACGCGCCACGCGATCAGTGGACGAGGACATCATGGAAATCGATCTGAACGCCGATCTCGGCGAAGGATGCGGATCGGACGAGGCGCTGCTCGACCTCGTCACGTCGGCGAACATCGCATGCGGCTGGCATGCGGGCGGCGCCAATGCGATGCGCGACTGCGTGCGCTGGGCCGTGCAGAAGGGCGTGTCGATCGGCGCGCATCCGAGCTTTCACGATCCGGAGAATTTCGGCCGCAAGGAAATGCAGCTGCCGGCCGGCGACATCTACGCGGGCGTGCTGTACCAGCTCGGCGCGCTGTCGGCGATCGCGCAGGCGGAGGGCGGGCGCATCGCGCACGTGAAGCCGCACGGCGCGCTGTACAACCAGGCCGCGCGCGACCCGATGATCGCCGACGCGGTCGTATCGGCGATTCACGACTTCGATCCGTCGCTCGCGGTGTTCGGGCTCGCGAACAGCGTGTTCGTCGCGGCCGCGCGCCATGCGGGGCTCGCCGCGGTGGAGGAAGTGTTCGCCGATCGCGGCTACCGCGCGGACGGCTCGCTCGTACCGCGCAGCCAGCCCGGCGCGCTGATCGACGATGAAGACGCAGTGCTCGCGCGCACGCTCGACATGGTGCGCGACCGGCAGGTGCGCGCGGTGAGCGGCGAATGGGTGCCGCTCAACGCGCAGACGGTCTGCCTGCACGGCGACGGCCCGCATGCGCTCGCGTTCGCGAAGCGGATCCGCGCGGCGCTGGAATCGGCGGGGATCGACGTCGTCGCGCCCGGTGCGCTGCAGGCCGGCGAGGACGCGTAACGAGTCGCAACGAGTCGCAACGGGTCGCACGCAGGGCTCGCCAGCCGCGCCGCGTCCGGCCTCGATCACAATCCGCCGCTCCAAAAGAAAAAAGCGCCGTCGTGGCGCTTTTCTGTTGGCACGATCGCCGCGGACTTCGCCGTCTGTCGATTCGCCACCCCGAAACCGTCCTTCGACGGTGACCGGAAAGATGCTCCGGATTAAAAAACGTCCGCCGCCGCCCGATTACTGCTTTTCCCCGGTCGGACGACGGAACGCCGCTTATGCCGCAAGTCTGCCGCATGCATTTGTTGTGCCGACGATGTTTGGCCCCGCCGTGCATGCAGACACTCCGCGGCCGGCACGATGATTCGTGCCGGCTACGCTAACCCCGCGCTTTGTTTTCTGCTACCCCGTAGAACTTATCTATTCTTTTCATTTTTTCAACTTGTGGGATGAAGAATAGAGATTGGCAGAACGGGATGTCAATGGTTTTAAACGCTATTTCCTGATGATTCAAGGGTTTTCCTGATCGGCCCGCGCGGTCGCGCACGCATGCCGCGGCGCGTATGCATCGCCGATCAAACGGGGCAGGATCGATGGATGCGGCCCGGAGCGATCAGCTCGCGTCGACCCGGTATCCTTGCTGGCGCAACAATTCGAGCACGCCGCGCTGGCCGCCCAGATGCAGCGCGCCGATCGCGACGAATACCGGCCGGTTCGGCGCGGCGATTGCCGTCATTCGTGCAACGAAGCGCTGGTTGCGCTCGTACAGGATCTTGTTGTCGATCGACGCCGACAGCGCCTTCGAACGGGCCAGCCGCTCGCTCTTCGCGACCGCCCACGCGGCGATCGCATCGGCGTCGCCAATTTGCCACAGCCGGTGCAGCGCCTTGATGTCGTCGGCGTTCTGCGCGGGCGTCTGCACCATGTCCTGCGCGAGCATCTCGCGCTGCTCGGCGAGCGTGAGCCCGGTGAACGCGCGCATCTGCTCGGCGAGCGTCTCGAGTCCGATCACTCGGCCGCCCTTCTTCTTCAGGAACACGTTCTGCAGCTGCGCCTCGGTGCCGAACTCGGTCTGCAGCCCCGCCGACAGCGAATCGTAGGTCTCGACGACCAGCGCCGCGAGCCACGGCCGCATCCGGCGGATCTCCGTCAGCGCGGCCGGATTGCCGCGCAGCCGCGCGGCGAGCCGCTGCCACAGCGGCTCCGGCAACAGGCGCTGCAGGCACGGGTAGCGGCACACGCCGTACTTCGACACGTCGTCCTGCGATTCGAGCAGATCGTCCGGCGACAACTCGAGCGCGAGCGTCGGCGACGCGGCGAGCGCCGCGAGGATCGGCGCCCGGAACGGCTGGGCCGGCGGATAGTCGGACGGGTCGCCCGTATGCAGCGTGCCGAGCACGTACAGCGTGACTCTGCCTCTCGTCGCGACATAGAACGGCATGCGCGCGGGCTGCACGCGCACCGTGCCGCGCGCGACCGTGCCGTTCGACCCGGACGGCGCGTGAAAGCCCGGCAGGCTCATGCCGGGCGGCGGGACCTGCGACGGATGGATCGGCGTGCTCGCCGGCGCGCGCCCTTCGGCACGTGCGGCGTCGACGGGGACCAGCACGCTCGCGGCTGCGCACGCGCCGGCCAGCGCCGCGCCCGTGACCGTGCGCACGCTCCAGCGCCGTGCATTGCGGCACGCGCGCACCACGTGCGCACGGCCAACCTCCGAACGGCGCACGCGAGGCGCGCGCGCCGCCAAACCATCAGGCATTCGCCTCCCCCACCTCCTCGGCGCGATGGCAGGCCACGCGGCGTCCGTCGACGTCGCGCAGCTGCGGTTCCTCGACGCGGCAGCGCTCGACCGCGTACGGGCAGCGCTGGTGAAACGCGCAGCCCGACGGCGGATTGAGCGGCGACGGCAGCTCGCCCTGCAGCTTGATCTGCACGCGGCGATCTTCCTCGAAGATCGCCGGTGTCGCCGACATCAGCGCGCGCGTGTACGGATGGCGCGGCCGCGCGTAGATCGTCGCCTTGTCGCCGAGCTCGGCGACGCTGCCGAAATACATCACCATCACGTCGTCCGCGACGTGCTCGACCACCGCCAGGTTGTGCGAGATGAACACGTAGCTCGTCTTGAACTGCTCCTGCAGATCCATGAACAGGTTCAGGATCTGCGCCTGGATCGACACGTCGAGCGCGGACACCGGCTCGTCGGCGACGACGATCCGCGGATCGAGGATCATCGCGCGCGCGATCGCGACGCGCTGGCGCTGGCCGCCGGAGAACATGTGCGGATAGCGCTTCGCGTGCTCGGGCCGCAGGCCGACCGTGCGCATGATCTGCGCGATGCGCGCGGCGCGCTCGGCGGCGGTCAGGCTCGCGTTGATCTCGAGCGGCTCGGACAGCGTCTGCTCGACGGTCTTGCGCGGGTTCAGCGACGCGAACGGGTTCTGGAACACCATCTGCACGCGGCGGCGCAGGTCGGCGACCGTCTCGCGGTTCGCGCCGGCGACGTCCTTGCCGTCGATCGTCAGATGGCCCGACGTCGGCGTCTCGATCATCGTGAGCTGGCGCGCGAGCGTCGACTTCCCGCAGCCCGACTCGCCGACGACGGCGAGCGTCTTGCCGCGCTTCAGCGTGAACGACACGCCGTTCAGCGCCTTGACCGTGCCCTGCCCGAACATCCCGCGCTTGACCGTGTAGTGCTTCGCGAGCTGGTCGGCGACCAGCACCGCTTCCTCGTCGTGCGGCATGGCACGCGTTTCGTGGACTGCATTCATCGTGCGCCTCCCGTCAGGTCGAGGTTGGAAAGATTGAGCGGCTTGATGCAGCGCGCGCGCATCGCATCGTTGCCGGCCGCGAGCGTGTCGAGCGCCGGACGCGCCTTGCGGCAATCGTCGACGACGTACTTGCAGCGCGGCGCGAACAGGCATCCGGACGGGCGATCATCGCGGCCCGGCACCATGCCCGGCAATGCGGCAAGGCGCCGCGCACCCTTATTGTGCTCGGGAATCGCCGCGAGCAGCGCTTCGGTGTACGGATGATGCGGCGCACGGAAGATGTCCGGCACGCGATTGGTCTCGATGACCTCGCCCGCGTACATCACCGCGACGCGCTGCGCGACCTCCGACACCACGGCCAGGTCGTGCGAGATCAGCACGAGCGCCATCCCGCGCTCCTTCTGCAGCTTCACGAGCAGATCCATGATCTGCGCCTGGATCGTCACGTCGAGCGCGGTGGTCGGCTCGTCGGCGATCAGCAGCTTCGGATTGCACGCGACCGCCATCGCGATCATCACGCGCTGGTTCATCCCGCCCGACATCTGGTGGGGGAAGGCCGTGATGCGGTTCTTCGCATCAGGAATGCCGACCTGGTCGAGCAGCTCGAGCGCACGCCGGTGCAGCGCGTCGCCGCGCAGGCCTTCGTGCAGCTTCAGCACTTCCTTGATCTGGTAGCCGACCGTGTAGCTCGGGTTCAGGCTCGTCAGCGCATCCTGGAACACCATCGCGATGTCCTTGCCGACGATCCTGCGGCGCGCCTTCGGCGATGCCTTCAGGAGGTCCACGCCGTTGAACGTGACCTCGTCGGCCGTCACCTTGCCCGGCGCGTCGATCAGGCCCATCAGCGCCATCATCGTCACGCTCTTGCCCGAGCCCGATTCGCCGACGACGCCCACCACCTCGCCCGGCGCGATCGACAGGTTGATCCGGTCGACCGCGGGCAGGCCGTTGAAGTTCACCGCGAGATTGCGGATGGTCAGTAGATTTTGGCTCATGGTTACGCCATCCGCTTCAGTTTGGGATCCAGCGCGTCGCGCAGCCCGTCGCCGAGCAGGTTGATCGCGAGCACCGAAATCAGGATCGACAGGCCCGGCATCGTCACGATCCACCACGCGTTGTCGATGTAGTCGCGTGCGGACGCGAGCATCGCGCCCCACTCGGCGGTCGGCGGCTGCACGCCGAGGCCGAGGAAGCCGAGCGCGGCCGCGTCGAGGATCGCCGACGAGAAGCCGAGCGTCGCCTGCACGATCAAGGGCGCCGTGCAGTTCGGCAGCACCTGCGAGAACATCAGCCGCAGCGTGCCGGCGCCGGCCACGCGCGACGCCGTCACGTACTCCTTCTGCAGCTCGCCGAGCGCCGACGCGCGCGTGAGACGCACGTAGGCCGGCAGCGCGACGATCGCGATCGCGAACATCGTGTTGGTGAGGCCCGGGCCGATGATCGCGACGACCGCGACCGCGAGCAGCAGCGACGGCAGCGCGAGCAGCACGTCCATGATGCGCATCACCGGCGTGTCGGCCCACTTCTGGAAGAACGCGGCGACGAGCCCGAGCACGATGCCGGGGATCAGCGCGAGCACGACCGATACGAAGCCGATCCAGAACGACATCCGCGCGCCGAACATAAGCCGCGAAAGGATGTCGCGGCCCGCTTCGTCGGTGCCGAGGATGAATTGCCAGTTGCCGCCGGCGAGCCACGCGGGCGGAATCTTCACGTAGTCGCGGTATTGCTCGACCGGGCTGTGCGGCGCGATCAGCGGCGCGAGGATCGCGACCAGGATCAGCAGCAGCACGACGATGCCGGCGCCGACGGCGCCGCGGTTGCGCGAGAAGTTGGCCCAGAACTCGCGCAGCGCGAGCGCACGGCCGCCGGCCGGCGCGGATTCGCTCGGCAGGGTGTTTTGCAGATTGCTCATGGAATTACCTCGTGTGGCGGATGCGCGGATTCAGCACGCCGTACAGCAGGTCGACGACCAGGTTCACGACGATCACGAGCGTCGCGATCAGCAGGATGCCGCCCTGGACGACCGGATAGTCGCGGCGGCCGATCGCATCGATCAGCCACTTGCCGACGCCGGGCCACGAAAAGAGCGTCTCGGTCAGCACGGCGCCGGCAAGCAGCGTGCCGATCTGCAGGCCGATCACGGTGACCACCGGGATCAGCGCGTTGCGCAGCGCATGCACGACCACCACGCGCGCGGGCGACAGCCCCTTCGCGCGGGCGGTGCGGATGTAGTCCTCGCGCAGCACTTCGAGCATCGACGAGCGCGTCATCCGCGCGATCACCGCGAGCGGGATCGTGCCGAGCACGATCGCTGGCAGGATCAGGTGGCTGACGGCCGACTTGAACGAGCCTTCGTCCGGCGCGAGCAGCGCGTCGATCAGCATGAAGCCCGTCGGATGCGGAAAGTCGTATTCGACGGCGATGCGGCCCGACACGGGCGTCCAGCCGAGATACGACGAAAACACCATGATCAGGATCAGCCCCCACCAGAAGATCGGCATCGAATAGCCGGTGAGCGCGGTGCCCATCACGCCGTGATCGATGACCGACCCGCGCCGCAGCGCGGCGATCACGCCGGCCGGCAGCCCGACCACGAGCGCGAACACGAGCGCGCACAGCGACAGCTCGACGGTCGCCGGGAAGCGCGCGAAGAATTCGCCCGCGACGCTGGTGTTGGTGATGATGGACATGCCGAGGTCGCCATGCAGCGCCCGGCCGATGTAGTGCAGATACTGCAGCGGCAGCGGCTGGTCGAGCCCGAGCCGTTTCATTGCCTCCGCATGCATCGCGGGATCGACGCCGCGCTCGCCCATCATCACTTCGATGGGGTCGCCCGGTATCAGGTGAATCAGCGCAAACGCCAGGATGGTGATGCCGATGAAGGTCGGAATCACCATGCCCACGCGGCGCAACACGAATGTGAACATGATGCGTCTCGTATTTTCTCGTGGGAAATGTGCGACCGGCGACGAGGAGCTCGTGGCCCCTCGTCGCCGGATGATTTCAAGCCGGTTTTCTCAATGACGACAGCTTACGCCAGCCCGGTTACTTCACGCCAACACCGTCGAAGCGGGCATAGCCGAGCGGTTCGATCCGCATGTCGACCACGTTGTTGCGTACCGGCTGGTAGACCGTCGAGTTCGCGATCGGCGAGAACGGCAGCTGTTGCGCGAAGATCTGCTGAGCCTGCGTGTAGATCTTCGTGCGCGCGTCCTGGCCCGTCGTCGTGCGGCCCTTCTGGACCAGGTCGTCGAACGGCTTGTAGCACCAGTGCGAGAAGTTGTTGCCCTTGATCGCCTCGCAGCCGAGCAGCGTGCCGAGCCAGTTGTCCGGGTCGCCGTTGTCGCCCGTCCAGCCGATCAGCATCGTGTCCTGCTCGCCGCCGTGCGCACGCTTGATGTACTCGCCCCATTCGTACGTGACGATCTTCGCCTTCACGCCGATCTTCGCCCAGTCGGCCTGGATCATCTCGGCCATCAGGCGGGCGTTCGGGTTGTATGCGCGCTGCACCGGCATCGCCCACAGCGTGATCTCGAACCCGTTCGGGTAGCCGGCCTTCGCGAGCAGTGCCTTCGCCTTCGCGGTGTCGTACGCGGCCATCTTCAGGTTCTTGTCGTACGACCATTGGGTCGGCGGCATCGGCGCGCTGGCAGCCTGGCCCGCGCCCTGGTAGACGGATTCGAGGATCGCCTTCTTGTTGATCGCCATGTCGAGCGCCTGACGCACTTCGAGCTTGTCGACCGGCTTGTGCTCGACGTTGTACGCGAGGTAGCCGAGGTTGAAGCCCGGCTGCGACGGCATGTCGATGTTCGAATCGGCCTTCAGCGTCGCGATGTCGGCCGGACGCGGATAGCTCATCACCTGGCATTCGTTGCGCTTGATTTTCTGCACGCGCACGCCCGGGTCCGGCGTGATCGAGAAGATCAGCTTCGAGATCTTCACCGCGCCCTTCTTCCAGTAATCAGGATTCCCGTCGAAACGGATCGTCGCGTCCTTCGTGTAGCTGCGGAAGATGAACGGGCCCGTGCCGACCGGCTTCTGGTTGATGTCGGCGGCCTTGCCGGCCTTCATCAGCTGGTCGCCGTATTCGGCCGACAGGATCGACGCGAATTCCATCGCCATGTTCTGGATGAACGGCGCGTTCGGCTCGGACAGCGTGAACTTCACGGTGTACGGATCGACCTTCTCGATCTTCGTGATCAGCTTGTCGAGGCCCATGTCGGTGAAGTACGGGAACGACACCGGGTACGCCTTGCGGAACGCATTGTTCGGATCGAGCATGCGCTCGAACGAGAACACGACGTCGTCCGCGTTGAATTCGCGCGTCGGCTTGAAGAAGTCGGTCGTGTGGAACTTCACGCCATGGCGCAGGTGGAACGTGTACACCTTGCCGTCGGACGACACGTCCCACTTCTCGGCGAGGCCCGGCTCGACCTTCGTGCCGCCGCGCTCGAATTCGACGAGGCGGTTGTAGACGGTGAACGTGGCGGCGGTGAAATCGACGCCGGTCGTGAATTGCGCGGAATCGAAACCCGCCGGGCTGCCTTCTGAGCAGTAGACGAGCGTTTTGTTCGGGATCTGTGCGAATGCAGAGCCCGCGACGCCGAGCGATGCCGCTGCCACGCCTGCAATGGCGGTAACACGCAGGGTGTGCAACAGACGGTTGTATTCCATGTTTCCTCCAGGTCTCCAGATCGGAACCGGTCCCGCAGGGGGGAGCCGGGGTACGCGGATATTACTTGAGCTAGCGATTCTGCAACAAGCTGGAGAAAAAACTCTTCTACACGCATTCACGCGGTTTTTTGCCGACGTGTTGCGCATGCGAAAGGCGCCGCCGCGCGCGGAAGCGGCCATTTCGTTCATCCGGCGCGTGTTTCCTTCGACAACTAAACAATTCCCGCGCGCACGCGAACGCGCGTCACGCGGGTTTCCCGCACGTTTTCCGGAGGTGAGCGAGCATCGTTACGCTGTCGGAAACGATGCATTGCATGCAATGCCGCGCGCCGTCAGGCCGGCGCGTCGAGGTCCGCGCTGCGTGCCGGCACGAACGCGACCGCGACGATCGACAGCGCGAGCCCGGCCATCACGTAATAGGTCGGCGCGAGCGGCGTGCCCGTCACCTTGATCAGCCACGTGACGATGAACTGCCCGAAGCCGCCGAACAGCATCACCGCGACGTTGTACGCGATCGACAGCCCGGTCGAGCGCACGTTCGCCGGGAACAGCTCGGCGATCATCGCGCCGAACGGCCCGTAATAGCCGGCGAGCGTTACCGACAGGATCGCCTGCACCGCGATCAGCCGCCCGATGCTCGGCGCCGCGTCGAGCCACGCGAACAGCGGATACATCAGCGCGAGCGTCAGCACGAGCGACCACAGCGACAGCCCCTTGCGGCCGATGCGGTCCGACCACGCGCCGGCCACCGGCGACAGCACCATCAGCAGCAGGTTGCCGGCGATCACCGCGTAGAACGACTCCGCATACGGCAGCTTCAGCTGCTTCACCGCGAAGGTCGGCAGATAGCTGATCAGCACGTAGATGGTCACCGTCAGCGCGATCACCGAGCCGAGCCCGCACAGCACCTCGCGCGGATGGCGCGTGAACACTTCGCCGAGCGTCGCGCGGCGGCCGCTTTGCTGCGCATGCAGGAATGCTTCGGAATCCGCGAGATGACGGCGGATATAGAAGCCGATCGGGCCGATCACGAGCCCGAGGATGAACGGCACGCGCCAGCCCCAGCTGCGCAGCGCGTCATGCGACAGCCCGCGCGTGACGGCCGCGCCCACCAGCGCGCCGATCAGCAGCGCGCCCGCCTGGCTCGCCATCTGCCAGCTGCCGTAGAAGCCGCGTTTCGAGAACGGCGCGGCCTCGATCAGCAGCGCGGTCGCGCTGCCGAATTCGCCGCCGGCCGAGAACCCCTGCAGCAGCCGGCCGAGCACGATCAGCAGCGGACCGCCGATGCCGATCGCCGCGTACGGCGGCGCGATCGCGAGCAGGAAGATGCCGGCCGTCATCAGCAGGATCACGAGCGACAGCGCGGCCTTGCGGCCCGCGCGGTCCGCATACAGGCCGAACACGATGCCGCCGATCGGGCGCATGAAGAACGCGACGCCGAACGTCGCGGTGGTGAGCAGCAGCGACGAGTATTCGCTGGAGGTCGGGAAGAACAGTTCGGCGATCACGACCGTCATGAAGCCGAACACCGTGAAGTCGTACCACTCGAGCGCGTTGCCGATCACGGCGGCCACGACCGCGCGCCGGTTCAGCGCACGCTCGGGCCGGACCGTTTTCGTTGAATTCGCAATCGTCGCCATGCGTGCCTCGTCCTCGTGAATTCGCCGTGTCGGGCGGTGCGGCGCGCGGGTGGCCGTGGCGCGCTGGTGTGCAGCGAGTGTAGAAAGCGACGGAACCGATTTCAAGCATAAAAAAAGCCCGCCATCATCCGACGGCGGGCGTTGTGCGGTTTTCGCCACATTGCGGCATCGCACGATGCCGCCACGGGCATCAGCCCATCTTCGAGAATGCGCTGCACCAGCCTTTCGCCGACACCTGCTTGCCGGGGAACGCGCCGCACGGGCCCGAAGCCGAGCCCTTCTTGCCCTGGTACAGCATGCAGGCCGCGCAATCCTGGCCCGCTGCGTATTTCGGATACTTCGTCTTGTCGACCTTCGTGGCGTCGGCCTTGTAGCCGAGCGCCGCCGCGGTCGGATCGGTTTCCGACAGCATCGGCGCATCGGCCAGCGCTTCGCGCGACAGCGCCAGCGCGGACACCGCGCCAATGCTCGTGATCAGGAAACTCCGACGGGTTGTTTTCATGGGGGACTCGCTCCAACGTTATCGGTTTGAAAGCCGTTCTGGCGACGGCCGTTCAAGAGCATAACCGCCAAGCGAATGAATGTGCGCGCCGAAATGCCGGAGATAAGGAATTTCACACACGGGATTGCACACGGCCGGCCCGCCCGCGCGGGCCGAACCCGTCACGCATACGACGTCATGTCCCCGACCCGCTGCGCGAGCGCGAGCGATGCGGTCAGCCCCGGCGATTCGATGCCGAACAGGTTCACGAGCCCGCGCACGCCGTGCTGCGCGGCGCCCTGCACGATGAAGTCGGCCGGCGGCTCGCCGGGCCCCGCGAGTTTCGGCCGGATCCCGGCGTAGGCCGGCTGCAGCGCGCCGTCGGGCAGCGCCGGCCAGTACGCGCGGATCGACGCATAGAACGCCTGCGCGCGCGCCGGATCGACTTCGTAGCGCAGCGCATCGACCCACTCGACGTCCGGGCCGAAGCGCGCCTGCCCGCCGAGATCGAGCGTCAGGTGCACCCCGAGCCCGGCCCGGTCGGGCATCGGATAGACGAGATGCGAGAACGGCGCACGCCCGGACAGGCTGAAATAGTTGCCGCGCGCGAGATAGAGCGGCGGCACCCAGCGCGGGTCGAGGCCGCGCGTGCGGCGTGCGAGCGCCTGTGCGCCCAGGCCCGCGCTGTTGATCACGCATGCGGCGTCGATTTCGGCCGGCGCGTCGCCGCCGGTGCGCACGACGAAGCGGCCGCCGCGCAGCACGTCGATCGACTCGACCGGAGATCTCAGCGCGCACGTCGCGCCGTTGCGTTCGGCGTCGCCGAGCAGCGCGAGCATCAGCTGGTGACTGTCGACGATGCCGGTGCTCGGCGAGAACAGCGCTTCCACGCATTCGAGCGCGGGCTCGAGCGTCTGCGCCTCGGTGCGCGTGAGCGGCATCAGGTCGAGCACGCCGTTTTCCGCCGCGCGCGCGGCGATCGCCTTCAACTGCTTCACCTGCGCGGCGCTCGTCGCGACGAGCAGCTTGCCCACGCGCCGGTGCGGCACGTGATGCGTGTCGCAGAATTCGTACAACAGATCGCGCCCGCGCACGCACGACGTCGCCTTCAGCGAGCCGCGCGGGTAGTACAGCCCCGCGTGAATCACCTCGCTGTTGCGCGAACTCGTGCTCGTGCCGATCGCGTCGGCCGCCTCGAGCACGATCGTCTCGCGCCCGCGCAACGCGAGCTCGCGCGCAATCGCCAGACCGACGACGCCCGCGCCGATCACCACACAATCCATCTGCTCCATAGCGTTTCGTGTCGCTCACGCGTCGAAGGGAGAGATAAGAATTGTACGTCCCGGTTCGCCCGCCCGCCGGTGCATGCGCATCCATGTATACGCGCGATTGCGTGCCGCGCGGGACG
This sequence comes from Burkholderia latens, assembly GCF_902499045.1. GTDB lineage: Bacteria > Pseudomonadota > Gammaproteobacteria > Burkholderiales > Burkholderiaceae > Burkholderia > Burkholderia latens. The sequence goes on along the minus strand of NZ_CABVPL010000026.1, from coordinate 66,371 downwards.
GCCACGCGCGCCGCCGGCTCAGAATCCGATCGGCCGGCGCTTCGCCGCTCCTTCGTCCGCGCGGATGTCGGCCGGCGCGATCACGTCGCGGCCGTCGAGCCGCGCGGCGCCGAACGCATGCAGCAGCGCGCGGCGCATCGTGCGCGGCGGCGTCGCGGCCAGCACGTCGAGCACGTCGTCGTCGAGCGTGTCCGGAAAACGCCGCCCCCACGCGTGCGACGTGCGGATCTCGTCGTAGATCGTCCGCGCGATCCGTCGCGCGCCCGCGGCATCCGGCGGCGCGATCTCGTACACGTTCATCCGGTTCAGCAGCGGCTCCGGAATCGCGTGCGCGTCGTTCGCGGTCGCGATCCAGATCACGTTGCCCGCATTGATCGGCACTTCGGCGAATTCGTCGACGAACGCGCGCGCGGTGTCGTGCTCGAGCAGCGCGTACAGCGCGCCGAGCGGATCGTATTGCGCATCGCTGCCGGCCTTGTCGATCTCGTCGACCGCGATCACCGGATTCGCATAGCTGCCGTTCACGAGCGCATCGAACACCTTGCCCGGCTTCGCGTTCTTCCACTGCGACGACGCGCCCGACAGGATCCAGCCGGCCGTCAGCGAGCTCATCGGCACGTAGTGGTACGCGGTGCCGAGCAACTGCGCGAGCGCCTTCGCGAAGTGCGTCTTGCCGATCCCCGGCGGCCCGAGCAGCAGGATCGGCATCAGTTCGAGCCGGTCTTCCGTCTCGAGGCACAGCGCGACCTGCTTGCGCACGTCGCCGAGCGGCTCGGTGAAATTGGGCAGCGCGTCGCCGAGTTCGTCGAACGACGGCATCCGGTTCGGCTTCACGCAAAAGCGCAGATTGCCGGTCTTGAGCATCCGCTCGTAAGTGGCGCGCAATGCATCGCTCGCGCTCTCGTTCAGGTCGTTCAATGCGGTCTCGACCTGCTCCAGGTCGTACACCGTGCTGAAGGACGCCACCGCCAGTTCCTGTTTCACCATCGCCGTCGTCATACCAACCTCGCTGCTGCTGCCGTTACACACTCATCAGACCCTTACGATTTTCAGTGTAGCGATCCCGCACGCGCGTGCAAGCAAGCAGCCGCCCGCATCTGCTGCTAACACCGCGCGCGCCTGCAGCGTCATGCCGCGCGGCGTATCATCAATGATTCACCGGCCGTCGCGCCGGGCTTGCCGGCGACGCGTGGGCGGCGCCGCGCGCTTCGTTTCGAAGGGTTGCCGATGTCCGTTCCCGCTGCCGAACCGCGCGTCGATACCGACGCCTGCCGCGCCGTCGAAGCCGTCGACGCCGCGCTCAAGTCGCGCCGCGCGATTCGCGCGTTCCTGCCCACGCCGGTGCCGCGCGACACGCTCGAGGCGATCCTCGAAGCCGCGAGCCGCGCGCCGTCGGGCACCAACATCCAGCCGTGGCGCGTGTACGTCGCGACCGGCGCGACGCGCGATGCGCTCGCCGCGGCCCTCACCGCCGCATACGACGATCCGGCGCGCGACGAGAAATACGTCGCCGAGTACGACTACTATCCGCGCGAATGGGTGTCGCCGTATGTCGACCGGCGCCGCAAGGTCGGCTGGGATCTTTACGGGCTGTTGAACATCGGCCGCGGCGAAAAGGCCCGCATGCACGCGCAGCACGCGCGCAACTTCCGCTTCTTCGACGCGCCGGTCGCCATGTTCTTCACGCTGGATCGGATCATGACGCACGGCGCATGGCTCGACTGCGGGATGTTTCTGCAGGGCGTGATGACGGCCGCCCGCGCACGCGGGCTCGACACCTGCCCGCAAGCCGCGTTCGTGCCGTTTCACCGGATCGTCGCCGAGCATCTCGGCATCCCCGCGAACGAACAGCTCGTCTGCGGCATGTCGCTCGGCCATGCGGATCCGGACGCGATCGAGAACCGCCTCGTCACCGAGCGCGCGAGCGTAGTCGAGTTCGCGCGCTTTTACGCTTGAAAACGCGCGGCGTGCACCTACCTTTCGAGCAGGACCGGATCGTGCTGCGAACCTGCCGCGCCGGATCCGGTCACACCACCGTCCGAATCGATCGGGCGTAAGATGTGCGTCCGTTCCCCGCTATCCCGCGTTTCCGGAGAAGTTCGATGCTGAAACACGGCCTGGCCGTCCTGCTCGCGAGCGTCGCGCTCGCGGCCCATGCGCAGAGCCCCGCACCGGCCGCCGTCGCATGGGAAATCCAGGTGGTGCGCGACGGTCAGACGATCGACACGTTCCAGCAGCGCACCACCGTCGGTCAGACGCGTACCGACACGCATCGCTATCCGTCCGCCGTGCCCGTCGGCTGCGGCAACGCCGCGCGCGTCGTGCCGACCGAGCGCTCGCGCTCCGTGACGGTCGCGCCGCTCGCCGTCGACGCCGCCGCGCACACCGTGTCCCTCGCGCTCGACGTGCAGGAAACCCTCGACGACGAAACCGCGACGCGCAGCGATCCGTGCCTGCCCGCGTCGCCGCGGCAGATCGTCGCGAGCCATCCCGGGCTCGCGGTCGGCGCCGATGCGTGGACCGACTGGACGCTCGTCGAGCAGCATCCGCATCTCGTCTACCGCGTGCGCGCGCACGTCGCACAGGACTGAGCGCCATGTCCGCCGACGCCCTGTCCTTGCCGTTCGCCGAACCGCACGCGGCTCCCGACGAAATCACCGCGGTCAGCTGGAACCTGCACAAGGGCCGCTCGCCGCTCGGCTTCACCGCATGGAACGCGATGCGCAACTGGATGCAGTCGACGCACGCCGACGTGTATTTTCTGCAGGAAGCGATGGCGCGCCGCATGCCGCGCCCGATGCTCGCCGCCGGCTTCGGCGCGCCGATGGACGATGCGGTCGACGACGTATGGCACTGCCAGGCCACCGAAATCGCGCAGGCGCTCGACTGGCAGATCGCGCTCGGGCCGAACGTGTTCAAGCCGTCGTGGCGGCACGGCAATGCGATCCTGTCGCCGCATCCGCTCGACCTCGGCGGCCGCTGGGACATCTCCGCGCACCGCTTCGAGCGGCGCGGGCTGCTGGTCGCGCGCGCAACGCTCGCCGGCTCGCGCCCGGTCACGCTGCTGTGCGCTCACCTCGCGCTCACGCGCGCCGCGCGGCTGCGCCAGATGCACTGGATCGCGCACTGGATCGTGCGCAATGCGGGCGACGACCCGCTCGTGCTCGCCGGCGACTTCAACGACTGGCGCAACGATTCGGTCGCGCTGTTCGGCGAGATCGGGCTGTCCGAGGTCGCGACGCTGCTCGGCGAGTCGGGCCGCACGTTCCCCGCGTTCTCGCCGGCGCTCGCGCTCGACAAGATGTTCGTGCGCGGGCTGACGCCGCTCGAATGGCAGGCGCCGTCCGGCGAAACCGCATGGCTGTCCGACCACCTGCCGTACATCGCGCGGCTGCGGCTCGATCGGGCGCCGCCGGCCGCGCAGTGAGCGCCGGCCGCGTGGCGCGCGCGTCGCCGGTTTCGCCGCGACACGCGCGGCCGGCCCCTGAAAGCTCGTTGAAATGATGCGTTGTGCCAAATCCGCGCAGCCGCGCGGGTCAAGCCCGCATCCGTCCCAAGCAGGGTAAAATAACGAGTTACTCAAACGTCTGTCATCGAGAGGGCGCGTGTCCGACGCGCCGGCCGGCCGATCCGCGATCGGGCCGACGCACTCGGTTTTTTGCCCGTTTTTGGGCCCGTTACACGCGTCCGCTACGCGCGTCCGTTTTCAAAGCCATGAGCAAATACGACACCGCCACCGTCCAATCCGTCCATCACTGGACCGACACGCTTTTCAGCTTCACCTGCACCCGTGAGCCGAGCCTGCGCTTCAACAACGGCGAATTCACGATGGTCGGCCTCGAGGTCGACGGCAAGCCGCTCGCGCGCGCCTACTCGATCGTCAGCCCGAACTACGAAGAGCACCTCGAGTTCTTCAGCATCAAGGTCCAGAACGGCCCGCTGACGTCGCGCCTGCAGCACCTGAAGGTGGGCGACACCGTGCTGATCGGCAAGAAGCCGACCGGCACGCTCGTCGCCGACAATCTGCTGCCGGGCAAGACGCTGTGGATGCTGTCGACCGGCACGGGCCTCGCGCCGTTCATGTCGATCATCCGCGACCCGGACATCTACGATCGCTTCGACAAGGTCATCCTGACGCACACGTGCCGCCTGAAGGGCGAGCTCGCGTACATGGACTACATCAAGCACGATCTGCCGGGCCACGAATACCTCGGCGACATCATCAAGGAAAAGCTCGTCTACTACCCGACGGTCACGCGCGAAGCGTTCGACAACGAGGGCCGGATCACCGACCTGATCGCGACGGGCAAGCTGTTCACGGATCTCGGCGTGCCGGCGTTCTCGCCGGAAAACGACCGCGTGATGCTGTGCGGCAGCACCGCGATGCTGAAGGACACGACCGAACTGCTGAAGCAGGCCGGCCTCGTCGAGGGCAAGAACAGCGCACCGGGCCACTACGTGATCGAGCGTGCATTCGTGGACTGATCCATCCCCGAATTTGTGCCGCATCAAGAACCGGAGCGAAAGCTCCGGTTTTTTTTCGTCCGGACTTGGCGAATTCGTAACAAACTGCGACCATGCCTGGGCAAATCGTTACATTTGGATACGCCGTCGACCAGCGCTTTCGTGTCGGTGTTTTTCCTACAACACCTTCATTCCGATTATTCACATTTACCCTTAAATGTCCGCCCAGCATGACGTTTTCCAATTTTTTGGGATATTATTCGCCCCGCGTGGTCGCCGATCGGGCGAGCATCGGAGGGTCGGACTCAAACGTTACAAGATGTAACTTTTGTTACCTTGGCATGAGTCGATTCTCTGACGCCGGCGGCCCTCGAAACGGCAGCCGATCCACGCAGCCAGCCGGTGTCTGAACCGCTTTCTGACAGCAGGGAGAGTCATGGATACGTCGCTCAACGCGCCCCCCGGCGCCCACGCCCCGTTCCCGTCGCGGCAGCTCGCACACGGCTGCACCGCGACTGCCGTCATCGTCGACGCCCTCCCCCAACGTGGCGAACGCGACGCGTGCGCCGCGCGAATCGCGGCGCTGTCCACCGAACTGATGGCCGCCGACGAAGCGGCCCGCCGCCATCTGGCCGGCGAATTGCATGACGGGCTCGGCGCCGAACTCACCGCCGCCCGCTTCGCACTCGCAAACGTTCAAACCTGGCTGCCGGCCGATGCGCCGGACGGCTGCCTGCGCGCGCTGGAACTCGCGCAGCGGGCGCTCGACGCGGCGACCGACGCGAACCGCCGGCTGATCGACGAGCGCGACACGCCGGCGCTCGACGGCGGCCTCGTCGGCGCGCTGTCGGCGTGGGTCGACAGCCACGCGGCACGCACGGGGCTGCGCACGAGCTTCGTCTGCGCGGCCGACGCGCGGCTCACGCAGCTCGGCGGCGCCGGCGCGCTCGCGATCTTCCGCGTCGCGCAGGAAGCGCTGTCGAACGTCGCGAAGCATGCGCGCGCGGCGTCCGTCGACGTACGGATCGATACCGACGGCTCACATCTGTGCCTGATCGTCGCCGACGATGGGACCGGTTTCTCCCGCAGCCGGCGTGCCGGCTACGGCCTTGCCGGCATGCGCGCGCGCTGCGAGGCATTCGGCGGCAGCTTCGACGCGGGCGCGCCGGCATCGGGCCGCGGCACACGCGTCACCGCGCGCTTCGCGTGGGCTTCGCTGTTCGCGGTGCCGGCCGCCGCGCGCCGCACGTCGCGTTGAGGTCGCCATGAGCCTGAACATCCTGCTCGTGGACGATCACGCGATCGTCAGGCAAGGGATCCGCCACCTGCTGATCGACCGCGGCGTCGCCCGGGAAGTCACTGAAGCCGAGACCGGCGCCGACGCGATGGCTGCTGTCGATCGCGACACGTTCGACGTGATCCTGCTCGACATCTCGCTGCCGGACACGAACGGCATCGAGTTGCTCAAGCGCATCAAGCGCAAGCTGCCCGCGACGCCGGTGCTGATGTTCTCGATGTACCGCGAGGATCAGTACGCGGTGCGCGCGCTGAAGGCCGGCGCGGCCGGCTACCTGTCGAAGACGGTGAATGCCGCGCAGATGATCGGCGCGATCCAGCAGGTCGCGGCGGGCCGCAAGTACGTGAGCCCGGCGATGGCCGAGGCGCTCGCCGAATACGTGTCGTTCGAGAACGAACCGCTGCCGCACGAAAAGCTGTCCGACCGCGAATACCAGACGCTCTGCATGCTCGCGTCCGGCAAGCGCCTCACCGACATCGCGAACACGCTGTCGCTGTCGGTGAAGACGGTCAGCGTGTACCGGTCGCGGCTGCTCGAGAAGATGCGGCTGTCGAACAACGCGGAACTCACGTTCTACGTGATGAGCAACCGGCTCGTCGACATGGCGCCCGCTTCGGGCGCGTAATCCGAGGGCGTCCCCGCACCGGCATCGCACGATGCGCGGCGCCGGCGCAGCCGCCGCCCGTTGCGTGCAAGCGCTTGTTTTATCGAACGATTCCCGCACCCACCGCTGCGCCGCAGCGGGTCTTTCACGCCAAATCGGCTAAAATTCCGGGTTTTCACTCAGTCGGCGCCGCCGGGTTCGCGCGCGCTGGAGACTCATCCGCAATGTCCCTCTTCCGCAAGAAAAACGTCGATCGCATGATCGCCGGCGCGCACGGCGCCGGGCTCAAGAAAGCGCTCGGCGCAATCGACCTCACCTTCCTCGGCATCGGCGCGATCATCGGCACCGGCATCTTCGTGCTGACCGGCACGGGCGCCGTGCAGGCCGGCCCGGCACTGATGCTGTCGTTCGTGATCGCCGCGATCGCGTGCGGCCTCGCGGCGCTGTCGTACGCCGAATTCGCGTCGACGATTCCGGTCGCGGGTTCGATCTACACGTACTCGTACGCGACGCTCGGCGAGCTCGTCGCGTGGATCATCGGCTGGGACCTGATGCTCGAATACGGCCTCGCGGCGTCGGCGGTGTCGGTCGGCTGGTCGGGCTATCTGCAATCGCTGCTGCAGGGCTTCGGGCTCACGCTGCCGACCGTGCTGACGGCCGCGCCCGGCGCGGTGCCGGGCGCCACCACGTGGTTCAACCTGCCCGCGTTCCTGGTGATGCTCGTGATCACGACGCTGCTGTCGATCGGCATTCGCGAGTCGACCCGCATCAACAACGTGATGGTGTTCATCAAGGTGTCGGTGGTGCTGCTCGTGATCGCGGTCGGCCTGTTCCACGTGACGCCCGCGAACTGGCAGCCGTTCATGCCGCACGGCTGGAACGGCGTGTTCGGCGCGGCAGCCGTGATGTTCTTCGCGTTCATCGGTTTCGACGCGGTGTCGTCGGCGGCCGAGGAAGTGAAGAACCCGAAGCGCGACCTGCCGATCGGCATCATCGCGTCGCTCGCGGTGTGCGCGGTGCTGTACGTGACGGTCGCGGCCGTCGCGACGGGCATCGTCCCGTCGGCGCAGTACGCGAACGTGTCGCACCCGATCTCGTATGCGCTGCGGATCGCCGGCGAGAAGTGGGTCGCGGGCTTCATCGACCTCGGCGCGGTGCTCGGCATGCTGACCGTGATCCTCGTGATGAGCTACGGCCAGACGCGGATCATCTTTGCGATGTCGCGCGACGGACTGCTGCCGGCCACGCTGTCGCGCGTGCATCCGCGCTTCGCGACGCCGTTCCTGACGACCTGGCTCGTCGGCCTGTTCTTCGGGCTGATCGCGGCGCTCGTGCCGCTCAACGTGCTCGCCGAGCTGATCAACATCGGCACGCTCGCCGCGTTCTCGATGGTGTCGATCGCGGTGCTGGTGCTGCGCCGCACGCACCCGGAACTGCCGCGCGCGTTCCGCTGCCCCGGCGTGCCGGTGGTGCCGATCCTCGCGGTCGGCGCATGCCTGTTCCTGATGCTGAACCTGCAGCCCGTCACGTGGGCCGCGTTCGGCATCTGGCTCGTGATCGGTCTCGTGATCTACTTCCTGTATTCGCGGCACCACTCGAAGCTGGCGCGCGCTCAGCACGACGCGCACTGACCCGTGCCGCCGCGCGCATCCCACGCGCGGCGGCACACTGCCGCACCGGGCCATGACCGGCCCCGTGCGGCACGCTCCTCCGTCCCGTTGTTGTGAACCCGCCGCCGTGCGTGCGCCGTGCGCCGCATCCGGCTGCACGATCGTCGCGATGTCTTGCCCGATCGTCCGGATTTGCGCGTGCCGCGCGCACGCCGCCTGCACGCGCGCGCCGGGCGGTTCATAATCGCGCCATCGAACGACGGTCCGCCGCGGCGGGCCTCCGGCAACAGGAACACATGATGGAAAGCGTCGATCTCGATGTACTGAAATCCAGCGCGCGCTGGCTCGACGAAGGGCGCCGCGTGCTGCTCGTGACGGTCGTGAAGACGTGGGGCTCGTCGCCGCGCCCCGAGGGCGCGATGCTCGCGGTGCGCGAGGACGGGCTCGTGGTCGGCTCGGTGTCCGGCGGATGCATCGAGGACGACCTGATCGCCCGCGTGCATGCGAGCGGGATCGCGGCCGATGCGCGTCCGGAGGCCGTCAAGTACGGCGTGACGGCCGAGGAAGCGCACCGCTTCGGGCTGCCCTGCGGCGGCACGATCCAGCTCGTGCTGGAACCGCTCACGCGCGACAGCGGAATCGCCGCATTGTGCGCGGAGGTCGAGGCCGGCCGGCTCGTCACGCGCACGATGACGCTCGCGACCGGCCGCGCATCGCTGTCGCCCGCGCAGGCGACCGACGGGCTCGCGTTCGACGGCGAGCGGCTCGTGACGATCCACGGGCCGCGCTACCGGATGCTCGTGATCGGCGCGGGGCAATTGTCGCGCTATCTGTGCCAGATCGCGGTCGGGCTCGACTACCAGGTGACGGTCTGCGATCCGCGCGACGAATACACGGATGCGTGGGACGTCGCGGGCACGCGCGTCGTGCGTACGATGCCCGACGACACGGTGCTCGACATGAAGCTCGACGCGCGTTCGGCGGTGATCGCGCTCACGCACGACCCGAAGCTCGACGATCTCGCGCTGATGGAGGCGCTGAAAACGCCCGCGTTCTACGTCGGCGCGCTCGGTTCGCGGCGCAACAACGCGGCGCGGCGCGAGCGGTTGCTGGAATTCGATCTGAGCGCCGCGGAACTCGCGCGGCTGCACGGGCCGGCCGGCATCTACATCGGCAGCCGCACGCCGCCGGAAATCGCGATCTCGATCCTCGCGGAAGTCACCGCGGCGAAGAACAACGTGTCGCTGCCGACGATCCTGCAGGTCGAGGGTGCGAAGGCGGCGCGCGAAATCGCGGCGAACGGCGGCGCGACCTGCGGGCTTTGAGGCGGGCGGCGGTGTATGGCCGCTGCGTTGGGGCCTCGGGGCGTCGGGGCGCTAGGATGCCGGCGCGCTAGGGCGCTAGGGCACTGGAGCACTGAAGCTTCGAAGCGCCGAAGCGCCCGGCGTGCACCGGCGGCAGAGCCGGCGTGTTCCGACCTTCAGGCCAGCCCCGCGGCGAGCGCAGCGGCCACCGACCCGACCACCAGCACGACGCCGACCGTGCGGCGCTTGTTCAGCTCCGTCCACAGCAGCACGCCCGTCAGCGACAGCAGGATCAGCGAACCCGCGATCGTGTCCATCAGCAGCACCCAGCCGAGATTCATGCCGACGCCGCGATGCAGGTTGTTCAGCGTCGTCAGGAACGTGTTGCCGGTGCGCTTCACCGACACGTAGCCGTTGCCGACCCAGTATTCGGCCTGCAGGTTCTGGTGCGGCCCGAACACGCCCATCTGCCAGTGCTCGGGCTGCATCACGCGCCGGTCGCCCCACGCGACCGGCTGCGCAGGCTCCTTGCGCACGCGGCCCGGCCGGCCGTCGAAGTGCAGTTCCTGCTGCAGCCATTTCGTCATCGCGGCCGGCGACTTCGGCGCCGGGTCCGGCAACGCGATCTGCATCTCCTCGACCTGCGGCTCGCCGGTCGAGATCTTCAGCGGCGGCGCGCGGTGGTTGAGCACCACTCCCGTCACGCCGAACAGCAACCCGAGCACAGCCCCCCACAGCCCGACCCAGCCATGCACCTTGCGCAGCCACTTGATGAAGGTCGCGCGGCGCGAGCGCTGGCGGCGCACCGCGCGTTCGGCGTCGGTCAGCGGACGTGCGGCCGGATGCAGCACGGTGACGCCCGCGGCGGGCGTGCCCGCCGGCGGCGGGGCGATCGTTTCGGGCGCGTTCACGCGAAAGCTTCCATTCGTTCAAAGCAACGGGCGGCGCACGGAGAAACGTGCACCGCCCGCAGTGTCATGAGATGAGAATGAATATCATTACACAAACGACGTGACGGCTCAATCGGTCCGCTCGCGGCCCGCGTCGAAGAACCGGCGGCAATGGCCGCCGATGCGCGCTGAACCCGGATGAATCGCACACCGATGAACGAAGATGGCGGCAAAATCGCCGCGACGGGCGCAAACGGCGTTTCGCAGAAAAACGACGCGCGCGGCCGCTCAGCGGCGCGGCGGGGGCAACGGGAAGCGCGGCGCGGTGTCGCCCGCCTCGGGATCGGTGCGATCGAGCGCGTACAGCCACGCGAGGAGATCGGCGACGGCCTGATACAGCTGCGGCGGAATCCGGTCGTCGAGGTCGACCTGCATAAGCAGCGACACCATCTCCGGCGCCGTATGCACGTACAGCCCCGCATCGCGCGCACGGGCGACGATCATGTCCGCAAGCAAGCCGTAGCCCTTCGCGACCACGCGCGGCGCGGTATCGCCGCCCTTCGGATCGTAGACGAGCGCAGCCGCGCGCTTGCGGGACGCCATGCTCATCGCGGCCCCTCGTCGTCGCCCGGCATCCCGCCGGCTGCGCCGCGCGCATACGCGAGCGCCGCGGCCTGTGCGACGAGCGGGTCGAAGGCGTCCGGCTCGTCGCCGACCGCGCGGATCGACAGCCCGCCGAGCTGCAGGCCGGAGCCCTCCAACCGCTGCCGCAGCGCGGCTTCGTGGCGCGTGAGGCGGTCGGCGCCGGCCGAATTCGCGCGCAGGCGCGCGACGAGCTGCTTGCCGTTCAATACCAGTTCCGCGTCGACCGTGCCGAGCGACGGCAGCGTCAGCGTGAGCCGCGTGCGCCACGCGATGCCGTCGCCGGCGTCGTCGCCGCCGCGCGACGCGTGGCCGCCCGGATCGTCCGGCTCGATCGTCCAGTCGAGGCGCGCGCCTGGCCACGCTTCGCCCGTCCAGCGGAACTGGTCGGTCGCGAGCGCGTCGAGTTGCTGGCGAACCAGCGGCACGGCGGCCGGATGCACGGGAGCCGACGCCTGCGCCTGCGGATCGGCCGACGCGGCGGCCAGTTCGGCACGCGCGGGCGTCCAGTGCGTGCCGGGATGATCGCCGGGCAGGTCGAGTATGTCGGCCGGGCTCGACGCCGCGCCTGGCCGCGCTGCCGCCTGCGCGTTCTGCGGGGTTTGCTGGGTCTGCGCGAGCGGATGAGCCGCACCGGGCGCCGCGGGTGCGCCGGACGGCACGGCGGTTCGCGCGGCAGCCACCGGCAACGGCAGGCGCTGCGCGAGCAGTTCGTCGAGCTCGTCGGGTGTCGCGTGTTGTGCGGCGTCCGCCGCGGCCTGCACCGGCACGGTCGCGAGCCGCGCCTGCGGTTCGCGCATCAGCGCGGCAAGCGGACGTTGGCCGGCCAGCCACTGCGCGAGATGAGATTCGTAGAACAGACCGCTTTCGCCGACGGCCTGCGCGAGCGCGGCGCGCAACGCCGCAATGGGTGGCGCGGGAGACGCGGCCGCCGCGGCCCGGGCGGCCGCCACGTTGGCGGCCGGTGAGCCAGCTGAGGCAGCAGATGAAGATGCGTGTGGACCGGCAGCGCGCGCCGGGTCCGGCGGCACGGCCGGCGCCGCGCTCAGCAGCACGGACGGATCGGCGAGCAACGGCGCGCGTCCCGCGATCGCGGGCGTCGCGACGCCGCCCGAGCGCGAGATCGCGTCGAGCACGAGCGCGACATCGGACAGCGCGGTCTGTGCGGAAGCCGGCGCCGCGGCCGGCGGCGCACCCGTGGACGACGGCGACGACGCGCCGGCGCCCGGCGTGCCGACCTGCGCGGTCACGCCGCCGCCGGCAGGCGCCGTCACGGTGCCGGTCAGCAGGCTGTCCAGGCGGCTCGCCAGCACGGCAGCCGCAACGGAGTCGATACCGGTCATGATCGGAGCCTGCTCACCTCAGTCACTTCGTTGCGAATCCGGGCACGCGGCAATCGCCGCCCCGGCAACCGGGCACTACCCGCGCGCGCGGTACAGATCGGTCAATACCTGGGTCGAACGCCGCGCCTCGAACAGCGCGGACAGCCGCGCGACTTCCGGGCTCGCGAGGTCGCGGATCGCCGCGTCGTCGGCGAGGATCCGGCGGATCAGCGCCAGCTTGCGGCCGAGATCCGATTCGTCGAGCGCGACACCCGGATCGGCCTCCTTCAACCCGTCGACGAGCCGCAGGAATTCGGCCTGCAACGCCGGCAGCGCGTTCCAGTCGGCCCCGCGCGCGGCGGACAGCATCCGGCCCGACACGGCCGCGAGCGCCTCGTAGCGGGCGAAGTATTCGGCCTTCAGATTCATCGCACCGCGTCCGCCGCCTGTTGCGCGGCCATCCGGGCGACTTCCGGCGCGATGCCCGTCCACGCTTCCTCGAGCGTGGCGAGCAGCCCGTCGACCTCGACCAGCATCGCGTCGCTCGCATGCAGGTTGGCTTCGAGCAGACGCCGGCCGATATACGCGTACAGCGCGTCGAGCCGCCCCGCGATCTCGCCGCCCGCGTCGCGGTTCAGCGACGCCTGCAGCCCGCTCTCGACGATCCCGATCGCCTTGCCGATCGCTTCGCCGCGAGCGGCCACGTTGCCTTGCTGCAAGTGCATGCGCGCGAGCGCGACGGCCTGCCGCGCGCCCTGGTACAGCATCGCGATCAGCCGGTGCGGCGACGCGCCCATCACCCCGGTCTCGACGCCGACACGCGCGTACGCATTGGCTCCAGCGTGTCCTGGGGAAAACATGCGCTTCTCCTTGTGATGCGTTTGCTATGCGGCCGCCGCCCTGCATCGCACGGCGCGGCCTTGTTCCGGAGTTATCGGAAGGGAATTGGAAAGCTTTAGGCGGGTGGATTGCCGGTCCGGTCGCGCCGCGGCGGGTTCCGGGGGCCGTCAGCGGAAAGCCGTCGCTACGGGATGTCCATGTCGGCGGCTCGCCGGCTGCGAAGGCCGGTCGCCGGCTGGCCATCCCGGCATGCCCGCCGCCGGTCGCCCGTCCAGGATGCCCGCCGCCGGTCGCCCGTCGCATCAAACCGACATCTGCATGATGTCGTTGTAAGCGCTCACCAACTTGTTGCGAACCTGCAGCCCGAACTGGAAACCGATGTTGGCCTTCTGCATGTCGACCATCACGTCGTTCAGCGACACGTTCGCCGCACCGACCTCGAACGCCTGCGCCTCGCCGAGCGCGTGCTGCTGGTCGCCGCTGATCTTGTCGAGCGACGCCTTCATCGCGCTCGCGAACGTGCCGGCGGCCGCCGCGCCCGAGCCGGCGAGCGCGGCCGTCGGGCTCGCGACGCCGCCGCTCGCCTGCGCGGCCATTGCCTGCATCTGTTGCAACACCGAACCGATTCCGCTGACGTTCGCAGCCATGCTGTCCCCAGACATAAGAGAAGTGACCCGGCGTACCGGGCGTGTGCGCCGGCGCCGCACGATGCGCACCATGCCGGATCGCGAAAAAGGATAGCAGCGCGGCGCACGCCAAAGCCGTGAAAGTACGGGGGAAACCCCGCTCTTTTCGGTCGATCGGAGTCGCGCGCGGGTCCCGATAATCGCATCGTGTCATTGTCCGTCCGCTCGTCCGAGCGGCTCAGTCGTCCCGCTCCGGAGAAACTCCACGCATGGATTCGCAGGCCAACTCGCTGATCAACCCCGACGCTCGCACGGGCCTCGCCAGCCCGGTGCCAGGCGCCACCGCGGCCGCCGCGTTGCCGGGCGCAGGCGGCGCCGGCGCGGACTTCGGGTTCGGCGGCTTCGCGGAACGGATTCCCGGCATCTCGCGGATGAAGGGCAACCCGAAGCTGCCGTTCGTGATCGCCGTCGCGTTCGCGATCGCCGCGATCACCGCGCTCGTGCTGTGGAGCCGCGCGCCCGACTACCGCGTGCTGTACAGCAACCTGTCGGACCGCGACGGCGGCGCGATCATTGCCGCGCTCCAGCAGGCAAACGTTCCCTACAAGTTCGCCGATGCCGGCGGCGCGATCCTCGTGCCGTCGAACCAGGTGCACGAGACGCGCCTGAAGCTCGCCGCGATGGGGCTGCCGAAGGGCGGCTCGGTCGGCTTCGAGCTGATGGACAACCAGAAATTCGGCATCAGCCAGTTCGCCGAGCAGATCAACTACCAGCGCGCGCTCGAAGGCGAGCTGCAGCGCACGATCGAATCGATCAACGCGGTGCGCGGCGCGCGCGTGCATCTCGCGATCCCGAAGCCGTCGGTGTTCGTGCGCGACAAGGAAGCGCCGAGCGCGTCGGTGTTCGTCGACCTCTACCCGGGCCGCGTGCTCGACGAGGGCCAGGTGCAGGCCATCACGCGGATGGTGTCGTCCGGCGTGCCCGACATGCCGGCGAAGAACGTGACGATCGTCGACCAGGACGGCAACCTGCTGACGCAGACGGCGTCGGCATCCGGCCTCGACGCGAGCCAGCTCAAGTACGTGCAGCAGGTCGAGCGCAACACGCAGAAGCGCATCGACGCGATCCTCGCGCCGATCTTCGGCGCCGGCAACGCGCGCTCGCAGGTCAGCGCGGACATCGATTTCTCGAAGCTCGAGCAGACGTCGGAAAGCTACGGCCCGAACGGCACGCCGCAGCAGGCCGCGATCCGCAGCCAGCAGACCAGCACCGCGACCGAGCTCGCGCAGGGCGGCGCGTCGGGCGTGCCGGGCGCGCTGTCGAACACGCCGCCGCAGCCGGCATCCGCGCCGATCGTCGCCGGCAACGGCCAGAGCGGGCCGCAGTCGACGCCGGTCAGCGACCGCAAGGACCAGACGACCAACTACGAGCTCGACAAGACGATCCGCCACGTCGAGCAGCCGATGGGCAACGTGAAGCGGCTGTCGGTCGCGGTCGTCGTCAACTACCAGCCGGTCGCCGACGCGAAGGGCCACGTGACGATGCAGCCGCTGCCGCCCGCGAAGCTCGCGCAGATCGAGCAGCTCGTGAAGGACGCGATGGGCTACGACGAGAAGCGCGGCGACTCGGTGAACGTCGTGAACAGCGCGTTCTCGACCGCGGCCGATCCGTACGCCGACCTGCCGTGGTGGCGCCAGCCCGACATGATCGCGATGGCGAAGGAAGCGGCGAAGTGGCTCGGCATCGCGGCGGCCGCGGCGGCGCTCTATTTCATGTTCGTGCGCCCGGCGATGCGCCGCGCGTTCCCGCCGCCCGAGCCGGCCGCGCCGGCCCTTGCCGCGCCGGAGGAAATCATCGCGCTCGACGGCCTGCCCGCGCCGGAGCAGGCAGACGAGCCGGATTCGCTGCTGCTCGGCTTCGAGAACGAAAAGAACCGCTACGAACGCAACCTCGACTATGCGCGCACGATCGCCCGCCAGGATCCGAAGATCGTCGCCACCGTCGTGAAGAACTGGGTGTCCGATGAACGCTGAAGGCCTGACCAAGAGCGCGCTGCTGCTGATGTCGATCGGCGAGGAAGAGGCCGCTGAAGTATTCAAGTTCCTCGCGCCGCGCGAGGTGCAGAAGATCGGCGCCGCGATGGCCGCGCTGAAGAACGTCACGCGCGAGCAGGTCGAGGACGTGCTGCAGGAGTTCGCGAAGGAAGCGGAGCAGCACACCGCGCTGTCGCTCGATTCGAGCGAGTACATCCGCTCGGTGCTGACCAAGGCGCTCGGCGAGGACAAGGCCGGCGTGCTGATCGACCGGATCCTGCAGGGCAGCGACACGAGCGGCATCGAGGGCCTGAAGTGGATGGACTCGGCCGCCGTCGCCGAACTGATCAAGAACGAGCATCCGCAGATCATCGCGACGATCCTCGTGCACCTCGACCGCGACCAGGCGTCCGAGATCGCGTCGTGCTTCACCGAGCGGCTGCGCAACGACGTGCTGCTGCGGATCGCGACGCTCGACGGCATTCAGCCGGCCGCGCTGCGCGAGCTCGACGACGTGCTGACCGGCCTGCTGTCCGGCAGCGACAACCTGAAGCGCAGCCCGATGGGCGGCATCCGCACCGCGGCCGAGATCCTGAACTTCATGACGAGCCATCATGAAGAAGGCGTGCTCGAAAGCGTGCGCCAGTACGACGCCGACCTCGCGCAGAAGATCGTCGACCAGATGTTCGTGTTCGAGAACCTGCTCGACCTCGAGGATCGCGCGATCCAGATGGTGCTGAAGGAAGTCGAATCGGAAACGCTGATCATCGCGCTGAAGGGCGCACCGCCCGCGCTGCGCCAGAAGTTCCTCGCGAACATGTCGCAGCGCGCGGCCGAGCTGCTCGCCGAGGATCTCGACGCGCGCGGCCCGGTGCGCGTGTCCGAAGTCGAGACGCAGCAGCGCCGGATCCTGCAGATCGTGCGCAACCTCGCCGAGAGCGGTCAGATCGTGATCGGCGGCAAGGCGGAAGACGCGTATGTCTGATTCCGCGCGCGACCGCGCCGGCACCCTCACCGCGTACCAGCGGTGGGAGATGGCGTCGTTCGATCCGCCCCCTCCTCCGCCGCCGCCCGACGACGCGGCAGCGGCGGCCGCCGCGCTCGCCGAGGAACTGCAGCGCGTGCGCGACGCCGCGCATGCCGAAGGCCATGCGGCCGGCCACGTCGAAGGCCAGGCGCGCGGTTATCAGGCCGGCTTCGAACAGGGCCGCGAGCAGGGCTTCGCGGCCGGCCAGGCCGAAGCCCGTGAACAGGCCGCGCAACTGGCCGCGCTCGCCGCATCGTTTCGCGAAGCCGTGGCGAGCGCCGAGCACGATCTCGCGTCCGACCTCGCGCAGCTCGCGCTCGACATCGCGCAGCAGGTCGTGCGCCAGCACGTGAAGCACGACCCCGCCGCGCTCGTCGCGGCCGTGCGCGACGTGCTCGCCGCCGAGCCGGCATTGTCCGGCGCGCCGCATCTCGCAGTGAATCCGGCCGACCTGCCCGTCGTCGAAGCGTATCTTCAGGACGATCTCGACACGCTCGGCTGGACCGTGCGCACCGATGCATCGATCGAGCGCGGCGGCTGCCGCGCGCACGCGGCGACGGGCGAGGTCGACGCGACGCTGCCTACCCGCTGGCAACGTGTCGCCGCCGCGATCGGCAAGGTGAGCACGTGGTGACGCGCACGCCCGAGTCGCTCACGCACGGCGGCATGACGCCGCTCGAGCGTGAGCTCGCGCTCGCGTCGTTCGGGCCCGAAGGCGCGCACGCCGCCGAGCCGCATCCGGCCAGCGCGCCGGCCGATACGCGGCGCGCGCCGCACAATCCGCATCTCGCGCACTGGCGCACGCACCTGAACCAGCTCGCCGTGCGCAGCCAGCGCGCGCTGCCGCTGCGCCCGTGCGGGCGCCTCACGCGCGCCGCGGGGCTCGTGCTCGAGGCGATCGGGCTGCGCCTGTCGGTCGGCGCCGAATGCACGATCGAACTGCCGCCCGGCAGCACGCTGCCGCGTGCCGAAGCGGAAGTCGTCGGGTTCTCCGGCGATCGTCTGTTCCTGATGCCGACCACCGACGTCGCGGGCGTGTTGCCCGGCGCGCGCGTGTGGCCGCTGGAAAGCGCGCCGGCCGCCGATCCGCTCGCCGCAGCAAGCACGGGCGCAAAGCGGCTGCCGGTCGGCTGGGAGATGCTCGGGCGCGTCGTCGATGCGTCGGGCCGCCCGCTCGACGGTCTCGGCCCGCTCGCGTCGAAGGCCGACGCGCCGCTGTCCGCACCGTCGATCAATCCGCTCGATCGCGAGCCGATCCACCATGTGCTCGACGTCGGCGTGCGCGCGATCAACGGGCTGCTCACCGTCGGCCGCGGGCAGCGCATGGGCCTGTTCGCCGGTTCCGGCGTCGGCAAGTCGGTGCTGCTCGGCACGATGGCGCGATACACCAGCGCGGAAGTGATCGTGATCGGGCTGATCGGCGAACGCGGCCGCGAAGTGAAGGAATTCATCGAGCAGATCCTCGGCGAGGACGGGCTCGCGCGCTCGGTCGTCGTCGCCGCGCCGGCCGACGTGTCGCCGCTGTTGCGGATGCAGGGCGCCGCGTACGCGACGTCGCTCGCCGAGTATTTCCGCGACCAGGGCAAGCACGTGCTGCTGCTGATGGATTCGCTGACGCGCTACGCGATGGCGCAGCGCGAGATCGCGCTCGCGATCGGCGAGCCGCCGGCGACCAAGGGATATCCGCCATCGGTGTTCGCAAAGCTGCCCGCGCTCGTCGAACGCA
Organism: Burkholderia latens; assembly: GCF_902499045.1. GTDB lineage: Bacteria > Pseudomonadota > Gammaproteobacteria > Burkholderiales > Burkholderiaceae > Burkholderia > Burkholderia latens. Next base: position 47,986 of record NZ_CABVPL010000026.1, on the reverse strand, counting down.
CCGGCAACGGGCCCGAAGGCGGCGGCTCGATCACCGCGTTCTACACGGTGCTGACCGAAGGCGACGACCAGCAGGATCCGATCGCCGATTCGGCGCGCGCGATCCTCGACGGCCATATCGTGCTGTCGCGCGCGCTCGCCGAGGCCGGCCACTATCCGGCGATCGACATCGAGGCGTCGATCAGCCGCGCGATGACCGCGCTGATCGACGAAACGCATCTCGACCAGGTGCGGCAGTTCAAGCAGATGCTGTCGCGCTACCAGCGCAACCGCGACCTGATCGCGGTCGGCGCGTACGCGCCCGGCCGCGACGCGCAGCTCGACCGCGCGATCGCGCTCTACCCGCGCATCGAATCGTTCCTGCAGCAGGGCTTTCGCGAATGCGCGCCGTTCGCATCGAGCCTCGCCGCGCTCGATGCGCTGTTCGACGGACACGGAGGCTGATTCCGATGGCACACGGCTTTCCCCTTCAACTGCTGCTCGACCGCGCGCAGGAAGATCTCGACACCGCGGCGAAGCAGCTCGGCACCGCGCAGCGCGACCGCACGGCGGCCGCCGAACAGCTCGACGCGCTGCTGCGCTATCGCGACGAATATCACGCGCGCTTCGCGCAGTCCGCGCAGCACGGAATGCCGGCCGGCAACTGGCGCAACTTTCAGGCGTTCATCGATACGCTCGACGCGGCGATCGCACAGCAGCGCAACGTGCTGGCCGCGGCCGAAGTCCGTATCGACGAGGCGCGCCCGAACTGGCAACAGAAGAAACGCACCGTCGGTTCATACGAAATCCTGCAGGCGCGCGGCGTCGCGCAGGAAGCGCAGCGCACCGCGAAACGCGAACAGCGCGACGCCGACGAACACGCCGCGAAAATCCTGCGCATGAGGGCCGATGCGGCCCGCTCGGCGTAACCGCTCACCGCTTTCGAACGAGAGAATCGTCATGCCTCCCCTGCCCCTGCTCGGCGCGCTGCTCGACACCGTCGGCACCGCACTCAACGCCGCGACCCGCAGCGCCGGGTCGACCGCCTCCGCCGCATCCACCGGCAGCGATGCCGCAACCGGCCCGGCCGCCGTGCCGTTCGCGCAGACGCTGAAGCAAAGCGTCGGCACGCGTCACGACACGGCGAACGCCGACAAGCCGGACGCTGCGTCGAAGCAGGCGTCTTCTGCGCCGACCAGCGGCACGAAGCCGTCCGGCAACGGCAAATCCAGCGACGACGACAAGTCGATCGACGACGCGAACGCGACGCCCAACCCTGATGCGGCCGCGCTTGCCGCCGCGGCCGCCGTGCAGGCGCAACTGCAGGCGCGCGCGGCCGACGCGGCGCCGGCCGACGCGAATACCGCCGCGGCCACGGCCGCGCAAACGACCGCCGTGTCGGGCCAGCCGGACGCGACCGCCGCGCTGACGAATCATGCAGCCAAGGATGCCGCTGCCGAACCGGCCGCGCCGGCATCGAGCCGCGATACGCTGCAGGCGGCGCTGGCGAAGCTGACCGGCGGCTCGGGCGCGATCGCGATGCCCGCGACCAGCGCGGCCGGCGCCGCGGCGGCACCGGCATCGGCACCGTCCGCATCGGCCGCCGCCGCACCGCTGACGCAGAAGGCCCCGGCCTTCGACCGCACGCTCGCGGACGCGAAAGGCGCGCTCGCGACGCAGCAGCCGCCAGCGCAGGCCGCCACCCAGGCACTGCAGGCCGGTGCCGCCGGCCAGCCGGCTGCGCAGCATGCGTTCGCGGCCGCCGAAGAAGCGGCGAGCCCGGCCGCCGACGCATCGGTGTCGGCCGCTGCAACGGCCGCGGCCGCGGCAGCCGCGCAGGCGAACGTGCAGGCATCGCCGGCCGCCAGCTCGATCGCAGCGGCCAATGCGCACGTGCTGGCCCCGCATGTCGGCAGCGCCGACTGGACGGACGCGCTGAGCCAGAAGGTCGTGTTCCTGTCGAATGCGCACCAGCAAAGCGCCGAGCTGACGCTGAACCCGCCGGATCTCGGCCCGCTGCAGGTCGTGCTGCGCGTCGCGGACAATCACGCGCATGCGCTGTTCGTGTCGCAGCACGCGCAGGTGCGCGACGCGGTGGAAGCCGCGCTGCCGAAACTACGTGAAGCGATGGAAGCGGGCGGGCTCGGTCTCGGCAGCGCGACCGTCAGCGACGGCGGCTTCGCATCGCAGCAGCAGAACCCGCAACAGGGTTTCGCCGGCGGCCAGCCGTCGCGGCGTGCGCGCGCCGGATCGTCAAGCGTCGATGCACCGGCCGACGTTGCGCAATCCGCAGCGGCCGGCGCGACCGCGAGCCGCGCGGGGCTCGTCGATACGTTTGCCTAGGGCGCGTCCCGCCAATCACGAGCTTGCGCCGGCCGCCAGAGCGGTCGGCTCAGCTTCGGTTGGCCCAACCACCGCCGACGCTTGGCTCGCGACAATAACCGAGTGCCTGACACCGCCGATCTGTGGGCCCGGCTCCCAGCTTGGCGACACATCGGCGCGTTTCGAATCGTCCGTGGTCCTTGTCGATCTCCTGATGTTCTGTCGTGTAGTCTTGATAGACCTGCGGCACGCGCTCAATCGCATCAAGCGCATCAAGCGCATGGCGGGTTCGGCCCGGTAACGCCGACTGATTCTCCTTGACCGCCAGCACATATTCCCCGCCGCCCAGGCTTCCCGCACGGCAAAGCCATTCCTACAGATGGATTCGGGCTCGCTCACAAGCAAGCTGAAGCCCTTTTCAACCATTTACACGTTTCATGCGATTGCCCGGCCCAATTTCGGCTATTAATGGCATTTTCGAATTCGTCTGATTGCTTCTCCTTTCTCGTTCACGCAAATTTACGCGTAACAATCTTGACTTGTCTGCCGAGAAGGGAAATCAGGATGAAGAACACGTAGGGGGCATCAACCCATATTTTCGCCATCACCGGCGCGCCCATCGAACGCGGCGGACCAGCATTCGACCGTTCCGAGAGACTTGCGATTCGCTACTTCCCCGCACGGGGCATTCGCGCAGGGAGCATGGTGATTACTCAGGATTTTTAATAGGTTATCAGGCCAAAGCTTAAAGGCCCATATTCGAAAACCGCCTCGCAAATGATCTTCGATATTTCGACAATTAATGGCGAATGACAAAATCGCATATTACGCAGCAAGCAAGTTGATTTGGCAATGGAGACTTCACGGCGGTGTGGACGGCTGCAGGATTGTTCCCCATCTCGCGCTATCGATGGATCTGGCGCCCCCTCCGCTGCCCAAAAAACCGGAACCGAAGACTGCCCTGCCCAAGGCTGTATCCAGCACACCGAAGCTCGATCCGCTGGACAAGATGGTCGATGACATTGCACGAATGGCCGACGCATTCTCGCGCTTCAAGACCTGGCTGAACACGCCCGAACCGCCGAAAGCCCCTGAACCTGCTCCAGTCGAAAAAAGAAGGGAGCCGTACCGCCGTTCGATATCCAGGAAATTCCCGGTGCCATGCGCAAACTGCTGATGCCGATATCGGCAAGATTGATGGAGCGATGGTTCTCTGGCGCGCTGAATTATTCACGAAATAATCATGATGAGGTGGCAAACATCAATCAGGATGGCAAGCCATACCCATCTGACATGCATGACACGAAAACAGTGAAACTTGATTGGGTACTGAAATACAAGCGAGCAAAGGTGCAGTATGAAGCGCTACAACGGATCGAATATTTACGCACCCCGAAGTCACTAGAATCGATTAGCAAAGCACTGTTCTCACTCAGGGCGTCATATCGAGAAATTGACGCCCTCGATCTTTGCAAAGGAGATTTGAACGAATTGCACAAGCGCTTCCAGTTCCAGCGCGCCGGAGTGGAAAGCTCGCTCAGCCAAAAAATTGAAACGTTCATTTCTCAACAAGTGCGCGGGAGCGGAATACCCGATGACCTGACTGGCGCGCTTGGCTCCTTCAACTTTTACGCGGCAATCGGTTATGCAAAATTCAACCACAATGCCAGCCTTGTTACGATCACTTCCATCATCGTTTATATCAAAGACAATTACACATTCACTACGGAAGCAAACCAGCAATCTCAGTACCTCGGACACTGGAATCGTCACGGTGTGGTTATTGTGCCGGCCGCTGGAGGCGCCGGGATTGCCGGAATTCCTTGGATAGACTACCCCGTTGCCGTTGGCGACATCCGGGTTCGAGAGAACGTCTACTATCCCGTTCGAAATAGCTCATTTCAGCAATGGCAGCTGCACCACCAGCGAGGCGGCGACTTTGTCATATTTTCCGATTACCGCTATATAGCGTTGCGGCAACCCATTCAACTTCGATTCGCATGAGCACAATCGTCAACGAAGCCGGCATTGCCCTAATGGCAATCCTTCTGGTTGCAACCTTACCCATCGTCACACTCGCTTCTCTCGTTCGATTGCTGCACTCGATCCTGTCCAATCCAGGCGACTGGGGCGGCGCCATTCGGCAGGAGGTCAAGATTTTAATTCGACGTACCCTCACGTCAGTTGCCGTCGTCGTCGCCCTTGGGTCTGTGTGGGGTTACTGGAAGGACGCGCAACGGCGTGCGGGTTGCGAGCCTGACGCGCGAGACAGCGAACACTCTCCGGACGGAAGTTATCTAGCTCGATACTGCTATTTTCGGAATACGATCGTTCTTAGACTGTACGACAAGGAGGGAAAGCGTCTCCTTGCCGAACGAACGTATCGGGACACGTCTGGCCTGCCGGTGAGCCTTTATTGGAAAGAACGCGCACTGATGTACGCCGAGGAGCAAGAACTCGGCGGAATCAGTTTGCCACCAACCTTTCTTGATCGAGCGATGACGCAATTGCCGTAGTAGGTCACCATCCGCGTTGGCACAGAATCTCGGCGAGAAATCGGCCCGGCATCGCCGCGCCGCCCGCTGCCCACCGCTCAGCGGCCATGCACCGCCGCAGCCGCCTCGCCGCGCGGCACGCCGCCCTGGCGTGCCGCGACGATGAAATCCGCCGCCCGTTCGCCGATCATCACCGACGGCGCATTCGTGTTCCCGCCGATCAACGTCGGCATCACCGACGCATCCACCACGCGCAACCCTTCGACGCCCCGCACGCGCAACTGCGGATCGACGACCGCGCGCGCATCCGAGCCCATCCGGCACGTGCCCACCGGGTGATAGATCGTGTCCGCATGCGCGACGATCGTCGCGCGCAGCTCTTCCTCGCTCTGGTCGGGCCGCGTATACAGCTCCCGGCCGCCCTGCGACGCGAGCGGCGCCTGCGACAGGATCCGCCGCATCGCGTGCGCGCCGCGCACCAGCAGGTCGAGATCGCGCGTGTCGCTGAAGAAGCGCGGATCGATCAGCGGCGCGTCGCGCGCGTCGCCGCTCGCGAGTGCAACCGTGCCGCGGCTGAACGGCCGCAACGCGCACACGTGCAGCGAATAGCCGAAGCCCCAGTGCATCTTGCGGTTGTGGTCGTCGACGAGCGCGGTGCAGAAGTGCAGCTGCAGGTCCGGACGATCGAGCGACGGATCGCTCTTGATGAAGCCGCCGGCCTCCGCGACGTTGCTCGTCATCATCCCCGTGCGGCTCGAGAAATAGCGCGCGAGCGCCGGCGTCATCTTCGCGATTCCGCGCAGGCAAATGCCGACCAGCTCCGACGAATTCACGCGCGTGTTGATGATGAAATCGATGTGGTCGATCAGGTTCGAGCCGACGTCGGGCGCGTCGTGCACGACCGCGATGCCGTGCCGGCGCAGTTGTTCGGCCGGGCCGATCCCCGAGCACATCAGCAGTTGCGGCGAATTGAACGCACCGGCCGACAGGATCACTTCCGCACGCGCGCCGAGCGTCTCGACGCGGCCGTCGCGCGACACCACGACACCGGCCGCGCGCTTGCCGTCGAAGCCCACGCGCAGCACCGTCGCATCGGTGATCACGTGCAGGTTCGGCCGATTGCGGCCGTAGATGTATGCGCGCGCAACGCTGCAGCGCGAGCCGTCGCGATGCGTGACCTGATAGAAGCCGACGCCTTCCTGCGTCGCACCGTTGAAGTCTTGGTTCAGCGGATAGCCGGCGGCATGCGCGGCCTGGATGAATCGTTCGGAGAACGGATTGCGAAAGCGCAGATCGGACACCGTCAGCGGCCCGTCCGCGCCGTGCCACGCATCGGCGCCGCGCTCGTTGCCTTCCGCACGGCGGAAATACGGCAGCACGTCCTGCCAGCCCCAGCCCGTCGCGCCGAGTTGCGCCCACTCGTCGTAGTCGCCCGGATGGCCGCGCGTGTAGATCATCGCGTTGATCGCGCTCGAGCCGCCCATTCCGCGGCCACGCGGCTGGTAGCCTCGGCGGCCGCCGAGGCCCGGTTGCGGCACCGTCTCGTAACCGTAGTTCGTGCCGAGCTTGAACGGCACCAGCGCCGCGATCCCGACCGGCATGTTCACGAGCAGGTTGCGCTCCGTATGCGAGCCGGCTTCGATCAGCGCGATCGTTGCATCAGGGCACGCATCCGCGAGGCGGCTGGCGACGCTCGATCCGCCCGACCCTCCGCCAACGATGATGTAGTCGTATTGCATGTCACGTCTCCTTCGTGTCATGGACGGTGCCCGGCGCGGCCGGCTTCCGCTTGTAATGTTCGGGCATTGTAGGAATGGCCGTCGCGCGCGCGGCGCGCCGATTCAAGAGCGATTCCTCTAAACGGCCGCGTGAACTAAATTTAAGATGTATCGATTGATGCGACGCGATCCATCGGCCGTCAGAAGCCGCGCCGTCGCAAAACCAGGGAGACGACGATGCAGCGCGACGTTCTGCAGGCCGCGTGCCGACCGGCGAGTCCGGACGCGCCGCGCGCGGCCCGCATTTCATTTCAAACGCAAGCGCCGGCGCTCACGCGCCGCCCCCTCTGCGCGACCGGCCGAAATCGAACGACGCACGATGTCGCCGACCGTTTGGACGGTCTGCCGCAGATGCCGCGCGCACAGCTCGTTCGTCCGTCGCCGCGTGCGTTCGGTTGCGCGGCTTCGATGCGTCGGCAACGACGTGCAACGCGCGATCGCTCACCATTCGGAAGTGGCTTCGGGCCGCACACGCGTCCCGTGCGATCCCGTTTCGACCTGCACGCACCGTCGCGCGGATGCGACGCTCGCCGCATGCTTCGCCCGCTTTTCGGCCGCGCATCGGATCCGGCCCCGCGCCGCGCGATGCGCCCCTTCCCAACTCGCCCCGCCACGCTCGCCGAGCGCGCACGTGCGGCCTGACTGCTGGCCGACGTGCCACGCCCAACTGGAGGACACGACATGAAGAACGATCTGCCCGAACTGGCCCCGCAAGCGCTGCCGTCGGTCGATGCGCTGACTTCGCTGCTGCGCGACCAGCGCGCCGCGTACCTGCGCGCGCCTTACCCCGAGTGGGAAACCCGCGCGAAGCACTTGCGTGCGCTGCGCGCGATGCTGCTCGATCACGCGGACGCGCTCGCCGATGCGATCAGCGCCGATTTCGGCCATCGCGCGAAGCAGGAAGTGCTGCTGTCGGAAATCTGGATGGCGAAGGAAGAGATCGACGATGCGTTGAAGCACGGCAAGCGCTGGATGAAGCCGATGCGCAAGCCGATGAACAAATGGCTGCGGCCGGCGCGCGCGAAGGTGCTGCCGCAGCCGCTCGGCGTGGTCGGGATCGTCGTGCCGTGGAACTATCCGGTGCTGCTCGCGGCCGGTCCGCTGATCTGCGCGCTCGCGGCCGGCAACCGCGCGATCATCAAGATGTCCGAACTGACGCCGCGCACGTCCGCGCTGTTCGAGCAGCTGATCGCGAAGACGTTCGCGCGCGACCATGTCGCGGTCGTGAACGGCGATGCGGAAGTCGGCGCCGCATTCAGCGCGCTGCCGTTCGATCACCTGCTGTTCACCGGCTCGACGCACGTCGGCCGCCACGTGATGCGCGCCGCCGCCGATAACCTCACGCCCGTGACGCTCGAGCTCGGCGGCAAATCGCCGGCAATCATCGGACCGAATGCGCGCTTCGATGCCGCCGTCGACGCGATCATCGGCGGCAAGACGCTGAACGCCGGGCAGACCTGCATCGCGCCCGACTACGTGCTGCTGCCGCGCGGGATGGAAGGCGCGTTCATCGAGCGCGCGCGGGCGCGCTTCGCGAAGCTGTATCCCGACCTGTCGGCCAACGGCGACTACACGACGATCGTGTCGCCGCGCCACTACGCGCGGCTACAGCAGCTCGCGAGCGACGCGCAGGCGGCCGGCGCGCAACTGCATCCGCTGTCGGATGCGCAGTCCGACCCCGCATCGCGCCGGTTCGTGCCGTGCGCGGTCACGCACGTGCCGGCCGCGTCGCAACTGATGCAGGAGGAAATCTTCGGGCCGCTGCTGCCGCTCGTGCCGTACGAGCGGCTCGACGAGGCGATCGCCTACGTGAACGCGCGCCCGCGGCCGCTCGCGCTGTACCTGTTCGACGAGGATGCCGGCACGATCGATCGCGTGATGCGCGAAACGATCTCGGGCGGCGTGACGGTCAACGACGCGCTGCTGCACATCGCGTGCGGCAGCCTGCCGTTCGGCGGCGTCGGCGCGAGCGGGATGGGCGCGTATCACGGCTACGACGGCTTCGTCACGTTCTCGAAGATGAAGCCCGTGCTCACGCAGGCACGCGTGAACACACGCGGGCTCATCGCGCCGCCGTACGGCAAGCGCTTCGCCGCCGTGATCAGGATGATGCTGAAGTTCTGAGCGACGCGGGCTGCTGCGCACCACGCGCGGCGGCCCGCCGGACGATGCCGCGCGGCGATGCTCGCGCGTGCGCGGTCACACGTCACACGGGCCAGAGCGGCCCTTCCTGCATCGCGCCGATCTGCTCGCGCAGTTCGAGCACACGGGCTTCCCAGTAGCGATGCGTGTTGAACCACGGGAACGCGGCCGGAAACGCCGGATCGTCCCAACGGCGCGCGAGCCATGCTGCGTAGTGGATCAAGCGCAGCGTGCGCAGCGCTTCGACGAGATGCAGTTCGCGCGGCTCGAATTCGCAGAAGTCCTCGTAACCGGCGAGCAGGTCTGCGAGCGCGCGCGACGCGCCTTCACGATCGCCGGGCAGCAGCAGCCACAGATCCTGGACCGCGGGCGCCATCCGGCTGTCGTCGAAATCGACGAAATGCGGGCCTGCGTCGGTCCACAGCACGTTGCTCGGATGGCAGTCGCCGTGCGTGCGCAGCAGGCGAACCTCGCCCGCCCGCTCGAACGCGGCTTCGACGCCTTCGAGCGCGAGCGCGACCGCCGTTTCGTACGCAGCCCGTACGTCGTCGGGAATGAAATCGTGCGCGAGCAGGTAGTCGCGCGGTTCGTAGCCGAACGTGCGGATGTCGAGCACGGGACGTGCGACATACGGCTGCGTCGCACCGACCGCATGGATGCGGCCGATGAAGCGGCCGAGCCATTCGAGCGTGTCGCTGCGGTCGAGATCGGGTGCGCGGCCGCCGCGCCGCTCGAACACCGAGAAGCGGAAGCCGTCGAATGCGTGCAGCGTGCGGCCATCGATGACGCGCGCGGGGACCGCGGGAATCTCGCGCGCGGCGAGTTCGGCAACGAACGCGTGCTCTTCGAGGATGGCTTCATCCGACCAGCGTGCGGGCCGGTAGAACTTCGCGACGACGGGCGGACCGTCCTCGATGCCGACCTGATACACGCGGTTTTCGTAGCTGTTGAGCGCGAGCAGGCGCCCGTCGGTGCGCAGGCCGGCCGGCATCAGCACGCTGTCGAGCGCGTCGAGCACGCACTCGGGCGTGAGGCCGGCGAACGGCGGGCCGGCGGGTGTGGCGGGGGCGGAAGTAGCGTCTTTCATGCCCCGCATTGTGCCGTCAGCCGCGCCGAAACACGAGCGCTCGGTACGGCGCGCGCGCTCAGTGGATCGCGGCGCCGGCCGGCAGCACGGATTCGCCGGTATCGATCAGATCCTCGAGAAAGAACGGCTCGGTGTTGAGTTCCTTCGACGCGCCCGGCACGCCCGCGTACCAGGTCACCATGGCCATGTCGCCCAGAACGCGCTGAACGATGCCGCGCGCGCCCTTCGGCACTGCGATATGGGTAGTGCAAACAATCGACCCGACATGCATGATGGTTCCCCACTCTTGAAACTTGAAACCCGGCTCGCTGGCGAGCCGGCAAATGCACGATCCGCGCCGCCCTCGCCGGGGTGTTGCGCGTAATCCCATTGTTCACGGTTTATCGAAGCGCGAAAAGAAGAAGAAGCAGGCGAAGTGCCGCGAATTCGTCGAATGTCTCCAATCAACCACTGCGTCGCGCGTGCGCTTGCACGCGCCGTTACCCCCATCATACCCTGTCGAACGTGACTGTCCGCCGAATTCGGCCGGCCGCGCGATGCGTATGCGAATCGCGCAAGGCGCGTATCGTCCGGCCTTTGTCTCAGCAGTCGGAAGATGTCGCGTTGCGGTTCCCGACGGAACCCCGCCCACGGCCGCGCGCCGCGACGCCTCCGCGCCCTCTCTCGAACGCGGCTCGCGCAGCGACTGACGCGCGAGCGTCGCGCGGCTGGCTGCTCGCCGGCTACGCGGCCTTCTCGCTGCTCTGCTCCGTGCCGCTGCCGCCGCAATTCTCCCGCACGTTCGGCGTCAGTCCCGCGCAGAGCAGCCTCGCGCTATCGTTCGCGACGGCCGCCGCATGGCTGCGCCGTCGCGAACGCAGCGGCGCCGCGCGATGTCGCGGGGCGCGACTCGTCGCCCGTTGTTGCGCGGGATGATGCGTTGCGGTACCTTTGACGCTCATCCGCGTTCAAGCGCATTTCGACACACGATGCATCCGCACACGTCCGCTCTCGCAAAATCCCGGCCGCAGTTCGACACGCGGCCGCAGGCGTGCGCGCATCCGTCGGTCCTCCCTCCTCCTGTCGCACCGCCGCTCGTCGGCGCCGCGCCGCCCCCGCCGGCGGCACGCGCCGGCTGACCAGCCGGCTTCGCTTTCCGTTTTCCCGTCGCCCGTTTGCGGCCGTTCGTGCGTGCTCACGCACGGTGCACCGCTGCGCGCGACGTGGAACGTTTCGACCCGTTCGACAGGTGGATTCACATGGTTTCGTTCAAACGCGCGCTCGCCGCGCATGGCATCACGTCGCTCTTCGTCCTGCTGTGGAGTAGCGGCGCGATCTTCGCCGAACTCGGGCTGCGTCACGCGTCCGCGTTCGTCTTTCTCACGGCCCGCTTCGCGCTCGCGTCGCTCGTGCTGCTCGTGCTGGCCGTCATGCGCGGACGCTGGCTGCCGCCGCGCGGCGAGCGCCGCATGGCCGCACTGACCGGGCTGTTGATGATGGGCGGCTATTCGATCTTCTATCTGCTCGCGCTCGAGCGCGGGATCGCGCCGGGCGTGCTCGCGACGATCCTCGGCGTGCAGCCGATCGTCACGCTCGCGATCGTCGAGCGGCGCTGGCAGCCGATGCGCGTCGTGGGGCTCGGGCTGTCGCTGGCCGGTCTCGCGCTCATCGTGTGCCGCGGCGTAGGCGGCGCAGGATTGCCGATCGCAGGCGTCGCGTGCGCGCTCACGGCGCTCGCCGCACTGACCGTCGGTTCGATGCTGCAGAAGCACGTGCGCACGGCGCCTGCCGACGTGCTGCCGCTGCAGAACGCGATCGGCCTCGCGCTGTGCGTCGCGATCCTGCCGTTCCGGCCGATTTCGCTCGACGCCGGCTGGGCATTCGTCGTGCCGCTGCTGTGGCTCGGCATCGTGATCTCGGTGATCGCGCAGTTGCTGTTCTATCGATTGATGCAGCGCGGCGATCTCGTCAACGTGACGAGCCTGTTCTATCTCGTGCCCGTCGTCACCACGCTGATGGACGCCGTCTGGCTCGGCAACCGGCCCGAGCCGCTCGCGCTCGCCGGCATGGCCGCGATCGTCGCAGGGCTCGCGCTCGTGTTCCGCACGCCGGCCGTTCGCGCGCAGCCCGAGCGCACGTAACCGGACAGGCCGCCGCGCTCGCGCGGGTGCGGCGGCTCTCATCGGTCACGTACGACGATTCTGCGCAAAACGAAAGCAACCGGAAAGACTCGCGCAAGGCATTCGTGGTGTTCGCGCGAAAAATGCGAATTTCCTCGGGTTTTCCGCAGACTTTTTAATGGTTCGGATAGCGAAAAACGCCGCGGCGTTGCCTATACTCGAATCGTCCGCCCCGCTCGCAAACGGGGCGGCGCGATACTAGAAATGCCCGGCATGGGGCTGGAGAGCGCGCGTGCGCGTGCTCCGGCCGACTACGGAGACACGCATGACGACCTACTTCACGATCGGCGACTTCATCCTGTTGATTCCGATGGCGCTGGCCGGAGCGCTGTTCCTCGGCGCGGTGCCGTGCGCCACCCAATTCCGCCACAACCTGCTGCGCGTGCTCGGCGTCATTCTCGGCGTCGGTGTCGCGGTGCTGCTCGTCGAAGGGCTGCCTGCGCTGATCTAGCGCGGCGTCGGCGCGTGCCGGCCACGTCGTTGCATCGCAGCGGCGTGACGGCTTGCATGTGCGCGCCGCGATACGGTATCCGACAGTTCGCATACCGTATCGCCGTCGTGGCTGCCGATCAGATCGCCTGATCGGTGGACGGCTTTTCCCACAGATTGATGCCGCCTTCGGTCGCGTGGCGATCGATCTCCGCGAGCTCGTCGGCCGAGAATTCGAGGTTCTTCAGCGCGCCGACGTTTTCGCGCACCTGCTCCGCCCGGCTCGCGCCGATCAATGCGGACGTCACGCGGCCACCGCGCAACACCCACGCGAGCGCCATCTGCGCGAGGCTCTGCCCGCGGCGCTCGGCGATACCGTTGAGCTTGCGCACATGCTCGAGGTTGTCCGCGCTCAGGTGATCCTGCTTCAGCGAACCGCCGCCCGGCTTGTTCACGCGCGCATCGGCCGGCACGCCGTTCAGGTATTTCGACGTCAACAGCCCCTGCGCGAGCGGCGTGAACGCGATGCTGCCCGTGCCGATCTCGTCGAGCGTATCCAGCAGCTCGTGCTCGATCCAGCGGTTCAGCATGTTGTACGACGGCTGGTGAATCAGCAGCGGCACCTTGTATTGCGCGAGCAACTCGGCCATCTCGCGCGTCTTCGCGGCCGAATACGACGAGATCCCGATATACAGCGCCTTGCCCTGCTGCACCGCCGACGCGAGCGCGCCGGCCGTTTCCTCGAGCGGCGTGTGCGCGTCGAAGCGGTGCGAATAGAAGATGTCGACGTAGTCGAGGCCCATCCGCTGCAGGCTCTGATCGAGGCTCGCGAGCACGTACTTGCGCGAGCCGCCGCCGCTGCCGTACGGCCCGGGCCACATGTCCCAGCCCGCCTTCGTCGAGATCAGCAGTTCGTCGCGGTACGGCCGGAAATCCTCCTTCAGCAACCGGCCGAAATTGATTTCGGCGCTACCGTACGGCGGCCCGTAGTTGTTCGCGAGGTCGAAGTGATTGATGCCGAGATCGAACGCGGTGCGCAGGATGTCGCGCTGCGTGTCGATCGGCGTCGAGTCGCCGAAGTTGTGCCACAGGCCGAGCGACAGCGCGGGCAGTTTGAGCCCGGATTTGCCGCAGGTGCGGTATTGCATGTCGGCGTAACGTTCGGTAGCTGCTTCGTAGGCCATGGATCGGTTCCGTCAGGACGTCGGGGAGGGGACGCGCGCCGCACGCGAACATCGCGCGCCGGCGGCGAGGAAACGTACGACGGCTATGGTAGCGAACGTCGCGCAACCGCGCACGGCCATGGACGCGACCGCGCGCGTCGCCTACACTGCGGCGTCTCGAATCACCGTTACAGCGAGGTTGGTATGTCCCGGGTCATCTCGGTTGCACTGCTCGTCGGCGGCGTCGTGCTGCTGTATTTCGGCGGCCAGTCGTTCCATTCGATCAACGACAACGTGTCGCGCTTCTTCACCGGCTCGCCCGCCACGAAGACGATCCTGCTGATCGCCGGCGGCGCCGTCGCGTTGCTGATCGGGCTGATCGGCCTCGCGATGCCGGCCAACAAGCGCTGATCGCGCAGCCGCGCGCCGCACGACGCGTGCCTGCAGCGCGCGATGCGGGCGCGCAAGACGCAACGGGCGGCCGAGGCCGCCCGTTTCTCTTCATCCGTCCGTCCGGCGGCAATGCCGCATCGCGCAACCGATACGGCCGCGCCGCAGGAACCGCTGCTAGAACTGCACTTCCGGCTTCGATGCCGAACGCGTGCCCGGCACCGGCCGGTTGCTGACGCCGTGATACGTGTAGACCAGAGAGAATTTCACCTGATCCGAGCGGTTCTGCCCGGCCGAATGCAGCGTGTTGCAGTGGAAGAACACGACGTCGCCCGTGTGCAGCGGCGGGCAGGTCGCCGCATCGATCATCTTGCGGTTCTCCGGCAGATCGCTGCGGAAGAACTTCGCGTCGTCGAACGCTTCGGGCCCGAATTCGGCCGTGTGCGAGCCCGGCACCAGCCACAGCGCACCGTTCTCGTTCGTTTCCGGGCCGAGCGCGAGCCACACCGACACCATGTCCGGGCGTTCGAACGACCAGTAGCGGAAGTCGCGATGCCAGCCCGTCAGGCTGCCGTACGCCGGGTGCTTCGTCATCATGCAGTTGTGATGCGCGCGCGACAGCACCGGCTGTTCGCCGAAGTATTCGCGCATCCACGCACCGATTTCGGGTGCGATCGCGCGCTCGGCAAACGCAGGATCGCGCGTATACGCGTCCAGCAGCCGCCGCACCGTATGGCCGCCCGGCGCATGCTTCGATTCGGGCGCGCCCGGATAGCGCAAATCCGCCTCGAACTCGATCGGCTCCGCCGCTTCCTGCAACTGGCGCTCCGCGATCTGCTTGAGCGTCGCGCACTGCGCTTCGCCGACGAGGCCGCGCGCGACGACGAAACCGCGTTCGCGCAATTCCGCGACTTGCGCGCGGATCGATTCCGACTGCAATGGAGACGACATGGGATGCCAGGCGTTTATTGTGTGAATGTGACGATTGTAAATCGGCGCCCGATACCGCGAACAGCACCATTGTCGTGCGCAGGGGCATGCCAATCGCGAATTTGATCTGGCGCAAGGGAACTGTGCGGCGCCGCGCGAGCCTCAGCGACAGGCGGTATGCGGCCACTCGCTTGCGGCACGAGGGTTTATCGCGACTTTTGCGCGTCATGAATCCCCTGTAGCCTGTCCCGGCCTGTCAATTCTGGCGGGCGCGGCGCGCAACGACATTCGGTAAGATTCGTTGCGTCATCCGAGGCCGTTCATACCAGTGCGTTCTTCAAGGGCGCCATCCATACAAGCGAAGCATCGTTCACATGCCATTCCGTCTGACTTCCCGTCTCAGCCGCGCAGCCCAGCGCGTCGTGCCGTCCGCTCCCGCCCGCCCGCTGCGCCATCACCGCGCGCGCACGCAGGCGCTCGCCGAGCACACGCATGCGCACAGCCGGCTGGACGGCATCCGCGCGTGGTTCCACGCGTTCTTCTCGATGATGAGCGCGCAGGCGTTCGCCCGCCGCGCCGGGCTGCGCTCGCTGCTGCAGAAGCCGTCGTCGCTGCGCGCGCTCGCGCTGCGCCGCACGCTCGGCCCGCAGCGCCGCGTCAACCGCCCGCGCCGCCTCGCGGCGAGCAACGGGTGGTTCGGGTTCGGCGCGCGTTGAGGCTTCCCCGGCGGGTCGCCCCCCACCGCCGTCGTGATCGTCGGCATCTCGCGACGCGAGACGCGTAAAAAAACCCCGGCATGCCGGGGTTTTTCATTTCAGGCGGACGACGCTTACGCGACGCGTGCCGTGGGCTCCACGCCTGCCGCTTCGGCCAGCGCGAGCGCCTTGTCGGTCGCTTCCCACGAGAATTCCGGCTCTTCGCGGCCGAAGTGACCGTAAGCGGCCGTCTTCTCGTAGATCGGGCGCAGCAGGTCGAGCATCTTGATGATGCCCTTCGGACGCAGGTCGAAATGCTCGCGCACGAGCTTCGTGATCACCGCATCCGACACGCGGCCCGTGCCGAACGTGTTCACCATCACCGAGGTCGGCTCGGCGACGCCGATCGCGTACGACACCTGGATCAGCGCGCGCGATGCGAGGCCTGCGGCGACGATGTTCTTCGCGACGTAGCGGCCCGCATACGCTGCCGAACGGTCGACCTTCGACGGATCCTTGCCCGAGAACGCGCCCCCGCCGTGCGGCGCGGCGCCGCCGTACGTATCGACGATGATCTTGCGGCCCGTCAGGCCGCAGTCGCCCTGCGGGCCGCCGATCACGAACCGGCCGGTCGGGTTCACCAGGAACTTGATGTCGCCCTTGATCAGCTCGGCCGGCAGCGTCGGCTTGATGATTTCCTCGATCACGGCTTCGCGCAGCGCCGGCAGTTCGATGTCCGGTGCATGCTGCGTGGACAGCACGACGGTGTCGATCGAATGGGGCTTGCCGTCGACGTAGCGGACGGTGACCTGCGACTTCGCGTCCGGACGCAGCCACTGCAGGCGGCCGTCGCGGCGCAGGCTCGCCTGGCGCTCGACGAGACGGTGCGACAGGTAGATCGGCAGCGGCATCAGTTCCGGCGTTTCGTCGCATGCGTAACCGAACATCAGGCCCTGGTCGCCCGCGCCTTGATCGAGGTTGTCGTCATGCGCGCGGTCGACGCCTTGCGCGATGTCCGGCGACTGCTTGTCGTACGCGACGAGCACCGCGCAACCCTTGTAGTCGATGCCGTAGTCGGTGTTGTCGTAGCCGATGCGCTTGATGGTGTCGCGCGCGATCTGGATGTAGTCGATGTTGGCCGTCGTGGTGATTTCGCCGGCCAGCACGACGAGACCCGTGTTGCACAGCGTTTCGGCCGCAACGCGCGAATATTTGTCCTGCTCGAGGATGGCGTCGAGAATCGCGTCCGAGATCTGGTCCGCGACCTTGTCCGGATGGCCTTCGGAGACGGATTCGGACGTGAAGAGATAATCGTTTGCCACTTTTTCAGGCTCCTGTGTGGTTACGGTTGGTTTCACGTAGCCAGCTTCGTTGGGCCTGAAGCGGCGACGCTTTAGCGGATTACCAGGACCGGGCAGCGCGCTTCGCGCCAGCCGGCTTCGCCCCGCAAGTTGTCAGTTAACTCGGCGAAGCCCGTATTATAGCGGCTTTCGTGAATTGTCACAGAGCGCCGCCCGTGCTGCATCGTCCGCTGTTCCCCCCCCCTGTTCGCAACGTGCCGGCCAGCCGGCCCCACGGAGATTCCGCATGCTAGGCCGCCTCGGCACGCACCTCGCCATCGGCTTGCTGAAGCTGCTCGCCCTGCTGCCGTACGGTCTGACCGCGCGGTTCGGCGATGGCCTCGGCTGGCTGCTGTATCAGATTCCCAGCCGGCGAAAACGCATCGTACATATCAATCTGAAACTCTGCTTCCCCGACTGGAGCGACGAGCGGCGCGAGGAAGTGGCGGGCCTGCATTTCCGCCATGCGATCCGCAGCTACGTGGAGCGCAGCGTCCAGTGGTTCGGCTCCGAGCGCAAGCTCGCGAAGCTGATCCAGGTCGACAGCGCGGTCGATCTCACCGATCCCGATCTGCCTCCGACGCTGTTTCTCGGCCTGCACTTCGTCGGCATCGAGGCCGGATCGATCTGGTTGAACCGGTCGCTGCAGCGCCGCTGCGGATCGCTGTACCAGCCGTTCTCGAATGCGGTGCTCGAGGAAGCAGCGAAGAAGGCACGCGGGCGCTTCGATGCCGAGATGGTCGGCCGCGCGGACAGCGCGCGCGTCGTGCTGCGCTGGCTGCGCGACCGCAAGCCGGTGATGCTCGGCGCGGACATGGACTATGGTCTGCGCAATTCGACATTCGTCCCGTTCTTCGGCGTGCCGGCGTGCACGCTGACGGCCGTCGGCCGGCTCGCGAAGACGGGCCGCGCGCAGGTCGTGCCGTTCATCGGCGAGGTGCTGCCGAACTACAAGGGTTATCGGCTGAAGGTGTTCAAGCCGTGGGACGACTACCCGACCGGCGACGACGATCTGGACGCGCGGCGGATGAACGAATTCCTCGAGGAACAGATTCCGCTGATGCCCGAGCAGTATTACTGGGTCCACAAGCGCTTCAAGACGCGCCCGCCCGGCGAACCGAGCCTCTACTGAGCAGCACCCGCGAGCGCGCCGTTATACGCGCGCCTGCGCTCCCGCCCATGCGAACCGCCGGTCCGCGACGTCCGTCGACCGGTCCGAAATGCAGGCCGGCCGCACCCTGAGCAACGCCCGCCGCCACTCCGGCGGTCCCCCCGTGCACATCGCCGTGCGCCACGCTGAGCGGCCACATCGCCCCGCCCGCGCGGGACGCCCCTGTCGGCTGCATGTATCATTTGCGGTTGAGATCAGCACGACGAACGGCGCCGCCCGCGAGGGCGACACACCGCGTTCGTCGAGCCGACCGCCTTGTTCGCCATGGAATTCCGGACCCAGTGAAACTCTCGTTCACCAAGATGCACGGCGCGGGCAACGACTTCGTCGTGCTCGACGGCTATTCGCGCGCGTTGCCGCCGCTCACCGACGCGCAGGTGCGCGCGCTCGCCAACCGACACTTCGGCATCGGCGCCGACCAGTTGCTGCTCGTCGAAAAGCCGACCGTCGACGGCGCGGATTTCAAATACCGGATCTTCAATTGCGACGGCGGCGAGGTCGAACACTGCGGCAACGGCGCACGCTGCTTCGTGAAATTCGTCAGCGACCGCGGGCTGACCGACAAGCGCAGCGTGCGCGTGCAGGTGATGAAGGGCCTGATCACGCTGACGATGCAGGACAACGGCGAAGTCGTCGTCGACATGGGCGCGCCCATGTTCGCGCCGGCGCAGGTGCCGTTCGACGCGGCGGGGCTCGACGGCCGCACGGAAGGGCGCGACACGCTGTGGCCGCTCGACGTCGGCGGCCAGACGCGCTGGATTTCGACCGTGTCGATGGGCAACCCGCACGCTGTGCAGGTGGTCGACGACGCCGAAGCGTACCCGGTGCTCGTCGAAGGCCCGCTGATCGAGCGCCACGCGCGCTTCCCGCAGCGCGTGAACGCCGGCTTCATGCAGATCGTGTCGCGCAACGAGGTGAAGCTGCGCGTGTACGAACGCGGCGCGGGCGAGACGCTCGCGTGCGGCACCGGCGCATGCGCCGCGGTGGCGGCCGGCATCCGGCGCGGCCTGCTCGATTCGCCGGTGATCGTGCACACGCACGGCGGTACGCTGACGATCGGCTGGGACGGCGCGCGCGACGAAACCGCCGCGCTGACGATGGCCGGGCCCGCCGCGACCGTATTCGAAGGCGAGATCGACCTGAACGTCTGACCCTTCAACGTCCTGATAACCGAAGAACGCTCCAGCCACATGAACGATCGCGAAGTCGCCGACTACCTGCTCGCCAATCCCGAATTCTTCGCGCAACACGCGGAACTGCTCGCGACGATCCGTCTCGCGAATCCGCACGGCAAGGCCGCGATCTCGCTGCAGGAGCGGCAGATGGAGATGCTGCGCGACAAGAACAAGCATCTCGAGCGCCGGCTCGCCGAGCTCGTGCGCTACGGCCACGAGAACGACAGCCTGTCCGCGAAGTTCAGCCGCTGGACCGCGCGGGTGATCGCGGAACGCGACCCGTACGCGCTGCCGCGCACGATCGCCGAAGGCATCGCCGACGTGTTCGACGTGCCGCAGACGGCATTGCGCGTATGGGACGTCGCCGACACGTATTCGCAGGCCGATTTCGCGCGCCAGGTCGGCGAGGAAGTGCGGCTGTTCACGAACGGGCTGTCGACGCCGTATTGCGGCGCGAACACCGGCTTCGAAGCGGCCCAGTGGCTCGCCCCCGCGGTCGCGGCGCCGGCCGCAACCGCAGCGGAAGGCGCCGAAGCCGCGCCGGCCGGCGACGGCGCGGCCGCGTCCGTTGCGCTGCTCGCGCTGCGCCCGCCGCTCGCCGGCAACGATGCGCCCGCGTTCGGACTGCTCGTGCTCGGCTCGCCCGATCCGCGCCGCTTCCACGACGGCATGGCGACCGATTTCCTCGCACAGATCGCGACGCTCGCGAGCGCCGCGCTCACGCGCCTGCTGCCGCACTGACGTCGCACCCATGACCGACGATCCGATCGCCGCCTACCTGTCGAACCTGAAGCACGTCAGGCAGCTGTCGGAGCACACGCTGCGCGCGTACACGCACGAGCTCGACGAACTGAAGAAGCTCGCCGCCGGCCGTCCGCTCGAAGCACTGACGGCCGCCGACATGCGCGGCGCGGTCGTGCGCGCGCACGCGGCCGGGCTGTCCGCGCGGTCGATCTCGCACCGGCTTTCCGCGTGGCGCGCGTTCTATCGCTGGCTCGCGCAGCGCATCGAGATGCCCGCGAATCCCGCCGCCGGGGTACGCGGGCCCAAACGCGAGAAATCGCTGCCCAAAGCGCTGTCCGTCGACGATGCGGTCGCACTCATGGATACGCCGCTGCCCGCAACGACCGAAGGCATCCGCGATCACGCGATCCTCGAGCTGTTCTATTCGTCGGGGCTGCGCCTCGCCGAACTGGTCGGGCTAGACGTCACGTACACGCAGGCCGACGGCTACCGCTCCGCCGGCTGGCTCGACCTCGCGGAAGCCGAAGTCACGGTGCGCGGCAAGGGCAACAAGGAGCGCAAGGTGCCGGTCGGCCGCAAGGCGATCGACGCGCTGAACGCGTGGCTCGCGGTGCGCGGCGAATTCGTGAAGCACGATCCGCATCCGCTGTTCGTGTCGGTGCGCGGCAACCGGATGGCGCCGGGCGTCGTGCGCGAGCGCGTGAAGCGCGCGGCGCTTGCCGCGGGCATTCCCGCCAACGTCCATCCGCACGTGCTGCGCCATTCGTTCGCGACGCACGTGCTGCAGTCGAGCGGCGACCTGCGCGCGGTGCAGGAACTGCTCGGCCACGCGAGCGTCGCCGCGACGCAGATCTACACGTCGCTCGACTTCCAGCATCTCGCGAAGATTTACGACAGCGCGCATCCGCGCGCGAAGAAGCGCGACTGACGCGCGTCCCGCATTCCCCCGCCGCGCGCGGCGGCCGGCCACGTTCGGCGCCGCCCGCGGCTCACTCGATCCGATCATGCAAACCGTCACACTGAAACCGTCCAAGGACAAATCGCTGCTGCGCCGGCATCCGTGGGTCTACGCCAATGCGATCGATCGCGTCGACGGCAAGCCCGCGCCCGGCGCGACCGTGGTCGTGCGCGCGCACGACGGCCGCTTCCTCGCGCGCGGCGCATACAGCCCGCAATCGCAGATCCGCGTGCGCGTGTGGAGCTTCGACGAGAACGAGCCGATCGATCATGCGTTCTTCAAGCGCCGCGTGCAGCGCGCGGTCGCGCACCGGACGACGATGGTGCACGGCACGGGTGCGGTGCGGCTCGTGTTCGGCGAAGCCGACGGGCTGCCGGGGCTGATCGTCGACTACTACATCGCGGACACGGCCGAACCGGGCGCCGCGCCGCGCGGCCAGCTCGTATGCCAGTTCATGGCCGCGGGCGTCGAAGCGTGGAAGGACGCGATCGTCGCGGCGCTGACCGGCGCGACCGGCTGCCCGAACGTGTACGAACGCTCGGACGTGTCGATCCGCGACAAGGAAGGACTCGAGCAGACGACCGGCGTGCTCGCGGGCGACGCACCGCCCGCGACGCTGATCGCGAACGAAAACGGCGTGCGTTATCACGTCGACGTGCCGAACGGCCACAAGACCGGCTTCTACGTCGACCAGCGCGACAACCGCGCGCTCGTCGCCCAATACGCCGACGGCCGCGACGTGCTCAACTGCTTCTGCTACACGGGCGGCTTCTCGCTCGCGGCGCTCAAGGGCGGCGCGAAGCGCGTGGTGTCGATCGACTCGTCGGGCGACGCGCTCGCGCTCGCGCAACAGAACGTCGTCGCAAACGGCTTCGACGCCGAACGCGCGACCTGGCTCGACGCGGACGCGTTCAAGACGCTGCGCCGCCTCGTCGACGAAGGCGAGCGTTTCGACCTGATCGTGCTCGATCCGCCGAAGTTCGCGCCGACGCGCGACAGCGTCGATCGCGCGGCCCGCGCATACAAGGACATCAACCTGAGCGGCTTCAAGCTGCTGCGTCCGGGCGGCCTGCTGTTCACGTACTCGTGCTCGGGCGCGATCGACATGGACCTGTTCCAGAAGATCGTCGCGGGCGCGGCCGCCGACGCGAAGGTCGACGCACGGATCCTGAAGCGCCTCGGCGCGGGCGTCGATCATCCGCTGCTGGCCGCGTTCCCGGAAGGCGAATATCTGAAGGGCCTGCTGTTGCAAATCGTCTGACCGCCCCGATCTAGACGCACACCCGCGTCCGCCGGCGCCATTGGCCCGATCGAAGCGCGTTGCGCGCGGCGGACCCGCGCTCGCCCCTGTCGTCCGAACGACGGGCACGGGCTTGACAGGTATGTTTCAATGGATGGTTGTGCGCCCCGGCCCGCGAGTCCTCGCGAGCCGACGGCGCGACGCACACATCCTGGTTTTGACCCCAATTCACGAACCACAGGCGACCGACATGGCCACTCCCGTCACCATCCTCACCGGCTTCCTCGGCAGCGGCAAGACGACGCTGCTCAAGCGCATTCTGAACGAACAGCACGGCATGAAGATCGCCGTGATCGAGAACGAATTCGGCGAGGAGAACATCGACAACGAGATCCTCGTCCAGGACACGAACGAGCAGATCATCCAGATGAGCAACGGCTGCATCTGCTGCACGATCCGCGGCGACCTCGCGCGCGCGCTCGGCGATCTGGCCGCGAAGAAGCGCGAAGGCAAGCTCGACTTCGACCGCATCGTGATCGAAACGACCGGCCTCGCGAACCCCGGCCCCGTCGCGCAGACCTTCTTCATCGACAGCGAGATCGCCGACGACTTCCTGCTCGACGCGATCATCACGCTGGTCGACGCGAAGCATGCGAACGCGCAGCTCGACGAACACGAGGTGGTGCAGCGCCAGGTCGGCTTCGCCGATCGCCTGTTCATCACGAAGTCGGACCTGGTGGACGACCAGGCCGTCGCCGCGCTCAAGCATCGGCTGCTGCACATGAACCCGAAGGCGACGATCAAGGTCGTGAACTTCGGCGAAGCGGACATCAAGGAAATCTTTGATCTGCGCGGCTTCAACCTGAACGCGAAGCTCGAGATCGATCCCGACTTCCTCGCCGAGGACGACCACGCGCATGCCCACCACGATCACGACCATGATCACGATCACGCCAATTGCGACCACGATCATGGCCAATGCGCGCACGATCACGACCACGGCCATCACCACCATCACGCGCACCACGACGACAAGATCAAGTCGTTCGTGTACCGCAACGACCGTCCGTTCGACCCGAACAAGCTGGAAGACTTCCTCGGTGGCATTCTGCAGATCTATGGGGAACGGATGCTGCGCTACAAGGGCGTGCTGTACATGAAGGGCGTGGACCGCAAGGTCGTGTTCCAGGGCGTGCACCAGATGATGGGCAGCGATCTGGCCGCGAAGTGGCTGCCGGCCGAGAAGAAGACCAACAAGATGGTGTTCATCGGCGTCGACCTGCCGCAGGACCTGATCACCGACGGACTCGACGCCTGCCTCGCCTGAGCGTTCGGGCGGCGCATGCGCCGCCGGCGCGGCCGCCTGCGCGGGCGGCCGCTGGCCCGTGGGCGGCGCCGTTGCCGGGCAGGGTTTCGCCGTCATCGCTTTTTCGCGATTTGCGCGTTATATTTTCTAGATATTGGCGCAGCCGACGGGGATCGACCCGATACGGCGCCCGCTTGCGATTCAGTTACAATACGTGCCCGCTGGAGTACGGCAATAACAGGCCCGGTTCTTGCAGAACCATTACCCGGGCATCGCAACCGCGCCGGATCGCCCATCCGCCACCGGCCGCGGCCGATGCGATCTGCCGCGCAGCACCGGTTCGCCGCGCGCGGATCCGCGCCAGGCCTATCCTGGTATTTGAGAACCGGTTTTCCAGAGGCTTTCGGCCCCGCAGCGGCAAATCGCAAGTGATTGCAAGTGCAGTTGCGGGTAATCCCAAAGTGCGGGCAATATCTACTGATTTGCCGCACATTGAAGAAGCAAGCAGATGACGAAGAAACTCTTGACCGAAGCCGAAATCCTGAAGATGAGCGACAAGGATTACATGAATGAGGATCAGCTCGCCTTCTTCAAAAATCGGCTCGAACAGTTGCAGGCGGACATCCTCAAGAATGCAGGCCAGACGACCGAGAACCTGCGCGAGACCGTGATCGTCCCCGATCCCGCCGACCGCGCGACGATCGAGGAAGAGCACGCGCTCGAGCTGCGCACGCGCGATCGCGAACGCAAGCTCCTCAAGAAGGTTCAGCAGTCGCTCGCCCGCATCGAGTCCGGCGATTACGGCTGGTGCGAGGAAACCGGCGAACCGATCGGCATCCCGCGCCTGCTCGCGCGTCCGACGGCCACGCTGTCGCTCGAGGCGCAGGAGCGCCGCGAGCTGCGCCAGAAGCTGTTCGGCGACTGATCGAGCGGCATTCCGCTCCGACACGCTGCTTCCCGAAAGCGCGCGGCCTGCCGCGCGCTTTTTGTTTTTCCGGCGCCGGTCCCCGGCCCGCCGGCCGATTTGCATCGCCCTCTTGATATCCCGGCGCCCGCCCTAAAATGAAACGGACGCGCGCCGGGCCGCTCCCCGGCGCGCTCCGGATTCACGCGGCGGCGCGTCGCGCCGCCCGACTCTTCCCCGATTTTCTCAAGGAACGCAGATGGAGCAATTTCACGGCACGACCATCGTTTCGGTCCGCCGCGGCGACAAGGTCGCGCTCGGCGGCGACGGCCAGGTAACGCTCGGCAACATCGTCATGAAGGGTGGCGCGCGGAAAGTGCGGCGGATCTACAACAACCAGGTACTGGTCGGATTCGCGGGCGGCACCGCCGATGCGTTCTCGCTGCTCGATCGCTTCGAGGCGAAGCTCGAGAAGCACCAGGGCAACCTGACCCGCGCGGCCGTCGAGCTCGCAAAGGACTGGCGCACCGACCGGATGCTGCGCCGCCTCGAGGCGATGCTGATCACGGCCGATGCCAGCACCACGCTCGTGATCACCGGCAACGGCGACGTGCTCGACCCGGAAGGCGGGATCTGCGCAATCGGCTCGGGCGGTGCATACGCGCAGGCCGCGGCCCGCGCGCTCGCGGAGAACACCGAGCTGTCGCCGCGCGAAATCGTCGAGAAATCGCTCGAGATCGCCGGCGACATGTGCATCTACACGAACCACAACCGCATCATCGAAACGATCGAGTAAGGACCGCCCCATGAGCACCATGACCCCTGCCGAGATCGTCTCGGAACTCGACAAGCACATCATCGGCCAGGCCAACGCGAAGAAGGCCGTCGCGGTCGCGCTGCGCAACCGCTGGCGCCGCCAGCAGGTCGCGGAGCCGCTGCGCCAGGAAATCACGCCGAAGAACATCCTGATGATCGGGCCGACGGGCGTCGGCAAGACCGAAATCGCACGCCGCCTCGCGAAGCTCGCCGACGCGCCGTTCATCAAGATCGAAGCGACCAAGTTCACCGAGGTCGGCTACGTCGGCCGCGACGTCGACAGCATCGTGCGCGACCTGATCGAGATCTCGGTCAAGCAGACGCGCGAAGCCGAGATGCGCAAGGTGCGCAGCAAGGCGACCGACCAGGCCGAAGACCGGATCCTCGACATCCTGCTGCCGCAGCCGCGCGCGGTCGGCTTCGGCGGCAACGCCGAGCACGCGAACGACGACAACAACGCGACGCGCCAGACGTTCCGCAAGCGCCTGCGCGAAGGCCAGCTCGACGACAAGGAAGTCGAGCTCGACCTCGAGCAGCCGTCGGTCGGCATGGACATCATGGCGCCGCCGGGAATGGAGGAAATGACCGAGCAGATCCGCTCGATGTTCTCGAACCTCGGCAGCGGCAAGAAGCAGCGCCGCAAGGTGAAGATCAAGGAAGCGCTGAAGCTGCTGACCGACGAGGAAGCGGCGAAGATGCTGAACGAAGAGGAAGTGAAGACGAAGGCCGTGCAGAACGTCGAGCAGAACGGCATCGTGTTCCTCGACGAGATCGACAAGATCACGTCGCGCAACAACGAAGGCAGCGGCGGCGAAGTGTCGCGCCAGGGCGTGCAGCGCGACCTGCTGCCGCTCGTCGAGGGCACGACCGTCAACACGAAGTACGGGATGGTGAAGACCGATCACATCCTGTTCATCGCGAGCGGCGCATTCCACCTCGCGAAGCCGAGCGACCTGATTCCGGAACTGCAGGGCCGCTTCCCGATCCGTGTCGAGCTCGACTCGCTGTCGGTCAACGACTTCGAAGCGATCCTCGTCGCGACCGACGCGAGCCTCGTCAAGCAGTATCAGGCGCTGCTGGCCACCGAAGACGTGCAGCTCGAATTCGCGGAAGACGGCATCCGCCGCCTCGCCGAGATCGCCTACGCGGTCAACGAAAAGACGGAGAACATCGGTGCGCGCCGGTTGTACACGGTGATCGAGAAGCTGCTCGAGGAAGTGTCGTTCTCGGCCGGCAACCACGCCGGCGAGCGCGTGACGATCGACGCGCCGTATGTCGACCGTGCGCTCGGCGAAGTGTCGCAGGACGAGGACCTGTCGCGCTACGTGCTGTAACGCGCGCGGCGTCGGATCACGGACGGGCGGCCCCTTCGCCGGGGGCCGCCCGTTTTTGTTGGTGCGGGCGACGGCCGCGGCCGGCGCCGCTTACTGGCGAACCGGCTTCTTCGCGAGCTTGCGCTGCAGCGTGCGGCGGTGCATGTTCAGTGCGCGCGCCGTTGCCGAGATGTTGTTGTTGTTTTCCGCGAGCACGCGCTGGATGTGCTCCCATTCGAGCCGGTCCACCGACAGCACGACCGGATTCTCGAGCGCCTCGTCGGCCTGCACTTCGCTCGCGTTGGTCTGCAGCGCGGCGAGGATCGACTCGACGTTCGCGGGCTTCGCGAGATAGTTGTCGGCGCCTTCTTTCACGGCCTGCACGGCGGTCGCGATGCTCGCGTAGCCGGTCAGCACGAGAATCCGCGCGTCGGGCTGCAGGTCGCACAGCGGCGCGATCAGGCTCAGCCCCGAATCCTCGCCGAGATGCAGGTCGACGGTGATGAACTGGAACTTGCCGCCTGCCGCAAGCCGCAGCGCCGCTTCCTTGTCGTGCGCCTGCTGGACCGCGTAGCCGCGGCGCTCGAGGCCGCGCGCGAGCGTGCCCGCGAACACCTCGTTGTCGTCGATCACCAGGAAATTGTTCTCGCTCATGTGGTTTCTCCGTCTACGTGTTGGTTGAGGCGGCCGGCGCCGTCATGCGCACCACCGGCAGGCGCAGCACCGCGCGTGTGCCGCGGCCGGGCGCGCCTGCCGCGCGGGTGTCCGGCGCGGCTGCCCGTTCGGTCGCTCGCTGCGCCGCCGCGGCGGCGTGACCGTTCGCACCGCCGGCCGCCGCACGCGGCGTGACATCGGACAGCTCGATCTCGCCGCCCAGCCGCACGGCCGCACTGAACGCGAGGTACAGGCCGACCCCGTGCCCGCCCTGCGTACTGTCGACCGGCATCGCGCCGAGCGATTCGCGCAACGCGGCCGGAATGCCTGGGCCATCGTCGCATACTTCGAATTCGATCTGGTCACCCCCTCGCTCGCCGTGCGCGAGCTTCGCGGCCAGCGTCACGCGGTGCGGGCTCGCGCGCGCGGCGTTGTCGAGCAGGATCGTCAGGATCTGGCCGGCCGCCACCGTATCGTCGAGCGCGACGCCCGACGGGCGCGCGCCCAGCAGCTCGAACTGCACGTGCGGATGCCGCAGGCGCCAGTGCTCGACGAACGTGTCGAGCCAGTCGTCCACCGGCTGGCGGCTCGCCGGCGCGCTCGCGCGGCTGCGCAGACGCGCGAGCGCCGACGTGCAGAGCGTCATCTGCTCTTCCAGCACCTTCAGGTCGGCCTCGTAGCGCGCGAGCCCCGGATCGGCGCGTGCCGCGTCGCGCAGCTCTTCCGTGAGCATCGCGATCGTCGACAGCGGCGTGCCCATCTCGTGCGCGACGGTCGCGGCCTGCACGCCGAGCGCGACCGCCCGCTCGTCGCGCAGCAGATGCGCCTGCGCTTCGCCGAGCGCCGCATCGCGCTGGCGCAGCGCGTTCGACATGCGCGCGACGAACCACGCGATCAGCCCGACGCTGACCATGAAGTTCACCCACATCCCGGTGCGGTAGTAGTCGAACAGGTTCGCCGGGTTGTCCATGTTGAGCGGCACCGAGTCGAAGCCGAGCGCCGCGTAGCAGGCGACGGCGAACGCCGCGAGCCAGATCATCAGGTGCCACGGCAGCACGGCCGCGGCGATCGCGAGCGACGGCAGGTACAGCGACACGAACGGGTTGGTCGTGCCGCCCGACAGGAACAGCAGCGCCGACAGCGCGCCGAGGTCGACCCACAGCTGGCCGAGCAGCTCGAAATTGGTCTCGGGCCGCGCGCGCAGCACGCGCACCCAGGTCAGCGCATTGAAGACGATTTCGAGCGCGATGACCATCAGCATCGCCGGCAACGGCAGGTGCACGCCGAAATACGTCTGCACGACGCCGATCGTGACGAGCTGGCCGATGATCGCGAGATTGCGCAGCCAGAACAGGTGGCTGAGGTTGACGCGGCCGGTGGTGGTGATTCTTTGCATCCGGGCAGTTTACCCGTTTAGCGCCCGGCGCCTCCACCGGGGGCCGGATCGGACCGGAAGAACGGGCAACGGGGCGCGGCTGCGCCGCGCCCGGCGGCACGGGCCTGCACCGTCAGCCGGCCGCGCCGGCCAGGCGCTGCGCGAGTTCGTCGGCCAGGCACTCCGGGCAAAGGCAGCGCTCGCCGGCCGCCGGCGGCGGGCCGCCGGGCAAGGCCGGCATCGACGCACACCAACAGTCGAATGGCTGCGTGCCGGCGCCGCAGTCAAAGCCGCGCCCGCAGTGCGGGCAACGCGCGCGGTGCGGGGTCGAATGGGCGTCGGCGGCGGAATCGGTCATGGCTCGAGCGCGAAGGCGGGCGTGGACGTCACCCTACGCGACTAGCATAGCGCGGCGCACGGATTTTGCACGCCGGCCGTCCGGCCAATGGGTGCCGCGAACGCGCCGTGCGGTGCGCAGCGCGCGCTGCGCCCGCATCGTCCGCGCGAGGTGCGACGCCATCGCCGGCGGGCCGCCGCGCAAGGCGCACGGCGCGCGGAGCCCGCCGTCCGGCCGGTCCAAAAACCGATGCTGCGCTGCGCCACTCCTGTACAATTCGCCCTGTTTCAACCGTTCCCAGCCAGAGCCGCCGCCATGTCCGAGCCCATCGACCTCTCGCAGATCGCCCCCACGCTGAAAGCAGAAATCCTCGCCGAGGCGCTGCCGTACATCCGCCGCTACCACGGCAAGACCGTGGTGATCAAATACGGCGGCAACGCGATGACGGAAGAGCGGCTCAAGCAGGGTTTCGCGCGCGACGTGATCCTGCTGAAACTGGTCGGCATCAACCCGGTGATCGTCCACGGCGGCGGTCCGCAGATCGATCACGCACTGAAGAAGATCGGCAAGGCCGGCACCTTCATCCAGGGCATGCGCGTGACCGACGAAGAGACGATGGAAGTCGTCGAGTGGGTGCTGGGCGGCGAAGTGCAGCAGGACATCGTGATGCTGATCAACCACTTCGGCGGCCACGCGGTGGGCCTGACGGGCAAGGACGGCGGCCTGATCCACGCGCGCAAGCTGCTGATGCCGGATCGCGACAACCCGGGCCAGTACATCGACATCGGCCAGGTCGGCGAGGTTGAGGCGATCAACCCGGCGGTCGTGAAGGCGCTGCAGGACGACGCGTTCATCCCGGTGATCTCGCCGATCGGCTTCGGCGAAGACGGCCTGTCGTACAACATCAACGCGGATCTGGTCGCGGGCAAGCTCGCCACGGTGCTGAACGCCGAGAAGCTGCTGATGATGACCAACATCCCCGGCGTGATGGACAAGGACGGCAACCTGCTGACCGACCTGTCCGCGCGCGAGATCGACGCGCTGTTCGAGGACGGCACGATCTCGGGCGGCATGCTGCCGAAGATCTCGTCGGCGCTCGACGCGGCGAAGAGCGGCGTGAAATCGGTGCACATCGTCGACGGCCGCATCGAACATTCGGTGCTGCTCGAAATCCTGACCGAGCAGCCGTTCGGCACGATGATCCGCTCGCATTGAGCGCGCGCCGCCAGCCCTCCCGCCCCGACCTGCCGGCGTCATTGCGACGCCGGCGCATCTCCCGTAGCCGGCCGCGCGCCGGCGCACCCGTCTGGCTGTTCGATCTCGACAACACGCTTCACCACGCATCGCACGCGATCTTTCCGGAGATCAACCGCGCGATGACGCAGTACATCATCGATGCGCTGCAGATCGGGCGCGCCGAAGCCGACCGTCTGCGCACCGGCTACACGCAGCGCTACGGCGCCGCGCTCCTCGGTCTCGCGCGCCATCATCCGATCGATCCGCACGACTTCCTGCGCGTCGTCCACACGTTTTCCGACCTGCCCGCGATGCTGCGCGCCGAGCGCGGCCTCGCGCGCATCGTCGCGTCGCTGCCGGGCCGCAAGTTCGTGCTGACCAACGCGCCGGAAAACTATGCGCGCGCGGTATTGCGCGAGCTGCACATCGAGCGGCTGTTCGAGCGCGTGATCGCGATCGAGCACATGCGCGACCGCCGCACGTGGCGCGCGAAGCCCGACCACACGATGCTGCGCCGGACGCTGCGCGCCGCGCACGCGCGGCTCGCCGACGCGATCCTCGTCGAAGATACGCGCAGCCATCTGAAGCGCTACAAGCGGCTCGGCATCGGCACGGTCTGGATCACCGGCCACCTGCCGGGCCATCTGCCGAACATCGGCCGGCCGCATTATGTCGACCAGCGCATTCGTTCGTTAAAATCGCTGCGACTGGGCACACGATCGGGGCGACAAAAATGCAGCCGACTTACCCGCAGGACCAAGCCGTAACGGAAGACCGGGCCACGCCGTCCCGCTCCCGCCCGAAGCCGGGCGAGCGGCGCGTGATGATCCTGCAGACGCTCGCCGCGATGCTCGAGGCGCCGAAGCCCGAGAAAATCACGACGGCCGCGCTCGCGGCGCGGCTCGACGTGTCGGAAGCCGCGCTGTACCGGCACTTCTCCAGCAAGGCGAAGATGTACGAAGGGCTGATCGAGTTCATCGAGCAGGCGCTGTTCGGGCTCGTCAACCAGATCGTCGCGAAGGAGCCGAACGGCGTGCTGCAGGCACGCACGATCGCGCTGACGATGCTCAATTTCGCCGCGAAGAACCCGGGCATGACGCGCGTGCTGACCGGCGAGGCGCTGGTCGGCGAAGACGAGCGCCTCGCCGAGCGCGTCGAGCAAATGCTCGAGCGAATCGAGGCATCGCTCAGGCAATCGCTGCGGCTCGCGCGGCTCGGCGCGAGCGACGGACCGGCCGCAACGGCGCCGCTGCCGAGCGATTACGACCCGGCGATGCGCGCCAGCCTCGTCGTCAGCTACGTGCTCGGTCGCTGGCACCGATTCGCGAAAAGCGGTTTCGGCAAATCACCGACCGAATACGCGGATGCGCAACTGCGGCTGATCCTGCAATAGGCGGCGACGCGCACGCACGATACGCGGCGCGAGCCGCCGCATCGTGCGTGCGCGTCGCATCAGGCCGCACCGGCATCAGCCATCCGCGTGCGCGTGCGCGTAGGATGCGCGGAACATGAAGGCCTCCGAGGGCACCGCACCCGCGTCGACCACGTCGAGGTCGACGCGGACGAGCGTGCGCTGCGACGCCAACGCATCGAGCCACTGCGCGGCGAGCCGCGGCAGCACGTGCTGCTCGATGAAGCCGATCAACAGGCGCGCGCCCGTTTCCTGGACGAGACAGCGCTCGACGATGTAGTCGAGCACGGCCGGCGCATAGGCGAACGCCACGCCGTGTCCGTCGGCCATGCGCGTCACGACACGATCCAGGTGCAGCCGCACGATTTGCGCGAGCGCCGCCTGTGCGAGCGGCCTGTACGGCACCACGGTCACTCGGCCGAGGAACGCGGCCGGGAACGTTTTCAGCAACGCAGGCCCGAGCGCCGCGCACAGCGCGTCCGCGCGCGGCGCAAGCGCCTCGTCGGAACACAGGCTCGCGATCAGCTCGGAGCCCGTGTTGCTCGTCAACAGGATCGTGGTGTTGCGGAAATCGATGTAGCGCCCGTCGCCGTCTTCCATGTAGCCCTTGTCGAACACCTGGAAGAACATTTCGTGCACATCGGGATGCGCCTTCTCGATCTCGTCGAGCAGCACCACCGAGTACGGCCGGCGCCGCACCGCCTCGGTCAGGACGCCGCCCTCGCCGTAGCCGACGTAGCCGGGCGGCGCGCCCTTCAGCCCGGACACCGTGTGGGCTTCCTGATACTCGCTCATGTTGATCGTGATCAGGTTCTGCTCACCGCCGTACAGCGCTTCGGCCAGCGCCAGCGCCGTCTCGGTCTTGCCCACGCCGGACGGGCCGGCCAGCATGAACACGCCCAGCGGTTTCTTCGGATCCGTCAGCCCCGCGCGCGCGGTCTGCACGCGCTCGCCGATCTGTTGCAGCGCGTCCGGCTGACCGATCACGCGCGCGGCGAGCGTATCGGGCAGCGTGCGCACCGCGGCAACCTCGTCGGTCACCATCCGGCGCACCGGAATGCCGGTCCAGTCGGACACGATCGCCGCGACGATCGCCTCGTTCACCTCGGGGAAAACGAACGCCGCCTCGCCCTGGCACTCCGCGAGCGCACGCTCGAGCGCCTGCAGCCGGTCGGCCGGCACGCTGTCCGCGGCGTCGCGCACCGCCTCCCGCGCGCTCAGCAGCGCTTGCGCGGCCTCGGCCTGCGCGCGCCACCGTGCGTCGACGTTCGCGGCCTCGCGCTCCAGCTCGACGATGCGCGCCTGCGTGCGGGCCAGCGCGTCCGTGTCGCCCAAGCCGATGCTTCGCTCCTGGTCGAGCAGGTCGCGTTCGACCTGCGCCGCCTGCAGACGCTGGCGCACGTTCTGCAGTTCGCGCGGCGGCGCGTGCTGCGACAGCGCCACGCGCGCGCAGGCGGTGTCGAGCAGACTGATCGCCTTGTCCGGCAGTTGCCGCGACGGGATGTACCGATGCGACAGCGTGACCGCCGCGCGAATCGCCTCGTCGAGCACGACGACACCGTGATGCCGCGAGAAGGTGCGCGCGAGCCCGCGCACCATGTCGATCGCCGCCGGCTCCTCGGGCTCCGGCACCTGGAGCACCTGGAAACGCCGCGTCAGCGCCGGATCCTTTTCGATATGGCGCTTGTACTCGGCCCAGGTCGTCGCGCCGATCGTCCGCAGCGTGCCGCGCGCGAGCGCCGGCTTCAGCAGGTTTGCCGCGTCGCCCGTGCCGGCCTGGCCGCCCGCACCGATCAGCGTGTGAATCTCGTCGACGAACAGAATGACCGGCACCGCCGACTTCGTCGCCGCCTCGAGCACGCCCTTGAGGCGCGCCTCGAACTCGCCTTTCATGCTCGCGCCGGCGAGCAATGCGCCGACGTCGAGACTCAGCAGACGCACGTCGGCCAGCTTCGGCGGCACGTCGCCGTCGACGATCGCGCGCGCGAGCCCTTCGACCACGGCCGTCTTGCCGACGCCCGCCTCGCCTGTCAGCAACGGATTGTTTTGACGCCGGCGCAACAGCACATCGATCATCGTGCGGATCTCGAGCTCGCGGCCGACGACCGGATCGATGTCGCCGGCGCGCGCGCGCGCGGTCAGATCGCTGCAGTACTGCTCGAGCGGCGAGCCGCCGGCCGCCGCGGGCGAAAGCGCGCCGGCCGCCTCGCCGGGCACCGCGCCGCCGAAATCGGTCCCGTCATACGGCGCATCCGCCGCTTCCGGCGAGCCGTCGATCCATGCGGGCAGCATCTCGCCCAGATTCTCGACCGGGATCTTGCCGAACGCCGGGGAGATCGACAGCAGCACACGACGCAGTTCGGGCGTCCTGACGAGCGCGGCGACGAGCCATGCGCCGCGGATCCGGCGGTCGCCGAAATCCAGCGAAGCCAGCACCCATGCGCGCTCGACGGCTGTTTCGACGTGGTGCGAGAAATCGCTGATGGAACTCGCGCCGGCCGGCAGCGCGGCCAGCGCGCGCAGCACGTCCCGATCGAGCGCGTCGGTATCGACATCGCAGTGCCGGATGATCCGCTGGAGGTCGCCGTCGGGCGCCTGCAGCAGCTGGTGCAGCCAATGCACCAGTTCGACGTAGGGGTTGCCGCGCAGCTTGCAGAAAGTCGTGGCGGATTCGACGCTTCGGAATAGCGAATGCCCGAGTTTGCCGAATAAGGCCTGCCTTGAAATTGTCATGAGATCGATCTGGAAATAGAGGGCGCCGAAAATTCGGGCAACGCGAGTGCCGCGATGCCCGCCCATCGCCGTGAATACCAAATAAAAACCGCCAACGTTACCCCTCACACCACTCAAGAATCAATCGGACAAGTATTATTTTTATCGCGCTACGACAAGAAAACCTGACTGCATCGTCTGGTCCCCGAAGTACTGCCCGAGCTGCCTCTAACGCCGTCCGGAACGGCTCGAACGGCCGCGACCATACGTGCGACGACACCGGCGCGACCGTACGCGCACGCCCTCTTCGCGGCGTTGCACGAAACCGTTCTCCGTATATTTAGAACAATTCCGATATACCTCAAAACGGTCACACGATAGTATTCCCGTTTAAACCATCGATCACGCTTTTTGCCTGACCGGCACCCGGCAATTATCTCGAATTAATCCGTCACGAGCTCGATCTTTATCTCTAATTAATCCGGCAGGTGCGCGATGCCGCTGCACCGCTGAAACCGTCGCTTTTTACTGGCCAACCGTTATGTCGAAAATCAGCAATAACGCGGCTTTCGCGCCCGGCTGCACGCCGGCTGCCCCCGCACCTGCCGATTCGGCCGCGCCGCCGTTCGCGAAGCTCGTCCGGCGGGGCGGCCGCGCGCCGGGCGCGCCGGTGCAGCACGCGATCGGCACGGACCG
This sequence comes from Burkholderia latens, assembly GCF_902499045.1. Lineage (GTDB taxonomy): Bacteria > Pseudomonadota > Gammaproteobacteria > Burkholderiales > Burkholderiaceae > Burkholderia > Burkholderia latens. The sequence continues at coordinate 13,030 of NZ_CABVPL010000026.1, read as the reverse complement.
CTGTGCGTACTGGACGTCGTCCGGCGTGTTCGCTTCGTCGCCGGATGACGCAAATCCGCACGCCGAGCACGTCGTCTTCTTCATCGACGCCGATGACCGCATCAAGGTGGAGAACCAATGCGAAACGCTCGCGTGCCGCGTCGGCGCCATCCTCGTGCCGCGGCATCGCGCATGCGAGGTTCCGTTCGGCGCGACGGTCACGGTCGGTGTCGACGAGTTGACCGTCGGCCTGCCGTCGTCCGCGGTCGAGCAGGACGGCGCGCCGGCGCCCGTCGACCTGATCGCGCTGGGCAATGCGCTGCCGCGCAGCGAACCGGCCGGCTTCGCCGATCTGACGGCGCTGGCGGGCACGCAATCGAACGGCGACACGCCGCTCACCGTGCTGGACGAAGAGCCGCTCGGCGCGGTCGCACCGGTCTCGCCCGACCTCGACAGCGACGATCCGCTCGACGCGCTGCTTGCCGAATACCGGCAGGCGCTGATCCATCGCGGCCGCTCCGCCACACTCGCTTTGAAGGAAATAGAACCGGCGCAGATCGCCGTCCCGCTGCCGCCTGATCCATTCCTCGATACCGAGCGCTATCGCACCGGCTCGCTGTTGAACGATCTGCTCGACACGCGCGCGCAAATCGATCTTGTGCTCGGCGACATGAACCCGTTTCTGTCCGAACAGTTTTTCGTCGACGATGCGCGCCACGACGTCCTGCAACTGCTCGCGCCCGCGCAACGGCGGCGTCCGCACTTTCCGGCGGCGGCGCTGCTCGCGCGTCGCGAGCATCACCTGATCAGCGTCGACAGCCACTTCCCGATGCTGACCACCTTCACCGACACTTCAACGACCGAACAACATGACGATGAACACCCCTGATACCGCCACGCCAGCCACAGGCCACCCGGCGGTGCAGAACCTGCTGCAGACCGAGTCGCTCGACGCGCTGAAAGCGCAAACCATCGAAGCGGTGCGTCAGCGGCCGTCCGATCCGTCGGAACGCTGGCTGTTGTTCCAGCTGCTTTGCATCGACGGCGACTGGGAGCGCGCGCTCAGGCAGTTGCAAACCTGGGCGACGCTCGAGCCCGAAGGCACCGCACGCGCTCAGTTGCATCGCGGCCTCATCGAAAGCGAGATGTTTCGCACGGAGGTATTCGCCGGCACGCGCACGCCGGGCTTCGTCGACGAAGCCATGCCCGCGTGGATCGACCAGTTGCTGCAGGCGAATGTCCGGCTCGGCGCCGGCGACGTTGCGGGCGCCGACGCATTGCGCGAGGCCGCGCTCGACGCGGCGCCGGCCAGTCGTGGCGAAAGCGCCGAAATGGGTGACTTCGCGTGGCTGACCGACAGCGACACGCGGCTCGGCCCCGTTTGCGAAATGGCCGTGGCAGGCGGCTACCGGTGGATTCCGTTCGCCCGCATCAAGTCGGTCACGCTCACCCCGATCGGCACGCTCACCGATCTCGTATGGCGGCCCGCCACGCTGATCCTGCGCGATGCCACGGTTCTCAGGGGCTATGTGCCGACTCGCTACCCGGGCTCGGAACACGGCCCCGCCGCCGTCCGGCTCGCACGCGAAACCCGCTGGCAGGACATTGGCGAAACCAACGTGATCGCCCTCGGACAAAAAACCTGGACGACCAACCGCGGCGACTGGGGCCTGCTGGATATCGGCGGCTGCCGCTTCACGGATGAAGACGCAGATGGCACGTCATCCTGACGATCAGCACCGGCCTGCGTACCTGCCGTCCTTGCTCGACCGGCTGCAGGACGACGCGCCGCACGCTCGCCACGAAGTCGCGCGCGCGTATGCGCCGAACGGCGAAGGCATGCGCCGGATCATCCAGCGCGATCTCGCGCTGCTGCTCAACGCGACCAACCTCGACGGCGAGCTCGACTCCGCACGCTACCCGCAGGCCGCCGCGTCCGTCGTCAATTACGGCGTGCCGCCGTTGTCGGGAAGCTATCTGAGCGACCGGAATTGGGAAACGATCGAGACACTCGTCAAGACCGCGATCGTCCGTTTCGAACCGCGCCTGCTCCCCGATTCGATCGCGATCCGGCCCGTCGCGGGGCGCGAAGCCGCCAGTTACAACAAGCTGACGTTCGAGATTCGCGGGCTGATGCAATGGTCGCCGTACCCCCTCGAGTTCCTGATCCAAAGCACCTTCGATATCGAATCGAACAAGGTGACGCTCGATCCGGGCGCTCGCATCGAACATTGATATGGATCCCAGATTTCTCGACCACTACAATCGCGAACTGACCTACATGCGCGAGCTGTCGGCAGAGTTCGCCGCGCAGCACCCGAAAATCGCCCGTCGGCTCGGCATGCACGGCATCGAAACGGCCGATCCTTACGTGGAGCGGATGATCGAGGCGTTCTGCTTCATGTCGGCCCGTACCCAGCTCAAGCTCGACGCCGAATTCCCGCGCTTCACGCAACGCCTGCTCGAGGTCGTGTATCCGAACTACGTTGCGCCGACGCCGTCGATGGCCGTGGCGAAGCTGCGCCCCAGCCTGCGGGAAGGCAACTTCAGCAGAGGTTTCACGGTGCCGCGGCACAGCGTATTGCGCTCGTCGATCCCGCCGGGCGAACGGACCGCCTGCGAGTTCCGCAGCGGTCACGAAATCACGCTTTGGCCGATCGAGATCGTCGACGCGAAGCTGACCGCCGTGCCACCGGACCTTCCCGATCTGCAGCGCACGCTGATGCCGCACATGCGGCTGCGCGGCGCGCTCCGGTTGCGGCTGCGCACGGTCGGCGAAATCAAGTTCTCGCAGATCACCGGCCTCGACCGGCTGTCGCTCTACATCGGCGGCGACGAGCGGATAGCGTCGCATCTGTTCGAACTGGTCCATGCCGGCGGCATCGCGTCGGTCGTGCGCGCACACGGCGCCACCCGCGACGACTGCACGGTCGTCCCGAAGAATCCGGTCGATTTCGAGGGCCTGCGCCCCGACCAGAGCCTGTTGCCGCAAATGTGGAATACGTTCCATGGGCACAATCTGCTGCATGAGTACTTCACGTGCCGGCAGCGCTTCTATTTCTTCGCGCTGACGCAGTTGCAGGCCGGTCTTTCGAAGATCGACGGCAACGAAGCGGAAATCGTGCTGCTGCTCGACCGGCTGCCCGACGAGCTGACGGCCCATGTCGATGCGACGAGCTTCCAGTTGTTCTGCACGCCGATCATCAACCTGTTTCCGCGCCGCACCGACCGCATCGAGATCAACCGGGCGCTGACCGCGTTCCATCTGATCCCGGATCGCAGCCGTCCGCTCGACTATGAAGTCTTCTCGGTATCGCGGGTGTTCGGCCAGAAAGCCGAAACGTCGACCGAAGTGACGTTCAATCCGCTGTACCAGACGCTGCACAGCGACATCGGCAATTACGGGCGCTACTTTTCGATCCTGCGCGAGCCGCGCACGATGTCGGCCAACGCACGCAAATACGGCACGCGCAGCGAGTACGTCGGCACCGAGGTATTCCTGTCGCTCGTCGACCAGGCCGAAGCGCCTTACGACGACGCGATCCGCTATCTGTCCGTCGACGCGTGGCTCACCAATCGCGACCTGCCGCGCCTGATTCCGCGCAACGGGTTCAGCGACCTCACGATGCAGGACTCGGTGCCGATCGAAGGCGTGAGTCTCGTGCATCCGCCGAGCACGCCGCGCGAACCGTACGCGACCAGCGAGACCGCGTGGCGGCTGATTCGCCAGTTGAGCTTCAACTACATGCCGCTCGCGGAGCTCGATCATCGCGACGGCGGCCAGGCGCTGCGCAACATGCTGCGGCTGTTCGTCGGGACGAGCGAGCACGAACAGCGCACGCAGATCGAAAGCCTCGTCGGCGCACGCACCGAACCGGTCGTTCGACGCCTGCCGGGCCACGGGTTGCTCGTCTACGGGCGCGGCGTACGTTGCGAGCTGACCGTCGACGAGACCGGCTTCTCCGGCGTGAGCCCCTATCTGTTCGGCCTCGTGCTCGAGCAGTACCTGGCGCGGCACGTATCGATCAATGTGTTTACCGAGACGGAGCTGCGCTCGATGCAGCGCGGTGTCGTGACACGCTGGAAGCCGCGCATGGGCGGACGGGGAGCGGTATAGCCGATGGATATATTCGACTCGGTGCCGGTCGACGACGGCTCGCCGTTGCACCCCGACTCGCTGCGCGTGTGGTTCGACGAGCGCACGCCGTGGCAGGCGGGCTTCCTGAGCCTGCTGCGCGCGATCAGCGCGCGCGATGCAGGTCAGCCGCTTCCCGGCACCGCACGCCTGCCGAGGCAGGAGCCTTTCCGCGTCGGCCAGCAACCTTCGATGGCGTTCGCGCCGCGCGAAGTCGCGGCGCTCGACGTGCAGGGCGGCCGCCTCGACGTCCGGCTGTTCGGGCTCGGACTGTGGGGGCCGCAAGGCCCGCTGCCGCTGCACATGACGGAGCTTGCGTATAGCCGTGCGGAGAGCCATCAGGACAAGACGCTCATTGCATTCGCGAACCTGTTTCATCACCGTGCGCTCACGCTGTTCTACCGGGCGTGGGCGTCGGCGCAGGCGACCGTCTCGCTCGACCGCCCGTCGCAAGAGACCTTCTCGTTCTATATCGGCAGCCTGATGGGCACCGACCCGGCCGAAGCCGCGCGCACGCACCCGCCGCCGCATGCGCGCTATGCGGCCTCGGCGCATCTGGTGCGCGAGGCGCGCAATCCGGACGGCTTGGCCGCGACGCTGTCCCATTACTTCGGCGTACCTGTGGCCGTCGACGAATTCGTGCCGCACTGGATCCAGATCGCCGGCCCGGAGCGCTGCCTGCTCGGCGCGCCCGCACCGTCGACGATCATGGGCGAGGGTGCGCTGCTCGGCGACATGATCCCCGATTGCCAGCACAAGTTCCGTCTCGTGATCGGGCCGCTCGATCTCGACCAATACCTGCGTCTGACGCCGCATGGCGACGATCTGCCGACGCTGGTCGACTGGGTTCGCGCGTTCGTCGGTCTCGAATACGACTGGGAAATCAAGCTGCTCGTCAAACCGCGCGCCGCGCCGCCCGCGCGAGCCGACACCTCGCATCGGCTTGGCTATTCGACCTGGCTGGGCCAATCGCTGGACGACAAGCCGGTCGTCGGCATGGTGTTCGAGCCGGAGAAATACTGCGATCAACTGGAGAATCCAGCATGAATGCTCCCGCACACGACGCGCTCGCGCGTTATATCGACCTTCTCGAACCCGTGTCGGCCGACGATCCTTGCGGCCCCGACCTCGAATACGATCCGGCGTTCGTGATGCTGCAAGCAGCCGTCGCGCCGCGTGCCGACGCGCAATACGGCGACTTCGTCGATGCGCCGCAGCAGGCAAACTGGGCAGAAGCCGAGCGCGATTGCCGCGCGCTGCTGCTGCGCACGAAGGACCTGCGTCTGCTCACGATCCTGATCCGCTGCCGGATCCGTCAAAGCGGCGCCGAAGGGCTGCGCGACGGCGTCGCGGTGCTGCTGCAGATGCTCGAGCGCTACGGCGAGGCGTTGCATCCGACGCCGATGCTCGATGGCGAGCGCGATCCGCTCGTCTACTCGAACGCGATCGCCGCGCTCGCCGACGCCGACGCGGCGCTGGCTGATGCCCGCGACATCCGGCTGCCGAAGACCGCCGGCCTGCAACTGCAGCTGCGCGACATCGAGAAAGCGTTCGCGGTCCCGCGCGCGAAGGACGCGCTCGCGCCGGAATCGGCAAGCCGGCTGCTCAGCGAACTGTGGAACAGGCGCGACGCCGCGATCGTTGCGCTGGCGGATGCGCAGCGCGCCGTCACCGAGATCGTTGCGCGCACACGCGACACGCTGCAGGCGGATGCGCCGGACCTCGATGGCATCGTGAAACTGCTGCAGCCTTTCGCGCAGACGGCCCTCGACATGGGCCGGGCACCGGCAGCCGCAAGTTCGTCCGACGCGCCGGCCGAGCCGGATTCGGCGCCGGACACGACTGTATGCACGCCCGCCGAACCGGCACCGCCCGAAACCGCGGCCGCGGCCAGGACCACGCGCGACCCGCGCCCGATGGATCGCTGGAGCGCGCTCGCGGCGATTCAGGAAACGCGTCTGTGGTTCGAGCAAAACGAGCCGAGCAGCCCTGTCGTCGTGCTGCTCCGGCAATCCGAACGAATGGTCGGCAAGCGCTTTTCGGAGCTGGCGAACGTCATCCCGGCCGAGCTTCTCGCGCAGTGGGACGCCATCGACGTCTGAGCGCCCCGCCCCCCTCATCGTCTTCAGCGCATGGTCAAATGATGAAAAAAAACCGAGTTATCCTCGCTGCCGCGTGTCTGCTCGCCGCGTCGCCGGCCGTGCTGGCGGCGTGTCGGCCGATTACCCAGGAGGAGTCGGCGAGGTGGGCCGCAACCCGGCCCATGCCGAACCAGATATTGACGACGTTCAACATCAGCTTTCCGGCCGGGGTCGTCGACGTCGACCCCGATCTGCCGATCGGCAGCCCGCTCGTCAGCGGTGAGTCCGCCCCCACGCCCGAGATGATTTTCATCGCCTGCGATCCGCCGACCGGCAAGATCAACGTGGACTTCATGACGCCTCCCCCGCTTTCGTCGCTCGGCGGCAAGATTTACGATACCAACGTGCCAGGCGTCGGGTTTCGGCTCAACTACGTTCGCGCGAGCGGCAGCACCAGCGTCGTGCCTTACACGAACAACTGGACGGAAGATCCGTCCACCCCGGGCACGCAGCCGGTCAACTACGGCAACGGCGCAAGATACAGGATCGATCTGGTCAAGACCAGTAACGATATCCCGAGCTTTTCGACGACAAGCTTTGGCCATGTCGCGCGAACCTATGGCGACGGCAATCCTGGTGTGGCCGTCACCAACATCTACTCCGGCAACGTGTCGCTCCGGGTGTTGCCGAGCTGCCGCGTCGACAGCAGCACGCTGAACGTCGACTTCGGTCAGTTCGGCCCCTATGACGTTTCGCAGACGACCGGCCCGACGCGCCCCGTGAACTTCCGGGTGCTCTGCTCGGGCCCGACGCCCCCGGCGTCGATCACCGCCACGCTGAGCGCGCCCAGGGACTCGGAGAACCCGGCGCTGATCCAGAACACTGGCGCCCAGCACCTCGCGATCCGCCTGCGCGACAAGACGACCGGCACGCTGCTCAAACCCGGCGACGCGAACAGCATGCTCGTCCAGAAGCCGGGCGGTGCGATGGAGTCGGGCTTCGATCTCGAAGCCACAGTGCTGCGCGTCGGTAATCAACTGCCCACCACGGGCAAGATCGACGCGACCTCCGTCATCACGCTGAACATCCTCTAACTTCCCGAACGGATTCACGAAACCGACCTATCGCCACCATGGAACGCACCATTTTCGTCCAGATCGCCAGCTATCGCGATCCGCAGTTGATCCCGACGCTGCTCGACCTGATCGAGCGCGCCACCCGACCCGACCAGCTCCGCATCGTCGTGTGCTGGCAGCATGCACTGGACGAGACCATCGGCGCCTTTTTCGCGCACGGCTTCTCGCGTTGGCACGCGCGCCACGATGGCGCGTTTCCGATTCATACGCTGTCCTATCGAGACGCCACAGTCGAGCTGATCGACGTGCCCCATCAGCAGTCGCAGGGCGCGTGCTGGGCGCGCAATCAGATCCAGCAACGGTACCGCGACGAGCGCTACACGCTGCAACTCGATTCTCACCACTACTTCGTCGACGCATGGGACGATCGGGCCATCGCGATGCTCGAGTCGCTGCGCCCGCGCAGCGCGAAGCCGCTCCTTACCACCTACCTGCCAGGCTTCCAGCCCGGCGCGCAGCGCGACACGCTCGCGCATACGCCGACCGGCCTGTATTTCCAGCGCTTCATGCCGGAAGGTGTGCTCTCGCTTCGTTCAGGCTGGCTCGATAACTGGCAGGCGTTGGAAGCGCCCGTCCCCGGCGCGTTCTACAGCGCTCACTTCGCTTTTGCGGACGGGCATTTCGCCGTCGATGTGCGGCATGATCCGAACTACTTCTTTCTCGGCGAGGAAATCTCGATCGCCGTTCGCGCCTTCACGCACGGCTACGATATCTACATCCCGCATCGCGTGCTCGCGTGGCACGAATACACGCGCGCCAGCCGAGTCAAGATATGGGACGATCACACGCCGGAGGCGCAAGCGAGCGGCCTCGTCGCGGAGAACTGGCACGTACGCAACGACCGTTCCCTGGAGCGCAACCGCGCACTGCTCGGCGTGGACGGCGCGTCGTCCGACGGTATCGATTTCGGGCCGTACGGTCTCGGGGCCGAGCGCACGCTCGCACAATACGAAGCCTATGCGGGCATCAGCTTCGCCCACCGCGGCGTGCGGCGGGAAACGCTCGATGGTTTACCGCCAGTGCCCGATACACCGGTGTGCACATCCGACGAAGAATACAAGGCCACGCTGCTGCGCGCGCACGACTTCCGCGTCTGGGCGCATCGGGCCCGGTTCACGGATATCCTGCCGCAGCTCGATCATTTCCGCATGAAGGCCCATGCGCAGGACGGGACGGTGATTCACCACGGCGAAATGCTCGATGCCGGCCAGTTTCACAAGCACATCAAGCGTGAATGGTTCGACACGCATCTGTACTTCGCCACCGGATTCGAACAAGTCCCCGACCATTACACGATCGAACTATTCGACCGCGACGGGACGCTGCTGCGCGCACTCCAACGCTCGATCTAATCGACTTCGGCGCAACGCGTGGCCGCGATACCGGCCGGCGCGGCGGCAACGCCGCCGGCTTCACTGAAATAAGTCGGGGGGCAAGCAGCCCCCCATTTCGTAAGCCGTCCCGCCTCAACGGTCCAGCCACACGAGCCATTCGCCACCCGCCATGACGTCGCACTCGTCGATACCGCCGGTGAACCGTGTCGACAGATCAATCGGCCGGTCCGCACACGATGCGCCGTCAACGTCCGCCTTCGGCCGGCTCAGCGAAACGGCGCAGCCGTTCGGGTTCGCGACGCTCAACGGGCTCGACACATAACGGTACGGGCTCACGCCCGCCGGTGCGGAACGGTCCGGGCCGAGATAACGGCCCGCATCGGGATCGTAGTAGCGCCGGCCATTCAAGTGAAGCCCGGTCTCGTCGTCCAGGTACTGCCCCGCAAACCGCAACGGCTGCCGCACCGGCGTGGCCAGTTGAGTCCACGGTACCACCTGTCCCCATGCCTTGTAACGGCCGCTCCACACGAGCTTGCCCGCCTCGTCGGTCAGCGCGACCGCCGTGCCGGCGAGATCGGTCTGGTAGTAATACACGTGCATCTCGGAAAAGGTGCCGTCGTCCCTGCGCCGCCTGTCCACACAGGCAAGCGGCGCATAACCGACGGCACCGTCCCGCGCCGGCTGATACAGATAAATCCGCACGTTCTCGCCCGTCGTTTCCTGGACGAGGCGCTCGCCATGCCACACAAAGCGCGTGACCTCGGCGTTCTCGTCCGGGCGCAACACCCCGCCCGCGTGCGATTGTCCGACCGATTTACCGACGCGGCGCCCCAGCGCATCGTAGCGGTAACGCACCTCGCCGCGCCGGCTCCGTACGCTCATCAACCGGCCGTCCGCGTCCCACGTGAACGTCTGTTCGTCCGCCGCACCGCGCTTGGCGACAACCTGCCCCCACGCATCGTATTCGTAGCGATAGCCGCGACACTCGCGTAGTCGATGATCGGGATAAACGGCGGGTTGCCATCCGGTGCGCGGCGTCTCGAGCAAGTTGCCCGCCGCATCCCACATGAAATATTCGATGCCGAGCTCGTCCGAGACGACACGCAGCAGGCAGCCGCGACGATCGTAGTCGTAATAGGTCCGGCCGTTGAACCGGTCGTCGACCTGCACGAGATTGCCGGCGGGACTGTAATGAAACTCCCGCCAGAATTCGGCGCTGCCCGGCAACATCTCGTTGTCCGACGTTCGGATCACCGTCATCGCAAACCAGCGCTCGAGCGACGCGCCTGCATAAACGGAACGCAGATACAGTTCCCCTTGGGAGCGCAATAACTGCCGCGTGGCCGCCTCGTAACCGAGCGCGGCGATGCCGCGCATCTCGTCGCCGTGGCCCAGCCCCATGAGCGTGACCATGCCCGCGTCGTCGCGCTCCGATTTCACGATGTGCCCGTCCGGCAGCGTCACGGCAGCGAGCCGCCCGGCGTCGTCATACGCGTAGCGCAGCGCGCCGTGCATGTCGTGTTCCGCCGTCAGACGCCCCGCCGAATCGTATTCGAAGCGGAGCGTGTCGGGCTCGACGCCGATCGCCGCCCCCGCCTCGGTCGGCAGGCAGTGGATCATCCCCAGCTGGCCGTCGCGCACATACGTGTAACGATAGCGGGCATGTTCGGTGTCGCGGCCGACCATCCGGCCGAGCGCATCGTTCGCGAAAGTTTCGATGCGCGTCTGGCCGTCCGACGTCGACGTGATCTGCTGCAGATCGCCCGATGCGGCATAGCTGAACGAGCGCGTCACGCCGTCCGCGTCGACGATCGACGTCAACCGCTCGACCGGGTCCCAGGTCAGGCGCTGAATCCCGCCGTTGCCGGCGACGGTGCGAATTCTGCGGCCATGTGCGTCGAATTCGTGCGTGGTGACGTTCCCTTCTTCATCCACCGCGCTCACCACGCATCCGTACTGGTCGCGATGCCAGTGCCGCGCCTGCCCGTCAACGCCGGTCGACGTGGTCAACTGCCCCGCGGCGTTCCAGATCCGCCGCTCCTGCCGGCCGTCCGGCAGCGTGACGATCAACGGCCGCCCGAGCAGATCCGGCTCGATCTTCGTCACGGCGCCGAGCGGGTCCGTGACGGCCACGACATGTCCGTTACCGTCGCGCCGACAGCTCACCGTGCGCCCCGCGGCGTCGGTCCGCTTCAACAAGAGTCCGCGCCCGTCGTATTCGCGCACGACGGCGCCGCGTTGCTCATGCGTGTCGGTTCGAACCTGGACGCCGTCCTGTTCCGAATACGTGGTCTGAGTCACGCCATCGGACGGCGACTGGAACTGGGTCGGCCGCAATTCATCGTCGCGCTGCCAGAGCCACGTCCGGCCGTCCTGCAGGCGAATGCTCAGCGGCTTACGGCTCGCGAACGCGTAGACCGTCGCGCGTTCGCCGCTCAGCGGCGCCTCCTCACGGGCCGGCCGGCCCAGGTTGTCGTTGACGACGCGCACCTGCCGCTCGCCCGGCAACGTCAGTTCGCACGGCCAGCCCGCGTCGTCGTACTGGAACGCATACCGCCGTCCGTCGAAGTCGATATACGCGAGCACGCGACCCCGTGCATCGTATCGCCAGTGTGCTGTATGGCCGAACACGTCGGCCGCTTGCGTGCTGCGTTCGGCCAGTTCGTACGTGCAGTGCTCGCGCGCGCCGCGGCATGTCGAGCGCTCGACGACGCGCGACGCACCGCCGATCGTCTGCCACGTGTAACGCATGGTCTGCCGAAGCGGACCGATTTCCTCGACCATGCGGCCGCTGTCGTCGTAGGCGAAGCCGCGCACGACATCACCGAGCCGGTTGCGCACCTCGGCCAGCCGGCCGTGCGCGTCGTAGGCGTACCGAACGAGAAAGCCGGTCGGCCCGCCATCGACGCATTCGATGCCGGTCAAGCGTGACTCGTCGCGCCCGTAGTGCATCCGCAGTTCATGCCCGCAGGTGTCGCGCATGCGGAGCAGGCGGCCGCCGTCCCAGATGCAACCCACCCGGCGGCGTCCCAGATCCTCGACATACTTGACGCGTGCGACGCCGTGTTCGTCGAATTCCCCGAAGACGGTGTAGCGCGGCGTCAGATCGGCGACAACGATCCGGTCGTCCGACAGGCGGGCCACATGAAGCTGTTCGGACGAAACGATGATCTGGTAGCCGCGTTCGGGCATCGGCAGCGACACGATGCGCCCCTGCTCATCGATGTAGTCGAGCCGGTTGTCGTCGCGGCGTCGCAGCGTGACGTCCCAGGCAGTACGCCAGCCGATCCCGAGCATGCCGTCAGCGGACAGCGCACTCGAATAGAACCTTGCCCATTCGATCGGCAAACGGCCGGGCAACCTGAAGTCGACTTCGTTTCGCGGCAGGCAAATCTTGTTGCCCGAAACCATGTCGACCGACTCGCAAAGGAGGCCGGACAACGCCCGCTCCACCCCGTGGCGGCCGGCCAAATCGCCCGGCTGTCCGCGATGACGATCGAGGCGCGGCGCGATGTCGAGCGACTCCAGCACCGTGCCCTGCAATCCGGCAAGCACGCCGCCCAACCCTCCAATTCCACTCATTTGAACTCCCTGACCTGTCGTTACCCGCCGATGTACACGTCGCCCGACCCCGACGCGACCGGCGCGCCGCAGGACGTCGAGCATGCAACGAAAGCCGCCGGCGAGCCGTTGATGAAGACGGACCCCGAACCGGTCGCAACCGCTTGGGCCGAACAATGAAGGCCGCAAACCGCGGCGCTACCGACATAGGCGGCCGATATTCCGTTGGTGAACACGTCGCCCGAACCGGTCACGATCGCTCCGCCATGGCCTATCGCGTCACCGACCCTGGCTGCTGGATTGCTCATGGTGATTTCTCTCCCCGTAAAACCCATCACTTTGGTGTCGCCGCCCCCGTGCAGGGTGCGGCGACACACGGTTTAGCCACGAAATCAAAATTCCGATTCGGGTGGCTCTTCGCTCGGCGGCGGCGTTTCGCTCGGCGGCGGCGTCTCGCTTGGCGGCGGCGTTTCGCTTGGCGGCGGCGTCTCGCTTGGCGGTGGCGTTTCGCTCGGCGGCGGCGTCTCGCTCGGCGGCGGCGTCTCGCTTGGCGGCGGCGTCTCGCTCGGCGGCGGCGTCTCGCTTGGCGGCGGCGTCTCGCTTGGCGGTGGCGTTTCGCTCGGCGGTGGCGTCTCGCTTGGCGGCGGCGTCTCGCTTGGCGGCGGCGTTTCGCTTGGCGGCGGCGTCTCGCTCGGCGGTGGCGTCTCGCTCGGCGGTGGCGTTTCGCTCGGCGGTGGCGTCTCGCTCGGCGGTGGCGTCTCGCTTGGCGGCGGCGTCTCGCTTGGTGGCGGCGTCTCGCTTGGC
>NZ_CABVPL010000025.1 GCF_902499045.1 Burkholderia latens | reverse complement strand
CCGGTGGCCGTCGCCGCGTGGCTCGCGGCCGTGCTGCCGTGGCCGCTCGCGGCCGCGCTGCACGTCGCGCTGCTGTGGTTCGCGCTCGGCGCGAAAAGCCTCGCCGATCATGTCGCGCCGATCGCCGCCGCGCTGCTGCGGCACGATCTCGACGCCGCCCGCGCGCTCACCGCGCGGATCGTGTCGCGCGACACGACCCAAGCCGACGAAGGCGCGCTATCGCGCGCGGCCGTCGAATCGGCGCTCGAGAACGGCAACGACGCGATCTTCGGCGCGCTGTTCTGGTTCGTCGTCGCCGGCGGCCCGGGCGCGCTGCTGTTCCGGCTCGCGAACACGCTCGACGCGATGTGGGGCTACCGCACGCCGCGCTTCCTGGCGTTCGGCTGGGCGGCCGCGCGCATCGACGACGCACTGAACTGGATTCCCGCGCGCCTCACCGCCGCGAGCTATGCACTGCTCGGCGACACGGCCGCCGCGTGGCGCTGCTGGCGCACGCAGGCGCGCCACTGGGACAGCCCGAACGCAGGCCCCGTGATGGCCGCCGGCGCCGGCAGCCTGAACGTGCAGCTCGGCGGCCCGGCGGTCTATCACGGCGAGATCGAAGATCGTCCCGCACTCGGCACCGGCGCACCCGCGAGCGCCGTGCACGTCGCCGCCGCGCTGTCGCTCGTCACGCGCACGCTCGCGCTGTGGCTCGCGCTGCTCGTTGCGAGCGGCGCGCTCATCCTGGCTACCCATCATGTCTGACGCACGCATTGCGCACGGCGGCAACCTGCACGAAGCCGCACGCCGCCACGGCATTCCGTACGACGCGTGGCTCGACCTGTCGACTGGCATCAATCCGGTCGGCTATCCGGTGCCGCCGGTCCCGGCCGACGCTTGGCGCCGGCTGCCCGACGACGGCGACGCGCTCGCCGCGTGCGCGGCCGGCTACTACGGCGCGCGGGATGCCGCGCATGTGCTGCCGGTCGCCGGTAGCCAGGCCGCGATCCGCGCGCTGCCCGCGCTGCTGCCAGCCGGCGACGCCGGCGTCGCGCCGCTCGCGTATGGCGAATACGCGCCGGCATTCGCGCGTCACGGCCATCGCGTCGTCCCGCTCGATATCGGCGCGGACGCGTTGCCCGCGACGCTGCGTCACGCCATCGTCGGGAACCCGAACAATCCGACCGCCGAAGTCGTGCCGGTCGAACGACTGCTCGGCTGGCATGCGCAGTTGTCCGCACGCGGCGGCACGCTGATCGTCGACGAAGCATTCGCGGATACCGGTGCGACGCCATCGCTCGTGCAACATGCCGATCGCCCGGGTCTCGTCGTGCTGCGCTCGGTCGGCAAGTTCTTCGGGCTGGCCGGCATCCGTGCGGGCTTCGTGCTCGCGCATCCCGAGCGGATCGCGACGCTGCGCGACATGCTCGGCGCGTGGACCGTCAGCGGCCCCGCGCGCCACGCGGTCGCCGCCGCGTTCGCGGATCGCGCATGGCAGGCCGCCGCGCGCGAACGGCTCGCGGCCGACGGCGAACGCCTCGCCGCGCTGCTGCGCGCGCACGGCTTCGCGGTGCACGCGACGCCGCTGTTCAGCTGGACCGACGACCCGCGTGCCGCCGCGCTGCATGCGGCGCTTGCCGCGCACGGCATCTGGACGCGGCACTTCGCGCGGCCATCGAGCGTCCGCGTCGGTCTGCCGGGCAACGAAGGCGAATGGCGGCGCCTCGCCGACGCGCTCGCGCAGTGCATGACGACGCTGCAACCGGCATCCGCATGAGCCGCGCCCCGCTCCACCGTCTGCCGCCGCTCGCGATGCTGGCCGCACTCCTCGCGCATGCGCCGTGCGTGCACGCCGACGTGACGACCCGCGACGATGCCGGCAATACCGTCACGCTCGCCGCGCCTGCGCAACGCGTGATCAGCCTCGCGCCGCATGCGACCGAACTGATCTACGCAGCCGGCGGCGGCGCGAAACTGGTCGGCACGGTCACGTACAGCGACTATCCGCGTGCGGCGCAGGCAGTGCCGCGCGTCGGCGACAACAAGGCGCTCGACCTCGAACGCATCGCCGCGCTGAAGCCCGACCTGATCATCGTGTGGCGGCACGGCAATGCGGAGCGGCAAACCGACGCGCTGCGCGCGCTGCACATCCCGCTGTTCTTCAGCGAACCGAAGCATCTCGACGACGTCGCGACGTCGCTGCGCCGGCTCGGCACGCTGCTCGGCACGGAACCGGCGGCCGATGCGGCGGCAGCAGCGTTCTCGCGCGACGTTGCGGCGCTGCGCGCGCGCTATTCCGCGCGGCCGCCCGTCACGATGTTCTTCCAGGTATGGGATCGGCCGCTGACGACGCTCAACGGCGCGCATCTGTTCAACGACGTCATTGCGCTGTGCGGCGGCCGCAACGTGTTCGCGGCGCTGAAGCCGCTCGCGCCGACCGTCACCGACGAAGCCGTGCTCGCGGCGAATCCGGAAGCGATCGTCACGACGAGCGCCGGCGCAACGCACTCGGACGCGCCGCTGCCGAGCCTCGCACGCTGGCGTACATGGCCCGCGCTGACGGCCGTCGCGCGCAACAACCTGTTCGCGATCGACGGCGACCTGCTGACGCGGCCGTCGCCGCGGATCGCGCAAGGCGCGGCCGCGCTGTGCGAAGACCTGGACGCCGCGCGAGCGAAACGGCCGGCGCGCTGATTGCCGGTTCCTCTACGCTGTTGCACGCGGGACGCGCAGGCGATCGCCTACTCGTCCCAGTGCACGACTTTCCACGTGCGCGCGGTGGCGCCCATCATCCGCAACCACACGATGCCGCCCGCCGGCACCGGTCGCGACAGCAGCGTCTCGAGCGGCACGCGCAACGCATGCGATGCGAACGCGCGAATCACCCCTGCATGCGTGAGCACCCATTGCGGCGTGCCGGTCAGCACGACCGCATCGGCCGCGCGCGCCACTCGCGCGGCAAATCGCGCAACGCTCTCGCCACCGTGCGCGCATGCATGCATCAGATCGGCGGCCCACGCATCGAGCGCGGCGCGATCGATATCGTCCCAGCGCTGCAGCTCCCACGCGCCGAAGTCCATTTCCTGCCAATCGGCATCACGCCGCAGCGGCACGTCGAACGCGCGCGCGAGCCGTTCGGCGACTGACGCGCAGCGCGCCAGCGGGCTCGTCCAGATCTGCTCGGGCAGCGGCGCCGCGAGCGTCGCGAGATGCTCGCGCACGTCCCGCGCGCCCATGTCGGCCGATGCGGCGAGCGGCACGTCGCTGCGGCCGTAACAGATGCCGGGCTCGACAGCGACGGCCGGATGACGAATCAGGACGAGATCCATCCGAGCACCACGAGATAGATCGCCAGCTCGCCGAGCTGCTGCGCGAAGCCGAGACAGTCGCCGGTATAGCCGCCGATCCGCTTCGCGAAATAGCGGGCCGCCCATGCACGTACGAGCGCGAGCGCGACGAAGGCCGCGAGCCCCGCGCGCCAGTCCGGCCAGAACAGCCACGGCAGCCCGAAGATCGCCGCGACGCAGGCCGAACGCGCGCCCATGCGCTGCGCGACCGGCTTCGCCTTGCCCTCGGGACGCACGTAGTCGAGCGACATCAGCAGGCTCACCGCCATCGCGCGGCTCGCCGCATGCGCGGCGATCATCGTCCACGCGGCGCGCAGCGGCAGCATCGACGCGAGTGCCTGCCACTTCAGACCGAGCGTCACCACGAGCGCGACCGCGCCGAACGTGCCGATCCGCGAGTCGTGCATGATGCGCAGCACGTCTTCGCGCGTATAGCCGCCGCCGAACGCATCGCAGCTGTCGGCGAGGCCGTCCTCGTGAAACGCGCCGGTCGCGAGCAGCGTCGCGGCCATCGACAGCCCGACCGCGATCGAGGCCGGCAGCACGCGCAGCGCGACCAGATAGACGAGCGCGCCCCACGCGCCGGCGCATGCGCCGACGAGCGGGAAGTAGCGCGCGGCCTGGTCGAGATCGCCGGCCTCGTGACCGATCGAGCGCGGCACCGGCACGCGCGTGAAATAGCCGAGCGCGACGAAGAAGTAGCGCAGTTCCGCGCGTGCGCCGCGCGCGCGTTCAGGCGTCACGATTGTCGACGCCCGCGGACTCGAAGCTCGCCATCTCGGTGACGAATGCGGCTGCCGCGCGCACCAGCGGCAGCGCGAGCGCGGCACCCGTGCCTTCGCCGAGCCGCAGGTCGAGCGCGAGCAGCGGCCTCGCACCGAAATGCTCGAGCATGCGCCGGTGCCCGGCCTCGTGCGACGTATGCGAGAACACGCAGTAGTCGCGCACGCCGGGCGCGATGCGCTCGGCGACGAGCAGCGCGGCCGTCGCGATGAAACCGTCGACGAGAATCGTCATCCGCTCGCTTGCTGCCGCGAGATACGCGCCCGTCATCATCGCGATCTCGAAGCCGCCGAACGTCGCGAGCACATCGAGCGGCGCGATCGCGTGCGAATGCCGGACCAGCGCGCGGCCGAGCACCGCGCGCTTGTGCGCGAGCCCCTGATCGTCGAGGCCCGTGCCGCGGCCGACGCACGCGTCGATCGGCACGTCGAGCAGCCGGCTCATCACGCACGCGGCCGACGACGTGTTCGCGATCCCCATTTCACCGAAGCCGATCACGTTCGTGCCGAGCGACGCGTGCACGCGCACGCGCGTCGCGCCGGCGGCGAGCGCCGTCTGCGCTTCGTCGCGCGTCATCGCGGGCTCGACCGCGAAGTTGCGCGTGCCGCGCGCGACCGGCAGCGACACGAGCCGGTCGGACACCGGCAGCGGCGACGCGACGCCCGCATCGACGATCTCGAGCACGCTCTGCGCGACGCCGGAGAACGCATTGATCGCCGCCCCGCCGGCGAGGAAGTTCGCGACCATCTGTGCAGTAACCGACTGCGGATACGGGCTAACGCCCTCGGCGGCGATCCCGTGGTCGCCGGCGAACACGATCGTCACGGGACGCTGCACGCACGGCCGCTCGGTGTGCTGGATCAGCCCGAGCTGCAGCGCGAGCGCCTCGAGCTGGCCGAGACTGCCGGGCGGCTTGGTCTTGTGATCGATCACATGCTGCAGGCGCTTGCGCAGCGCGTCGTCGAGCGGTGCGATCGCGGGCGGGAAGTCAGTCTGGGCGGACGGGTTCGTCATCGGAAGGTTGCCTCGTTGGCACGGCCGGCGCCGCGCATCGAAAGAAGAAGAAGGTTCATCGCCGCTCCGGCCACGCGGGCAGCAGCGCGTCGCGGCCGTTCTCGCGGATCAGCACGAGCGGATAGCCGAACGCGTCGCTCGCGCGCGCCGGCGTCAGCACGTCGTGCACGCGGCCAGCCCATGCATGGCCGCGGCCGTCGAGCAGCAGCGCATGCGTCGCGAAACGCCGCGCGAGGTTCAGGTCGTGGCACGAGAACAGCACCGTGCGCGGGCCCGCATCGACCCACGCAGCCAGTGCAGTGAGTGCGTCGATCTGGTGATGCAGGTCGAGATGGGCGAGCGGCTCGTCGAGCAGCAGCAGCGGCGCGTCCTGGCACAGCGTCGCGGCCAGCGCGACACGCTGCCGCTCGCCGCCCGACAGCGACAGCACGTCGCGCGACGCGAGCGCGCCCAGTCCGAACGTCGCGAGCGCGTCGCGCGCGGCCGCGCGATCGCCGTCGCGCTCCCAGCCCCACCCGCCGAGATACGGAAAGCGGTTGAGCAGCACCGTGTCGAAGACGCTCGCGCTGAACGCGTCGTGCAATTGCTGCGGCATCAGCGCACGACGCCGCGCGAGCGCGTCGGCCGGCCAGTCGGCAAGCGGCCGGCCGTCGATTTCGACGTGGCCGCCGGCCGGCCCCTGCAGGCCCGCGAGCGTCGCGAGCAGCGTCGTCTTGCCCGCGCCGTTCGGCCCCGCGACACACCAGATCTCGCCGGGCCGGAACGCGTGCGTGAAGCCGTCGAGCAACGTACGTTCGCCGGCCTTCAGCGCCAGCGCGACCGCCGCATAACGGATGTCGCCGGCGGTGTGCGGTGCGGCGTGCGTCATCGCATCGGTCTCCTCAGCAACATCCACAGGAACACCGGCACGCCGACGAGCGCGGTCATCACGCCGACCGGCAATTGCGCGGGCGCGATCGCGGTGCGCGCGAGCAGGTCGGCCGCCATCACGCCGCCGCCGCCCGCGAGCATCGCGGCCGGCAGCAGCATCCGCTGATCGTTGCCGAATGCCAGCCGCAGCGCGTGCGGAACGACGAGGCCGACGAAGCCGATCGTGCCGGCCGTCGTCACCGCGGCCGCGGCCGCGAGCGACGCGACGAGGTAGATCCGCACGCGCAAGCGCGCGACCGGCACGCCGAGCGCAAGCGCGGTCGCGTCGCCGCGCAGCAGCACGTTCAGTTGCGGCGCCGCCGGCAGCGCGACGCACGCGGCCAGCAACAGCGCGCCCCACGCGAACCAAGGCGCCGTCACGCCGTTCAGGTCGCCCGTCAGCCAGAAGATGATGCCGCGCAGCCGTGCATCGGGCGCGAGCGACAGCAGCAGCGTGACGAGCGCGCCCCACCCGGCCGCGATCACGACGCCCGTCAGCAGCAGCCGCGGCGATGCGTCGCGCGAATCGCCGCGCCACAGCTCGCGGCGCGCGAGCCCGAGCACGAGCGCGACCGACACGAGCGCGCCGGCGAACGCGGATGCGTCGACGAGCCACCACGCGGCGCCCGCGATCATCGCGACGAGCGCGAAGCCGGCCGCGCCGCCCGACACGCCGAGCACGTACGGCTCCGCGAGCGGATTGCGCAGCAGCACCTGCAGCAGCGCGCCGGCCAGCGCGAGCAGCGCGCCGCATGCAAAGCCCGCGAGCGCACGCGGCAACCGCAGCGTGCGCACGATGTCGGCGAACAGCGCATCGCCGCCGCCGTGCGGCACGAGCGACGCGAGCGCCTGCCACGGCGAGATCGGCACGCTGCCGAGCGACAAGGACGCGACGAACAGCAACGCGGCCGCGGCCGCGAGCACGGCCCAGATCGCCGCGGCGCGCGCGGCGCTCATGCGGTGCGCCGCGTCGTGCATGACGCGCGACGCTTCGGCGCGTCGCCGGTCCGGTGCGGCACGGGCGCCGCGCGACGGCGTGTGGTAGGCATACGCAAGCTCGTGATCCTCGTTGAGCGGATTGTTGATGGCGCACGGGCGGACCGCGACGCGGCGATGTCGTCGCGAGGCAAGTTCGACGATCCCGTTTCGGACGGATGCAACGTCGGGCGGCCGGCGTTCTGCGCAATATAGTGGAAGCCGCCGCATCGGGTCGATCGGCGCCGCGCGTGCGCGATCGTCCGGCACGATCGGCGCCGCAAACGCGCCATTCGCTGCCGAATGCGCGCCGGCGCCCACTGCGCACTGCAGCAAATCCGCGCGCGCCGACGGCATGCGTCGGCGCCGGCCCGCACGAACCGGCCGTCGCGGCAGTCCGCGCGGCGGCAACGGGCGACACGCGGCGGCGTGCACCGGGCGATGCGCACGATTGGGGTCGGCATCGAAGACGGATCCTGTGAAGCACTACGCGCCCCGCTTCCCCGCGGGCCGCGCGTCATGAAGCCCGTGGAGGCTCCCCGCCTCGGCCGGTATCCGGGCTGGCGGCGTACCGGCTCGCCTTCCCGCGCGTGTACGCGCAGTGGCCCGCGTTTGCCGTGCGAACCTGCACGCGAAACGCGCCCGAGCCGGCCTGCGTTGGACGACGCGGCCGCTTACCGTTGCGGGGGCAGCGCAGGTTGGCGATCTCCGGGCGGAGCACGCGCCCTGCTTCCCGTTTAACCGCGCGACACGCGCGCGAGCACCGAGGCGGCGCCAGTTTAGGAGCGTGCCGCGCGAGCGTCAAGAAAGCGACGAAACGCATGCGCCGCGCATCCTCGGACGCGCTTATTCGCGGCAAGAAGCCGGGGTGTTACGACTGGAAACGTTACAGATGTCGGAATGCGCGTTATTCCGCGCTAAAATGCTGGGTCTTTAGAGGACGCAGCAGATGCTCAACGAACTCGAAACCTTATCTCAAAATATTGGCCGTTTGATCTCGCTGAACAAGCGCTATCACTCGGAACGGCTCGCGCTCGAGGAGCAGGTCGCGCAGATGCGCGCGGAAGCAGACACGGTCCGCGCGGAGCTCGAGCAGCTGCGCGACGAACGCAATGCGCTCGCGGCGGAGCGCGATACGCTGTCGGCGAAGATCGACGACGCGCAGGTCAAGCTGAACGCGATTCTCGAAAAGCTGCCGCGCACGAAGAGCGCGGAGCAAGCCGACAACCAGCTCGACCTGCTGGATGCGCAGGCGCGCACGGATAGCGACGACGCGGCCAGCCACGGAGAACATGCATGAGCACCAAGCAGATCGAAGTCTCGATTCTCGGTCAGCCGTATCGGCTCGCCTGTTCGGCCGAAACCGAAGCGGCGCTGCTCGAGGCCGTCGCGCGCGTCGATGCCGAAATGTCGAAGATCCGCGCGAACAGCTCGGTGCGCGGCACCGATCGCATCGCGGTGATGGCCGCGCTGTCGCTCGCGTCCGAATTGCTGCGGCTGCAAACGAGCGTGCGGCACGGTGAAGCATTTCCGGCCGAAGAAATCCGTCGTACAATGCACCAGATGAACGAACAGCTCGGCGCGGTGCTCGCACAGCACGAGGCGCAGTAACGTTTGATCGATGCGTCGATTCCCCTTGATCTCGGCGATCAACGGTGGTCAAATTGGCGCAACGAAACACAGTTCAGTCAGCTTCCCTGCCTGGTTCGCCAAGGTCATATATTCCTTGAACCAATGCCATGTGCACGGTTGCGGAAATTTGTAGCACGGGCGCGCGCGTCACTCTGTCTGATGTACCCGAAGTGCTGCTAACTGCGACCAATTCTGAACCTCAGGTTCAGGATGCCGGCCTAGCGGCCAAGGCGGGGGCCTATCCAACGGCATCGGGTACTCCCGATGCCGTTTCCTTTTGCAACAGCCCTTTCTGCGTCGATTACGATCCATGCAATACTGGCTGATGAAGTCCGAACCGGACGAAGCAAGCATCGACGATCTCGCGCATGCGCCGCAGCAATCGCTGCCATGGACTGGCGTGCGCAATTATCAGGCGCGCAATTTCATGCGCGACACGATGAAGATCGGCGACGGCGTGCTGTTCTATCACTCGAGCTGCCCCGAACCAGGCATCGCGGGCATCGCCGAAGTCTCGTCGACGCCGTACCCCGATCCTACCCAGTTCGATCCGAAAAGCCCGTACTACGATCCGAAGTCGACGCAGGAAGCACCGCGCTGGGTGCTCGTCGACGTGCGCTTCGTGAAAAAGTCGCCGCTTGTGCCGCTCGCGGCGCTGCGCGAGCACGATGAACTCGCGGACATGCGCGTGCTCGCGCGCGGCAACCGGCTGTCGATCACGCCGGTCACGCGTGCCGAATGGCGCTTCATCACCGAAAAGCTGATGAAGTAGGCGCACGCGAAGCGCACGCATCAGACGCGCGGGGCACGCGCAACGCCAAACGTCAAATCCGGTCAACATCCGCCGCGGTCACGGAACTCGCAGCGCGTTCGCGCAGCCTAAGCAACCGCTGTCGCCCGCTCGGGCCGGCGGCCGTTTTTTTTCGTCGCGCGGCACGCCCGCGTCGCGCACGCGCGATCCGCGTGCGCGCCCTCGCACAAGGAGTCCAACAATGACCAAGAAATCCGCACTCGCGCTGTCGCTCGCCCTCGCCGCCGCCGTGCCCGTCGCGCTGACGCTCGCGTCGCCGGCCGCGCGCGCACAGGCCGCGAACCCGCACTTCCCGGAGCCGGCCGGCGTGCTGTCGCTGTCGTCGCAGGCGAGCGCCGACGTGCCGCAGGACATCATCCACATCACGCTGTTCTACGAGCAGCAGGCGAAGGATCCGGGCAGCCTGACGGCCGCGCTGAACCAGCGCGCCGACGCGGCGCTCGCGCAGGCGAAGGGCGTGTCGGGCGTCACCGCGCACACCGGTGCGTTCTCCGTGTATCCGAGCACCGATCGCGACGGAAAGATCTCCGCGTGGCGCGGCCGGACCGAAGTCGTGCTCGAATCGCGCGATTTCTCGGCGGCGTCGAAGCTCGCGGGCCAGTTGTCGAACCAGATGCAGATCGCGAACGTCGAGTTCTCGCTGTCGCCCGAAGCGCAGCGCGCGGCCGAGCAGAAGCTCACGACGGAGGCGATCAAGTCGTTCCGCGCACGCGCTGACGAAGCCGCGAAGGCGTTCGGCTACAGCAGCTACTCGATCCGCGACGTGAACGTCGGCGGCGGCCGCAACGTGCAGCCGTACCCGCGGATGATGGCGATGGCCGCCGCGCCGATGGACAGCGCGAAGATGAGCGCGCCGATCGCGGTCGAAGGCGGCAAGGCCACCGTGTCCGTCACGGTCAACGGTTCGGTGCAGATGAAGTAACGCGCATCGCGCCGTCACGCGGCAGATGCGAAAACGCCGGCCCGAGGGCCGGCGTTTTTCGTTTGCGATTCAGCGCTCGATGCGCACGCCGCATGCGGGCATCGGCATCGCTTCATCCCTCATGCGGCGACGCACACGAGCCGCGCGTCATGCAACGGCATCACGCCACCGCATTCACCGCGCGGCGGCGGTACGCCCACACGAGCAGCGCGATGCCCGCGAGGATCATCGGCAGCGACAGCCACTGCCCCATCGACAGGCCGAGCGCGAGCAGGCCGAGGAAGTCGTCCGGTTCGCGCGCGAATTCGACCGTGAAGCGCGCGAGCCCGTAGCCGATCAGGAACAACGCGGACACCGCGCCCATCGGCCGCGGCTTGCGCGAGAAGAAGAACAGCACGAAGAACAGCGCAATGCCTTCGAGCGCGATTTCGTAGAGCTGCGAAGGATGGCGCGGCAGCATCTGGTACTGCATGAACACGTCGGCGAGATGCCACTTCTCGACGAGCGCCGGATGCTTCGGCAGCCACGCCGCGTCGTCGCGCATCGCGCCCGGGAACAGCATCGCCCACGGCGCGCCCGGATCGGTCACGCGGCCCCACAGCTCGCCGTTGATGAAGTTGCCGAGCCGCCCGGCCGCGAGGCCCGTCGGCACCATCGGCGCGACGAAATCGGTGACCTGCAGCCAGTGGCGCTTGCGCTGCCACGCGAACAGCATCATCGCGAGCGTGACGCCGAGGAAGCCGCCGTGAAACGACATCCCGCCCTCCCACACCTTGAACACGTCGAGCGGATGCGAGAAGTAGAAGTCGGCCTTGTAGAACAGCACGTAGCCGAGCCGGCCGCCGAGCACGGTGCCGAGCACGCCGTAGAACATCATGTCGTCGATGTCCTTCACGGTCCAGCCCTGCGCCGCGACATGCGGCAGCTTCAGCCGGATCCGGCCGACGACGATCGCCGCGATGAAGCCGACGAGATACATGAGGCCATACCAGCGCACGGCCAGCGGCCCGAGATGGATCGCTACGGGGTCGAAATTCGGGTGAATGATCATGGATTAGCGATGAAGTTTTCGAATGCGGTACGACGCGCGCACCACGCCGCACCGCGCATTGGACGGCGCCGGCGCGCCATCGTTCGCACCGTCGCCCGCTGTCCGCATCACGCGGCGGCGCCGTGCGCACGCACGACGTCGATGAAGCCGGCGAGCACGGGGCTCACGTCGCCGGTGCGCCACACGAGCCCCGTCTCGACGAGCGGCGCGTCGCCCGCGAGCGGCCGGTAGACCACGCCGGTGCGCCGCAGGTTACGCAGCGACTGCGGCACCAGTGCGACACCCATGCCGGCCGATACGAGGCTGACGATCGTCTGCATCTGGATCGCCTCCTGGCCGATGCGCGGGGTTTCCCCCGCCGCGCCGTAGCAGCCCGTAATGATGTCATAAAAGCCGGGCGCCAAACGGCGCGGGAAGATCACGAGCGGCAGCGCGGCCAGATCGGCCAGATGCACGGGTTCCGTTTCGGGCACGTCGGGCGCCGCGGCCGCCGGCATCGCGACCACCAGCGGCTCGCGCACGACCGGCAGGTACGACAGCCCGGCCGCATGGCGCGGCGGCACCGGCGGAATCACGAGCCCCGCGTCGATGCGGCCCGCGACGAGCTCGTCGATCTGCACGTCGCTCGTCGCCTCCGCGAGTTGCAGCCGCACCTGCGGATAGCGCGCGGCGAACGCACGCAGCAGCGACGGCAGCAGCCCGTAGTCGGCGGTCGACACGAAAGCGAGCGACAGCGAACCCGCCTCGCCGCGCGCGAGCCGCCGCGCGAGCGGCGGCAGCGCGTCGGCCGACGCGAGCAGCCGGCGCACGTCGGGCAGCAACGCTGCACCGGCCGCCGTCAGCGCGACCGAGCGCTTGGTGCGCGCGAACAGCGCGACGCCGAGCGCGTCCTCCAGCGCACGGATCGCCTGCGACAGCGGCGGCTGGGTCATCGACAGCCGCTCGGCCGCGCGGCCGAAATGGCGCTCGTCGGCAACGGTCACGAAATAGCGCCACTGGCGCAGGTCGGGCGTCGGTTCGGGCATACGGAACTCATTCGAAAATCGACTTAATAATCGACAAATAATATATTGGACATCCCAGAACGGACACTCCATTCTTGACTGATCCCCGGCGCGCCGTTCGCGCCGGCGTCGCCAAAACAACGATGGAGCTCCCCATGTCGTACAACCGCCGCTCTAGGAACATCACGCAAGGCGTGGCCCGTTCGCCGAACCGCTCGATGTATTACGCGCTCGGCTACCAGAAGGAAGATTTCGACAAGCCGATGATCGGCATCGCGAACGGCCACTCGACGATCACGCCGTGCAATTCGGGCCTGCAGCGGCTGTCGGACGCGGCCGTCGCGGCCGTGAAGGCGGCCGGCGCGAACCCGCAGATCTTCGGCACGCCGACGATCTCGGACGGCATGTCGATGGGCACGGAAGGAATGAAGTACTCGCTGGTTTCGCGCGAAGTGATCGCCGACTGCATCGAGACCTGCGTGCAGGGTCAGTGGATGGACGGCGTGGTGGTGGTCGGCGGCTGCGACAAGAACATGCCGGGCGGGATGATCGCGCTCGCGCGCCTGAACGTGCCCGGCATCTACGTGTACGGCGGCACGATTCGCCCTGGCAACTGGAAGGGCCGCGACCTGACGATCGTGTCGTCGTTCGAGGCGGTCGGCGAGTTCACCGCGGGCCGGATGTCCGAGGAGGATTTCGAAGGGGTCGAGAAGAACGCGTGCCCGACGTCGGGGTCGTGCGGCGGCATGTACACCGCGAACACGATGAGCTCGTCATTCGAGGCGCTCGGCATGTCGCTGCTGTATTCGTCGACGATGGCGAACCCCGATCAGGAGAAGGTCGATTCGGCCGCCGCATCGGCGCGCGTGCTGGTCGAAGCCGTGAAGCGCGATCTGAAGCCGCGCGACATCATCACGAAGGCGTCGATCGAGAACGCGGTGTCGCTGATCATGGCGACCGGCGGCTCGACCAACGCGGTGCTGCACTATCTCGCGATCGCGCACGCGGCGGAGGTCGACTGGACGATCGACGACTTCGAGCGCATCCGCAAGCGCGTGCCGGTGATCTGCGACCTGAAGCCGTCGGGCCAGTACGTCGCGACCGACCTGCATCGGGCCGGCGGCATCCCGCAGGTGCTGCGGATCCTGCTCGACGCGGGGCTGCTGCACGGCGACTGCATCACGATCACCGGCCGCACCCTCGCCGATGAACTGAAGGACGTGCCGAGCGTGCCGCGCGCGGACCAGAACGTGATCTTCCCGATCGATCGCGCGCTGTACAAGGAAGGCCATCTCGCGATCCTGAAGGGCAACCTCGCCGAAGACGGCGCGGTCGCGAAGATCACCGGCCTGAAGAACCCGGTGATCACGGGCCCGGCGCGCGTATTCGACGACGAGCAAAGCGCGATGGACGCGATCCTCGGCGACAAAATCCGCGCGGGCGACGTGCTGGTGCTGCGCTATCTCGGCCCGCAGGGCGGCCCCGGGATGCCGGAAATGCTGGCGCCGACGTCGGCGATCATCGGCAAGGGGCTCGGCGAGTCGGTCGGGTTCATCACGGACGGCCGCTTCTCGGGCGGCACGTGGGGCATGGTGGTCGGCCACGTCGCGCCCGAAGCGTTCGTCGGCGGCACGATCGCGCTCGTGCAGGAAGGCGATTCGATCACGATCGATGCGCACCGGCTCGTACTGCAGTTGAACGTCGACGACGCGGAGCTCGCGCGCCGCCGCGCCGCGTGGAAGCAGCCGGCGCCGCGCTACACGCGCGGCGTGCTCGCGAAGTACGCGGCGCTCGCGCGTCCGGCGAACAAGGGCGCGGTGACGGGCTGACGGGGAAACGCGCAGCATACGACCCCATTGCGGACGGACGCCGGGGAAACGCGCCAAACGTGCGCTCCCTTTGCTCTTATAATGCGCGGACCGTGGAGCCGGCCGCCTGCGCCGGCGGAGAACCGCATGAAACAGACGATATTGCGCGCGCTGCTCGCCGCGCTGCTGACCGGCAGCGCGGCGGCCGCGCATGCCGACCTGGCCGGCGACGGGGGCGCGCTCGCGCAGCGCAAGAACTGCATGGCGTGCCATGCGATCGGCAAGCCGTTGATGGGTCCGTCGTTTCATGACATCGCCGGCAAGTACGCGTCGCGCGCGGATGCTGCCGACTACCTCGCGCAGTCGATCGTCAAGGGCAGTGTCGGCGTGTGGGGCGGCGTGCCGATGCCCGCGAACACGCAGCTGACGAGCGCCGAAGCGCATACGCTCGCGCAATGGGTGCTGTCGCTGCATTGAACCGGCAACGCACGGCGCACAGGCACGCGTTGGTGACGCGCCGACGCAGCGTTCGGCGCATCCGCGTGATTGCCGCTACGTCGGCGATCGTCATGGTCGATGCCGGCAACGCCTGCGCATCCCGCGGCTGTCGAACCTAGCCGGAATGACCGGTCCGGCGGCGGGCGATCTCCTCGTCGACCGCGTCGCGAACCCACTCCATCACTTCCGTTTCGAGCGCCAGCGCGACTTCGCGCGTGATCTGACCGACGAGCCAGGCCGTATGGTCGTGCAGCGCGTCGCGGCAGCGGGCTTCGATGGCCTCGCGCCCTGCCCCGGTCAGATAGCTGGTGAGCCGATTGCGCAAGCGCTCGGCGATATGCTGCGCATCCTCCGGCGTCAGCCCCGCGGCCGCGGGCGCAGCCGGCTGCGACGCACCGCCGGCAAGATGATCGGTGAGCAGCGCGCCGGCAGCCGATACGGTTTCCTGGCGCAGCATCGCGTCGTCATCGGCCGGTGCCGCGGCGGTACCGTGCTGCTGCGCCTCCTCGGCGCCCAGTGCGGACGGCAGCGGCGCCAGCGCGGCCGGCGACTCTTCCGCGACGACGTGTCCGGCCGCGCCGGGTTGCGCCGGCGCGTCGCTGTCGCCCGGCAGTTCGACGACGGGCACGTCGGGCGTCGGCACCGGCTCGACCACGACGGATTCGGGGTCCGCTCCCGCGTGCCCGGAAGCAGCCGATGCCGCAGCGGCAGCGCGGCCCGGTACGACCACGTCGGTCAGCACCGGAATCGCGGGATCGTCGCGCGACGGCGCATCGGCCGCGGACGAGCGCGACGGCGCCGGCTTGCCCGGCACCAGTACGTCGGTCAGCGTCGGGATCGAAGGGGATTCGGGTTGTGTCACGGGAACGCTCCGTCGACGGTTCGGCTAGCTGCCCTGCTTGTAATTGTTCAGCGCGTATCCGCGATCGCGGTAGAAGCGGTAGCGGTCGCGGCCCGCGGCGAGCTCGTCCGGCGCGTTGCCGACCACTTCGAGCAGGCGCTCGAAGCGGGCGAACTGCGCGGGCACCGTCGCGCCGAGGTTCAGCAGGATCTGATGGTGCGGCGCCTGGTCGAGATTCGTGGTCAGCACGATCGGCGTGTTTGCCGCATGCGCGCTGTCGGCGCCGCAGTGCGGGATGAAATCGAGCGGCGAGAACGTCCAGAGCCGCTCGTCGAGCGCGCGCAGGCGCGCGGGCTCGGCGAGCACGACGACCGGCTGCCCGGCCTGATAGGCCTTGCGCAGCAGCCGGCATGCGTACGTGAGCGAATCGCCGACGTTCGAATGGAAATCGATTCGCGTCATCGCCCGCTCGCCCGCATCGTCGTGAGTCCTGCCATCACTGGCCGGCGCGGTCGATCAGGAACTGCGCGAGCAGCGGCACCGGACGGCCGGTCGCGCCCTTCGCCGCGCCGCTCTTCCATGCGGTGCCGGCGATGTCCAGGTGCGCCCACGGGTAGCTCTCGGTGAAGCGCGACAGGAAGCACGCGGCCGTCACCGCTCCGGCCGGACGCCCGCCGATGTTCGCGATGTCCGCGAAATTCGACTTCAGCTGATCCTGATACTCGTCGTCGAGCGGCATGCGCCACGCCGGATCGTTCGCCTCGCGCGATGCATCGAGCAGTTCGCCCGCGAGCGCATCGTCCTTCGAGAACAGGCCGCTGTTGTGCGCGCCGAGCGCGATCACGCACGCGCCCGTCAGCGTCGCGACGTCGATCACGGCAGCCGGCTTGAAGCGTTCCGCATACGTGAGCGCGTCGCACAGGATCAGGCGGCCCTCGGCGTCGGTGTTCAGCACCTCGATCGTCAGCCCCTTCATGCTGGTGACGATGTCGCCCGGTTTCGTCGCGTTGCCGCCCGGCATGTTCTCGCAGGTCGGCACGATCGCGACGACGTTGATCTTCAGGCCCATTTCGGCGACCGCACGCATCGTGCCGAGCACCGAACCGGCGCCGCACATGTCGTACTTCATCTCGTCCATGCCCTCGCCCGGCTTCAGCGAGATGCCGCCCGTGTCGAACGTGATGCCCTTGCCGACCAGCACGATCGGCGCGGCCTTCGCGCCGGCGCCCTGGTAATGCAGCACGATGAACTGCGGCGGCTCGACGGACGCGCGCGCGACCGACAGGAACGAACCCATCTTCAGCGCCTGGATCTGCTTCAGCCCGAGCACCTCGGCCTTCAGACCCCAATCCTTCGCGATCTTCTTCGCGGTGTTGCCGAGATAGGTCGGCGTGCACACGTTGCCCGGCAGGTTGCCGAGGTCGCGCGTGAGGTCCATCCCGTTCGCCAGCGCGACGGCCTGCTTGACCGCCAGCTTCGCCGCCTTTTCGTCGGCCGGGTCGACACTGAACACGACGCGCTTGAGCGTGTGCGACGCCGGTTCCGGCTTGCTCTTCATCTGCGTGAAGCGGTACGTCTCGTTGCGCAGCGCGAGGATCGCCGCGCGAACGCCCCAGTCGGAGCCGCGCTCGTCGACCGGCAATTGCGCGAGCGAGAACGTGACCTGGACGACCTTGGTCGCGAGCAGTGCGCGCCACGCGGCCGTCACCGCGTCGTTATAGGCTTTCTGATTGAAAGCATCCTGCTTGCCGAGGCCGACCAGCAGCACGCGCGACGCGCCGATGCCCGACACCTCGTGCAGGAACAGCGTCTTGCCGCGCTTGCCGTCCATGTCCCCGGCCTTCACTACGCGCGAGATGAGCCCCTTGGTGGCCGTGTCGATGTCGAGCGCCGCACCGGAGAGGGTCTGCGCCTCGAAGATGCCGAGCACGATGCAGTCGGACTTCCCGGTCAGGAACCCCTTGGCCTCGCCTTTGCTCCAATCACAGCCTTTTATGCTAAAGTCCATCGCGCTTGTCCTCGGATAAAATCTGGGCTAAGGATGAAAGCCGCAATTATCCGCTATTTTTCCCGTGGCGGCGCGAGCGCTCCACCACGCGTGCGCAGCCTCCCGCCCTCTTCTCATCAAGAATGATCTTCGAACGCTCCCTCCAGCGCGAGCTTGCGTATACGGCTGGCGCCGTGTTCATGGTGCTGCTCACGATCATGCTCACGACGATGATGATCCGCATCGTCGGCTATGCCGCGTCCGGCGAAATCGATCCGCGCGACGTGCTCGTGCTGATCGGCCTGACCGTGATCGGCTATCTCGCCGTGATGCTCGTCGTCACGCTGTTCGTGTCGATCCTGTTCGTGCTGACCCGGTGGTACCGGGACTCCGAAATGGTGGTGTGGCTCGCGTCGGGCGTGAGCCTCACGCGCCTGATCAAGCCGATCGGCGTGTTCGCGACGCCGATCGTCCTGCTGATCGCGTTCTTCGCGTTCGTCGGCTGGCCGTGGTCGAACCAGCAGAGCAAGATGATCAAGGCGCGCTTCCAGCAGCGCGACGAAATCTCGCTGCTCGCGCCGGGCCAGTTCCGCGAATCGGCGTCGAACCATCGCGTGTTCTTCATCGAAAAGATGTCGCCGGACCAGAGCAAGGTCCAGAACGTGTTCGTCACGTCGACCGAGAACGGCAAGGTCAACGTCGTCGTGTCCCATACGGGCCATACCGAGACCCGCGACGGCGACCGTTTCGTCGTGCTGGAAGACGGCCGCCGCTACGACGGCACGCCCGGCCAGCCGAACTTCAAGATCATGGAGTTCCAGCGCTACGGCGTGAAGATCACGAGCACGCCCGTCACCAACGTGCCGACCACCAACAGCACGCCGACGCCCGACCTGCTGCGCAATCCGACGCGCGACAATCTCGCGGAGTTCGCATGGCGCGCGGGGCTGCCGCTGATCGCGATCAACCTGATGGTGCTCGGGATTCCGCTGTCGTACCAGAACCCGCGCCGCAGCCGCACGATCAACCTCGTGATGGCCGTGCTGATCTACCTCACGTATTCGAACCTGCTGAACGTCGTGCAGGCGCAGATCGAACAGGGCAAGATGTCGTTCGGCGTCGGTCTCGTCGGCCTGCACGTGATCGTCGCGGCGATCGTCGCGTTCATCTTCTGGTTGCGCGTGCGCAATCGTCCGCTGTTGACACGCGCGCTGTTCGGCCGCTCGGGAGCATGATCGATGCGGCTCTATGAAAAATACTTCGCGCGGCAGATCTACGTCACGTTCATCTTCATCCTGTTCGCGTTCTCGGGCCTGTTCTTCTTCTTCGACCTGATCAGCGAACTGAACTCCGTCGGGCACGGCAACTACAAGTTCGGCTATGCGGTGCTGCGCGTCGCGCTGCAGACCCCTTCGCGCTTCTACGAGATCATCCCGGTCGCCGCGCTGATCAGCGCGATCTACGTGTTCGCGCAGATGGCCGCGAACTCGGAATTCACGATCTTCCGCGTGTCGGGTCTCGCGACCAACCAGGCGCTGCGCTCGCTGCTGAAGATCGGCATTCCGCTCGTGATCGTCACGTACCTGATCGGCGAATTCGTCGGCCCGTACGCCGATCAGTTGTCCGAACGCGTGCGGCTGCAGGCGCTCGGCGCATCGGTGTCGTCGAACTTCCAGTCGGGCGTGTGGGTGAAGGACACGCTCGCGGCCCGCGAGAACGGCGAGCAGGTCACGCGCTTCGTCAACGTCGGGAGCCTGTCGCCCGATTCGACGATCAGCAACGTGCGCATCTACGAGTTCGACTCCAAATTCCAGCTGCAGAACGTGCGAATCGCGCAGACGGGCCGCTACGAGCCGCCGGGCCACTGGCTGCTCAAGGGCGTGACGGAAACCGAGCTGACGCCGATCAAGCCGATCAGCGGCGAGCCGGCCGACGCGCTGAACCCCGTGTACCGGTCGCAGCAGGTCACGCTGCCCGAATACCGGCTGCGCTCGGACCTGACGCCGCAGATCCTGTCGGTGCTGCTCGTGTCGCCGGAGCGCATGTCGATCGTCAACCTGTTCCGCTACATCCAGCACTTGCGCGAAAACCAGCAGGACACGCAGCGCTACGACATCGCGCTGTGGCGCAAGCTGCTCTACCCGTTCGCTGTGTTCGTGATGCTCGTGCTGTCGCTGCCGTTCGCGTATCTGCATACGCGCGCCGGCGTGGTGGGCGTGAAAGTGTTCGGCGGCATCATGCTCGGGATGAGCTTCCAGCTGCTCAACACGCTGTTCTCGCACATCGGCACGCTCAACACATGGCCGGCGCCGCTGACCGCGGCCACGCCGGGCCTCATCTATCTGGCGCTCGGCCTGTTCGCGCTCAAGTGGGTCGACCGGCACTGAGCGCCGTCACGACGGAGGCATCGACATGAGTTCGCAAGGCATCGTCCTGTTCGGCCACGGCGCACGCGACGCGCGCTGGGCCGAGCCGTTCGAGCGGCTGGCCGCGCGGCTGCGCGGCGCCGGCGCGCCCGCGCCGCACGTGTCGCTCGCGTTCCTCGAACTGATGACGCCGTCGCTCGACACGGCCGTCGCCGCGCAGGTCGCGGCCGGGTGCACGCAAATCACCGTCGTGCCGGTGTTCTTCGGCCAGGGCGGCCACGTCCGCCGCGACCTGCCGCAGCTCGTCGACGCGTGCCGCGCCGCGCATCCGGGCGTCGACATCCGTTGCGCGACGGCCGTCGGCGAGGACGACGGCGTGCTCGACGCGATCGCACGCTACTGCATCGAGCAGATCGGACGCGGCGCGTAAGCGAAGCGGCGAGCCGTAGCGGCGGGCCCAAACAAAAAAGCGCTGGCTTCGGAAGCCAGCGCTTTTCTTTCGTCTATCGGGCGCAATCGCCGCATCAGCTGCCGCGCGGCCCGCTCCTCCGCGTCAAGCGGCGTTGCGCAACGCATCGCCCGCTTTCGCGGGCCGCGCGCGCTCGGCGAACGCATCGCCGATCATCAGCAGGCTCGGTTCGGCCGGGTCGAGCCACGCCTGCGCGTCGCCCGCGGCCATCTGCGCGAGCGTCAGCGTCAGCGTGCGTTCGCGCGCGGTGCTGCACGCCTCGACGATCGCGACCGGCGTCGCCGGCGCCCGGCCCGCGTCGATCAACTCCTGCGCGATGCCGGGCGCGCTGTCGCGGCCCATGTAGTAGACGATCGAATCGGCGCGCGCGGCTTCGCGGATTTCATCGCTGCCCGGTGCGCGACTGTGCGTCGCGAACGCGACGCTGCGCGACACGCCGCGCAGCGTGAGCGAGCGCTTGAGCGCCGCCGCGCCGGCCAGCGCCGCGGTGATACCCGGCACGACCTCGTAGTCGATGCCGGCCGCCTCGAGCGCACGCATTTCCTCTTCCGCGCGGCCGAACAACATCGGATCGCCGCCCTTCAGCCGCACGACGCATGCATGCTCGCGCGCCGCGTCGACGATCTGCTTGTTGATGAAGTGCTGCGCGGTCGAACGCTGCCCGCAGCGCTTGCCGACCGCGATCTTGCGCGCGTTCGGGGCGTAGTCGAGCATCGCCGCCTCGACGAGCGCGTCGTGCAGCACCACGTCGGCCTGCTCGAGCAGCCGCATTCCGCGCACGGTGATGAGGTCCGCCGCGCCCGGCCCTGCTCCGATCAGATATACCTTGCCCATGTTTGTCGCTTCGCTAGTCGTGCTCGTGCGGGCGGCGTCCGGCGCGCGCCGCCGCAACGGCTGCGCTGCGCGCCGGTCATGCCGTTTATGCCCGTTATGCCGAAAATGCCCGGATCATCCCCGCGGCGACCGTGTGATGCGTCGCCTCGTCGATCAGCACGAACGCGCCGGTGCCCGGATGCGCATCGTACGTGTCGCAGACGATCGGCTTCTGCAGCGTCAGCGCCACGCGGCCGATGTCGTTCATCTTCAGTTCCTGACGGTCGGTCGCGTGCGACAGCGTATGCACGTCGAGCACCTCCTTGACCGCGCCGATCTTCGCGAACACCGTGCTGGTGGTCTGCTTCAGCAGATACTTGCGCTGCGGCGACAGCGGCGTCTCGTCGAACCAGCACAGGTCCGCCTCGAGCTTCTTCGCCGGCTCGACCGGCTCGGCGGTCGTCACGAACATGTCGCCGCGCGACACGTCGACGTCTTCCTCGACGCGAATCGTCACCGTTTGTCCCGCGAACGCGTGCGGCACGGCCGCGGTGCCGCCCGGCACCGGCGCGATGATCTCGGCGACCGTCGCCGAGCGGTTCGACGGCAGCACGACGATCGTGTCGCCGACCTTCACTTCGCCCGACTCGATCCGGCCCATGTAGCCGCGGAAATCATCGGCCGAGCTGCCGTCCTGGCGCGCGACCCACTGCACCGGAAAGCGCAACGCGTCATGCGCCTGCGTCTCGACCGGCAGCGATTCGAGCACGTCGAGCAGCGGCTCGCCCGCGTACCACGGCATGCGCTCGCTCGCGCCGACGATGTTGTCGCCCTTCAGCGCCGACACCGGCACGAAGCGCACGTCGTTCAGCCCGAGCTGCTTCGCGAGCGCGACGTACGCGTCGCGGATCTCGTTGAAGCGCGCTTCGCTGTAGTCGACGAGGTCCATCTTGTTGATCGCGACGATCACGTGCTGCAGCGCGAGCAGCTTCACGATCGCGCTGTGGCGCTTCGTCTGCGGCAGCAGTTGCGCGACGCCGTTCTCGATCGTCACACGCGTCGCGTCGACGAGGATGATTGCAGCGTGCGCGGTCGATGCGCCCGTGACCATGTTGCGCGTGTACTGCTCGTGGCCCGGCGTGTCGGCGATGATGAATTTGCGCTTCGCGGTTGCGAAATAGCGGTACGCGACGTCGATCGTGATGCCCTGCTCGCGCTCGGCCTCGAGCCCGTCCGTCAGCAGCGCGAGGTCGATCTCGTCGCCGACGGTGCGCTTGTTCTTCGCGCGCGACAGCGCGGACAGCTGGTCGGACAGCACGGCCTTGCTGTCGTACAGCAGGCGGCCGATCAGCGTGCTCTTGCCGTCGTCGACGCTGCCCGCGGTGATGAAACGCAGCACGCCGAGGTCTTCGGTGTTCTCGATGATGCTCATGATGTGAATGTCCTCGTGTGCTTCAGAAATAACCTTGCTTCTTGCGCTGTTCCATCGCGGCTTCGGACGCCTGGTCGTCCATCCGGGTCGCGCCGCGCTCGGTGATCTCGGTCACGGCCGTCTCGGCGATGATCTTCTCGACGTTGTCCGCGTCGCTCGCGACCGGGCACGTGCAGCTGATGTCGCCGACCGTGCGGAAGCGGACCTGCGCGATCTCGCTCGTCTCGCCTTCACGCATCGGCGTGAGCGGCGTGACCGGCACGAGCAGCCCATTGCGGCGCACGATCTCGCGCTGGTGCGCGTAGTAGATCGACGGCAGTTCGAGGTTCTCGCGCGCGATGTACTGCCACACGTCCAGTTCGGTCCAGTTCGAGATCGGGAACACGCGCAGGTGCTCGCCGTTGTGCAGGCGCGCGTTGTACAGGCTCCACAGTTCCGGGCGCTGCGCCTTCGGATCCCACTGGCCGAATTCGTCGCGGAACGAGAAGATCCGCTCCTTCGCACGCGCCTTCTCTTCGTCGCGGCGCGCGCCGCCGATCAGCGCGGTGTAGCCGTGCTGTTCGATCGTCTCGAGCAGCGTGACGGCCTGCGCGGCGTTGCGCGAATCGGTTTCGCGGCGCAGCACGACCGTGCCGCGCTTGATCGAATCCTCGACGTGGCCGACCACCAGCTCGGCGCCGAGCTCTTTCGCACGGCGATCGCGGAAGTCGATCACTTCCTCGTAGTTGTGGCCCGTATCGATGTGCACGAGCGGGAACGGCAGCGTCGTCTTGCGGTTCGCGCCGAGGCCGAACGCCTTCAGTGCGAGGTGCAGCACGACGACCGAGTCCTTGCCGCCCGAGAACAACAGCGCCGGCTTGCTGCATTCGGCAACGAGTTCGCGCAGGATGTGGATCGACTCGGCTTCGAGCCAGTCGAGGTGGCCCATGCGGTTGTCGGCACCGGTGGGCGGGGCAAAGGCGGATTGCTCGAGCGTCGTGCTCATGATTTCAGTCCTTCTCTTCTGGGTTCGTGCCGCCCGCTGTCGCAGGCGGCGCAATATTCGGTTTCTTGTCGGCGTTCAGCGCGCGGCGCCGGCCTCGGCGTTCGCGGGAATCGGCGTGATCGTCGTGATGTGCAGCCCGCATTCCTTCGTGTCGCGCGACTCCCACCACCAGCGGCCCGCGCGGCTGTCCTCGCCGGGGCGGATCGCGCGCGTGCAAGGCTCGCAGCCGATGCTCGGATAGCCGCGCGCGTGCAGCGGGTTCACCGGGACGTCGAATGCCTCGAGGTATGCCCACACGTCGGCTTCCGTCCAGTCGGCGAGCGGGTTGTACTTCGCGATCCCGCGCGCGTCGTCCTGTTCTTCCTCGTGCAGCTCCGCACGCGTGACCGACTGCTCGCGGCGCTGGCCCGTGACCCACGCGCCGACGTCGGCCAGCGCGCGGTTCAGCGGCTCGACCTTGCGGATGTGGCAGCACGATTTGCGCAGCTCGACGCTTTCGTAGAAAGCATTCAGGCCGTGCTCGGCGACGTACTGGTCGACCGCGTCCTGCCGCGGGTGGAACTGCTCGATTTCGTAGCCGTAGCGTTCGCGCACGCGGTCGATCATGCCGAGCGTTTCCGCGTGCAGACGGCCGGTGTTCAGCGAGAAGATACCGATCGGCACGCGCTTCGACAGGATCGCGTGCGTGAGCAGCATGTCTTCCGCCGCAAGGCTGCTCGCGAGCTTCACCTTGTCGTGGCTCGCGCCGATCTGCGCGAGCAGCGCGTCGAGGCGCTCGATCTTCGCGGCGAGTTCCGGCGTCAGCGCGGTGGCGGTCGCGGTGCTCATGCGCTCACCTTGGCGTCGGGCGCAGCCTCGCGGCGGCGGAACAGCGGTGCCGGCTCGTCGAACGCGCCCTGGTAACGCTGCGTGAATTCGGTGAACGCGTTCAACGCGTCGTGGATGTCCTTGTCGGCACGCACCGCGAACGCGTCGAAGCCGCAACGCGACATGTACAGCAGCTGGTCGCGCAGCACGTCGCCGATCGCGCGCAGTTCGCCCGTCCAGCCGTGGCGCTCGCGCAGCAGCCGCGCGATGCTGTAGCCGCGGCCGTCCGCGAAGCGCGGGAAATCGACGGCGATCAGCGAAATCGCGCCGAAATCGGCCACGAGATCGGCCGGCTCGTTGTCCGGCGCGAGCCACACGCCGAGTTCGTCCTTCGTCTTCGCAGCGACGAGCGCCGCGCGCTCGGCCTGCCACAGCGCGAACGGCACCAGCACCTTGCCGGCCGGCAACGCGTCGACCGCGGGCAGCGCGCCGTCTTCCGCCGCGCGCACGACCTGCCATGCGTCGTCGATCACTGCGCGGTTCTTGATAATCGAAGCCATCTGCAAATTCCTTGTACCCGGTTGGTTACGCGTTCACTGCCTGGCGCGCCGCATACACGCGCTCCTTGAACGGCGCGATGCCGATGCGGTCGTACGTGTCGATGAAGCGCTCGCCGTCGAT
Organism: Burkholderia latens; assembly: GCF_902499045.1. GTDB lineage: Bacteria > Pseudomonadota > Gammaproteobacteria > Burkholderiales > Burkholderiaceae > Burkholderia > Burkholderia latens. The sequence goes on along the minus strand of NZ_CABVPL010000025.1, from coordinate 63,630 downwards.
GCGCGCTTCGACGAACGTGTCGATCAGCTTCGCGATCACGTCCGGCACTTCTTCCGCGGAGAACGACGGCCCGATCACGCGGCCGAGGCGTGCGCCGTTGCGGCCCGTGCCCTGCTCGCCGCCGAGCGACACCTGGTACCACTCGGCGCCGTCCTTGTCGACGCCCAGGATGCCGATGTTGCCGACGTGGTGATGACCGCACGAGTTCATGCAACCGGAGATGTTCAGCGACAGGTCGCCGAGGTCGTACACGTAGTCCAGATCGTCGAAACGCTGCTGGATCGCGAGCGCGATCGGGATCGACTTCGCGTTCGCGAGCGAGCAGAAGTCGCCGCCCGGGCACGCGATGATGTCGGTCAGGAGGCCGATGTTCGGCGTCGCGAAACCGGCCGCCTTCGCCTTTTCCCACAGCGCGAACAGGTCGCGCTTCTTCACGTTCGCGAGAATCAGGTTCTGCTCGTGCGACACGCGCAGTTCGCCGAGCGAGTACGCGTCGGCCCAGTCCGCCACCTGCTCCATCTGCTCGGCCGTCGCATCGCCGGGGGCCACGCGGTGGTCCTTCAGCGACAGCGTGACGGCTGCATAGCCGGGCACCTTGTGCGGCGCGACGTTGCGTTCGACCCAGCGCGCGAACGCCTTGTTCTCGAGCAGGTGCTGCTCGAACGACGCGTCGGTGTCCGCGAGCTTCTCGTAGACGGGCGGCTTGAAGTACTGCGACACGCGGTCGATTTCGGCTTGCGTGAGCGTCGACGGGCCGTCCTTCAGGTGCTGCCATTCTTCGTCGACCTGCTGCGCGAACTTCGCCGGCGACAGCGCCTTCACGAGGATCTTGATCCGCGCCTTGTACAGGTTGTCGCGGCGGCCGTAGCGGTTGTACACGCGCAGCACGGCTTCGCAGTACGTGAGCAGGTGCTGCCACGGCAGATCTTCCTTGATCACCGCGCCGACGATCGGCGTACGGCCGAGGCCGCCGCCCGCGAGGATGCTCGCGACCACCTCGCCCTGCGCGTTCTTCTTCAGGTACACACCGAGGTCGTGGATCTGCACGGCCGCGCGGTCATGCTTCGAGCCCGACACCGCGATCTTGAACTTGCGCGGCAGCCACGCGAATTCCGGATGGAACGTCGACCACTGGCGCAGGATCTCGGCCCACGGGCGCGGATCGATCTCTTCGTCCTGCGCGACGCCGGCGAACTGGTCGGCCGTGATGTTGCGGATGCAGTTGCCCGACGTCTGGATCGCGTGCATCTGCACCGACGCGAGCTTCGCGAGGATCTCCGGCGTTTCTTCGAGCTGGACCCAGTTGAACTGGATGTTGGAGCGCGTCGAGAAGTGCCCGTAGCCGCGGTCGTGCTCGCGCGCGATGCGCGCCAGCATCCGCAGCTGCTCGCTGCGCAGGTTGCCGTACGGAATCGCGATGCGGTGCATGTACGCGTGGCGCTGCATGTACAGGCCGTTCTGCAGGCGCAGCGGACGGAACTCGTCTTCGCTCAACTCGCCCGACAGGCGGCGGCGCACCTGATCGCGGTACTGCGCGACTCGCTCGTCGACGATCGTCTGGTCGTACTGGTCGTACTGATACATTCGGGGACCCCAGGGTTTTCGTGGTGACTGCGCGACGTCCTAGCCACGTCGCGCCCGAATCTCCGTTCCGCCGCCCTAGCCGGCCTTCCGCTGCCCGGCTGGATTGCTAATGACGAAAACAGATATCCATATTTGAAAAACTCGGGTGAATCGTAATAAACTCGCCTTATATTTCAAACGACTAAAAAATTCTGTTGATATGCGGAAGGGTTATAAATGAACCTGCACCAATTTCGCTTCGTGCGCGAGGCCGTCCGGCAGAATTTCAACCTCACCGAGGCCGCCAAGGCGCTGTATACGTCGCAGCCGGGGGTGTCGAAGGCGATCATCGAACTCGAGGACGAACTCGGCGTGGAGATCTTCACGCGGCACGGCAAGCGCGTGCGCTCGCTGACCGAGCCGGGCAGGATCATCCTCGCGTCGGTCGAGCGGATCCTGCAGGAGGTCGAAAGCCTGAAAAGGGTCGGAAAAGACTATGCGGCACAGGATCAGGGCAACCTGACGATCGCCGCGACGCACACGCAGGCGCGCTACTCGCTGCCTGCCGCGATCGCCGAGTTCAAGAAGCGCTTTCCGAAGGTGCACCTGTCGATCCTGCAAGGCAGCCCGACGCAGGTCGCCGAGATGGTGATCCACGATCAGGCCGATCTCGCGATCGCGACCGAGGCGATCGCCGACTACAAGGAACTTGTGTCGCTGCCCTGCTTCCAGTGGCATCACGCGGCCGTCGTGCCGGCCGATCACCCGCTGCTCGAGCGCAAGCCGGTCACGCTCGACGATCTCGCGCAGTACCCGCTGATCACGTACGACGACGCGTTCGCCGGCCGCAAGAAGATCAACCACGCGTTCGCGCTGCGCGGGCTGTCGCCGGACATCGTGCTCGAGGCGATCGACGCCGACGTGATCAAGACCTATGTCGAGCTCGGTCTCGGGGTCGGGATCATGGCCGACATCGCGTTCAACCCCGAGCGCGACCGCAGCCTGCGGCTGATTCCGGTCGGCCATCTGTTCGGCAGCAACGTGACGCGCGTCGCGCTCAAGCAGGGCGCCTACCTGCGCAGCTATGTGTATACGCTCGTCGAGCTGCTGTCGCCGACGCTGAACCGCAAGCTGATCGAGCAGGCGCTCAAGGGCGAATCCGAATCGTACGAGCTTTGACGGACAGGTATAAACGCAGGGGCGCACATCGCGCCCCTTTTTGTGGCCCGACGCAGATGGAGATTCCCGCATGACGCTTCCCGCCCCGTTGCGCTTTCCCGCCCTGTTGCGCCGCGCCGCCGGTGCCGCCCTCGTGCTTGCCTGCGCGGCCGCACATGCCGACCTGAAGGTCGGCGTCGACCTGTCGTCGACCGGCCCGGCCGCCGCGATCGGCATCACCAGCAAGAACGCGATCCTGATGTGGCCGAAGACGATCGCCGGGCAGCCGGTGCAGGTGACGGTGCTCGACGACGCGTCCGATCCGGGCACCGCCGTGCGCAACATCCGGAAGCTGGTCGACGAGGACCGCGTCGACGTCGTGGTCGGGCCCAACATCACGCCGGCCGCGCTCGCGGCGCTCGACGCGGTGGCGGCCGCGCAGACGCCGATGATCACGCTGGTCGGGTCGGGCGCGATCGTCGAGCCGCAGGAAGGCGCGCGGACCTGGGCGTTCAAGATGGCGCAGAGCGACCGCGCGATGGCCGACGTGATGACGCGCTACATGGCCAACCACGGCGTGAAGACGGTCGGTTTCATCGGGTTCGCGGACAGCTACGGCGACAGCTGGCTGAACGAGTTCACGCGCTTCGCGCAACTGCGCAAGATCCGCGTGATCGCGACCGAGCGCTTCAACCGCACCGACGCGAGTGTCACGGGCCAGGCGCTGAAGCTGATCGCGGCGAACCCCGACGCGATCCTGATCGCGGGCTCGGGCACGCCGGCCGTGCTGCCGCAGCGCACGCTGATCGAGCGCGGCTACAAGGGCGCGATCTACCAGACGCACGGGATCGCGACGCCGGAATTCATCAAGCTCGGCGGCAAGGACGTCGACGGGACGCTGTTCCCGACCCAGCCGGTCGTCGTCGCGCGCACGCTGCCTGCCGACCATCCGGCGCGCAAGGCCGCGCTCGCGTTCGTCGATGCGTACGAGGCCAAGTATGGCGCCGGTACGGTCACGCAGTTCGCGGGCGATGCGGCGGGCGTGTATCCGCGCCTCGCGGACGCGGTCGGCCGTGCGCTGAAGGCCGCGCAGCCCGGCACGCCGGCCTTCCGGGCTGCGTTGCGGCGCGAACTCGAGCGCGCGCACGAGCTCGTCGTGCCGAACGGCGTCGTCAATACGAGCGACACGGATCACGTGGGGCTCGACCAGCGCGCGAGCGTGATGGGGATCGTCAAGCATGGCCAGTTCGTGTACCTGAGCCAGTAGTACGAGGCCGGTCGCCGGACTGCTTGCCCGGTGCCCCGTTTTCCGCCATAATCCGCGTTTCGCCGCGCACGATCTGCGTCATCGGTTGCGGCCAGGTTCAAGCCCAGGTGGTGAAATTGGTAGACGCAGGGGACTCAAAATCCCCCGCCGCAAGGCGTGCCGGTTCGATTCCGGCCCTGGGCACCAATAGACAAACGCAAGAGCATCCAAGTGACCTTGCGCAGCGCCTTCCGAGGAAGGCGGTAGAAGACCGAAGCGGCGAACACCTTCCGAGCGACACGACGCGCCGAAGAGTGTGCCGGAACAGAGCCCCGTGTCAGCGATGACCGGGGCTTTTTCTTTCGCGCCTCTCCCCGTCGCCGACAGCGGGCCCGGCGGGCCGGCTCTCGTTCGTGTTGGACTACCCCGGTACGTGCCGCGCACCGACTGCCCGAGCGTCGCACCTGCATACTCGCCTGGAAGAATGGACGGGCGGCGTGCAGCAGCGCCGATGAACCGCACCGAGCATACTTCGCATAATTGCAAATATCTATTCCAGATATATAATTGCGCCGCAATATAAAACAATGGATTTATAGCGCCGCAATCGGATACGAACAATTTCGCCGACCGACCACCTCCACCCGGCCCGCAATTACCACAAACACACAACCCGGATGTTTGATGCACCGTATATCTTGTTTTATAGAGCATCCAAATAAAAAATATCAAATATCCGTCAGCGCATCATTTTAAGAATATTCACCACGATCCTGTAGGATTTGTCAGTTGGCCGAATTGATGCCAAGCCATAAACTCAAATCACGCTACTTATTCGGCACGTCACATAGAAACAAATAGAACCGGATACATTTATTTTTCGCATCGGATTCCATTCGAACCCTCTCGAAGGTGGTCGAGGCACCTTTCGGGCAAAGCGATGCACTCTTGCAGAACACTTACATACGAGTTCGCCAGGTCGGCAATTTCCACCCAGCTTGGAGACATTGCGCCATCAACGAAAAAATACCGCCGACCGAGCGAGGCGCAATACCTTCATCACGACACGAAAATCATAGAGGGCCTTAAAATGAGTGAATCGCTTAAAGATGTGACGCCGGAGCAAACCGCCGAACTCGACAAGAAATCCCGGGCGGCCTATGACGCGGCGATCAAGAGCAGGGAAGTGCTGGTCGCCAAGAAGCCCGACCTGAAGGCCGCTTTCGACCAGAGTGTTCAACCGCAATCCCTGTGCGGCTGCGGATGCCAGCAATATATCTGCGGATATTTCGGCTTCGAAGGCTGCGGCTGCGGCTGCGGGCCGCATAACGAAACGGTTTATATCAGTTCATCACTGGCCGTCATTGGGCCGCAACCCAATCAAGGCACTCGGGTGAAGTTCGTCGGGCAAGCGACCGGGACGGGAACGAATATCGACCTTTCCAATATCTACATGCAGGGCACGGTTCCCGACACGGAGAATCTGATCGGCGTTCTGCTTACATTGGAGCTGTCGATTAATGCCGGCGCCGTTTCGATGACCCTATTGGAAGGAACGCGCGTGCTGGCCGTTTTGGTATCGGGACCCTGGGGAAGTATCAACGGCGAGTTCACGGGAGCCGGAACCGGCATGTTCACGCAAGGCTGAAACCCGAAGTACGGCATTACTTCACCGGCGCGCATCACTCCCGATGCCAGCCCGGAGAAATCAGGGCGTCACTTCGGCGGCGCCCTGGTCCGTTCAAATAGACAACCCTCCAGGACACGAAAATGACGGCCATTACGCTCAAATATTCAGCGAATCGTTCACTATATTTGTCCGTCGACAGCAAGGGACGGTTGGCGTTCAGCGACAATCCGTCGATATGGAACACCGACAAACCCGTCACAAGCGACGAATTCGAGAATGTGACGCTGCAGCTGGATTCCCCCGGGAATACCTTCGACAAACGGTATCTCAGCTGCCCTCCCATTCCGGCGTCCGGCAATCCCTTTTTGATGCTTCCGGACGCAAATGACGCCGCGCGGCTTTCTCAGGTTGGCCCGAACATCGACGGATTTCCGGTCATTGTCAACGGCCTGACGAATGCCTTCCTGAATCGCACCGGCGAAAACGATGTCATCGTCGGAAGCGACGGATCGCAGGGTTTCATCGTGACCCCGATTTAGCGATCGGGAAGCGGCGTCTCGTGCCGCCCGCTCAGGCCGCGCGAGCTGCTTCCGCCGATCGCCACTTCGCTTCAAGAAAATTTGCTCGGCACTCTTGTCCAAGGAAAACGCAATGAACAGAGAATCATTCAAGAACGATGCGCGATTCCAGGCACTCGCGTCTCGCGACAGTTCGGCTTCGTTGGCCTTCGTCACGGTCACTGGCGTGAACTTCGTCGACAAGTTCGGCGCAACGTTGACCGACGTATCCGATGGCGTCGCGTATCAAGTGACGAATGCCAGCATCGACGCCGGCATCGTGGCGATTTTATGCGCGGCCCGCACGACGGGCGCGCCCGTCCTGGTCGCATTCAATCAAGTCGGCCCTGCCTACCAGAACCAGCAAAACATCGTTCTCCGCGATCTCGCCTATTGACGCAGCGGGAAACGGAAGCGGGGCGAGCGGCGTCAATGCAATCGACGCCACTCGCTGCCCCGCTTCGGTCCTCCGTCCCGATAATCGAGCCTGGCCAGATCGCGTGGCCTGGTTGTCGCCGAACGCGTCTCCCCGCACGCCCACCGCATTGCGCCACCTCGGCTCAGCCAGTCAATTCACGCACGAAGTCCAGAAACACGCGGACCTTCGCCGAAACGAGATTCGACGCGTGATGGTACGCATACAGCGGGAACGTCTCGTCCGCCCACTCGGGCAACAACTGCACCAACCGCCCGTCGGCCAGCACGTCCTGCGCATAGAGCTCGAGCAGTTGCGCAATGCCGACACCGCCCAGGCACGCGCCGAGCAGCCCGCCCGTATCGTTGACCGTCAGCCTGCCGGTGGCGTCCACCGGCACAACTTCCTTGCCGCGATGAAACTCCCATTGGTACGGTCGTCCCGTCACCGGGTCGCGCATCAGCACGCACCGATGACCGTGCGCAAGATCCCGAGGGTGGCGCGGTTCGCCATGACGCGCGACGTACGCGGCCGATGCGCAGGTCAGCACGCGCGTCTCGACCAGCAGCCGCGCGCGATATGACGACGGCTCCGGGATGCCGAAGCGCACCGCCACGTCGAAGCCGTCCGCGACGAGGTCGCCCATCCGGTCCCGCACGCTGACCTCGACCGACAGATCGGGAAAGCGATCGAGGAACTCCGCCATCCGCGGCGCGAGCACGTAGTGACCGAACGTGCCGTCCACGTTGACCCGCAGCCGCCCCCTCACGCGCGCCTTCGACTGGCCGGCGTCGAGCGCCGCCTCCTCGATGCCGGCCAGCAGCGGCGCGACCGCCTCGTAGAAGCGCCGTCCTTCGTCGGTCAACGTGATCGCGCGCGCCGTCCGGTTGAAGATCCGGATGCCGACCCGCTCTTCCAGCCGCGCGACGGCACGGCTGACCGCCGGTTGAGTCAGCCCCATCGCCTCGCCCGCCCGCGCGAAGGTGCCGGCCTCGATCACCGCGGAAAGCACGCCGATACCGCTGAGCAATCTGCTGTCGAACGCCATAAGACATACTTTCAGTCATTTATTTACTGATCATTATTCATTATTTTTATTCTGCGAGGAAGCCTACAGTAGTCCTGTCGCCGCCTCGAACGGCATTCAACCTCAATAGGAGCAGGACATGAGCACAGCGGAACAGGTCGCCCTCGTCACGGGTTCGTCGCGCGGTATCGGCGCGGAAATCGCGCGCCAACTCGCCCGGGACGGCTTCCGGGTCGTCGTCAACTATGCGGGCAGCGCGGGCCCCGCTCGCGAAGTGGTCGATGCGATCGTCGCCGACGGCGGTCGCGCCGTCGCGGTGCAGGCGAACGTCGCCGACCCGGCGGCCGTCGCCGCGCTGTTCGACGCTGCCCGCGATGCATTCGGCGGCCTCGACGTGGTGGTCAATTCCGCGGGCGTGATGAAGCTGGCGACGATCGCCGGCTGCGACGATGCGCTCTTCGACGAAACGATCGCCATCAACGTGAAAGGCACGTTCAACGTATGCCGCGAAGCGGCAAAGCGAGTGCGCGACGGTGGACGCATCATCAACCTGTCGACCAGCGTGATCGGCATGCGCATGCCGACTTACGGCGTGTACGTCGCAAGCAAGGCGGCGGTCGAAAGCCTCACGCAGGTGCTCGCGCAGGAAATGCGCGGGCGCGGCGTCCGCGTGAACGCCGTTGCGCCGGGACCGGTCGCGACCGAGTTGTTCCTGCAGGGCAAGAGCCCCGAACTGATTGATCGGCTCGCGAAGCTGAACCCGCTCGAGCGGCTCGGCCAGCCCGACGACATCGCGCGCGTCGTCGCATTCCTCGCCGGGCCGGACGGCGCGTGGATCAACGGTCAGATCCTGCGCGCGAACGGCGGCATGTGCTGACGGAGCGCTCGCAGTTGGCGCACCTTGCGGCACGAGATCGGGCGGTGAGCGGCGTCGCCGCGCCCGAACCAGCGGAGCCGGCGCGGTCGTGACGGCGATTGTCGAGCGCGTCGCCGCGCCCGGCCGGCAAGCGCCCGTACCGCGCATTCGTCGCCCCGCCGCAGGACGGCGCCGACGAAGCGTTCCGCGTCGGCAATCGCAGCCGCTGCGAAACGTGCAGGAACACCGGGCGCGCCGGCCTGTTCGCACCGTGCGTCGCCAGTCGTGCAAGGTCGATCGCCGCCACGCGCGGCGCCGGCCGGCGCGTCAACCGCGCTCGCAGAACCGCAGAATCGCGTCCGCGACGACCGAAGGCGCCTCGCGCTGCGGAAAGTGGCCGACGCCGTCGAGCACGGTGCGCACGTAGCGGCCGGTGAAGAACCCCTCGCGTCCGGCGGACGTCTCCGGCCCGTTGCACGCGTCCGCGGCGCCGTGCAACACGAGCGTCGGCACCGACAGCACCGGCGCGGGCGTCAGTTGCGCGTCGTCGTGCGCGTACGCCGCTCCGCCGTCGACGAACCCCCAGCGATAACGGTACGAGTGCAGCACCACGTCGATCCAGTCCGGCCCGTCGAACGCGGCGGCTGCCGCATCGAAGTCGCGTTCGTCGTACCAGCCGGCCGGCGACCATGTATCCCACATCAGGCGCGCGAACGCGCGGCGATCGTCGCGCAGCGCCTGCTCGCCGCGCGGCGTCGCCATATACCAGTGGTACCAGTAGTTGCGCGCCTGCTGCAGCGACAGCGGCTGGGCCGGGTCGTTCGTGCCGTATCCGACCGACAGCATCACCAGATGCGACGCGGCGCCGTCGCGCAACCCGCACGCGTTCGCCACCGCGCGGGCGCCCCAGTCGTGCCCGGCGAGGACCGGCCGCTCGATGCCGAGCGCGTCGACGAACTCGAGCAGGTCGCGGCCGAGCGCCGCGAGGCGGCCGCTGCGCGGCGTCGCCGGATCGCGAAAGCGGGTCGGCGCAAAGCCGCGCAATGCCGGCGCGAGCACACGAAAGCCGTGCAGGCTCAGCATTTGCGCCACCGCTTCCCAGCCGGCCGGGCTGTCGGGCCAGCCGTGCAGCAGCACGGCCACGCGCTCGCCGCGCGGATTCCATTCGAGATAGGCGATGTCGAGCGACGCCGTCGTTACATGTCGATAAGCAGTCATCGTGCCCTCCTGTGTTCAGTCCGGACATCGATGGTAGATCCGCATCTCATCATGATTCGCGGAGTATCATGATCCATTCTTCGAGTATCACGTTGAATAAATCAATGGAACCGCTGACCGATCCTGCGTCGAGCGCGCTCGACATCACGCTGCTGCGCACCTTCCTCGAAGTCGTCGATCGCCACGGCTTCGCGCCGGCCGCCGAACGTCTCGCGCTGACGCCGTCGGCGGTCAGCGGCCACATCAAGCGGCTCGAACAGGCCGCCGGCACGGTGCTGCTCGCGCGCACCACGCGCCGCGTCGCGCTCACGCCGGCCGGCGACACGCTGTATGCGTACGCGCGCAACATCGTCGACATGGAGCGCGAAGTGCGCGCCCGGCTGCGCGGCGCGCCGGCGCACGGCCCGCTGCGCGTCGGCGCGTCGGAGGACTTCGCCGGCACGTGGCTGCCGCAGGTGCTGCGCACGTTCCGCGACAGCCATCCGCGCACGTCGATCGAGCTGAAGGTCGGCATCACCGCGTCGCTGCTGCGCGAGCAATCGCTGGGCCGGCTGGACGTCGTGTTCGGCAAGCAATGCCGGCAGGTCGACACGCCCGGCGAACTGCTGTGGGACGAACCGCTCGTATGGGCGTTCGCGGCGGATACGGCGCTCGACGCCGACGACGGCGTGCCGCTCGCGCTGTTTCCGGAGCCGTGCGTGTATCGGGAAGCCGCGGTGTCCGCGCTCGCGGCCGCGCTGCGGCCGTTTCGGGTTTTGTTCGAAAGCGCGAGCATGGCCGGCTGCGTGTCGGCCGCGCTTGCCGGCTTCGCGGTCACGGCGCTCGCACGCAGCCAGTTGCGCGACGGCCTGCGCGAATGCGCGGTGCACGACGGCCTGCCGGCGCTGCCGGCCGCGCGCTTCTACGCATTCGCGTCGAAACCCGACGGCGCCTGCGCCGCGCTGATCGACGCGGTGCAGCGGACCGGACGCACGCGGCAGTTCGCCGCTTGAGTAGACGCAGCGCGATGGCCGCACGTACTGCGTTACCGAACGTACCGTACATGCCGCCTCGCGCCGACGCCGAGCGATCGGCGTCGCCGGCTGACGAACGGCGAAGGCTTGCCGGCGCGGGCACGACGCCGCTGTCAGTCGCCGCTGCCGGCCGCGCCCGTGTCGTTCAATGCATCCTTCATCAACTCGCCGAACCACTCGACGAACGCATTGAGCCGCCTCGACCGATGCCGCCGATGCGGATAGACAGCCGACACGTCCATCGGCGCGGCGCGATGGCCGGGCATCACCTCGACGAGCGCGCCGCTGTCGAGCAGATGCACGACGTCGAAGCGCGGAATCTGGATCAGCCCCATTCCGGCGATGCAGCTCGCGATATAAGTTTCGGCATTGTTGACGATCACGCGGCTCGGCAGCGTCAGCGCATGCCGGCCGCCGTCCGCGCAGTATTCCCATTCAAGCTCGCGGCCGGTCGTCGGCGACGCATAACCGATCGCCCAGTGTCCGTGCGCGAGCGCATCCGGGCGCTCGGGCACGCCGCATTCGCGCAGATAGCCGGGGCTCGCGCAATTGATCAGCGCGAACTGGCCGAGCGGCCGCACCACGAGGCTGCTGTCCGCGAGCCGCCCGACGCGGATCGCGCAATCGACGCCCTCCTGCACGAGATCGATCGAGCGGTCCGTCGAGCCGAGCGACAGCTGCAGCTTCGGGTAGCGGCAAAACAGCGACGGCAGCGCGGGCGCGATCACGCGACGCGCGATCCGGCTCGGCGCGTCGACGTTCAGCCGCCCGATCACGTCGCGATCGCGGCGCCGGAACAGCCGGTCGAGTTCGTCGGCTTCCGCGAGCAGCCGCCGGCCGCGCTCGAGCAGCAGCGCGCCGTCGGCCGTCAGCTGGACCTGCCGCGTCGTGCGGTGCAGCAGGCGCGTGCCGAGCGCCGACTCGAGCTGCTGGACAGCCGCGGACACGGTTGCGCGCGGCACGTCGAGCGCACCCGCGGCCTTGATGAAGCTGCCCAATTCGGCAACCTGCAGGAAGATTCTGACCTGGTCCAGCTTGTCCATCGGCAGCGGAAAACGTAGGTTCGGACGGCCGTCACCGGCAAGCGCCGCGTGTTGCAGCCCATGCGGGCCGCTGCGGCGACACAAAAGAAACGGGCGCGCGGTCGGGTGTCCGCGCGCCCGTCCATTGTCCATGCAAATGGTCCATTGCGGCGCGCCGCGGCCGCCGGCGCGCCCCGTTACTTGGTCGTATAGCCGCCGTTGATCAGGATCGTCTGGCCGGTGATCCACCAGCCGTCCGTCACCAGATGGCGGATGAACGGCACGACATCCTCGATGTCCGTGAGGCCAGTCTTGCTGAACGGCGACAGCGCGGCCGCCGTCTTGTGATACGCGACCGCGTCGGCGCCTTCGGCCGGATAGAAGAACGGCGTGTCCATCGGGCCCGGGCCGACCGCCGTCACCGAGATCCCGCGCGCGCCGTACTCCTTCGACGCGGCGCGCGTGAAGTGCTCGACCGGCGCCTTCGATCCTTCGTACGCCGCATAAAACGGCGTGAACGCGCCGAGCAGCGACGTCACCAACGTGACGAGCTTGCCGTGATCCTCGAGGTGCCGCCCCGCTTCCTTGATGAAGAAGAACGCCGACTTGCTGTTGACCGCGAACATCTCGTCGTATTCGGCCTCCGAAATTTCGGTAATCGGCTTCTTCAGCACCTTGCCGACGGTGTTGATCGCGATGTCGATCTTGCCGAAGCGCTGCTTCGCGTCGCCGAACAGCTGCTCGACCGCGGCGGCGGTCGTCAGGTCGCCCTGGAACGTCGCGGCTTCGGCGCCGGCGGCACGCACGGCGGCGGCCGTCTCCTCGGCCTGCGCCTGCGACGCCGCGCTGTTGTAGTGAATCGCCACCGCCTTCGCGCCGTGGCCGGCCAGGTCCCGGGCGATCAGGCCGCCGAGATTCTTGGCGCCGCCTGCGATCAGGACGACCTTGTCTGCGAGCGTGTGAGTGGCCACGGTTGACTCCTTTTTGCGTTGAATGGAGCTAGGAGTGTAGGCACGCGCGCCGTGCCGGTCAGCCGGGTGCGGCTGGATGGATTATCCAGAAAAGCGAGCCAATCGGCGGGCAGGAATGGTGGGATGCCGCACCGACGCTCACACCGAAATCCGCGCGGCCCGTGCTCATGGGCCGTGCGGCTCACCGTGCGTGCAGCGCCGCGTCGATCTTGCCGAGCAGCCACTGCATGCCGGCCAGATGCTGCTGGTCGTGGCTGCACAGGTAATGAAGCAGGCCGCGCACGGTGAGCACGCCGTAGCCGTCGAATTCGCCGGTGCGCGCGAACTGCTCCGGCGTCAGGCGCGACACGAGCTCGAGTGTTTCGCGCCGCGCGTCCCGAATGGCCGCGAGCACGTCGGACGCATACGCGGCGTCGTAGCGGCGCTCGAGCGCGAGCGCATCGCCGTCGACCGACACGAGCAGCGGGTGATCCTCGTCGAGCATCCGCCGTAGCCGCACGTGGTAGCCGTCGATCTCGATGTCGCGCACGTGACAGAGCTGCCCGAGCGGCGAGAAGTGCTCGCTCGGAATCCCGCTCCAGTCGTCGGGCGTCCAGCGTGCATAGCCATCGGGCACGGCCGCGAAATGGGCTTCGAGCTGGCGGGGAAAATCGGCGAGTGCGTCGAGCGTCGTCGGGTTCATGCGGCTTGCTCCATGTCGAATGAAAATGTGGCGGCCCTGGCCCGGGCCCGCCGCCGTCGCTGTGTTGCCGTCACTTCACGCTGAAGCCGTACGCGCGTTGCGCGCGACATCCGTCGGCCGCGACGGCCCCCATCTGACCGCATCGACGCCCGCGGCGGGCGCGGTCAGCGGCACGTTGATCCGCTTGCGGTTGGTGTGCCGCGTCGCGCGCGGCGCTTCGGCAGCTTACCAGCGCGGCCGGGTTCGTGCCGATGCCGGCACGCCGCTTGATAGAATGCGCGCGCTATGGATCTCGAAAGCATTCTCTACACGCAGGGCTTCGGCTCGCGCCGCCAGTGCCGCGGCCTGATCGAAACGGGCCGCGTCACCGTCGCGGGCGCACACGCAACCGACCCCGACGCGATCTTCGACACCGACGGCCTCGTGTTCACGGTCGACGGCGTCGCGTGGCCGTTCCACCCGCGTGCGTATCTCGCGCTGAACAAGCCGGCCGGCTACGAATGTTCGCGCGAGCCGCAACACCACGCGAGCGTGTTCAGCCTGCTACCGGCGCCGCTCGTTGCGCGCGGCGTGCAGTGCGTCGGCCGCCTCGACCAGGACACGACCGGGCTGCTGCTGCTGTCCGACGACGGCCAGTTCGTGCACGCGTACACGTCGCCGAAGCGCAAGGTGCCGAAGACGTACGTCGCGACCGTGCGCCACCCGCTCGACGATGCGCAGCTGAACGCGCTGCGCACGGGCGTGCAGCTGCACGGCGAGCCGAAGCCGATCGCGGCGGTCGCCGCCGGCGCGCGCGGCCCGCACACGCTCGTGCTGACCGTTCTCGAAGGCAAATATCATCAAGTGAAACGCATGGTGGCCGCCGCCAGCAACCGCGTCGACGCGCTGCACCGCGAAAGCATCGGCGGCTTCACGCTGCCGGACGATCTCGCGCCCGGCGCGTGGCGCTGGCTCGACGACAGCGAACTTTCCGCGCTGCGCAATCCCGTCGAAACCCTGTAAGGGAAAATCCGCACGATCGTTCGGTGCCCGGCCGCATCGCGGCCGCACGTTCCCCCGCTATACTGAAATCACAAGCTGTACGAGCAGCGATGCAGGGGAGACATCATGAACATCAACCATTCTTTCGAACTGTCGTACGTGATGATCGCGTTCGCGGTCGTGGGCGCCATCCTGATCGGCGCGCTGCTCGCCGCGATGCACATGAAGCACAAATATCATCCGAATCTGATCGGCGCGATGATCGGCGCGCTGTTGTGCTTCCTGCTGATCGAGGCGCTACCGGCGCTGACCTGACGTGCCGCCCGGCGCGAGCGTTTGAAGGAATTCGTCTACGGTCGGGTAGCGCAGCGTCACGCACAATTCGGCCTTGAGCCGCGCATTCGACAGGCGCCGCGACTCGCGCATGAACGACAGCAGCGTCGGCTCGAGCTGGCGCTCAGCGTCCACGCGGCTGATGCGCGGCGGCGGCGGCAGGCCGAACGCCCGCGCGACCCGGTCGAAATACTCTCCCATCCGCAGTTCGCTGTCGTCCGACGCGTGGACGGCGCGCGCCGGTTTGCCGCGCACGGCCGCGCGGCGCAGGATCGCCGCGAGATCGTCCGCGTGAATGTGGTTCGTGTAGACGTCGTCGGCCGCGTCGAGCGCGGGTGTGCCGCGCTCGAGCCGCGCGAGCGGCAGCCGGTTCTCCGCATAGATGCCGGGAATCCGCACGATGCGCGCGGACAGCACGCCGCGCACCGTCGCCGCCCGCAGCTGACGCTCGGCCGACACGCGCCGGAACGCGCGCGGATTCGCGGGGCGCAGCGGCTGCGTTTCGTCGATTCGCGCACCGCCGCAATCGCCGTAAACGCCGGTCGTGCTCGCGTAGACGAGCGTGGGCGCGCGAAAGGCGTCGGGTACAATACGCGCTCGCCGCGCCGGGCCGCCGGCTTGCCGCGTCGCGGCGCGCAGCGTGCGCAGCCGCCCGGCCGCCGCGACGGCCGGTGCGGAAGCGCGCCGTGCGGGCACGGACAATGCGGCGATCAGCGCACGCGTGCGACGGTCGTCGCGGCCCTCGGATTGCGGGGGCGCGAGATGCAGGATCGTGCGGGCGAGCCCGGCGATCCGCCGCAGCGTCGCGCGGCGATCGAGGTTGCCGACGATCGGCGCGGCGCCGGCCGCGCGCAATTCGTCGCGGCGGTCCGCATGGCTCGTCAGCGCGACGATGCGCAGGTCGGGGCGCGCTTCGCGCCATTGCGCGACGCAGCGCAGGCCGACGTCGCCGCAGCCGACGATCAATGCGCGCGGCCGGCGCAGGATTCGAGTCGCGATCATGTTGGTTGCGAAATCAGTTGCCATGTTGCGCGGCGCGCAACGGGCTTGCATTGTAGCCGCCGTGCGTGAGATGCACGGTCCCCACATTTTGTTCTATTTGGTTCTATGGCATTCAACGTTACTCTCAAGCAAAGCGGCCGGCAGTTCCAGGTCGAGTCGGACGAAACCGTGCTGGCGGCCGCGCTGCGCCAGAACGTCCATCTGCCGTACGGGTGCAAGAACGGCGCGTGCGGCTCCTGCAAGGGCCAGATCGTGTCGGGCCAGATCGAACAGGGCCCGCATGCCGCATCGGCACTGTCCAACGACGAACGCACGCGCGGCCTCGCGCTGCTGTGCTGCTCGAAGGCGCAATGCGACCTCGAGATCGACGTGCGTGAAATCGCCGGCGTCGACGGCGTGCAGGTGAAGAAGCTGCCGTGCCGGATCGCCGCGCTCGAACGCAAGGCGGACGACGTGATGGTCGTGAAGCTGCAGCTGCCGGCCAACGAACGCCTGCAATACCTCGCCGGCCAGTACGTCGAATTCATCCTGAAGGACGGCTCGCGCCGCAGCTACTCGATGGCGAACGCGCCGCACGAGGAAGGCCCGATCGAGCTGCACATCCGCCACATGCCGGGCGGCAAGTTCACCGATCACGTGTTCGGCGCGATGAAGGAGCGCGACATCCTGCGTTTCGAAGGCCCGCTGGGCACGTTCTTCCTGCGCGAGGAATCCGACAAGCCAATCGTGCTGCTCGCGTCGGGCACCGGCTTCGCGCCGATCAAGGCGATCATCGAGCACGTGAAGCACACGGGCATCACGCGCCCGATGACGCTCTACTGGGGCGCCCGCCGCAAAAAGGACATCTACCTCGGCGAGCTCGCCGAGCAATGGGTGCGCGAAATCCCGAACTTCAAGTACGTGCCGGTGCTGTCCGAGCCGGACGACGCCGATCAGTGGACCGGCCGCACCGGCTTCGTCCACCGCGCGGTGATCGAGGACCTGCCCGATCTGTCCGGTCATCAGGTGTATGCGTGCGGCGCGCCGGTGATGGTCGAATCCGCGCAGCGCGACTTCACGCAGCACCATGCGCTGCCGGCCGACGAGTTCTACGCGGACTCGTTCACGAGCGCCGCCGATCTCGCGCATCCGGTCTGAGCACCGGGCGCATGAGCGCGCCCCGCTGCGCGCCGCCGTGTCACATCCATGGCATCGCGGCGGTTTACAGTGGGGCGCGGGATGCCTTATGCTTGCGCACATGAACCGCTTCCTGTCCGCTCTCCGACGTCGCCGCTCGCCGCTCCGCCCGGATGCCGCCGGCTCGTCACGGACTCGCGCGTAACCCTCCTCCGCTTCACCGGTTACGCACAAGCTGTTCGATCCACCAGCCACGGCTTTCCGTGGCTTTTTTATTGCCCGTTCCCCTTTCAACGTCCGCTGGAGTCTGCTGCCATGCCCCTGAACGATTACCCGATCGACTCGCTGATGTACATCACGAACCGCCCCGACATCGTGTTCACGCACGGCAAGGGTTCGTGGCTCTACGATCACACGGGCAAGCGCTATCTCGACTTCATCCAGGGCTGGGCCGTCAACAGCCTCGGCCACTGCAACGACGGGATCGTCGAAGCGCTGAAGACGCAGGCCGAAAAGCTGCTGAACCCGTCGCCGGCGTTCTACAACGAGCCGATGGCGAAACTCGCGGGCCTGCTCACGCAGCACAGCGTGTTCGACAAGGTGTTCTTCACGAACAGCGGCGCGGAAGCGAACGAAGGCGCGATCAAGCTCGCGCGCAAGTGGGGCCGCAAGTTCAAGAACGGCGCATACGAGATCATCACGTTCGACCACAGCTTCCACGGCCGCACGCTCGCGACGATGTCGGCGAGCGGCAAGCCGGGCTGGGACACGATCTACGCACCGCAGGTGCCGGGCTTCCCGAAGGCCGAACTCAACAACATCAACTCGGTCGAGAAGCTGATCACCGACAAGACCGTCGCCGTGATGCTCGAGCCGATCCAGGGCGAAGGCGGCGTGATCCCGGCGACGCGCGAATTCATGCAGGCGCTGCGCGCGCTGACGAAGCAGCACAACCTGCTGCTGATCGTCGACGAAGTGCAGAGCGGCTGCGGCCGCGCGGGCACGCTGTTCGCGTACGAGCTGTCGGGCATCGAGCCGGACGTCATGACGCTCGCGAAGGGCATCGGCGGCGGCGCACCGCTCGGCGCGCTGCTGTCGAAAGCCGACGTCGCGGTGTTCGAGGCCGGCGACCAGGGCGGCACGTACAACGGCAACCCGCTGATGACGGCGGTCGGCTATTCGGTGATCTCGCAACTCGTCGCGCCCGGCTTCCTCGAAGGCGTGCGGGCGCGCGGCGAGTACCTGAAGCGCAAGCTGCTCGAGCTGTCGGAAGAGCGCGGCTTCGACGGCGAACGCGGCGAAGGCCTGCTGCGCGCGCTGCTGCTCGGCAAGGACATCGGCCCGCAGATCGTCGAGAAGGCGCGCGACATGCAGCCCGACGGCCTGCTGCTGAACGCGGCACGCCCGAACCTGCTGCGCTTCATGCCGGCGCTGAACGTGACGACCGACGAGATCGACCAGATGATGGCGATGCTTCGGTCGATCCTCGACACGCTGTAACGAGCGCGCCGCGATGGATGCCGATGCCGTCGTGATCCGCCCGTTCGAGCGCGCCGACACCGATGCGGTGCTGGCCGTCTGGCGCGACGCGTTCCCGCATTACGGCGAAGCCGGCGCGCCGCCGCACCGCGATCCGCTGCGGTCGATCGAGCTGAAGCTCGCGACGCAGCCGGAATTGTTCTTCGTCGCAACCTGCGGCGCGCGGGTCGTCGGCACGCTGATGGCCGGTTTCGACGGACATCGCGGCTGGCTCTACTCGTTCGGCGTATCGAACGACGCCCGTCGGCTCGGCATCGGCCGCGCGCTGCTCGCGCATGCGGAACGCGCGCTCGCCGCGCGCGGCTGCCTGAAGGTCAATCTGCAGGTGCTGCCCGGCAACGACGATGCGTGCCGCTTCTATGCGGCGCTCGGCTATCGCGTCGAGGAGCGCATCTCGTTCGGCAAGACGCTGCCGGCCGCGTGACCGCGCCGGCCGTCGCCGTCAGCGCGTGATCGGCCCCGCGTCCGGCAGCGGATTGCCGAGCGCGTCGGTCGGCACGGCCTGCTGCTCGAATGCCGCGAAATATGCGGCCCACTGCGTGTCGCTCACGCGCACGATCAGCGCGCCGTCCTGCCACACGTCGTTGTGATCGTTGTGGTCGTCGCCGGCGCGATGCAGGTAATGCGCGCCCGTCGAGCCCTGGTTCATGTGCGTGTCGTGGATGCCGCTGCCGTCCGAATATCTGCGGCCGAACACGACGACGTCGAGCCCGTGCGACTGCGCGGCGTTGACGAGCCGCAGCAGCGACGGGATCGGCTCCGCGTGCTCGGTGCCGTCCATCACCGCGCTCGCGCGCCATGTGCCCGTCTCGTTCAGGATGTCGCTGCGCAGGTAGTCGAGCGCCGGCAGCGCAGTGTGCCCGGTCAGGTCGGTATAGCCTTCGACGGCGGCCGCGAGCGTCGCCGTGACCGGGTGATGGAAATCGTAGACGAGCTTGTAGTTCAGCAGATCGTCCGCGTCGTTGGTGCCGACGTTGATCGCGACGTCCCAGTCGCCGGTCGGCAACGCGAGCGTCAGGTGGATGTGATACTGGGTTTCACTGCCGTGCGGCGAACCTTTCAGCCGCGCCACCGACGTGACCTTCGCCTTCACGAAACCGTAGTCGAGACTCATGCGCGCGCTCCGTGTCACGATGGATCGCTCATGGTACGCGCTCCGCGTGTCGGTTTGGCGAACGCGCGGTCGCGCACGGATGTTCACGCCACCTCGCTGCGCGCCGCACGGCCGCATCAACGCCGAACGAATGGCGTCGCCGCCGGGCGCGCAAGATGCAAAAAAGGCTGCCACGGCACCCCGTGACAGCCTTTCGAAAGCACCCGCGCGGCACGTCCGGCATCCGCCGCCGCGCCGCACCGGGCTCGTTCATTCGCCCAGATACGCGGCGCGCACCTTCGGATCGTCGAGCATCTGCTTCGCGTCGCCTTCCATCGTGACCGTGCCCGAATCCATCACATAGCCGCGGTCCGCAGCCTGCAGCGCGAGGCGCGCGTTCTGCTCGACCAGCAGCACCGTGATGCCCTCCTTCGAGATTTCCCGCACCACTTCGAAGATCTTCTCGACCATGATCGGCGACAGCCCCATCGACGGCTCGTCGAGCAGCAACAGCTTCGGCTTGCTCAGAATCGCGCGCGACATCGCGAGCATCTGCTGCTCGCCGCCCGACAGCGTACCCGCGAGCTGCGTCGCCCGCTCCTTCAGGCGCGGGAAGAAGCCGAACATGCGGTCGACGTCCTTCTTGATCTGCTCGTTGTCGTTGCGCAGGTACGCGCCCATCTGCATGTTCTCGATGATCGACATCCGCGCGAAGATCCCGCGCCCTTCCGGCACCATCGCGAGGCCGCGCTTGAGCAGCTCGTGCGGCGGGATGCCCTTGATCGACTTGCCGTCGTATTCGATGTCGCCGGCCGAGTACGGCTTCAGGCCCGTGATCGCCTTCATCGTCGTGGTCTTGCCTGCACCGTTCGCGCCGATCAGCGTCACCAGCTCGCCCTGACGGACTTCCATGTCAACGCCCTTGACGGCCTGGATGCCGCCGTAGTTGACCTGCAAGCCCTTGATTTTCAACATTGCCGCTGCCATCAGTGCACCCCTGCGCCGAGATATGCCTCAATCACCTTCGGATCCTTCTGCACGTCCTGCGGCAGACCCTCGGCGATCACCTTGCCGTAATCGAGCACCGTCATCCGGTTGCACAATCCCATCACGAGCTTCACGTCGTGCTCGATCAGGAGAATCGTGCGGCCGTCCGAACGGATCTTGTCGAGCAGGCGCGTGAGTTCGACCTTCTCGGTCGCGTTCATCCCGGCCGCCGGCTCGTCGAGCGCGAGCAGCTTCGGGTCGGTCGCGAGCGCGCGCGCGATCTCGAGACGGCGCTGGTGGCCGTACGACAGGTTGCGCGACGTGTAGTCCGCGTACTGCAGCACGCCGACGTATTCGAGCAGCTCGATCGCGCGCTCCTTGATCTCGCGCTCTTCCTGGCGTTCGGCCGGCGTCTGGAACACCGCGCCCAGCAGACCGTGCTTGGTGCGCACGTGGCGGCCCACCATCACGTTCTCGAGCGCCGTCATCCCGCCGAACAGGCGAATGTTCTGGAACGTGCGCGCGATGCCGGCCTTCGCGACCTGATGCACGGCCGTCGGCGTGTAGTTCTGGCCGTCCAGCTTGAAGTCGCCGGAGTCCGGCGTGTAGAGGCCGGTGATCACGTTGAAGAACGTGGTCTTGCCCGCGCCGTTCGGGCCGATCAGCCCGTAGATCTCGCCTTCCTTGATTTGCAGGCCGACGTCGGACAGCGCCTGCAGCCCGCCGAAACGCTTGTTCACGCCCGTGACGGACAGTCGGATTTGCTTGTCGCTCATGTGGTTATCCCCTTGTCCGTTGGTTAAGCGCGCACCGGCTTCTTGCTGTTGCGCTTCGCCAGTTTCGCGATCTTGTCCTCATGCTTCGGCGCGGGCCACAGGCCTTCCGAGCGGTACAGCATGATGATGACCATCGCGAGGCCGTACAGCGCCTGACGGATCACTTCGGTGTCGACGATGTCGTGACCGAACAGCGCGTGCTGCAGCGGGCTCATCGTCGAGCGCAGGAATTCCGGGAAGATCGCGAGCAGCACCGCGCCGAGGATCACGCCCGGAATGTGGCCCATGCCGCCGAGCACCACGCAGGCCAGCACGACGATCGATTCCCAGAACGTGAACGACTCGGGCGACACGAAGCCCTGGAACGCACCGAACATCGCGCCCGACAGGCCGCCGAACGACGCGCCCATCGCGAACGCGAGCAGCTTCACGTTGCGGGTGTTGATGCCCATCGCCTTCGCGGCGATTTCGTCTTCGCGGATTGCCGCCCATGCGCGGCCGATACGCGAGTGCTGCAGACGCGTACACACCCAGATCACCAGCAGCGCGCACAGCACGAACAGGTAGTAGTACATGTAGACCGACGGCAGCTGGAAGCCGAAGATCGTGTGCGTCTGCGACAGGTTGAAGCCGCCGACGTGCACCGGATCGATGCCCGTGATCCCCTTCGGGCCGTTGGTGATGTTCACCGGGCGGTCGAGGTTGTTCATGAAGATCCGGACGATTTCACCGAAGCCCAGCGTGACGATCGCCAGGTAGTCGCCGCGCAGGCGCAGCGTCGGCGCGCCGAGCAGGATCCCGAAGGTCGCCGCCAACGCCATCGCGATCGGCACGATGATCAGGAACGGCACGTGCAGCCCGTTCGGCGCGAGCGCCGCGATCCACTCGAACTGCGACGTCAGGTGCGGCGAGCTCAAGAGCGCCGCCGTGTACGCACCCACGGCGTAGAACGCGATGTAGCCGAGGTCGAGCAGGCCGGCGAAGCCGACCACGACGTTCAGCCCCAGCGCGAGCATCACGTACAGCATCGCGAAGTCGAGCACGCGAACCCAGTAATTGCCGCCGGCCGAGCCGATGATGATCGGCGCGGCGATCACGAAGGCTGCGGTCAGGATGCCGATGATGACGGTCTTGGCGGTGTTGCGCTCTTCGACGAGCGACGTCGACGATTCGATCGGTTGAATGGATGTCATGTTGTTTGCTCCCCTTCCGTTACGCGCGGTCCGCGACACGTTCGCCCAGCAGGCCCGACGGACGGAACACCAGCACGATGATCAGCACGATGAATGCGAACACGTCCTGGTAGTTACTGCCGAATACGCCACCCGTGAGGTTGCCGATGTAGCCCGCGCCGAGCTGCTCGATCAGGCCCAGCAGCACGCCGCCGACCATCGCGCCGCCGAGGTTGCCGATCCCGCCGAGCACCGCGGCCGTGAACGCCTTCATGCCGGGGATGAAGCCCATGTAGAAGTGCACGTTGCCGTATTCGGACGCGATCATCACGCCGGCCAGCGCGGCGAGCGCGGAGCCGATCATGAACGTCGCGGAGATCACGAAGTTCGGGTTCACGCCCATCAGGCTCGCCGTGTTCGGGCTTTCGGCGATCGCGCGCATCGCGCGGCCGAGCTTGGTCTTGTGCACGAGCAGCAGCAGGCCGCCCATCACGATGAACGCGACCGCGATGATCACGATTTCAGTAACCGAGATCACGGCGCCGGGCGTCGTGTCGGTCGCCTTGATCACGTTGATCGGATCGGTCGGCAGCAATTGCGGGAACGGCAGCGGGTTGCGCGACCAGATGATCATCGCGGCCGTCTGCAGCAGGATCGACACGCCGATCGCGGTGATCAGCGGCGCGAGACGCGGCGCGCGGCGCAGCGGCCGGTACGCGACGCGTTCGATCGTGAAGCCGACGAACGCGCAGACGACCGCGGCGATGCCGAGACCGATCGTCAGCGTCGCGACGTTGCCGAGTTGCGGAAAGTGGTTCTGCAGCACGGTGATCGCCGACAGGGCGACCATCGCGCCGATCATCAGCACGTCGCCGTGCGCGAAGTTGATGATGCCGAGAATGCCGTACACCATCGTGTAACCCAACGCGATGATGGCGTACACACTGCCGAGCACCAGCCCGTTGAGGATCTGCTGGATGAAAATATCCATTTAAAGCTCCTTGGCCCGTGCTGCCGGAGGACGTTGCGCCCCGCGGGTAAGCGAGGAATCGCGCCTTCTCGGCGACACTGCGGGTACTAGTCGATACCGGTAAGGGTGGATCGTCCCGGCGCGCGTCGCCCGGCCTGTACGGCCGGACCTGCCGCCGGAGCGGATACAAAAACGGCACCGCACTGTTCCGGTGCCATCATGAGTCCCGTCGCTAAATCGTCACGACATCGAGGACGGTGGTCTTGGCCTCCTTGAAGTCGTAGGGCAGCGTGCCGAAACGGCCGGCGTCCGGTTTCCCGGCTTCCGAGCCTTTTTCCGTCCGGGCCGCGGCGAACCGCGCCACCGGGCAGATCAGGTTTTGCACCGCGTCGCCCGCGGGCTCGACCACCTTGACGGCGCACATGCCGTTGCCGCCAAGGGTTTGCGCTCCGATGCCGTTCGCCGCCGCCCGCGCCGCGCCTGAACGGGCAACGCGAAGGTGGCGCCCGACCGTCGTCAGGACTGCATCGGAATTCGTGAAACGAAGCAGACCGCCTGCCGCGCTGTGGCAAGCCGCGGCGACATGCCGTTTCGTCGAATCGAAATGAGAAGGGATCGGTGACATCTGCACGTTGCCTGCGTTGCCCCGAAACCCGAGCGCCCGTCGCTCGACGCGCGCTGCCGCCGCCGGACGTCCAGCGGCTCGTTGTCGGGCAACCAGTGTGCCCGTCGCGCGGTCGATCGCCACACCGCCGGCCCGCGCCGCGTGCCGTGTCGAATGCATGCCGATCTTCGAGCCCTGCGCGTTGAATGCGTCGATCGTCAAACGTGCCCCGTTGTCGTTGTCACTGTCCGATTGCGCAATGCGGCACGCCGACGGCGCCGCACGCCCGGCTCCGGCAGCGCGCATGTCGCTGGCAACCGGTACCGCGTGCGCCGCAGCCTCCCTGCCCGCCGTGTCGTCGCTCGTTTTCCCGTCACCGGCCAACATTGCAACCGGTGCGGCGACGTACCTGGCGTAAGCCAACTTCACATGCATCGAATAGGTCTCCCGCGCCTTGCCAGAACCCGATTTCAAAGCCATTCCGGCCTGAAAACGGGCGCATTGTAACTCCATTTACAGGCCGCCAATAATCCTGATTCGATGGGGTTTTCCTGCATTGCAACCAATTTTGAGAAACGGCTGGGCGCGGATATAGCAACCGGGTTGCAACATTAATCCGAACAATGGTTGCGCCCGTATTTTCGCAGCGCAAAAAAAAAGCGCGCCGGCAGGCGCGCTTCGGGGGTACCGCGGGTGCGACGCGGCGATCAGGCCGCGGGCGGCAGGTTCAGCCCGCGCGGCAGCGGAAACGACACGTTTTCCTCGATGCCGTCGAGCGCGCGGACGTTGCGCACGCCGAGCTCGCGCAGCCGCGCGATCACGGCCTGGGCGAGCACTTCCGGCGCCGATGCGCCGGCCGTCACGCCGATACGGCGCTTGCCGGCAACCCATGCCGGATCGATCTGATCGGGCGCGTCGACCATGTACGCGGCCACGCCGCGCTTCTCCGCCACTTCGCGCAGCCGGCTCGAATTCGAGCTGTTCGGGCTGCCGACGACGATCACGACGTCGCACTGCGGCGCCATGAACTTCACCGCGTCCTGGCGGTTCTGCGTCGCGTAGCAGATGTCCTGCTTCTTCGGCTCGCGGATCTTCGGGTATTTCGCCTTCAGCGCGCCGATGATCTCGGCCGCGTCGTCGACGGACAGCGTCGTCTGCGTGACGAGCGCGATGCGCTCCGGATCGGCGAGCTCGAGCTTCTGCACGTCCTCGACGCTTTCGACGAGATGCATGCCGCGCTCGACCTGGCCCATCGTGCCTTCGACTTCCGGGTGGCCCTTGTGGCCGATCATCACGATGTCGACGCCGTCCTGGCGCATCTTCGCCACTTCGACGTGCACCTTCGTGACGAGCGGGCAGGTCGCGTCGTAAATGCGCAGCCCGCGCACGTCGGCCTCGTCGCGCACGGCCTTCGACACGCCGTGCGCGCTGAAGATCACGGTATTGCCGGCCGGCACTTCCTCGAGTTCTTCGACGAAGATCGCGCCCTTCTTCTTCAGATCCTCGACCACGTACTTGTTGTGGACGATCTCGTGACGGACGTAGATCGGCGCGCCGTGCATCGCGATTGCGCGCTCGACGATCTCGATCGCGCGATCGACGCCCGCGCAGAAGCCGCGCGGCTGGGCCAGCAGGATTTCGGCATCGGCGGCGACGGTCTGTCCGGACAGCGTATCGGTGGTGCTCATGATTACAGGATTCCGATGATTTTCACTTCGAACGTGAGCGCTTGGCCCGCGAGCGGATGATTGAAGTCGAACAGCGCCGAGGTTTCGCCGACTTCCTTCAGCACGCCTGCATAGCGGCCGCCGTCCGGCGCGTTGAACTCGATCAGCTCGCCGGGCGTAAAGTCGTCGCCGACCATCCCGTTCTCGCGCAACGTCGACAGCGTCACGCGCTGGAGCATGTCGGGATTCCGGGGACCGAACCCCTGTTCGGGCGTTAGCTGAAAAGTCGAATGGTCGCCGACCCGCAGCCCGAGCAGAATCTGTTCCAGCGACGGCGCCAGCTGCCCGGCGCCGAGCAGCAGCGTGGCGGGCTTGTCGGAGAAGGTGTTGACGATGTCGGCGCCGTCGGCCAGTGCAAGCCGGTAATGCAGCGTCACATGGGAACCGGGCTTCACTTCGGATAGATCGATGATGCTCATGAATGACTCGTGTTCGTCGGCGCCCGAGGAGCCGAAAGGCCCGGCGCAAAGCCAATATTGTAAGTCACCTGAGCGCGCAAGGCTGAAAGTGCGACGACGTCGCGCGCAGGCGCGCCGCCAATGGAGTTTCGATCATGCTGTCAATCTGCACCGCACCGGCGGCCGAATGTCGCGACGTTGCCGACACCGCGGCCGCTCCCGCACGCCGGGCCGGCGCCGCGTGGCCGCACAAGCGGCGCCCGCGGAACTGGAATTCGCATCTGCCGCGCGAACGGCTGCTGGAACGCGGGCCGGCCGCACTGACCGACGCCGAGCTCGTCGCGCTGCTGCTCGGCACCGGCGGCGGCGGCCGCGACGTGTTCGCGAGCGCCCGCGCGCTGCTTGCACGCTTCGGCGACTCGCTGCGCGACATGCTCGATGCGGAGCCCGGCGTCTTCGCGACGCACCCCGGCATCGGCGCCGCGCGCTCGGCGGTGCTGATCGCCGTCACCGAGATCGTGCGGCGCGCGCTGGTCGAGAAGGCGCGCGAACGGATGCAGATCGATTCGCCGGGCGCGGTGGAGGACTATCTGCGGCTGCGGATCGGCACGCGTCCGTACGAAGTGTTCGTCACGCTGTACCTGGACGCGCGCCACGGTCTGATCGACGTGGAGGAAAGCGCGCGCGGCTCGCTCACGCGGATGGCCGTGTATCCGCGCGAGATCGTGCGGCGGGCGCTGATGCTCAATGCCGCGTCGCTGATCATCGCGCACAACCATCCGTCGGGCGCCGTGCAGCCGAGCGCGGAAGACCGCCGGCTCACGCGCGTGCTGCGCGAGGCGCTCACGCTCGTCGACGCGAAGCTGCTCGATCACGTCGTCGTCGGTACCGCCGATACATTTTCGTTCGCGCGCGCCGGGTGGCTGTAGACTGTGGCCCGGCGCCTCAAAGGGCGCCGCAACGACGAAGCGAAATTGGGTTTGATTTTCCTGAGCTTTTTCTGCTAGAATCGTCGTCTGTCTTTTTTCCAACCAGTTCTAGCCATCGAAGGGCCTTGTCTGTATAGGCTTCGGCGTTCTGAGTGCAGCCATGGATCACGTGGCGGTACGATGGAACCTTCATCGGCGATCGAACCCCGAATTTAGCGTATTAGGAGTGCTCTCATGGCACGCGTATGCCAAGTAACTGGGAAAGCGCCGATGAGCGGCAACAACGTTTCCCACGCCAACAACAAGACGAAGCGCCGCTTCCTGCCGAACCTGCAAAACCGCCGGTTCTGGGTGGAGAGCGAAAACCGCTGGGTGCGTCTGCGCGTCTCGAACGCCGGCCTGCGCCTGATCGACAAGAACGGCATCGATTCCGTGCTCGCTGACCTGCGCGCACGCGGCGAAGCCTAAGCCCAAGGAGCACAATCATGGCAAAAGGCGCACGCGACAAGATCAAGCTCGAGTCGACTGCTGGTACGGGTCACTTCTACACGACCACGAAGAACAAGCGCAACATGCCGGAAAAGATGGCGATCAAGAAGTTCGATCCCGTCGTCCGCAAGCATGTCGAATACAAAGAAACCAAGATCAAGTAATCTCCGGTTTCTGCGAGCCTGACGGCGACCGAAAAGCCCCGCACATGCGGGGCTTTTTGTTTTGCGCGCACGCGCGCGCCCCCGACGCGGTATGCTCTCCCCTTTCCGCGGCGACAGCCGACGGAACGCGAAATCAAAAAGCGTAACGATGGAGATGCAGCATGAAATTCGACGTGGCGATCGTCGGCAGCGGCCTCGCAGGGCTGTCGGTCGCACTCAACCTGGCCAGCACGCGACGTGTCGCGCTGATCGCGAAACGTACGATGATGGAGGGAGCGAGCGATAACGCGCAGGGCGGCATCGCGGCCGTCCTCGACTCGGCGGACAGCATCGAGAACCACGTCGACGACACGCTGGTCGCCGGCGGCGGCCTGTGCGACGAAGGCGCGACGCGCTACATCGTCGAACACGGCCGCGAAGCAATCGAATGGCTGATCTCGCAAGGCGTGCCGTTCACGAAGGACGATGCCGCCGAACTCGGCTTCCATCTGACGCGCGAAGGCGGCCACAGCCACCGCCGGATCATCCATGCGGCCGATGCGACCGGCCACGCCGTGCTCGCGACGCTGTCCGATCGCGCGCGCCAGCATCCGAACATCACGTTCTTCGAGAATCACCATGCGATCGACCTGATCACGTCGGACCGGCTCGGGCTGCCCGGACGCCGCTGTCACGGACTGTATGCGCTCGACGTCGACAACGATCGCACGATCACGATCGAGGCGCCGCACACGGTGCTCGCGACCGGCGGCGCCGGCAAGGTGTACCTGTACACGACGAACCCCGACACCGCGACCGGCGACGGCATCGCGATGGCGTGGCGCGCGGGCTGCCGTGTGTCGAACATGGAATTCATCCAGTTCCACCCGACCTGCCTGTTCCATCCGTATGCGAAATCGTTCCTGATTTCGGAGGCCGTGCGCGGCGAAGGCGGTTTGCTGAAGCTGCCGGACGGCACGCGCTTCATGCCCGCGCACGACCCGCGCGCGGAACTGGCGCCGCGTGACATCGTCGCACGCGCGATCGACTTCGAGATCAAGAAGCGCGGGATCGACTGCGTGTATCTCGACATCAGCCATCAGCCGGAAGCGTTCCTGCGCGAACACTTCCCGACGATCCACGCGCGCTGCCTCGAATTCGGCATCGACATCGCGAAGCAGCCGATTCCGGTCGTGCCGGCCGCGCATTACACGTGCGGCGGCGTCGTCACCGATCTCGCCGGGCGCACCGACCTCGCGGGCCTGTATGCGGTCGGCGAAACGTCGTACACCGGGCTGCATGGCGCGAACCGGCTCGCGAGCAATTCGCTGCTCGAGTGTCTGGTGATTGGCCGCGCGGCTGCCGAGGCGATCGAGGCGGCCGGCTTCGACGCCGAAACGCCGGCGGCGCTGCCTGCATGGGATGAAAGCCGCGTGTCGGATGCGGACGAGGAAGTCGTCGTCGCGCACAACTGGGACGAGCTGCGCCGGCTGATGTGGAACTACGTCGGCATCGTGCGCACCGACAAGCGTCTCGAACGCGCGAAGCACCGGCTGTCGCTGTTGCGCGACGAGATCCACGAGTACTACGCGAACTTCCGCGTGACGCGCGACCTGCTGGAACTGCGCAATCTCGTCGACGTCGCGACGCTGATCGTGAAGAGCGCGTACTCGCGCCGCGAAAGCCGCGGGCTGCACTACAGCCGCGACTGGCCGCACACGCTCCCGAAGGCGCTGCCGAGCGTGCTCACGCCGCGCTCGCGCCGCTGATCGGCCTGCCGTTCGCGGCGCCGCCCGCCGCCGTCGCATGAAAAAAGCCGCTGGCGTTTGCACGCCAGCGGCTTTTTTCGTCGGACGATACGCGATACGGCGGACGATCAGTCGACGATCCGCATCGAATAGTCGGTTGCGCGCACGTCCTTCGTCAGTGCGCCGACGGAAATCCGGTCGACGCCCGTCTCCGCGAACGTGCGCACCGTATCGAAATTGACACCGCCCGACACTTCGAGCACGGCCTTGCCGGCCGCGATGCGCACCGCTTCGCGCATCATGTCCAGCGTGAAGTTGTCGAGCAGCACCGACTGCGCGCCATGTTCGAGCGCCGTGTCGAGCTGCGCGAGCGTCTCGACTTCGATCTGTACGGGCACGCCCGCTTCGAGCGCGAATGCGGCATCGAGCGCTTCCCCGACGCCGCCTGCTGCCGCGATGTGGTTTTCCTTGATCAGGATGCCGTCGTACAGCGCGAGACGCTGATTCTCGCCGCCGCCGACGCGCACCGCGTACTTCTGCGCGAGCCGCAGCCCCGGCAGCGTCTTGCGCGTATCGAGAATCTTCGCGCGCGTGCCTTCGACGCGGTCAACGTAACGGCGCGTCGCGCTCGCGACGCCGGACAGCAGCTGCAGGAAATTCAGCCCGTTGCGCTCGGCCGTCAACAATGCACGCGCCGGCCCTTCGAGCTCGCAGACGGTCGAGTTCGCCGTCATCCGGTCGCCTTCCCGATAGCGCCATTGCACGACGATCGACGGATCGATCCGCGCAATCACGGCTTCGAACCACGGCACGCCGCACAGCACCGCTTCCTCGCGCACGATGATGCGCGCACGGCGCCGCTCGCCGGCCGGCACGAGGCGCCCGGTCTGGTCGCCGGTGCCGACGTCTTCGGCGATCGCGTCGGCGACGTTGCGTGCGATCGCTTCGTCGAATGCGTCGCCGTATTGTGCGCGAACGGCTTCGAACAGCGGAGAAACCGCGCTGGTCATGCAGCCCCCACGTTCGCGAACAGTTGCTGGTCGCGCTGCAGGTCGCCGCTCGCCTGCACGCGCGTCTTGTGCGCCGCCGCGAAATCGAGCATCCGGTCGATCGGCACGCGCGCACGCACGCCGATCGCGGGATCGACGAAGATCTCGTTGTGGCCGCGCTCGAGCACGTCCGCGAGATTCGCGAGGCCGTTCATCGCCATCCACGGGCAGTGCGCGCAGCTCTTGCAGGTCGCGCTGTTGCCGGCGGTCGGCGCGGCGATGAAGGTCTTGCCGGGGGCCGCGAGTTGCATCTTGTGCAGGATGCCGAGGTCGGTCGCGACGATGAAATGCGTCGCGTCGAACTTCACGGCCGCATCGATCAGCTGCGTGGTCGAGCCGACGACGTCGGCCTGCGCGACGACGCTTTCCGGCGACTCGGGGTGCACGAGTACCTTCGCGTGCGGGTATTCGGCGCGCAGCAGGTCGAGCTCGATGCCCTTGAATTCGTCGTGGACGAGACACGAGCCTTGCCACAGCAGCATGTCCGCGCCGGTTTTCTTCTGGATATAGCTGCCGAGATGGCGATCGGGTGCCCAGATGATCTTCTCGCCGCGTGCGTGCAGGTCGGCGACGATCTCGAGGCCGATCGACGACGTGACCATCCAGTCCGCGCGCGCCTTCACGGCGGCGCTGGTGTTCGCGTAGACGACGACGGTACGGTCCGGATGCGCATCGCAGAACGCGGAGAATTCGTCGGCCGGGCAGCCGAGATCGAGCGAGCAGGTTGCATCGAGATCGGGCATCAGCACGCGTTTGCCGGGGCTGAGGATCTTCGCGGTTTCGCCCATGAAGCGTACGCCGGCGACGACGAGCGTCTGCGCGTCGTGGTCGCGGCCGAAGCGGGCCATCTCGAGCGAGTCGGCGACACAGCCGCCGGTTTCGTCCGCGAGTTCCTGCAGCTCGGCATCCACGTAGTAGTGGGCGACGAGCACGGCTTTCTCACGTGCGAGCAGTGCCTTGATGCGCGCCTTCAGCGCGGCGCGTTCTTCGGCGGACGGTGCATCGGGCACCTTGGCCCATGCTTGCCCGACGCCACAGACGGTTCCTGCCGAAAGCGGCCGGTCGTACTCGACGGATTTGATCGTCGATTGCATCTCCATATCTCCTGTCGGCCCGAGTTAGCGCTTTAGCGCTTACTTGGGCCCCATGCTTCGCGGTCGGCCCCGTGTGAGTGCGTTACTCCTCACTCCGGCCCCACCCCATCGCTCGCCCGGAGCGCGCTACGTCCGCACCGCCCCAAGCCTCATACGAGTTCCGGCGCCACCAGTCATCATGCAAAAACCGGTCGCCCAAATGAAAAAAACCCCGCCAACGCGGGGTTTTTGACGTCCTCAGATTCTAATCGATTTCGAATCAGGCGTAGCGGCGCAGGCGCATCGCAAATTCCTGCAACGCCTTGATGCCGCTTTGTTCCGCGCGATGGCACCAATCCTGCAATTGCGCGAGCAGCTGTTCGCGCGACGCGGTCGAACGATCCCAGATCGCGGCCAGATCCTGGCGCAGCTGGAAGTACGTATGGAGCTTCTGGCTGTTCGCGAAGATCTCGGGCAGCAGCTTCTTCTGCGGCTCGTCGAGGCCGTCGGCATCCTTGTGGAACCACTTGCGCGCGCTGCGCATCAGCTGGTACTTCTCGCTCGAACCGAGCTCCTTCAGATGCGCGAGCTCCTGGCGGTACGCACGCTTCACGGCCTTGCCGTAGCGCGCCATCACTTCGTAGCGGTTCGACAGCACGGCCTGCAGCGTTTCCTGGTCGAGCACCGTCTTCGGCTTGTTCAGACGCGGCGTCGGTGCAACCTTCTTCACCTTCGCAAGGCCGAACGCCGACATGATGCGGATATACATCCAGCCGATATCGAACTCGTACCACTTGTTCGACAGCTTCGCGGACGTCGCGAACGTGTGGTGATTGTTGTGCAGCTCTTCGCCGCCGATCACGATGCCCCACGGGAACAGGTTCGTGCTCGCATCGGCCGAGTTGAAGTTGCGGTAGCCCCAGAAGTGGCCGAAACCGTTCACGACACCCGCGGCCCAGAACGGAATCCAGACCATCTGCACGGCCCACACGGTGAGGCCGAGCACGCCGAACAGCGCGACGTCGATCACCATCATCAGGCTGACGCCGAGAATCGGGTACTTCGAGTACACGTTGCGCTCGATCCAGTCATTCGGCGTGCCGTGGCTGAACTTGCGCATCGTTTCCTCGTTTTTCGCTTCCGCGCGATACAGCTCGGCGCCTTCGAGGAACACCTTCCAGATGCCGCGCGTCTGCGGGCTGTGCGGATCTTCCTCGGTCTCGCACTTCGCGTGGTGCTTGCGATGGATCGCGGCCCACTGGCCGGTGAGCATGCCGGTCGTCATCCACAGCCATGCACGGAAGAAGTGGCTCGCGATCGGATGCAGCTCCAGCGCGCGGTGCGCCTGGCAGCGGTGCAGATAGACCGTCACGCCGATGATCGTGACGTGCGTGACGGCCAGCGCGAACAGCGCGACCTGCCACCACGAAAAACGCAGAAGCCCGTGGGAAAGAAAATCGAGCAGAGAATTCAACAAGGCAGTTACCTGTGGTGAGAGCGACGCCGGCGCAGGCCGACGTCATAAAAATGAAAGCATACCGCGTGTAGACCGCAATTTTACTTCAACCGTTCCAAGTCTTTGTAAAAAATGAATATTTCCTTGTCTTGACGCAACGCGGCGAGTCCATCCGCGGACCGGGAAAGGCTCCAGATCCGCGCGTGCCCGCCCAATGCCGCACAGTTTGACCGCTCGACCCGCCGAACCGCTCGCGCCGGCACCGCCGCCGCTACGCGGCCGATGCCCGACCCGCCACGTCGCCGCCGTCGCCGCCGTCGCCGGCCACCGGCACGCCGTCGGCCACCACGCCGGTCGCGGCGAAACCCTCCGGCAAGCCGACCACGCGCACTTCGCGCTGCGGGAACGGGATCGAGATCCCGTGCTCGCTGAAAAGGCGCCAGATGTTGCGGTTCACCGCCGAGCGCACGCCCGACGTGCCCTTCGCCGCGTCCTCGATCCAGAAACCCAGTTCGAGGTCGATGCCGTCCGCGCCGAAACCGACGAGGTACGGCGTCGGCGCCGGGTCCTCCAGCACGCGCGGCACGCCGTTCGCAGCCTGCGCAAGCAATGCGAGTGCCTGCTCGACGTCGCTGGTATAGGCGACCTGCACCGCGGCCTTCGCGTAGCCGCGCGTCAGGTACGACGACTGGTTCTGCACGACGTCGGTGATCAGCTTCTCGTTCGGAATCAGCGTCTCGTTGCCGTCGAGGCCGCGCACGACCGTGTAGCGCGTGCGAATCTGCGTGACGACGCCCTGCAGCCCGCCGACGCTGATCGCGTCGCCGAGCCGCAGCGAGCGGTCGAGCAGGATGATGAAGCCCGACACGTAGTTGCTCGCGATCTTCTGCAGCCCGAACCCGAGGCCGACGCCTACCGCGCCGCCGAACACGCCGAGCACCGTCACGTCGATGCCGACGAGCGACAGTCCGATCAGGATCGCCGCGAACACCAGCAACGCGCGGCCAACGCGCGACAGCACGACCTTCAGGTTCGCGTCGAGCGTGGTGGCGCGCGTCAGGCGCTCTTCGAGCACCGAGCCGAGCCACATCGCGACCATCAGCGTCACGCACACCCACAATGCGCCGGAAATCACCGACAGCAGCGTCAGGTGCGCATTGGCGACGCGAAACTGCACGCTGTCGAGCCAGCCGAGCACGTCGCGCTGGATGCCGAGCACGGTCAGCACCATCGCAACCCACACGACGGTCGACACGATCTTCTCGACGATCGACAGCCACGCGTGCGTGTGCCCGTCGCGCGCGAATACGCGCCGCGCAAAGAAGAACAGCACGTAGATCAGCCCGATGCCGAACAACGGCACGAGCGCGAGCAGCAGCAGCGACGTCGACATGAACGGCTCGAACGCGAGCTGCGCGATCCCGACGAAGACGCCGCCGAACAGCGGAAACAATGCGCGCTTCAGGCTTTGCGCACCCGCGCCGGGCGCGCGGCCGGCCGCCCGGCGGCGCGCGTCGATGCGGCCATGGACGAAGCGCGCGACCACCCATGCGATGCCCAGCGCGCCGACGAGGATCGCCGCCTGCCAGATCATCACCGGCTGGTGGAAATCGCGGATCACCGATGCCAGCCGGTGCGACAGCAGGCGGCTCTGCAGATTCTCCATCGTCCGTCCCGACTGCCGTTACTGCGCGCGCCGCTCGAGCACCGCGGCGAAGAAGCCGTCGGTTGCGTGACGGTGCGGCCACAGCGACAGGTAGTCGCCGGTCTCGAGTTCGATGCGCTGGTCGGCCAGCACTTTCTGCGCGGGCACCAGCACGAAGTCCGGGTGATCGGCGAGGAACTGCGCGACGATCGCCTCGTTCTCCGCGTCGAGCACGCTGCAGGTCGCGTACACGAGCCGGCCGCCCTTCTTCACGAGCCGCGCGGCGCTCGCGAGGATCGACGCCTGCTTCGGCGCGAGCTCGTCGATCGACGTGCGCGTCTGGCGCCACTTCAGGTCGGGGTTGCGGCGCAGCGTGCCGAGGCCGCTGCACGGCGCGTCGACCAGCACGCGGTCGATCTTGCCGGCGAGCCGCTTGATCTTCGCGTCGTGCTCGCTGTCGATCAGCACCGGGTTCACGTTCGACAGCCCGCTGCGCGCCAAGCGCGGCTTGAGCTTCGCGAGCCGCTTTTCGGAGACGTCGAACGCGTACAGGCGCCCGGTCGAGCGCATCATCGCGCCGAGCGCGAGCGTCTTGCCGCCGGCGCCCGCGCAGAAATCGACGACCATCTCGCCGCGGCGCGGCGCGACCAGCGAGCACAGCAGCTGGCTGCCCTCGTCCTGCACCTCGATCTGGCCTTCCTCGAACAGCTTCAGGCGCGTGAGCGCCGGCTTGCCGACCACGCGCACGCCGTTCGGCGCGAACGGCGTCTCGCCCGCGTCGATGCCGTTGGCGCGCAGCGCGTCGATCACCTGGTCGCGCGTCGCCTTCTGCACGTTCGCGCGCAGATCGAGCGGCGCCGGATAGTTCAGCGCGGCGGCGAGCTGCGCGAGCTCCTCGGCGTCGAACCGGGCCGACAGCGCCTGGTAGATCCAGTCGGGCAGGTTCGTGCGCACGCGCACCGGCAGGCTCGCCGGATCGATCTTCGACACGTGCTCGAGCCACGCGGCTTCGGTATCGGAGACGAACGGCTTCAGCGCGTTGCGGCCGACCGTCTGCATCAGCCCGAGCAGCGTCAGGCGCCGCGCGGGGCTGCCCGTGCCGCTCTCCGCGAGGTGCGAAAACTCCATCTTCCTGCGCAGCACCGCGAACACCGCCTCGGCGATCACGCCGCGCTCCGCGTGGCCCAGCTTCGGATGCGCGCGGAAGAACCGGCTCGTCGTCGCGTCGGCGGGGCCGGCGAACTTCAGCACCTCGGCGAGCAGGGTTTCGGTCTGGCCAATCAGGAATCCGTGCAGCTTCATACGCCCTCGTTCGTTTCGGTTTGCGGTTGATCCGCGAAAATCCAGCGCGCCTCTTCCGGCGCGACCACTGCGCGGCCGTTCTCGAGGCGCAGACGCCCTTCGACGAACCAGCGCACCGCACGCGGATACAGCACGTGCTCGACCGTCAGCACGCGCCGCGCGAGCGCGGCCGCGTCGTCGCCCGCGCACACGGGCACCGCGCCCTGCGCGACGATCGCGCCGCTGTCGAGTTCGGGGATCACGAAATGCACGCTCGCACCATGCAGCGCGACGCCGGCATCCAGCGCCTGCTGGTGCGTGTGGATGCCCTTGAAGCTCGGCAGCAGCGACGGGTGGATGTTCAGCAACCGGCCCTCATATCGTCTGACGAATTCGGGCGTGAGGATGCGCATGAAGCCGGCGAGCACGACGAGGTCGGGCGCGAAGCGGTCGATCTCGGCAGCGAGCGCCGCGTCGAAGCTGTCGCGGCCATCGAACGCGCGATGGTCGACCACCGCGGTCGCCACCCCGTGCGACGCGGCAAAAGCCAGGCCGGCCGCGTCCGGCCGGTTGGCGATCACGGCGGCGACCTCGGCCGGCCAGCGTTCCTGCGCGCACGCGCGGACGATGGCCTCCATGTTGCTGCCGCGACCGGAAATCAGGATCACGAGTTTTTTCATCCGCGAATTTTACCATTCGCCCCCGCGTTTCCCGCCTTCTCGGCCGCCGGGCCGCCCGAACGTTTATAATCTTCTGCTTTGCGGCATCCCACCGCCCATTCCCCCGACGCTGCATCCGCTATCGTGAAAGTCTTCCGCGGCCTGCCCAACGCCGAGAGCCGCGCGCCGTGCGCGCTGACGATCGGCAACTTCGACGGTGTCCATCGCGGCCACCAGGCC
This sequence comes from Burkholderia latens, assembly GCF_902499045.1. Lineage (GTDB taxonomy): Bacteria > Pseudomonadota > Gammaproteobacteria > Burkholderiales > Burkholderiaceae > Burkholderia > Burkholderia latens. The sequence continues at coordinate 26,862 of NZ_CABVPL010000025.1, read as the reverse complement.
CTGCTCGCGCGCGTGCGCGCGGCAGCGGACGCACGCGGCCTGCCCGTGTGCGTGATGACGTTCGAGCCGCACCCGCGCGAATTCTTCAACCCGGCCGGCGCACCGCCGCGGATCGCGATGCTGCGCGACAAGCTCGAGGCACTGCGCGACCACGGCGTCGATCGCGTCGTCGTCGAGCACTTCAACCACACGTTCGCGAGCCAGTCGCCGCAGGCGTTCGTCGAACGCACGCTGGTGAACGGGCTGCACACGCGCTGGATGATGGTCGGCGACGATTTCTGCTACGGCGCGAAGCGCGCGGGCACGTTCGACACGCTGAAGGCGGCCGGCGAACAGTACGGCTTCGAAGTCGAGCAGATGGGCACGGTCGCCGGCAGCGACGGCACGCGCATTTCGAGCTCCGGCGTGCGCGCGTCGCTCGCCGCGGGCGATCTCGACGCGGCCGCGCAGGCGCTCGGCCACGGCTACCTGATCAGCGGCCACGTCGCGCACGGGCTCAAGCTCGGCCGCGACCTCGGTTTTCCGACGCTGAACCTGCCGATCGCGCACAAGCGGCCGGCGCTCGCGGGCATCTTCGTCGTGCAGGTGCACGGCCTCGGGCCCGCGCCGCTGCCCGGCGTCGCAAGCCTCGGGCTGCGCCCGACCGTCGACGATTCCGGCCGTGTGCTGCTCGAAGTCCACCTGCTCGACTGGCACGGCGACGCATACGGCAAGCTGATCCGCGTCGAATTCCTGAAGAAGCTGCGCGACGAGGCGAAGTTCGACGATCTCGAGGCGCTGTCGCGCGCGATCGCGCTCGACGTCGCGAATGCGCGCGCGTACTTCGCCGAGCGCGACCGCGCGCCGGGCAGCCGCGCGACCGGCTTCGCGACGTCGGCAACCGACCGAATTAGCTGATCCGGCCGGCGCCGCGCCGCGCCGCCCCCTCGCGCCGCCGACGCGCGCGCATCCCCGATTCACGACGCACGAGCGTCCCCCGATTTAGATAGCGATCCCATCATGAGCAACAAGAAAGCCGATTCGAAACCGCAGGCGAAGTATCCGGTCAACCTGCTCGACACGCCGTTCCCGATGCGCGGCGACCTGCCCAAGCGCGAGCCGCAGTGGGTGAAGGAGTGGGAAGAGCGCGGCATCTACGAAAAGATCCGCGCGGCCAGCAAGGGCCGGCCGAAGTTCATCCTGCACGACGGCCCGCCGTATGCGAACGGCGACATCCACCTCGGTCACGCGGTCAACAAGATCCTGAAGGACATCGTCGTCAAGTCGCGCAACATGGCCGGCTTCGACGCGCCGTACGTGCCGGGCTGGGATTGCCACGGGATGCCGATCGAGATCCAGATCGAGAAGCAGTTCGGCAAGTCGCTGCCGGCCGCCGAAGTGATGAGCAAGGCGCGCGCGTACGCGACCGAGCAGATCGAGAAGCAGAAGGTCGGCTTCAAGCGCCTCGGCGTGCTCGGCGACTGGGCGAACCCGTACAAGACGATGAACTTCGTGAACGAGGCGGAAGAGATCCGCGCGCTCGGCAAGATCATCGAGAAGGGCTACGTGTATCGCGGGCTGAAGCCGGTGAACTGGTGCTTCGACTGCGGCTCGGCGCTGGCCGAGGCGGAAGTCGAGTACAAGGACCGCACCGACCCGACGATCGACGTGATGTTCGCGTTCGCGGAGCCGGAAAAGACCGCACAGGCGTTCGGCCTGCCGGCGCTGCCGCGCGCCGACGGCGGCATCGTGATCTGGACCACCACGCCGTGGACGATTCCCGCCAACCAGGCGCTGAACCTCCACCCGGAAATCGTGTACGCGCTGGTCGACACCGAGCGCGGGCTGCTGATCATCGCGGAAGAACGCGTCGAAGCGTGCATGGCCGACTTCAAGCTGACCGGCCGCGTCGTCGCGACCGCGCCGGGCGTGAAGCTCGCGAACCTGCGCTTCCACCATCCGCTCGCATCGGCCCACCCCGGCTTCCAGCGCACCGCGCCCGTCTATCTCGGCGACTACGTGACGACCGACACCGGTACCGGCGTCGTGCACTCGTCGCCCGCGTACGGTATCGAAGACTTCATGTCCTGCAAGGCGCACGGGATGACCGACTCGGACATCATCAATCCGGTGATGGGCGACGGCCGCTACATCGAATCGCTGCCGCTGTTCGGCGGCCTGTCGATCTGGGATGCGAACCCGAAGATCGTCGACGCGCTGGACGCGGCCGGCTCGCTGCTGCGCAGCGAGAAGTACACGCACAGCTACATGCACTGCTGGCGCCACAAGACGCCGATCATCTACCGCGCGACGTCGCAGTGGTTCGCCGGCATGGACGTGACGCCGCGCGACGGCGGCAAGACGCTGCGCGAAACGGCGCTCGAGGGCGTCGACGCAACCGCGTTCTACCCGTCGTGGGGCAAGCAGCGCCTGTTCAGCATGATCGCGAACCGTCCGGACTGGACGCTGTCGCGCCAGCGCCAGTGGGGCGTGCCGATGGCGTTCTTCGTGCACAAGGAAACCGGCGAGCTGCACCCGCGCACGCTCGAGCTGCTCGAGGAAGTCGCGAAGCGCGTCGAGCAGTCCGGCATCGAGGCGTGGCAGTCGCTCGACCCGCGTGAGCTGATCGGCGACGACGCGAACCTGTACGAAAAGAACCGCGACACGCTCGACGTGTGGTTCGACTCGGGCACGACGCACTGGCACGTGCTGCGCGGCTCGCACAAGGATCAGCTGCAGTTCCCGGCCGACCTGTACCTCGAAGGCTCGGACCAGCACCGCGGGTGGTTCCACTCGTCGCTGCTCACCGCATCGATGCTCGACGGCCGCGCGCCGTACAAGGGCCTGCTCACGCACGGCTTCACGGTCGACGGCGAAGGCCGCAAGATGAGCAAGTCGCTCGGCAACGGCATCGACCCGCATGAAGTCGCGAACCGCCTCGGCGCGGAAATCATCCGCCTGTGGATCGCGTCGACCGACTATTCGGGCGAACTCGCGATCTCCGAGGAAATCCTGAAGCGCGTGACGGAAGGCTATCGCCGCATCCGCAACACGTTGCGCTTCCTGCTCGCGAACCTGTCGGACTTCGACTTCGCGCAGCACGCGGTGCCGGTCGACGAATGGCTCGAGATCGATCGTTACGCGGTCGCGTTCTCCGCGCAACTGCAGACGGAACTGCTCGGCCACTACGAAAAGTACGAGTTCCACCCGGTCGTCGCGAAGCTGCAGACGTACTGCTCGGAAGATCTCGGCGGCTTCTATCTCGACGTGCTGAAGGACCGCCTGTACACGAGCGCGCCCGATTCGCGCGCGCGCCGCTCCGCGCAAACCGCGCTGTACCACCTGACGCAAGGGCTGCTGCGCGTGCTCGCGCCGTTCCTGTCGTTCACCGCGGAAGAAGCGTGGAAGGTGTTCCAGCCGGCCAGCGACACCGTGTTCACGGAAACCTACTACGCGTATCCGGAAGTCGCGGGCTCGGCCGCGCTGATCGACAAGTGGGCGCTGCTGCGCGAAGTCCGCGGCAACGTGACGAAGGCGCTCGAGGAAGCGCGCACCGCGAACCGCATCGGTTCGTCGCTGCAGGCCGAAGTGGCCGTGCATGCGAGCGGCGCGCGCTACGACGCGCTGGCGAGCCTGGGCGACGACCTGAAGTTCGTGCTGATCACGTCGGCGGCAACCGTCGTGAAGGTCGACGACGAAGCGCACGAAAGCGTCGACGTGGCCGCGTCGAAGTACCAGAAGTGCGAACGCTGCTGGCACTACCGCGAGGATGTCGGCGCGCATGCCGATCACCCGACGCTGTGCGGCCGCTGCTTCTCGAACCTGTTTGAAAACGGCGAAATCCGGAGCGCTGCTTGACCATGGCGAAAACCCTGTCGAAACCGGCCAGCGGCGCGCTCGCGCCCTGGCTCGGCATTTCGCTGATCGTGATCCTGTTCGACCAGCTGTCGAAGATCGCGATCCTCAAAACCTTCGCGTACGGCGCGCAGCATGCGCTGACGTCGTTCTTCAACCTCGTGCTGGTGTACAACCGGGGCGCCGCGTTCGGCTTCCTGTCGACCGCGAGCGGCTGGCAGCGTTGGGCGTTCACCGCGCTCGGCATCGGCGCGACCCTCGTGATCTGCTACCTGCTGCGCCGTCATGGCCAGCAGCGGCTGTTCAGCCTGTCGCTCGCGCTGATCCTCGGCGGTGCGCTCGGCAACGTGATCGACCGGCTCGTCTACGGCCACGTGATCGACTTTCTCGATTTCCACCTCGGCGCGTGGCACTTCCCGGCGTTCAACCTCGCCGATTCCGCGATCACGATCGGCGCGGTGCTGCTGATCTACGACGAACTGCGTCGCGTGCGCGGCTCGCGCTGAGCGCGCATACTCGGCGTCGACGGCCGGCTTCGTGCCGGCCGTTCCGTTTGACCCCAGGAGGCCTGAGTTGGCACACGCAGAACTCGCAGGAAAACATCTCGTTCTCGGCCTGACGGGCGGCATCGCCTGCTACAAGATCGCCGAACTCACGCGGCTGCTCGTGAAGGCCGGCGCGACCGTGCAGGTCGCGATGACCGACGCCGCCACGCAGTTCATCACGCCCGTCACGATGCAGGCGCTGTCCGGGCGGCCCGTCTATACGAGCCAGTGGGACGCACGCGTCGACAACAACATGGCGCACATCGACCTGTCGCGCGAAGCCGACGCGATCGTGATCGCACCCGCGTCGACCGATTTCCTCGCGAAGCTCGCGCATGGGTTCGCCGACGACCTGCTGTCGACGCTGTGCGTCGCACGCGATTGCCCGCTGCTCGTCGTGCCGGCGATGAACCGTCAGATGTGGCAGAACCCGGCCACGCAACGCAACGCCGCGCAATTGCGCGCGGACGGCGTGTCGGTGCTCGGGCCCGACTCCGGCGCGCAGGCGTGCGGCGAAGTCGGCGACGGCCGCATGCTCGAGCCCGAGGCGATCTATGAAGCGATCGTCGCGCACTTCGCGCCGAAGGTGCTCGCGCACCGCCGCGTGCTGATCACGGCCGGCCCGACGTTCGAGCCGCTCGACCCGGTGCGCGGCCTCACGAACCGTTCGAGCGGCAAGATGGGCTTCGCGCTCGCGCGCGCCGCGCAACAGGCCGGCGCCGACGTGCATCTCGTGGCCGGCCCGGTCGCGCTCGACACGCCGTGGGGCGTGTACCGCCAGGACGTGCAGACCGCGCAGCAGATGTACGACGCGGTGATGCAAGCGGTGTCCGATGCGGACATCTTCATCGCGGTCGCCGCCGTCGCCGACTGGCGCGTCGAGCAGCCGGCCGAGCACAAGATGAAGAAGACGGCCGACCGCAAGATGCCGGCGCTCGCATTCGTCGAGAACCCGGACATCCTCGCGTCGGTCGCGGCGCTGCCCGCCGCGCCGTTCTGCGTCGGCTTCGCGGCCGAAAGCGGCGACCTCGACGTGCACGGCGACGAAAAGCGCAAGCGCAAGAACGTGCCGCTGCTCGTCGGCAATCTCGGCCCGCTGACGTTCGGCCGCGACGACAACGAAGTCGTGCTGTTCGAAGCGGCCGGCCTCACGCGCCTGCCGCGCGCGCCGAAGGACGAACTCGCGCATGCGCTCGTGGCCGAAATCGCGAAGCGCCTGCCCGACAACCGCCTGATCTGATCCGTTGCGCGGCGGCCGCGCCGCCGCGCCCTTCCCGACCGATTCGACGACCCGCATGAAACTCGACCTGAAGATTCTCGACGCGCGCATGCGCGACTACCTGCCTGCCTACGCGACCACCGGCAGCGCCGGCCTCGACCTGCGCGCATGCCTCGACGCACCCGTCACGCTCCGGCCTGGTGAAACGACGCTGGTGCCGACGGGCCTCGCGATCCACCTGGCCGACCCCGGCTATGCGGCGCTGATCCTTCCGCGCTCCGGCCTCGGCCACAAGCACGGGATCGTGCTCGGCAACCTCGTCGGCCTGATCGATTCCGACTACCAGGGGCAGTTGATGGTGTCGACGTGGAACCGCGGCCAGACCGAGTTCGTGCTGAACCCGTTCGAGCGCCTCGCACAACTCGTGATCGTGCCGGTCGTGCAGGCGCAGTTCAACATCGTCGATGACTTCGCACAGAGCGATCGCGGCGAAGGCGGTTTCGGCAGCACTGGCCGTCAGTGAGGCACGCAGAACAAAAAAAGGGGCCGCGGCCCCTTTTTTTGTTTGTGCGCCGCCTGCCGTCCGGTTGCAACTCTCGCAGGCGCCGGTTCGCGACGCCGCGCCAGCGCGATGCTCGCATGAACGACCTCGCGAGCAGCCCGGCGCGCCGCTCGGCTCTTCACGATCCGGAACGCAAGCGTGATTTCGGGACCCGGCGATCAGCGCGCGTGCTGGTGCCTGTAATGCAGCGCGTACGCGAGCGTCAATAGCACGACGAATACGACGCCGACCACCATCGTCATCCGGAATTCGCGCGTGAACGCGGTGGTGAGCAGGATCGACGCGACGAGCGCGGCGCCGAGCACGCTGCCGAACGGGTGCCCCCACATCCGGAACGCGAGCGCCGGGCCGCTGTAGCGCGCGCGGAACCGCAGATGCGTGACGAAGATCATCAGCCACGTGAACAGCGCGCCGAACATCGCGATCGCCATCATCACGGTGAACGCTGTGTCCGGCGCGAGCGCGACCAGCACGGCCGCGACCGCGACGCCGCTCGTCGAGATCCACAATGCCGCACGCGGCACACCGTTGTTGCCGAGCCGGCCGAATACCGCCGGCGCGAGCCGCGCGCGCGACAGACTGAACATCATCCGCGTCGTCACGTAGAGCTGGCTGTTCATCGCCGACAGCGCCGCGATCAACAGCACGAAGTTGATCACGCCGGCCGCATACGGCACGTGCGTCGCAGCCATCACCTTCACGAACGGGCTTTCGTCGGTGCCCGCCTGCGTCCACGGGACGATCGCGAGCATCAGTGCGAGCGTCAGCAGGTAGAACAGCACGAGCCGGAATACCGTCGAGCGGAACGCGCGCGTGACCGCGTGCTGCGGATCGCGCGCCTCGCCGGCCGCGATCGCGACCGCCTCGATGCTCATGTAGCTGAAAATCGCGACGATCACCGCGACCCACGTGCCCCACGGGCCTTTCGGCATGAAGCCGTCGTGCGCGGTGTAGTTTGCGAAGCCGATGCCGGAATCCGCAGGCGCGGACCACACGAGATACGCGCCGAGCACGATGAACACGACGATCGCCGCGATCTTCAGCAGCGAGAACGCATATTCGACCATGCCGTACAGCGTGACGCTCGCGAGGTTCACCGCGATCAGCAGCGCCGAGAAGCCGATCACCCAGTACCAGCCGGGCACGGCCGGGAACCAGTACTTCATGAATACGGCGATCGCGCTGATCTCGGTGCCGATCGCGAACACCACCGCGAACCAGTACGCATAACGCACCAGAAAGCCCGCGAGCGGACCGACGTAGTGCTCCGCATACGCGCCGAACGAGCCGGCCGTCGGATGCGCGACCGTCATTTCGGCCAGCGAGCCCATCAGCAGCAGCGCGATCAGCGCGCCGATCGCATACGAAACGAGCACGCTCGGGCCTGCGAGCCCGATCGCGAACCCGCTGCCGAGGAACAGCCCCGTACCGATCGCGCCGCCGATCGCGATCATCGCCATCTGCCCGGACGTCAGCGCATGGCGCAACCCTTGTTCGCGCTCGACGATATTGTCGAACGACCGTTGTTGTCGTGTCACTGCGTTACCACTCCCCTGCACCACCATCGCGCCGCCGGCGCCAGATAAAACGAAACGGCGCGGAGAACTTCCCGCGCCGTTCGCATGAACAACGAATTATCGCTTACTCGACCTCGACCGTCTCTTCGTTCGGCTTGTGCGGCGGATTCGCCAGCTTGTCGAACGACAACTGCACCTTGTCGCTTTCGTCGACGTCGACCGTCACGTGACCGCCGTTCAGCAGCTTGCCGAACAGCAGTTCGTCGGCCAGCGCACGGCGGATCGTGTCCTGGATCAGCCGCTGCATCGGCCGCGCACCCATCAGCGGGTCGAAGCCGTGCTTCGCGAGATGCTTGCGCAACGCGTCGGTGAAGAGCGCGTCGACCTTCTTCTCGTGCAACTGCTCCTCGAGCTGGATCAGGAACTTGTCGACCACGCGCATGATGATTTCCTCATCGAGCGAGCGGAAGCTGATGATCGCGTCCAGACGGTTGCGGAACTCCGGCGTGAACAGGCGCTTGATGTCGGTCATCTCGTCGCCGGTTTCGCGGCGCGTCGTGAAGCCGATCGTCGCCTTCTGCATCGACTCGGCGCCCGCGTTCGTCGTCATGATGATGATGACGTTGCGGAAATCCGCCTTGCGGCCGTTGTTGTCCGTCAGCGTGCCGTGGTCCATCACCTGCAGCAGCACGTTGAAGATGTCCGGATGCGCCTTCTCGATTTCGTCGAGCAGCAGCACGCAATGCGGCTTCTTCGTGACGGCTTCGGTCAAGAGGCCGCCCTGGTCGAACCCGACGTAGCCCGGCGGCGCGCCGATCAGCCGGCTCACCGCGTGACGCTCCATGTATTCCGACATGTCGAAGCGGATCAGCTCGATGCCGAGCGTGAACGCGAGCTGGCGCGCCACTTCGGTCTTGCCGACGCCGGTCGGGCCGGAGAACAGGAACGCGCCGATCGGCTTGTCCATCTTGCCGAGGCCGGCGCGCGCCATCTTGATCGACGCGGCGAGCGCGTCGATCGCCGGATCCTGACCGAACACGACGCTCTTCAGGTCACGATCGAGCGTCTGCAGCTTGCTGCGGTCGTCCTGCGACACGCTTTGCGCCGGCACGCGCGCGATCTTCGAGATGATTTCCTCGATCTCGCTCTTGCCGATCGTCTTCTTCTGCTTCGACTTCGGCAGGATGCGCTGCGCGGCGCCTGCCTCGTCGATCACGTCGATCGCCTTGTCCGGCAGGTGCCGGTCGGTGATGAAGCGCGCCGACAGCTCGGCCGCGGCCGACAGCGCGCCCGACGAATACTTGACGCCGTGGTGCTCCTCGAAGCGCGACTTCAGCCCGCGCAGGATCGCAACCGTCTGCTCGACGGTCGGCTCCGTCACGTCGACCTTCTGGAAGCGCCGCGACAGCGCCGCGTCCTTTTCGAAGATGCCGCGATATTCGGTGAACGTGGTCGCGCCGATGCACTTCAGCGTGCCCGACGACAACGCCGGCTTCAGCAGGTTCGATGCGTCGAGCGTGCCGCCCGATGCGGCGCCGGCGCCGATCAGCGTGTGGATCTCGTCGATGAACAGGATCGCGTGCGGACGCTCCTTCAGCTCCTTCAGCACCGTCTTCAGACGCTGCTCGAAGTCGCCGCGATACTTGGTGCCCGCGAGCAGCGCGCCCATGTCGAGCGAATACACCTGCGCGTTCGCGAGGATGTCGGGCACTTCGCCGCGCGTGATCCGATAGGCGAGCCCTTCCGCGATCGCGGTCTTGCCGACGCCGGCCTCGCCGACGAGCAGCGGATTGTTCTTGCGGCGGCGGCACAGCACCTGCACGACGCGCTCGACTTCCGGCTCGCGCCCGATCAGCGGATCGATCCGGCCGTCCTTCGCCATCTGGTTCAGATTCTGCGTGAACTGCGCGAGCGGGGTTTCCTTCTGCGCATTCGCGTCTTCGCTTTCCGCGTTCGCGTCGGACGACTTCGCGGCTTCGCCGCCGTTCGTCTTCGCGATGCCGTGCGAGATGAAGTTCACGACGTCGAGGCGCGTGACGCCCTGCTGCTGCAGGTAGTACACCGCGTGCGAATCCTTCTCGCCGAAGATCGCGACCAGCACGTTCGCGCCGGTGACTTCCTTCTTGCCGTTCGACGTCGACTGGACGTGCATGATCGCGCGCTGGATCACGCGCTGGAAACCGAGCGTCGGCTGGGTATCGACATCGTCGGTGCCCGGGACGGTTGGTGTGTTGTCGTGGATGAAATTGCGCAGGTTCTGACGCAGATCCTCGATGTTTGCCGCGCACGCGCGCAACACCTCGGCTGCCGTCGGATTATCCAGCAGGGCCAGCAGCAGATGCTCGACCGTAATGAACTCATGGCGCGCCTGACGTGCTTCCATGAACGCCATGTGCAGGCTGACTTCCAATTCCTGGGCAATCATGCTTCCTCCATCACGCACTGCAGCGGATGCCCGGCCTGCCGCGCATGGGTAACGACTTGCTCAACCTTGGTCGACGCGATGTCCCGCGTATAGACCCCACATACCCCTCGCCCTTCGCGATGGACCTTCAGCATGATCTGCGTGGCCGTCTCGCGATCCTTCTTGAAATACTCCTGTACGACCATCACGACGAACTCCATCGGCGTGAAGTCGTCGTTGAGCAGCACCACCTTGTACATCGAAGGCGGCTTGAGCTTCTGCTGCTTGCGTTCCAGGACGGTACTGTCCTGCTTGTCCGGGATAATCGCCATACACCCATTCTAAACAACTCGGACAGGCCCGCAATCCTGCCGTTACCCGACCGACCGGCCGGCGCCCTCCCTGGTTCCCGACGATGCGCGATCGTCTTCGTGCCATACGAAAGCCGGCTGCGGTGCCGGCTTTCACGCGTGGCGCGGAACACGAACCGTCAGGGGGAAACCGCACCGGACCGTCGCATCCGTATCCAGTATCCCACAAGCCGGGACGACTCGATCGCGTGTCACTCGAGCCTGGTATATGAGCCGATTATGCGACTTTTCAAGTCTGCGCGCTTGGCGGCATGCTGCAAAGCAAAGCCGGAAAAACCCTGAAAATGGGTTCTTTACAACGGCCCTGCAACCGTCTAAAAATTCCGCTTGACACTCAAATAAAGAGCGCCAACAATCAAGCTGGCACTTTTTTCAATTCGTCTGACGGCGAAATGAAAGAGGCCGAAGGTGAGCTTGTGAGGGGGGAACGGCTGTATTTTCCGGTCGTTTAGCTTTTCGAGCGTGCTCGTGGTAAGTAGCAGCGACTGTGTGACAGGGGAAGTAGGAAATGGCAACTGGTATCGTTAAGTGGTTCAACGACGCGAAGGGCTTCGGCTTCATCACTCCCGACGAGGGCGGTGAAGATCTGTTTGCGCACTTCTCGGCCATCAACATGCAGGGCTTCAAGACCCTGAAGGAAGGCCAGAAGGTGAGCTTCGAGGTCGTCCAAGGCCCGAAGGGCAAGCAAGCGTCGAACATCCAGGCCGCATAAAGGCACCGGATATCAGACGAAGAAACCCGGCACTGCGCCGGGTTTCTTTTTTTGCGCGTTTGGTTTTGTAATTGAGAATCGATTCCTTGTTCGATTGGCGTGTTAATTCGCACAATTACGGTAAAAGCGGCGCGATTGTCGGGGCAGGAATACAGATCGTAAACGCTTGCACACGGTGAACTGCGTCATCGAAAGCTTGCCGGCTGGCCGCTGCCATCGAACCGCGCCTGCCCCGCGCGTGGCTTACCAGCTGTACGACGCGCCCGCACCCCATGTCGTCGCAGCCGAACTGATCCCGGCCCCGGCGCGCACCTTCAGGTTTTCGCCGATCCGCACCGACGCACCCAGCGCGACCGCCTGGTAGCCGAGATAGCTGCCCATGCCGACGCCCACCGCGATCGTCTTGCCGAGGTCGACATCCGGAATCATCGACAATGCGGTCGCCGCTGCCACACCGCTGTACGCGCGCCGTGCTACGGCGTTCAACTGTTTCAGGTTGACCGCGTCGTAAGGCAGAACTGCGTCGGCGACGTTCGCGAGCTTGCGCTCATGGCCCGGTGTCCCGATCGACACGGTGTCGTCACGATCGGCAATCGAGCCGTGGCCCAGCGCCACCGAATTCCGGCCGGTCGCGACGGCGTCCGCGCCGAGCGCCGTACTGTTCGTGCCTGACGAGGATGCCCCGGCGCCGAAACTCGAGCTGCCGTCGCCGATCGCCTTCGCGTTCACGCCCATTGCCGTCGAGTCGCTGCCGCTCGCCCACGCACGCGCGCCGTTTGCCGTGCTGTTCTTGCCGGATGCTTGCGAGTCGGCGCCTGCGGCTGTGCTCGATTCGCCGGTTGCCTGCGAGCGCGCGCCGTTGGCCGTGCTGTTCGTACCCGACGCCGCCGAGTCCGCACCTGCCGCCGTGCTCGATTCGCCCGTCGCCTTCGAACGTGCGCCGTTGGCCGTGCTGTCCGTACCGGACGCCGCCGAGTCTGCACCTGCCGCCGTGCTCGATTCGCCGGTCGCGTGCGAGCGCGCGCCGTTGGCCGTGCTGTCCGTACCCGACGCCGACGAGTCCGCACCTGCCGCCGTGCTCGAATCGCCGGTCGCCTGCGAGCGCGCGCCGTTGGCCGTGCTGTCCGTACCCGATGCCGCCGAATCTGCACCTGCCGCCGTGCTCGATTCACCCATCGCCTTCGAACGTGCGCCGTTGGCCGTGCTGTCCGTACCCGACGCCGCCGAGTCTGCACCTGCCGCCGTGCTCGATTCGCCCGTTGCCTTCGAGCGCGCACCGTTGGCCGTGCTGTCCGTACCCGACGCCGCCGAGTCTGCACCTGCCGCCGTGCTCGATTCACCCGTCGCCTTCGAACGCGCGCCGTTGGCCGTGCTGTCCGTACCCGACGCCGCCGAATCTGCACCTGCCGCCGTGCTCGATTCGCCCGTTGCCTTCGAGCGCGCACCGTTGGCCGTGCTGTCCTTGCCCGATGCCTCCGAATCGGCCCCGTTCGCCGTACTCGAATCGCCAGTCGCCGTCGAACGCGCACCGCTGGCCGTGCTGTCTGTGCCCGATGCCTCCGAATCCGCACCATTCGCCGTACTGGAATCGCCGGTCGCCTTCGAGCGCGCACCGTTGGCCGTGCTGTCCTCGCCCGATGCCTCCGAATCCGCACCCGTCGCCGTACTCGAATCGCCGGTTGCCTTCGAGCGCGCACCGTTGGCCGTGCTATCCGTACCCGACGCCTCCGAATCTGCACCGGTCGCCGTGCTCGACGCTCCGGTTGCCTTCGAGCGCGCACCGTTGGCCGTGCTGTCCGTACCCGACGCCTCGGAGTCCGCTCCGGTCGCCGTGCTGGAATCGCCCGTTGCCTTCGAGCGCGCGCCGTTCGCCGTGCTCGAACCACCCGTCGCCGACGCGTTCACGCCGACTGCCGTACTCCCTGCCCCGGATGCATTCGAATTCTTCCCCACCGCGACACTATCCTTGCCGGTGCCGGGGGACGGCAGCGAGCCTTCGATGCGATTCTTCAGATTCGAGACATCGCTCTGCAGGCCCGACAGCCTGCCGTTGATCGTCGACACGCTGCTTTCAAGCGAGTCCACGCGGTCGTTGATCGTTTGCGCGTTCGCATCCACGAGCATCAATCCCAGCATGCCCGTCACACCGGCCGCGATCGCACGCTTGGCCAGCCCGCGTGCGGTATCCGAAGCAGAGCGCCCGCCCTTCATTTTCCGCATTCCATTCGGATCACTAATTGTTTTCATAAGATTCCTAACTAAATCCACATCAAAAATACCGGCGTGAAACTTCACCCACCAAATCTCAATATTGTTCGCGCCGCACTTGCGCGTTTTGCCGAAACATCGGGGGGCGATGATGCATCCGGTATCCCGGAAATATCGCCCTTCCATCGCGCCGGCAATTCGAGCGTGTCACCTTCCGAGGTGATCGCGGATCAGTATAGGAAGCACGGACGTCGCGGAAAATAGGACAAGTTCTATTTTGCGTTCCGGCGCTAGGAGATCCTTTAAATCACGCGCCGGTTCGTATGCATGGCCGTTATAAAACACACAGTCGGGCTGGCCGGAATACAAAAAAGCCGCGCACCGAATACGATGCGCGGCTTGTCGGCTGGACCCGGTTTCGACTGTCGGCGGCACAGGAGATATCCGTGCGCCGCCCGCGAATCAGACGACCCTCAGCGTCCCCATCATCCCAAGATCCTCATGCTCGAGAATGTGGCAGTGAAACATGCGCTCGCCCGGCTCGCTCTGCGACGTGAGAATCGTCACACGCTCGCCGCTGCGCACGTTCACGGTATCTCTCCATGCGCGGAACGGCTCCGGCGTGCGCGTTGCGCCGGATGCGCGCTCGATCACCTGGAATTGCGTGCCGTGCAGATGAAACGGATGATCCATGTCGGTGTCGTTGCGGATCGTCCAGCGCTCGACGTCGCCCGCGCGGCTCGTCAATGTCGCCCGATGTGCGGCATACACGTCGCCGTTGACCGTGAAACGCATTCCCGCCGGACGACCATGCGCGGGCCCGGCCATCATCGCGTCCATGTCCATTTCCTCGCCGAATGCCACCGTCTTGTCCGCAACCGGCTTGCCGAGTTCGGGCACCGTACGCAGGACCGCGGGCAGCGCTCGCGCGGCGGCCGGCGCGAACGCGACGTCGGCCAGCGGCACTGCCGGATCGGGCGGCAGGCTGCCATGACCGTCGTCGTGCGACATCGCCATCTTGCGGCGATCGTACTCGGCCGCTTGCAGCACCGCGCGTGACGGACGGTCGCCGGCGCGCACGAGCAGTTCCGCGCGCTCGCCGGGCGCGAGCAGCAGCGACGTCACGCGGCGCGGCACATCGAACAGGCCGCCGTCGGTGCCGGCGTGCTCGAATGCCCGGCCGTCGTCGAATGCAACGCGCAGGTAGCGTGCGCTGCACGCGTTCCACACGCGCCAGCGCTCGTCGCCCGCGACGTCGATTCTCGGCCGGCGCGCGCCGTTGACCAGCACGAACTGCCCTTCGCGGCCGTTCATCCAGTCCATCATGTCGTTCGGCGGGATCGTGCCGTCGCGTGCGAGCTTCAGGTCGGACACGAACAGGTTGCGCTCCGGCCAGCCGGCGAGCGGATCGTCGGCCGCACGCACGACGAACGGGCCGGCCAACCCGCGGAACACCTGCTCGGCCGTCATCATGTGCGGATGCGGGTGATACCAGTAGGTGCCGGCACTGCCCTTCGGCAGTGTGAAGCGGTACACGCGCGACGCGCCCGGCGCGACCGGATCGGACGGGTTGCCGTCCTGATCGGGCGGCACCGGCAGGCCGTGCCAGTGGATCGTCGACGGTTGCGGCAGCTTGTTCACGAAACGGATCTCGACCGTATCGCCCTCGCGCACGTCGATCAGCGGGCCGACGACCGGCCCCTGCGTGCCGGTGCCGAACTGCCAGAACGTCGTCGGACGCGCACCGTGAAGCAGCGGACGCGCAACCGGCTGCGCGACCAGCGTCGCCCGGAATGTGCCGGGCTCGCGGCTTTCGTTCACGAGCGTGCGCAGCGATGCGAGCGGCGCGCCGGCCGGCAGCGCATCCGTGGCCGCGAGCGCGGCCGGCGCCGGTTTCGCGTGCTGCTTGCGACCGGCCATTCCCGACATGCCCGGCATGTCGTCCATCTGGTCCATGCCGGCCATGCCCGCGTGACCGGCGTGCTGCGCCCACGCGGTACGCGCAAACAGCGATGCGGCCGCGACGCCGATGGCGCGCGACAGGAAGGTTCTCCGTATCATCAATCGTTCCTCGTGATTCGTGCTGCGTCGCGCGGCCGTCGCGACAGCCGCGCCAGCCGGCACCGGGCAGGCGCCCGTGCGCGACGCCAAGGCCAATGCCCGCGTCATCATAACCGCAGCCTCCGGGCGAAGCGCCGCGGCACTGGACGAGCGTCGATTCGTCGCAGTGCTGGCCGGGCACGACGGCTCGCACGCCGTTACCGCCGCGCCGCCGCGCTTTCGACGATCGGGCGACGGCGACGAGCGCCGCGTTCGTCCGCACCGGCGATCGCTCCGCGCAGTCCGATGATTGGGCCGTGCGCGCTCGATGCCATTTTTCGCGCCCCCTCACACCGCCATCTCCACGTCACGCTCCACTCGAACGTGAAAGCGTCGATTTTTCATGATGCGGAACAAGTCTCTGCTTTATAAAAATTCGTGGTGCACGGCACAAATTCGCTGTTTCGCGATGCCGAAAAACGTTCCGCAATACAAAATGATCGAAATATATCCTTGTTTTTACACGACAATTTTTGTTTCGAGAAAGCGTTCTACGCGCACCATCGCCAGCGACCCCGGACGTAGACTTTGTTCCATGCACTGACGCTTCGCCACGACGTTCGATACGGAACGCGGCACAGCCAACCGGTCGGGCCACAGCCGGACGAGTCGGCGGGCGCCACACCAGAATCGCTTGTGATCAGAAAAGGGAGAACGGAAATGAAGGGATTTCGCTTTGGTTCAGCGCTCGGGTCGTTCTACATCCTGCCGGCAAACGGCGGCTGGGAAGCGACGTTCGGCAATGCTTCGCTCGGCGCGTTCTCGTGTCCGGAAGTCGCGGCCGACCGCATCTCCCGCGGCGACTGTGCGCAACTGTCCGAACTGGACACGGCCACGCTCGAAGTGCCGGACGAAATCGCCGAATGGGAAATCGTTCACGTCTGAATGGCACGCCTGCAACAAAAAACGCCCCGGACGACCGGGGCGTTTTCGTGTTCGGTGCAACGGCAGGCCGGAAAGCCTGCCGTGTCGGGTGACACCGTCGACTTGGCGCGCGCGGTGGCGCAGCCGGCGTCAGGCGACGGCGTCGACGATGCCGTTCAGCGTGGCGCTCGGGCGCATCGCGCGGCTCGTCAGTTCGACGTTCGGACGGTAGTAGCCGCCGATCGCCTGCGCGCTGCCCTGCGCGGCCGACAGCTCTTCCAGAATGCGCGCTTCGTTGTCGGACAGCGCTTTCGCAACACCTTCGAACTGCGCCTTCAGCGCCGTGTCCTCGGTCTGCTCGGCGAGCGCCTGCGCCCAGTACAGGCACAGGTAGAAGTGGCTGCCGCGGTTGTCGAGACCGCCGACCTTGCGCGCGGGCGACTTGTTCTCGTCCAGGAACTTGCCGGTTGCCTGATCGAGCGTCTTCGCGAGCACGAGCGCCTTCGGGTTCTGGTAAGCGTGGCCGAGATGTTCGAGCGACGCGGCCAGCGCGAGGAATTCACCGAGCGAATCCCAGCGCAGGAAGCCTTCCTCGACGAACTGCTGCACATGCTTCGGTGCCGAGCCGCCCGCACCCGTTTCGAACATCCCGCCGCCAGCCATCAGCGGCACGATCGACAGCATCTTCGCGCTCGTGCCGAGCTCCATGATCGGGAACAGGTCGGTCAGGTAGTCGCGCAGCACGTTGCCCGTGACCGAGATCGTGTCCTTGCCCGCGCGGATCCGCTCGAGCGAGAAACGCGTCGCGTCGACCGGCGTCATGATGCGGATGTCGAGGCCGCTCGTGTCGTGGTCCTTCAGGTAGCGTTCGACCTTCGCGATGATCTGCGCATCGTGCGCACGTGCCGGATCGAGCCAGAACACGGCCGGCGCGCCGGTCGCGCGCGCGCGGTTCACCGCGAGCTTCACCCAGTCCTGCACCGGTGCGTCCTTGGTCTGGCACATGCGCCAGATATCGCCCGACTCGACCGCGTGCTCGAGCAGCACGTTGCCGGCTTCGTCGATGACGCGCACGACGCCGTCAGCGGGGATCAGGAACGTCTTGTCGTGCGAACCGTATTCCTCGGCCGCCTGCGCCATCAGGCCGACGTTCGGCACGCTGCCCATCGTGACCGGGTCGAATGCGCCATGCTGCTTGCAGTCGTCGATCACGGCCTGGTAGACGCCCGCGTAGCAGCGGTCCGGAATCACGGCCTTCGCGTCGTGCAGTTCGCCGTCCGGGCCCCACATGCAGCCCGACTCGCGGATCATCGCCGGCATCGACGCGTCGACGATCACGTCGCTCGGCACGTGCAGGTTCGTGATGCCCTTGTCCGAGTTGACCATCGCGAGGCGCGGACGCACCGCGTACTCGGCCTTCACGTCGGCTTCGATCGCTTCGCGCGTATCGGCCGGCAGGTCCTTCAGGCGCGCGTACAGATCGCCGATCCCGTTGTTCGGGTTGAAGCCGGCCTGCGCGAGAACGTCAGCGTGCTTGGCGAGCGCGTCGCGGTAGAACACCGACACGAAGTGACCGAACAGGATCGGGTCGGAGACCTTCATCATGGTCGCCTTCAGGTGCACCGAGAACAGCACGTCCTGCGCCTTCGCGTCGGCGATCTGCGCTTCGATGAAGCTGCGCAGCGCCTTGCGGCTCATCACCGACGCGTCGATGATTTCACCAGCCTTCACGGCCGTCTTTTCCTTCAGCACCTTCTTCGCGCCGTCGGCCGTCGTGAGTTCGATCTTCACGCTGCCGGCGTCGGCGATCAGCGCCGACTTCTCGCTGCCGTAGAAGTCGCCTTCGCTCATGTGCGCGACGTGCGCCTTCGACGTCGGCTTCCATGCGCCCATCTTGTGCGGGTGCTTGCGCGCGTAGTTCTTGACCGACAGCGGCGCGCGGCGGTCCGAGTTGCCTTCGCGCAGCACCGGGTTCACCGCGCTGCCCTTGATCTTGTCGTAGCGGGCCTTGATGGCCTTCTCTTCGTCGGTCGCCGGCTCTTCCGGATACGCCGGCAGCTTGTAGCCCTGCGCCTGCAGTTCGGCGATCGCGGCCTTCAGCTGCGGCACCGATGCGCTGATGTTCGGCAGCTTGATGATGTTCGCTTCCGGCTTCAGCGTGAGCTGGCCCAGTTCCGCGAGATCGTCGGAACCCTTCTGCTCCGGCGGCAGGACGTCGGCGAATGCCGCGATGATACGGCCGGCAAGCGAGATGTCGCGCGTTTCGACGGCGACGCCCGACGAGCGCGTGAAGGCCTTGACGATCGGCAGCAGCGAATAGGTCGCGAGCGCGGGCGCTTCGTCGGTGAGGGTGTAGATGATCTTGGGCGAAGTGGACATGGTCGATGCGTTGCTACGTGAAAATTTTTGACTGAAGAGCACCGGCGATAACCGGCGGGGAGCGACCGGGTCGGTCGCGAAAGGGGCGCGCCGGCTCAGCCGGGCGGTGGTGTTGCGAGGGCCGTCATGTTCTACCTTGCAGGACATCCGGGCCGCATCGCAGCGCCGTGGCCCGCGTGCCGGACCGCCCCGCCAACAAACCTGCCGTTCACGAAACGCCCCGGCGCCCGGCAGCAGGCGCCGGGGCGGCCGGCTCCGCGCCGGCCTACCCCGGAAGGGGACTTACATGTTCTCGATCAGCACTTCGCCGAAGCCGGAGCACGACACCTGCGTCGCGCCTTCCATCAGGCGCGCGAAGTCGTACGTGACACGCTTCTGCAGGATCGACTTTTCCATCGCGGCGATGATCGTGTCGGCCGCTTCCGTCCAGCCGAGGTGGCGCAGCATCATTTCCGCCGACAGGATCTCGGAACCGGGGTTCACGTAATCCTTGCCCGCGTACTTCGGCGCCGTGCCGTGGGTCGCCTCGAACATCGCGACCGAATCCGACAGGTTCGCGCCCGGCGCGATCCCGATGCCGCCGACCTGCGCGGCCAGCGCGTCGGAGATGTAGTCGCCGTTCAGGTTCAGCGTCGCGATCACGTCGTATTCGGCCGGACGCAGCAGGATCTGCTGCAGGAACGCGTCGGCGATCGAATCCTTGATCACGATTTCGCTGCCCGTCTTCGGGTTCTTCACGCGCATCCACGGGCCGCCGTCGATCAGCTCGCCGCCGAATTCCTTCTGCGCGAGCGCGTAGCCGGCGTCACGGAACAGGCCTTCCGTGAACTTCATGATGTTGCCCTTGTGCACCAGCGTGACCGACTTGCGGTCGTTGTCGATCGCGTACTGGATCGCCTTGCGCACGAGACGCTCGGTGCCTTCGGTCGACACGGGCTTCACGCCGATCCCGGAGGTTTCCGGGAAGCGGATCTTCTTCACGCCCATCTCGTCCTGCAGGAACTTGATGACCTTCTTCGCCTGCTCGGAGCCCGCGGCCCATTCGATGCCCGCGTAGATGTCTTCCGAGTTCTCGCGGAAGATCACCATGTCGATCTTCTGCGGCTCGCGCACCGGCGACGGCACGCCCTTGAAATACTGGACCGGGCGCAGGCACACGTACAGGTCGAGTTCCTGGCGCAGCGCGACGTTCAGCGAACGGATGCCGCCGCCGACCGGCGTCGTGAGCGGCCCCTTGATCGACACCACGTATTCCTTCAGCACCTGCAGCGTTTCGTCCGGCAGCCACACGTCCGGACCGTACACCTTCGTCGCCTTCTCGCCCGCGAAGATCTCCATCCAGTGGATCTTGCGCTTGCCCTTGTACGCGTGCGCGACCGCCGCGTCGACCACCTTGATCATGACCGGCGTGATATCGAAGCCCGTGCCGTCGCCTTCGATATAGGGAATGATCGGTTGATCGGAAACGTTGAGCGAGAAGTCCTTGTTGACGGTGATCTTGTCACCGCCCTCCGGAACCTTGATGTGCTGATACGGCATGATCGACTCCAGTGACGTGGCTGAGCAGGTGATGCTGGTCGAAACTGCGCGCGCGGCGGGGTGGCCTTGCCCCCCTCGTGACGGCAACAGCGAGCCGCTATTCTAGCGCCCCAACCGGGCCCGGCGGCACGAAGCGCGACGCTGCGTATCAAGTCTTCCCTTATGTCTTATATAAGACAGAGGACTTGCCGTTCCGTATTATGCATTAAGATTCCGCCATTTGCCATAGACCGTCCGCGCGGCCCTCCCGGGCTCGCGGGCCGGCGCCCCGCCATGACCCTGATCGCCCTCAACAAGCCGTTCGGCACGATTTGCCAGTTTTCCGCGCACGAGACGCGGCCTTCTCTCGGCGACTGGGTAAAAACGCCCGGCGTCTACCCGGCAGGCCGGCTCGACGCGGACAGCGAAGGCCTGCTGCTGCTCACCGACGACGGCGCGCTGCAGGCACGCATCGCGGAGCCGCGCCACAAGCTCGTGAAGCGCTACTGGGCGCAGGTCGACGGCGCACCGGGCCCGACCGACCTGAAAGCGCTCGCGCGCGGCGTCGATCTCGGCGACTACGTGACGCGTCCGTGCCGCGCCGAATTCATCGAACCGCCCGACGCGCTGTGGCCGCGCAACCCGCCGATCCGCTACCGCGCGGCGATCCCGACCACATGGATCGAGCTGGCGATCACCGAAGGCAAGAACCGTCAGGTGCGCCGGATGACGGCTGCGGTCGGCTTCCCGACGTTGCGTCTCGTGCGCGTCGGCATCGGCGCCCTCGATATATTCGCGCTCGGCATTGCGCCAGGCGAAACAATTCAACTGCCGCCGCGCGCGCCGTGGGACGGTTTCGCGCGCGCCGAATGACCGCATCGGCGGCGGGCGCTTTTTTCGTGATTTTTTTCGTCAACCGCCGGCGAACATCGCGCGTTAAACCAGCCAGATGCCACCCTTAGCTATCCGGCATTGGCAGCCGAACCGGTATTTGCGCGTTTGCGTCACGAAAGCGACGCTTTCTTCGAATACGATTCGGCGCCCGCAGCGCAAAGAGAAATTTCTCGAAGCGTCTGTCAACCGAAAGGTGGATGGCACCGTTAGACGACATGACTCCTATTGCCGGGTCATTTGGTTAATTAACTAAAGCTGAGGAACACAACATGAACAAACTGATCGCTGCTCTGGTCGCTGGTCTCTTCGCAACGGCTGCTTTCGCACAAGCTTCGGCTCCGGAAGCTGCTTCGGCTGCTGCTCCGGCAGCTGCTTCGGCACCGGCAAAGCACAAGGCTGCCAAGAAGCACCACGCAAAGAAGCACCACGCAGCCAAGAAGGCAGCTAGCGAAGCCGAAGCTCCGGCAGCTGCTTCGAACTAAGCAAGCTGGTTGTAATAACGCAGTCAAGAACACGCAGTCTTGCCGTTCTTACGGCGTTGAAAGGCAGATCACCGCAAGGCGATCTGCCTTTTTCTTTTTTGTGCCCGCCGGCGCGCTTCGCGTACCATGCGGGTCTCGTTTTTCCGATAGGAGCCCTGCTGTGCGATCCTCCCTGCGCTCGTCGCTCGGCCGCCTTGTGCGCGCCGCCCTGTTTCCCGCCGCGCTCGCCGTCCTCGCACTCGGCATGCAGACCGCGCACGCGCAGATCCCGCCCGGCGCCAAGCAGCCGAGCGAGTTCCCGCGCGTGAAGCTGCGTGCCGGCATGTACGTGATCGACGCGGCCGTCGCCGCGAACGACGCCGACCGCGAACAGGGGCTGATGTACCGGTCGCAGCTCGCGCCGAACGAAGGCATGCTGTTCGTGTTCAACGAGAACGCCGTGCACTGCTTCTGGATGAAGAACACGCTGATCCCGCTGTCGATCGCGTTCATTCGCGCGGACGGCACGATCACCGACATCGACGAGATGAAGGCCGAGACGACCGACAACCACTGCCCGCGCAACAACGGCGTCTATGCGCTCGAAATGAGCAAGGGCTGGTTCGCGGCGAAGGGCATCAAGCCGGGGATGAAGCTCGAAGGGCTGCCCAAGCCCCAGTAACGGCGAATGCGCGGCGGCCCCGCCCGCGCGTCGACCGGAGCCGGCCGCTTGCAGCGCGCCGGCTTTTTTTTGCCCGCCGGCGGCGGCCGCCTTGATTCGGCCGATGGCGCCCGCATCTGCAAAAGCCACCGACAAGCGCTATCCTTTAAATCTCGCTTGTTCCAGTCCGGGCCGGCACCCAATCAGCCGGCCCGCTTACGATCCGAACCACCAGGAGGTTCACGTGCCCCGCAAAACTCCCATCGAGCGCTATCGCAACATCGGGATCAGCGCTCACATCGATGCCGGCAAGACCACGACGACCGAGCGCATCCTGTTTTACACCGGCGTGAGCCACAAGATCGGTGAAGTGCACGACGGCGCGGCCACGATGGACTGGATGGAGCAGGAGCAGGAACGCGGCATCACGATCACGTCGGCTGCGACCACGGCCTTCTGGAAGGGCATGGCCGGCAACTATCCGGAACACCGGATCAACATCATCGACACCCCCGGGCACGTCGACTTCACGATCGAGGTCGAGCGCTCGATGCGCGTGCTCGACGGCGCGTGCATGGTCTACGACTCGGTCGGCGGCGTGCAGCCGCAGTCCGAAACCGTGTGGCGCCAGGCGAACAAGTACAAGGTGCCGCGCATCGCGTTCGTCAACAAGATGGACCGCGTCGGCGCCGACTTCTTCCGCGTGCAGAAGCAGATCGGCGAGCGCCTGAAGGGCGTCGCCGTGCCGATCCAGATTCCGATCGGCGCGGAAGATCATTTCCAGGGCGTAGTCGACCTCGTGAAGATGAAGGCGATCGTGTGGGACGACGAAAGCCAGGGCGTGAAGTTCACGTACGAAGACATCCCGGCGAATCTCGTCGAACTCGCGCACGAATGGCGCGAGAAGATGGTCGAAGCGGCCGCCGAAGCGAGCGAGGAACTGCTCGAGAAGTATCTGCACGACCATGAATCGCTGACCGAGGACGAGATCAAGGCCGCGCTGCGCCAGCGCACGATCGCCAACGAGATCGTGCCGATGCTGTGCGGCAGCGCGTTCAAGAACAAGGGCGTGCAGGCGATGCTCGACGCGGTGATCGACTATCTGCCGTCGCCGGTCGACGTGCCCGCGATTCTGGGCCACGACTTCGCCGACCCGGAGAAGCCGGCGGAACGTCATCCGAGCGACGACGAGCCGTTCTCGTCGCTCGCGTTCAAGATCATGACCGACCCGTTCGTCGGCCAGCTGATCTTCTTCCGCGTGTATTCGGGCGTCGTCGAGTCGGGCGACACGGTGCTGAACGCGACGAAGGACAAGAAGGAGCGGCTCGGCCGGATCCTGCAGATGCACGCGAACGAGCGCAAGGAAATCAAGGAAGTGCGCGCGGGCGACATCGCAGCGGCGGTCGGCCTGAAGGAAGCGACGACGGGCGACACGCTGTGCGATCCGGCGAAGCCGATCATCCTCGAGAAGATGGAATTCCCGGAGCCCGTGATCTCGCAGGCCGTCGAGCCGAAGACGAAGGCCGACCAGGAAAAGATGGGCCTCGCGCTGAACCGCCTCGCGCAGGAAGACCCGTCGTTCCGCGTGCAGACCGACGAGGAATCCGGCCAGACGATCATTTCGGGGATGGGCGAGCTGCACCTCGAAATCCTGGTCGACCGGATGAAGCGCGAGTTCGGCGTCGAGGCGACGGTCGGCAAGCCGCAGGTCGCGTATCGCGAAACGGTGCGCACGACGGCCGCCGACGTCGAAGGCAAGTTCGTCAAGCAGTCGGGCGGTCGCGGCCAGTACGGTCACGCGGTGATCACGCTCGAGCCGAACCCCGGCAAGGGCTATGAGTTCCTCGACGAGATCAAGGGCGGCGTGATCCCGCGCGAATACATCCCGGCGGTCGACAAGGGTATCCAGGACACGCTGAAGTCGGGCGTGCTCGCGGGCTACCCGGTCGTCGACGTGAAGGTGCACCTGACGTTCGGTTCGTACCACGACGTCGACTCGAACGAAAACGCATTCCGGATGGCAGGCTCGATGGCGTTCAAGGAAGCGATGCGCAAGGCGAAGCCGGTGCTGCTCGAGCCGATGATGGCCGTCGAGGTCGAAACGCCCGAGGACTTCATGGGCAACGTGATGGGCGACTTGTCGAGCCGGCGCGGCATCGTGCAGGGGATGGACGACATCGCCGGCGGCGGCGGCAAGCTGGTGCGCGCCGAGGTGCCGCTCGCCGAGATGTTCGGCTATTCGACGTCGCTGCGCTCCGCGACGCAGGGGCGCGCGACTTACACGATGGAGTTCAAGCACTACGCGGAAACGCCGACGAACGTATCGGAAGCCGTGATCAACGCGAAGGCCAAGTAAGCGCCGGGCAGTGCCTGCTGCCCGCTGCCCATCGAAGCCCGTCCGATTCGGACGGGCTTTTTTTCGTCACGCCGCACATCGCGCACGTCGCGCCTTTTTGATCGGCACGGCGGCAATTTTTTTCGCATGACACAATCCATCGACATTCGTCCGATGGAAACGCCCCGATGCCGACCACCCCTGCCCTGCGCCGCCTGCTGATGCTGTATGCCAGCCTGATCGCCGCGAACGCCGCCGTCTGGCTGTGGGCGCTCGCGGTGCTGCGCGACCATCCGCTGCTGCTCGGCACGGCGGCCATCGCGTACGGCCTCGGGCTGCGTCACGCGGTCGACGCCGATCACATCGCCGCGATCGACGTCGCGACGCGCAAGCTGATGCAGCACGGCCAGCGCCCCGTGACCGTCGGCCTGTTCTTCTCGCTCGGCCACTCGACGATCGTGATCGCCGCGACGCTCGGCATCGCGCTGACCGCGTTCGCGCTGCGCGAGCGCTTCGACGCGTTCCGCGCGATCGGCGGCACGATCGGCACGGTGGTGTCGGCGACCTTCCTGCTGGTGCTCGCGTTCATGAACCTCGCGATCCTGCGCGACGTGTGGCGGCGCTATCGCGGCGGGCCGGACCATGCGCACGGCACCGCGCACGCGCACGCGCATCGCGCGACCGGCGTGGTGGCGCGGCTGCTGCGTCCGCTGTTCCGGTTCGTGTCGAGGAGCTGGCACATGTATCCCGTCGGCGTGCTTTTCGGCCTTGGTTTCGATACTGCAACCGAAATCACGCTGCTCGCGATCGCGGCCGCTCAGGCGAGCCACGCACTGCCGGTCTATACGATCATGCTGTTTCCGGCGCTGTTCGCCGCCGGCATGACGCTGATCGACTCGACCGACAACGTGCTGATGATTCATGCATACGGCTGGGCGATGGACGATCCGCAACGCAAGCTGCTCTACAACGCGAGCATCACGCTCGTGTCCGCAGCGGTCGCGCTCGCGGTCGGCGGAATCGAGGCGGCCGGCCTGCTCGCGGACAAGCTGTCGCTGACGGGCCCCCTCCGCGATGCACTCGACACGCTCGGCGAACATTTCGGCACCATCGGCTACGGCATCGTCGCGCTGTTTCTCGTCGGCTGGATCGCGTCGATCCTGTGCCACCGGTGGCTGCGCGCTGCCGATGCGACGGCACGCTGACCGTAGTCAGACGTTTCATTTCAGAAACAAAAACCGCACGGCGGCGTTTCACACGCTGTCACACCTTCGGGCGCGCCTTGCGCCACGGGCATAACGGGCCGATGGCACGGATCTCGCAGTTAGGGATTCGCACGGCGGGCCCGCGTGCCGACTCGTGTTCGCGGCTGGCCTTCTGCGCCGGTCCGACACGCATCGGCTGCCGAAACGACAACGCATCGTTGCTGGTCCCCTGCATCACACGTTGATGGACGCGCGTGACGAGGCATCGCGCGTATCGGGAGGCCAATGATGAGCAGAACGAAACAACTGTCCCGCGTGACGGGACGGTGCTACCGCACGACCCTGCTGGCCGCAGCCGCAATTGCGTGCTGCTGCTCGTATGCCAGCGCCCAGGACACGACAGCCGTCGTTCCCGTGGCTGTACTGCCGGGTGACAGCAGTCCCACTATCCCATCCACCCAGGCGCCCGATGCCGCGGCCGCTGCGGACAGCGGCGCGGACGCCGTAATGATGCTGGCCGAGAACGCCGCGATGTGTGCAGCGAATCCGGCCGCTTGTGCAGTGCATGCGTATGCCGGCAGGGGTGTCGGCAACGGTGCCGGCGGAAGCGGCAGCGGCAGCGGCAATGGAGGTAACAACGGCAACGGCGCCGTTGGGCCCGCTGGCGTCGGCGGAACGACCGGCGGAACGAGCGGCTCCGGTGGCTCCAGCGGGACAGGCCGCGGCGGCAATGCCTCCGGCAACGGGGGGTCAGGTGGGGGTAGTTCTGGGGGTGGTACTTCGGGCGGCGGCACTTCGGGCGGCGGCACTTCGGGCGGTGGTACTTCGGGCGGTGGTACTTCCGGGGGCGGTACTTCCGGGGGCGGCACTTCCGGTGGCGGTACTTCCGGTGGCGGTACTTCCGGGGGCGGTACTTCCGGTGGCGGTACTTCCGGTGGCGGTACTTCCGGTGGCGGTACTTCCGGCGGCGGCACTTCCGGGGGCGGCACTTCCGGTGGCGGTACTTCCGGGGGCGGTACTTCCGGGGGCGGTACTTCCGGGGGCGGTACTTCCGGGGGCGGTACTTCCGGGGG
>NZ_CABVPL010000024.1 GCF_902499045.1 Burkholderia latens | reverse complement strand
CCGCGCACGCCGCGGACGGCGCGGCGCCCGCGCTGCCGGCCGACGCGGCCGCGTCCGGCGGCGTGCGGATCGTGCGCGCGCGCCCGAAGGTCACGCTGTTGTGGGCGTCGCAGACCGGCAACATCGAATCGTTGACCGAGGACTACGCGACGCAGCTGATGAACGCGGGCTTCGAGATCCGCACCGCGTGCATGTCCGACTATCCGGTCGCGTCGCTGGCCGGCGCGCAGTACGTGCTGCTGATGACCAGCACGTTCGGCGACGGCGATGCGCCCGACAACGGCAGCGAGTTCTGGGATGCGCTGCAGGCCGGCAGCGTCGCGCGCCTCGACGGCGTGCATTTCGCGGTGCTCGCGTTCGGCGACCGCAACTACGACCAGTTCTGCGGCCACGGCCGCCGGCTCGATGCGCGGCTGGCCGAACTTGGCGCGGCGCGGCTGTGTGCGCGCGTCGATTGCGACGTCGAATTCCAGCGCGACGCGGACCAGTGGCTCGAACGCGTGATCGCGCGGATCAAGGAAGCGGATGCGGCGCTGCACGCGGTGCCGGCCACCGGCTTGAGCGCGTCGGGTCTGCTGCCGACCAAGGCGCATCCGGCGCCGTCGAAGCTCGTCGCGAACCTGCGGCTGAACCGGCCGGGCGCCGCGAAGGACACGCGCTACGTGTCGCTGTCGACCGAAGGCGCGAACCTCGAATACGAAACCGGCGACGCGCTCGGCGTATGGCCGACCAACTGTCCGGAACTCGTCGACGAGTTGCTGTCGGTCACCGCGCTGAAGGCCGACGCGCCGGTATCGGTCGCAGGCGTCGGCGACATGTGCCTGGGCGACGCGCTCGCGCGCCACTTCGACATCACGCGCCCGCATCCGGACACGCTCGCGTTCATCGCGTCGCGCACCGCGAACGGCGCGCTGAAGGCGCTGCTCGCCGACGATCGCAAGGCCGACCTGAAGCAATGGTTGTGGGGGCAACAACTTGCGGACGTGCTGCACGAGTTCCCGATCGAGCTGTCGGGCGCGGAACTGGTCGGGATGCTGAAGCGGCTGCAGCCGCGGCTGTACTCGATCGCGTCGAGCCCGAGCGCGCATCGCGGCGAGATTCACCTGACGGTGTCGGCCGTGCGTTATCACAACGGCCGGCGCGCGCGCAAAGGCGTCGCGTCGACGTTCCTCGCCGATCGCGCGGACGACGGCCGCGTGCCGGTGTTCGTGCAGAAATCCGCGCATTTCCGGCCGCCGGTGAACGGCGACGTGCCGATCGTGATGGTCGGGCCGGGCACCGGCGTCGCGCCGTTTCGCGGCTTCCTGCACGAGCGGCAGGCGCGCGGCGCGCGCGGGCGCAACTGGCTGTTCTTCGGCGAGCAGCATGCGCAAACCGACTTCTACTACGGCGACGAACTCACCGCGATGCGCGACAGCGGGTTCCTGACGCGGCTCGATCTCGCGTTCTCGCGCGACCAGGCCGACAAGATCTACGTGCAGGACCGGATGCGCGAGCAGGGCGCCGAGCTTTACAGGTGGCTGGAAGACGGCGCGCACTTCTACGTGTGCGGCGACGCCGCGCGGATGGCGAAGGACGTCGATACCGCGCTGAAGGCGATCGTGGCCGAGCACGGCGGGATGTCGGACGAAGCCGCGAACGACTACGTCGCGCGGCTCGCGAAGGCGCGCCGCTACATGCGTGACGTGTACTGATCCGGCGGCGAATCGGCCCGTTGGCGGCCGCTTCGCCGCTATCCGCGCGGCTTTTGCGCGGACTGCCGGCCGGCGCGAAGTTCGGAAGGATCGAGAAAAAAGTCACGATTGCCGGCCATGCGTTCGACCATGAAGTCGATGAACGTCCGCACGCGCTGCGATTGCTCCGTTCGATGCCGGTAGTAGATGTAGATCATCCCGTATTCGGACATATGTTGCGTCAGCAACGGAACGAGCCGGCCGCTGCGGATATGCGGCGCCGCGTTGAAGCTGCCGAGCTGCCCGATACCGAGGCCCGACAGCACCGCCTGCGTTTCCATCTCCGTGTCGTTCACGCAGATCGCGGCAGGGACGTCGCGATAGACGAGCTCGTCGCCGATGCGGAACTGCCATTGCGCGAGCTTTCCCGTCGTCGCGCGCCGGTAGCCGGTGCAGCGATGCGCCGCCAGCTCGTCGATGGTCCGCGGCGCGCCGTTGCGCTCGACATAGTCGGGCGACGCGCACACGATCAACTGAATCGGCACCAGCGGGCGCGCGATCGAGCCGCCCGAAGGCGGATGGCCGCCGCGAAACCCGACGTCGGAACGGTCGGCGACGAGATCGGTGAACTGATCGTCGAGCTGCACGTCGAGGTGCACGTTCGGGTAGCGCTTCTGGAACGCATCGAAATGCGGCCACAGGACCGGGAGGCCCAGCGCGCGCGGCGCGCTCACGCGCAGCACGCCGCCCACGTCCTCCGTCGAGCGCCGCGCGTCGTCGAGCGCGGACGACAGCATCTCCAGCGCCGGCTTCACGTTGTCGAGGAGGCGCTGGCCTTCCTCGGTGAGGCTCAGCTTGCGGGTCGTGCGGTGAAAAAGCCGAACGCCCAGTTCCTTCTCCAACTGCATCACCGCATGGCTCGCGGCCTGCGGCGAGATGCGCTGGTCGACCGCCGCGCCGCGCAGGCTGCCGAGCGTGGCGGCGCGCACGAACGTCGTGATCGCGCGGATTCCGTTCATTTCCGTGCTCCGGATTCGCAAATAAAAGTTGATTATCACGCAAGAATAGACCGGCTAGTTCGTGTCAATCGTCGCGCCTACCATGGACTCACCTCATCACACACACGTGGAGAAACATCATGGAAGGCAAGCGGCAAGGCGGTTTCAAGCGGGTCTGGTTCATCACCGGCGCATCGCGCGGCATCGGGGCATTGATCGCGCAAGCGGCGCTCGAGGACGGCAACGCCGTCGTGGCCGCGGGGCGCAACGCGGCGGCGATCGTCGAGCGTCTCGGCGATTCGGCGGCATTGCTGCCGGTCCAGCTCGACGTGACCAACGAGGCGCAGGCGAGAGCGGCCGTGCAGGCGGCGATCGACACGTTCGGCCGCATCGACGTTCTGGTCAACAACGCCGGCTTCGGCCTGCTCGGCGCGGTGGAGGAGTCGGCCGATTCGGACGTGCGCCGCATGTTCGACACGAACGTATTCGGGCTGCTGAACGTCACGCGTGCCGT
Source organism: Burkholderia latens (assembly GCF_902499045.1). GTDB lineage: Bacteria > Pseudomonadota > Gammaproteobacteria > Burkholderiales > Burkholderiaceae > Burkholderia > Burkholderia latens. The sequence continues at coordinate 89,910 of NZ_CABVPL010000024.1, read as the reverse complement.
GCTGCCCGCGATGCGCGCGAATCGTTCGGGCCACGTGATCAACATTTCGTCGATCGGCGGTTATCGGGCCGCGGCGGGGTTCGGGGTGTACTCGTCGACGAAGTTCGCGGTCGAAGGGATCACGGAGGCGCTGCATGCGGAATTGAAGCCGCTGGGGATTCACGCGACGGTGGTCGAACCCGGCTACTTCCGGACGGACTTCCTCGATGCGTCGTCGCTGGTCGTCGCGCCGCACGTGATCGACGACTACGACGAAACGTCGGGCGCGGTTCGCCGCAAGGCCACGCAACTGAATCACAACCAGCCCGGCGACCCGGCGAAGCTCGCGGCCGCGATGATCGCGCTGGCCGACGCGGCGGACCCGCCGTTGCGCCTGCCGCTCGGTACGGACACGCTGGCGGCCATTGCGGCCAAGAACGCCTACGTGACGGAGGAAACGGAAGCATGGAAGGCGCTGGCGAGTTCGACCGATTTCGCGGCGGCATGATGAAACGGGGCGGCCCGGTTCCGGCCGGTTAATCGCCGGCTCCGAAGCGCCGGCCCCGAATCGCCGGCCCGACGGCCCGACGGCCCGACGGCGCGGCGTTGCCGGCCTGCGCCGCCGTCCCGTCCCCATTTCCCAAACCGCCGTCCGATCGCGGATTTGCGCTCGTGCGGCCGGCCGGCCGGGAGAATTCTTTCCAAATGCGTAATTCATCAGTCATCTGATGAAAAACCGGCACCGGTTCCCGGTATGATGCGCACCTTGCGCATGATTTTGATGCGGCGTTGATGCGACGGGCGTCCCCAACCGCCCTGTGTGAGACCGAAATATTCTGTAATATAAGATCCGTATACTTGTCATTTCCGATCCAGGCGTCGCCTGCCTCTGCTTTCGGCCGACCGCCCACGCAGAACAACCAGATTCGTCGCCGCCCGGCCGTCCCGCGCCGCGACATGCCATGTACCAGCACGAATAACCTATGTCTTCCCGTCACCCTGGTCCGCCCGGCCGTGCCGCGTCGGCGATCGCCCGTTTCTCGGCGCTGATCCGCCACGAGCGCGTGCTGTCGCCGCTGCTCGCACTCGGCATCGGGCTGCTGCTGATCGTGGTTTTCCAGCATCTGTCGGAATCCGTCGACTACCGGTCGGTGATCCGCCAACTGCGCCACATGGCCGTCGGCGAGTGGGCCGCGTCGCTGGTCGCAACCGCGCTCAGCTATCTCGCGCTCGTCGCCCGCGATGCGGTCGGCCTGCGCTACGTCGGCGCGAACGTGCCGCGCGCCGCGCTGTGGACCGGCGCGATCGCCGGCTCCGCGCTCGGCAACGCGACCGGGTTCGGCGCGCTGACGGGCGGCGCGGTGCGCGCGCGCGTGTACGGCGTGTCGGGCGTCACGCCCGCGCAGATCGGCCGGATGACGGTATTCACCAGCGGCACGCTGGCGCTCGCGATGGTGCTGATGACCGCGATCGGCATGGTGTGCGTGCCGCAGACGCTCGCCGCGATGCTGCACGTCGCGCCCGGCGTGCTCACGTGGGGCGGCGCCGCGCTGCTCGTCGTGCTCGCCGGCATGGTCGTGCTGTGCGGCAGCACCGCGCGCCCGGTCATCACGCGGTTCAAATGGCTCGCGTTCGACGTGCCGGCGCGGCGCGATCTCGTCGCGCAGGTCGTCTATGCGGTGCTCGACGTCGTGGCCGCCGGCCTGACGCTGTGGGTATTGCTGCCGGCCGCGCCGGTCGGCTTCCCGACCTTCATCACGGTTTACGCGGCCGCGCTGCTGCTCGGGATGATCGGCCATACGCCGGGCGGGATCGGCGTGTTCGAAGCCGCGATGGTGTTCACGCTCGGCCGCGAAGTGCCCGCGCATGCGATGGTGGCCGCGCTGATCGCGTATCGCGCGATCTACTTCGGCGTGCCGCTCGTGCTGTCGGCCGGGCTGCTGGCCGGCTTCGAAGGGCGCGCGCTGCGCCGCCGGCTCGTGTCGCGGCAGGCCGCGCGCGTGTCGCAACTGGCGCCGCTGTTCCTGAGCCTCGTGACCTTTGCGGTCGGCGGGATGCTCGTGATCTCGAGCGCGACGCCCGCGTTCTGGCATCGCATCGCCATCCTGCGCGGCATCGTGCCGCTATGGGTGCTGGAAGGCTCGCAGGTGATCTGCAGCGTGCTGGGCGTCGCGCTGCTGTTCGTCGCGCGCGGGCTGCTGCGCCGCCTCGACGGCGCCTGGTGGATGACCTTCGCGCTGACGCTCGCGAGCCTCGCGCTGTCGCTCGCGAAGGGCCTCGCGTTCGTCGAGGCCGGCGTGCTCGGCACGCTGCTGGTGCTGCTGCTCGTCAGCCGGCGCCGCTTCAACCGGCATTCGTCGCTGCTCGCCGAGCGCTTCACGGTGAGCTGGTTCGTGTCGGTCACGCTGGTGCTGATCCTCGCGGTGTGGGTGCTGTGCTTCGCGTTCCGCGACGTGCCGTACACACGCGATCTGTGGTCGCATTTCTCGTTCGACGCACGCGCGCCGCGCGCACTGCGCGCGACGCTCGCGGCCGGCGTGTTCGTCGCGATGTTCGCGCTGTGGCAACTGCTGCGGCCGGCGCCCGGCCGTTTCGTGAAGCCGGCCGAACAGGATCTGCTCGACGCGGAGCGGATCATCCGCGCGCAGGAATGCAGCGATGCGGGCCTCGCGCTGATGGGCGACAAGTCGTTCCTGTTCTCCGAATCGCGCCGCGCGTTCCTGATGTACGCGAAGAACGGCCGCACGTGGGCCGCGCTGCACGACCCGGTCGGGCCGCGCGAGGAATGGCCGGCGCTGATCAGCAAGTTCATCGCGCTCGCGCACGCGCACAGCGGCCGCGCGGCGTTCTACCAGGTGCGCGCGAACGCGCTGCCGCTGTATCTCGATGCCGGCCTCACGCTGATGAAGCTCGGCGAGGAAGCGCACATCGCGCTCGACCGGTTCGACCTGAAGGGCTCGAACCGGTCGCACCTGCGCTATGCGCTGCGCCGCGGCGACAAGGACGCGCTGTCGGTCGAGGTGATCGCGCCGGCCGACGTGCCGGCCGCGCTGCCGGCGCTGCGCGACATCTCCGATGGCTGGCTCGACAGCCGCGATGCGCGCGAGAAAAGCTTCTCGGTGGCCGCGTTCCACGAAGGCTATCTCGCGACGCAGTCGGTGATGCTGGTGCGCCAGGCCGACAAGCCGATCGCGTTCGTCACGTTCATGACGACCGATCTCAACACCGAGGCGACCGTCGGCGTGATGCGTCATCTGCCCGAAGCGTCGCCGTACGCGATGGAGTATCTGTTTACGCAGCTCGCGCTGCATCTGAAGGAAGCGGGGTTCCGCAAGCTCAGCCTCGGCATCGCGCCGTTCTCGGGAATGGGGGCGGCGAAGATGCCGTCGCCGTGGCACCGGTTCGGGCTGATGGTCTGGCGCTTCGGCGGCCGCTTCTACAACTTCCGTGGCTTGCGTGCATTCAAGAGCAAGTTCGAGCCGCACTGGGAGCCGCGCTATCTCGCGGCCTCGGGCTCGGTCGGCGTGTTCGTCACGCTCGCGGATCTGTCCCTGCTGGCTGGAGGTCGGCGTTCATGATGGTGAAGAAGGGTATCGCGCGGACGGCAGCCGCCTGCGCGGGAATGATGCTGGCCGGCGCGTCGCTCGCGGCGCAGCCGGCGGCGAAACCGGAAACCGTGTCGGGCGGCCGCTACGGCCCCGTGACCGTGACGAAGCCGAGCGGCGCGCTGCGCGGCTTCGTCGTGCTGTTCTCGCGTGGACGCGGCTGGAGCGCGGCCGACCAGCAGGCGGCCGATGCGCTCGCGAAGGCGGGCGCGATGACGGTCGGCGTGGATTCGGAGCGCTATGCGGCGAACCTCGCCGCGAAGCAGGAAACCTGTCACCACCTCGACGGCGACGCCGAGGCGGTCAGCCACCAGCTCGAACGCGTCGCGCAATCGTCGCGCTACTTCACGCCGATCGTCGCCGGCGCGGGCCAGGGCGGCGCGATCGCGAAGCAGATCCTGTCGATGGCGCCGGAGAACACGATTGCCGGCGTCGTGTCGGTCGATCCGGCCGCGAAGCTCGATGCGCGCTTCAAGCCGTGCCCGCCCGATCCGACGATCGTGCGCCGCGCGATGCCGGGCTTCGTCGAAACGGCCGCGGCCGGCGACGGCGCGAAGCTCGTGTCGCTCGTCGCGTCGCATCTGCACGACACCAGCAGCAGCGACGAACTCGACGTGTCGGACCTGCCGCTCGTCGAGCTGCCGGCCAAGGGCAGCAGCGATCGCCTCGCGATCGTGATCTCGGGCGACGGCGGCTGGCGCGATCTCGACAAGACGATCGCCGAGGCGCTGCAGCGCGACGGCGTGTCGGTGGTCGGCATCGACAGCCTGCGCTACTTCTGGAGCGAGAAGCCGCCGGCGCAGGTGAGCCGCGACCTCGCGCGCGTGATGCGCACGTACATGGCGCGCTGGCATGCGAACCGCGTCGCGCTGGTCGGCTACTCGTTCGGCGCGGACGTGATGCCGTTCGCGTACAACCGGCTGCCGGCCGACCTGCGCGACAAGGTCTCGGTGATGTCGCTGCTAGGCTTCGCGCCTGCGGCGGATTTCCAGATCCGCGTGACGGGCTGGCTCGGGATGCCGGCGAGCGAGAACGCGCTGAAGGTCGCGCCGGAAATCGCGAAGGTGCCGCCGCAGCTCGTGCAGTGCTTCTACGGCGCGCAGGAGAAGGAAACGATGTGCCCGGCGCTCGCGAATACCGGCGCCGACGTGATCAAGACCGGTGGCGACCATCACTTCGGCCACGACTACATCGCGCTCGAGAAGAAGATCCTCGGCGGGTTCGGCAAGCCGGTCGCGGCGCGCTGAACGCCGGCGCCCGCTGCGCGGCGGGCGCGGGATGCGCGGTTCATCGGACGGGCGGCCCATGTGACGGGCCGCCCGTTTTCATTTGTTCGTCCGGGAAGCACGGTCGACTGGCATCACGCGATGCATGATCTGTTGCAGCGACGGCAGGCGCGTGCCGGCCGCGAGGTTGCCGTCGCGGATTGCATCGGCGATCGCATGGGCGGAGGCTCGTAGCATTTCATCGGCGCGGGCAAACACGCTGGCGCCGCGCGTGAGGCCGATGCGGCGCCGCGCCGGCGAGTGCGGCACATTGCCCGACGCGCGACGGGAAAGGAAAGCGCGACGGCCGCGATCGTCGCGTCTGTGCGGCGCTGCCGCTTCCGCTGCTTGTGCGGTATCAGTCCGCGTTCGGTTCCGCGTTGCGCCGGTTCGCGCCGCGGTGCAGCGGCTCATCCGCCGCGGGACGACGAACACTTTTACTCGGCCGCGCTGCGCGAAGCGTCGCAGGACGATCACCAGCCGATCCTTGCGGCAATCGTGCGCACGATGCAAACGATGCGCGCGATGCAATGTGTGCGCATCTGTCACGCGCGATCGCGGAGCTTACGCCGGCGTGGCGGTACAGCGCATGCCGTGTCGCGTCATGGTCATCGCCACCGTCGTGTGAGCGCTTTCGACTGATCATTGTCCGTCCGTGCGGAGCAGTGCGTGCACGGACGGCGGCACGCATCTCGAATGCGCGCACACGCGTCGCCGTCCGTCGCCGCGAACGCGAAGCTCGTGCGGCTTGTTCCAATTGCGCGGCGAAAATTTTTATGGTCTCGTTGCAGATCACGCATCGACTCGAAAAAGGACAGTCGAATGCATTCGGGGAACTGGGGCGGGGACCGACGGATCAGCGAGATTGGCGCATGTCGGCGCGGGCGGCGTGCCGTATGCCGGCTGCTCGTCGCGTTCGCGCTGGGCTTGCCGGCGCTGTCCGCCTGCGCCGCATCCCCCGAGTCCGCCGGCGACACCGTGCTGCGCGTGCTTGCGTGGCCGGGTTATGCGGACACCGACGTCGTCAATGCATTTGAGACTCAATTCCATGTGCGCGTCGAAGTGACGTTCGTCGATTCCGACGAAGCGTTGTGGACGCGCATGCACAGCGCGTCGCCGCCGCCGTACGACGTGCTCGCGGCGAACACGGCCGAGATCCAGCGCTACGCGCGCGAAGGCTTGCTCACGCCGATCGACCTGTCGCAGATCCCGAACCGGCGCCTGCAACTGCCGAAGTTCCAGCAGCTCGCGACGATCGGCGGGCTCGTGCACGACGGCGTCACGTATGCGATTCCGTTCACCTATTCGTCGATGGGATTGATCTACGATCGCAAGCAGGTGCAGGCCGCGCCGCGCTCGATGCTGGAATTGTGGAATCCGCGTTACCGCGGCAAGGTGCTCGACTTCAACAGCGCGCAGCATAATTTTTCGTTCACCGCGCTCGCGCTCGGCTATCCCGATCCGTTTCACCTGTCGGCCGCGCAAACGCTTGCGGTCGCGCACAAGCTCATCGACCTGCGCCGCAATTTGCTGACGTATTACACGCTTCCGGAAGAAGCGACCGCGCTGTTCGTCCAGCATCGCGCGGCATTGATGTTCGGCAACTACGGCACGCAGCAGGTCGAGCAACTGCGGCGCGCCGGCGCGGACGTCGGCTACGTGATTCCGGACGAAGGCGCGCTCGCGTGGCTCGATTGCTGGGGCGTCACGCGTGGTGCGGAGCGCCGCGCGCTCGCATTCGCATGGATCAACTACATGCTCGAACCGGCGATCGGCGCACTGCTGACCGAACGCCAGGGGCTCGCGAACACGCTCCAGTCGCGCGCCGGTCTCGACGCCGGCCGCTCGCGTCTCGTATGGATCCAGCCGGTCGAGGACATCGCGCGGCGCGAATCGCTGTGGAGCCGCATCGTGTCGGGCGACCGGCCGGAGCGATTCGACAAATGATCAGGCTCGGGCTCACGTCGAAGCTGTCGGTGCTGTTCGCATGCATCGGCGTGATCGCGTCCGGCACGACCGGCTATTACGCGTATCGCGCGAACCGGACGATGCTCGTGCAGGAGGCGCAGCACAGCCTGCTGATGTCGACGCAATTGCTCGCGCAGCGCTTCACGACCGCGCTGTCCGACGTGGCCGACGATGCGCTCGTGCTCGCGCAGTTGCCGTCGTCCGCGCTCGTCGCGGGCGCCGACGGCGCCGATCCCGCGGCGCGTGCGCGGCTCGAGCAGGTGTATTACAGCTTCATGCGGAATCATCCGGAGTATCTGCAGATCCGCCTGATCACGCGCGCGCATTTCGGGCTCGAACGGCTTCGCGTCGATCGCGACGCGCGCGGCATCGTCGTGCTGCCCGAGAGTGCGTTTCAGGAGAAAGGGCAGTTTCCGTACGTATTCGAGACGTTCGCGACGCCGCCCGGCCATATCTACCTGTCGCCGATCGTGATCAATCACGAAACCGGCTCGCACGCGGCCGAGGGCGTGCCGATCGTGCGCGTGGGCACGCCGGTCGCCGACGCGGCGGGCCAGGTCGTCGGCGCGCTGATCGTCGACATCGAACTGTCACGCGTGTTCGATCGGCTCGAGCGCGATTTGCCGCAAGACTACGCGGTGTATCTCGCAAACGAGTGGGGCGACTTCATCGTGCATCCCGATCCGTCACAGGCGTTCGGCTTCGATCGCGGGCGGCGCGTGCTGATGCAGGACGACTTTCCGCCGACGCGGCTGCTGTTCGTCGGCTCGCGCACGAACGTGACGCTCGACGGTCTCGCGCAGCCCGACCATGCGCCGGGGCAGACGTTCGCGTTCGTGCGCACGCCGTTCGGCAAAAGCGAGGGCAACCGCTTCGTCGTGCTCGGCATGGCGCGTCCGCTCATCGACGTGCTGACGCCCGGCGGGATTCTCGGCGAACGGATCATCCGGATGGTGTTCCTGATGAGCCTGGCCGCCGTGATTCTCGCGATCCTGTTCGCCCGTGCGATCACGCGGCCGCTGCAGATGCTCGCGCGCGCGGCGACCCATGTGTTCGACGATCCGGCCGCCGAGCGGCTGCCTGTCGCGCGGGCCGACGAAATCGGCGTGCTGGCGCGCTGCTTCGACAGCATGCGTGTCGAGATCCGCACGCAGGTTGCAATGCTGCGCGCGAAGCAACTGGAGCTCGCGCACCTCGCCGGCCACGATCCGCTGACCGGGCTGCCGAACCGCCTGCTGTTCATGGAGCATCTCGATGCCGCGATTCGGCATGCGGCCGCGGTGCGGGAGGGGCTGGCGGTGATGTTCGTCGACCTCGACCGTTTCAAGCAGATCAACGACCAGCACGGGCATGCGGCCGGCGACCGGACGCTCGTCGCGGTCGCGAAACGGCTGAACCAGGTGCTGCGCAGCGGCGACATGGCCGCGCGGCTCGGCGGCGACGAATTCATCGTGCTGATTTCGGACGTGCGTTCGCCGGAGGTGATCGGCGATATCGCGTCGCGCATTCAGAGCGTGATGGCCGAGCAACTGGAATTCGGTGAACGGCAGCTTGCGGTGGGTGCGAGCATCGGCGTCAGCGAATATCCGGCGGACGGCGCGTCGGCCGAGGAACTGCTGGTCAAGGCCGACGTGGCGATGTACGCGGCGAAGGCGTCCGCGCAGTGCGTGTACGTGCGCTATCAGGATCTGCTCGGCGGCAGTACCGACGCGCAGGCCGCCGCCCGCATGGCGGCCGGCGGCCGTTGACGGCCCGCGCCGCACGCGGGCAGCGCAAACGCGACGAGCCCGTCGCGGGACGGGCTCGTCGTATCTGCGCGGCCGCGCGCGCGGTGCGCAGCAGCGGGCTTGACGGGCTTAGTGGCCGAAGTAGACGGAATCGCGGGCGTTCTGCACCTTGACTGCCGGCGCGCCACCCTGGACGACCGGCGCCGGTTGCGCGCCGTAGCCGCTGTTGTCGGCGGCTTGCACGCGGGCTTGCGCGGCCTGGATGTCGGCCGGGTAGTACGGGCTCGACTGGGTCGGCGTGTAGCCGGCGTTTTCAAGCTGGACGAGTTCGTTGCGCACCTGGGCGCGGGTTACGGTGCTTTGCGCGAAAGCGCCGAACGAAGCGGACAGGGCGACGGCGGCGGCGACTGCGGAAACGAGCGATTTCATGATGACCTCCGATGTTCTATTGACTTCGCTGGCGACACCATGTCGGGAGCGATTGATCACATCGTAGGCTTCGCGGCTCCTAGGGTAAACGTGGATTCGCGCGAAAGATTCTTGCGGACGAGGCAATAATTTCGGGATAAATGTGATCCGGCCCCGTGCGCTGTTGCGCGCACGGCAAACCATGGCAACCATGGCAACCGCATGGCGGCGCCGCGTGCATGCGCCGGCACGCGGCGGCGTGGTCGCGACGGGCGACGGTGGAGCGATGAGTGCGATGTCGAATCAGACGCCGTCCGCGTCGTCGATTTCCTTGCGCTCGCGGCGTTCCTCGTTGCCGCGGCGCGCGCGCAGTCGCTGGCGCGACAAGACCGCGATCACCTGCTGGGTCGGCGCACCGGACGGCAGCTCGTTGCGGATGCGATCGGGCACCATCGGCAGGCCCGCGCGCTGCCGGCGCAGCGCCTTCGCGATCGCCCGGCGGCATTCGTCCCCGTGGCAATCCCATTCATCGCGGATTCTCTGGCAATAACGGCATTGTTCCATCCGGACAGTCTAACGCGTCTTGCGGATCATGGCAGGGCGCGGCGCCGGCGCGGCTGCACGGCGGATGAGGCAGCGCCCGTTTCATGCGCGGCGACGCGCGTTCGATGCTCGTCGAACTACGAATCGACTGGGCCGCGCAGCCAACGACACAAATAGCCGATGCCGAAAATGCGGCTCGAGGGTCTCCGGATACCGCTGCGTCTGTTCAATATCGTTCATGATGTGCGACCCTGTCATGTGAAAAGTACATGCGTCGAAACAAGGAGGCGAAATGACGCTTGCGCAGTTGCAGGCCCTGGCGGCCGTGGTCGAGCTCGGTTCGCTGACGGCCGCGGCCGAGCGGCTCAGCCGCAGTCAGTCGGCGATCAGCCACGCATTGACGGAACTGGAGGACCTCACGGAGGTCAAGTTGCTGTTGCGCGACCGCCAGCCGGTCGTGCTGACCGCTGCCGGCGAGCGTCTGTGGCCGTACGTGCAGAACGTCGTCCGCGAAGCGCAGACGCTGCGCCAGCAGTTCGGCCTGTCGCGCGGCAAGCTCGAGGGGCGGCTGGTGGTGGCGTCGCTGCCGAGCGTGTCGCTCGCGTTCGTCGTCCCGGCGCTCGAGGCGCTGAAAGCCGCGCATGGCAGCGTGACGGCGGTGCTGCTCGAAGGCACGGACGCCGAAGTCGAAGGGTGGCTCGAGGACGGCACCGCGGACATCGGCGTGGTCGCGGGCGCGAAGACCTTTGCGCACAACCTGCCGCTGCTCGACGAGGATTTCGTCGCGGTGGCGGCGGACGGGATGTTCGCCGGGCGCAAGAGCGTGTCGCCGAAGCTGTTGTCCGCGATGCCGTTCATTTTCTCGAAGGCCGGGTGCGGGCCGGTCATCGCGGACTACTTCGCGCGCAACGGCGCGTCGCTGCGCGCCGCGTTCAACGTGGTCGAGATGCGGACGATCCTCGCGATGGCGGAGGCCGGCATGGGCGTGTCGATCGTTCCGCGCATCACGCTCACCTATACGCGCTTCGGCGGACGGGTGCTGGAGCTGTCGCCCAAGCTGCACCGCTCCGTGCGGCTGTCGTGGAATACGACCGGCAACGCGGTCGCCGACGCATTCGTGAAGCTGGTCGACGCACAGCGCGCGAACGCACGAAAAGCGATCCGGACGCGCGCGAAAAAGGAGAAGTAACGCGCCGGCGTCGGAGAAAGGCGCGATGAAGCGCGCTCATGCGTGGCTTGCAGTTTATTCATGCCACGATCATCCGGCATGAAATATATTGTTCGGCACTCGTCCCGACTTCATCGCCGCGAAGGAGCCCATCGTGCCGGCTTTTCCTACCCTGATTGCGTTCGGACTCGTGTCGCTCGGCATGGTCCTTACGCCCGGTCCCAACATGATCTACCTGATTTCGCGCGCGATCTGCCAGGGTCGCCGCGCGGGACTCGTATCGCTCGGCGGCGTCGCGCTGGGGTTCGTGTTCTACATGTTCTGCGCGGCATTCGGCATTACCGCGCTGGTGCTGACCGTCCCGTACGCGTATGACGCGCTGCGTGTCGCCGGTGCGCTCTATCTGCTTTACATCGCATGGCAGGCGCTGAAGCCGGGCGGACGCTCGGCGTTCGAGGTTCGGCAGTTGCCGCACGACAGCGGCGCGAAGCTCTTCACGATGGGCTTCGTCACGAACCTCGCGAATCCGAAGATCGCGGTGATGTATCTGTCGCTGCTGCCGCAGTTCATTTCGCCGGGGCACGGCAGCGTGCTCGCGCAATCGCTGGCGCTCGGCTGCGTGCAGATCGCGGTCAGCGTGAGCGTCAATGCGCTGATCGCGAGCATGGCCGGGTCGATCGCGGGATTTCTTGCCGCTCGGCCGGGGTGGGCGCGCGTGCAGCGCTGGTTGATGGGCACCGTGCTCGCGGGGCTGGCCGTGCGCATCGCGCTGGAATCGCGAAACTAGACAGCAGAGCCGATCCGCGCGTCGCCCGCGCGATGATCCATATCGGCCAACCGCCGCCGCCCGCCGCGCGCTCACGCGTCGGCGGGCGGCCGTCGCGTCAGCGTTCGCCGCGCTTCTTGCTCAGTTCGATCGTCTCGAACAGCTCGTACTGCGCGGTCGGATGCTGATCGGCGCCCGGCGCGTGGTAGTAGCGCATCGTGATCGTCGTGCGGCCGCCCGGCTTGCCAGGATCGTGATCGAACACGGCGATCCCGTAGCCCGTGCCCGTATCGCGGCGCGCGGACCAGATTGCATCTTCGAGCGCGTCGGCCGGCTTGCGCACGAACGTGTTCGGAGCAGTGCCCGGCACCGGCCGGTTCGGCTTCGTGAAAACCTTCGCCTGCGCGTAGCCGGTCGCCGGGTTTTCGCCGTACACGTCGAGCGGCGCGCTGGTGCCGCCGCCGCCGAGAATCAGGTGGATCGTCCCGTGGCTCGTGTCGAACGTCGTCCGGCTCGGATCGGTCGCGCCGACCGGGCGCGGTTGCAGCGTCTCGACCACTTCGCCCGTCGACGCATCGACACCCGCGCGGTGATTGCAGCCGCGCACCGGGTAGCTGCGCTCGTAGTCGTGATCGTGGCCGCACAGCACCAGGTCGACGCCGTAGCGGTCGAACAGCGGCAGCCACGCCTCGCGGATGCCCTTGTCCGAGCCGTTGCCCGTCTTCGACGAGCTCAGCGCGTCCTGGTGCATCTGCACGACGATCCAGTCGATGTCGTCATCGTGCGCCGCATGACGCAGCGTGTGCTCGAGCCAGCGCGTCTGCTCGCCGTTGCTGTAGCCGCGCACGTAGAACGACGTGCCCGGTTCGATCGGCGGCCGGCCGGTGCTCGCGGCCGGCACCAGCGGATCGGGGCCGCCGACGAACGCGGCCGCATCCTGGTACACGACGTCGTCGGCGTCGAGCGAGATGAACAGCACCGAGCTCACGCGGAAGCTGTACCAGCGGCCCGGAAAGCGCGTGCCGTTCTCCGGCAGCGTGTAGCGCGCGAGATACGAGTCGAGCCCTTGCGGACCGTTGTTGAATTCGATCTCGTGATTGCCGGGGCACGGCATCCACGGGCGGTTCGCGGCCGACGTCTGATTGTTGTTGCCGAAGTCGCGCCACACTTCCGGCTGATGCGCGGGGTTCAGGTTCGCATAGCAAAGGTCGCCGTTCAGCAGATGGAACAGCGGCTGGAACTGCTCGACGGCCTGCACTGCAAAGCGGCTTTGCGGCGACGACAGCACCCACGCGCCGTTCGGCGTCGCGAGGTCGCCGTAGCTCGTGAAGCGGAACGGCGCGCGGCCGCGCGGCGCGGTCGTGAACGTTGCGGTGAACGGCTGCGCCGCGTTGCTGTCGTTGTCGGCCGTGAGCTCGTAGCGGTAGCGCGTGTCCGGCTTCAGGCCGTGCACGCGTGCGTGGTACGTGAACACGGTCTCGCCGTTCAGGCCGTCGGTGTAGAGGCGCTGCACGCCGTGCACGGTGCGGGCCGGCTCGCCGTCGGCGACGATCCGCGCGCGCGGATTGACGGCCGGCGCGAGCGACGCCCACGAGATCACGACCTCGGACGCCGGGTCGTTGCCCCACGTCAGGTGCACCTGCTCGGGCGTGCCGTCCGGGCTCGACGCGGCGGCACGGGCGGCCGCGAGCCCGCCGGCGGCGGTGGCAAGGCCGGAGACGCCGGCCAGTTTCAGGAAGCCGCGACGCGAGACGGAAGCAGCCGGCTCGTTCGGCTCGGCGGGGAAGTTGTCCTGGTTCGACATGATCGTATTTTCGTTGGATGGCACGCGAGATGTGGAACCGCCCGGCCGTGCGGAAGCGCGTCCGGGGCGTGGGCCGGAAACGAGCGGGATCCGGTGACACGGATTGTCGAAGCGCAGTTTTGCCGCGTTGTGACAGACAGCCATCACGTCACGGATCGCACGCATCGGCAATGCGTGCCCGGCCCGGCCGGCGCGGCCGAAATTTTTCGCGGATGTCGCGACGGATTCGGCCCGCATGCGCCGTTTAACGCATGAACGGCCGCTTGCGGCCATCGACATTCGATACACGACGCTTCGGAGTCTTGCATGAAACTTTCCATTTCATTACGGATGGCCGCGGGATGCGCGGCCGCGCTCGCGACGTCCGCCGTCTTCGCGCAGGCCGTCATCGTCGCGCCCGTCGCACCGCCGCCGCCGCGCGTCGAAGTGATGCCGGCACCGCGCGCGGGCTACGTGTGGGATCAGGGTCACTGGCACTGGCGGCACGGCCGCTACGTCTGGATTCCCGGGCACTGGCAGGTGGTGCGTGCCGGTTATCACTGGGTGCCGGGTCACTGGGTCGCGCGCGGGCCGACCTGGCGCTGGGTGCCGGGACACTGGGCGTGACGCGCACGATGCCGCGCGATGCACATGGCGCGCGCGGCCGCACTCCATCCACGCAACTTGCGAGCCGAGTCGTGCCTTTCAGAACCATCGCGGTCCTGACGGTCGCGGCCGCCGTGCCGGCCGGTTGCGTCGTGGCGCCGGCGCGGCCGGTGTATTACCGGCCCGCGCCGGTCGTCGTATATTGATCGCGCCGGCCGGCGCGCGATCGACGGGATCGGCATGCCGCTCGAACCGGATATCGATGAAACCGACGGGGCGGAGCTTGCGCTCGACGCAGCGGCCCGGCGCATGCAAGGAGAGCACGATGACGAGCTTCAGCCGGATCGCGGACGTGTGCGCCGGCAACCTGCCGCGTTCTTGCCGCACGTCGCGGAGCCGCGCGCGTTGAGCGACGCCGATCCGGACGCGGAACTCGTCGCGCGGGTCGGTGCACGCGATGTATCGGCCGTGCGCGTGCTCGTTGCACGCAAGCTGCCGCGCCTGCTTGCGCTCGCGACGCGCATGCTCGGCGATCGGAGCGAGGCCGAAGACGTCGCGCAGGAAACCTTCCTGCGGATCTGGCGTCACGCGCCGCGCTGGCGCGACGGCGAAGCGCGTTTCGACACGTGGTTGCATCGCGTCGTGCTGAACCTGTGCTACGACCGCTTGCGCGGGCGGCGCGAGGAACCGGTCGACACGCTGCCCGACGTGCCCGACACGCAGCCCGAGCCGGCCGCGCGCGCGGAGTTGCGCTCGCGCGACGTGCGCGTGCGCGATGCGCTTGCGGCTTTGCCGCCCCGGCAGCGGGAAGCGCTCGTGCTCCAGTACTATCAGGAGATGTCGAACGTTGAAGCGGCGAACCTGATGGGCATCACCGTCGATGCGCTGGAAAGCCTGCTCGCGCGCGCGAGACGCAACTTGCGCGCGCAACTGGCCGGCGACTCACCTAGCGAGGACAAGCGATGACACCCGAACGATTCCGTACCATCGTCGCCGCGTACGGCTCGGATGCGCGGCGCTGGCCGCAAGCGGAACGCGCGGCGGCCGAAGCGTGGGCGCACGCGCATCCGCGCGACGCGCTGGACGCGCTCGACGACGCGGCCGAGCTCGATGCGTGGCTGATGCACGACACGGTTGCGCCGCCGGCGCCTGCGCTGGTCGAACGCATCGTCGCGACGGCGCCGGCGCCGCAACGCGCGCGGCGCCGCGGCAAAGTGTGGTGGTCGGGCGCCGCATTCGCGGGCGTCGGACTCGCGGGTGCGCTCGCCGGCGCGGTGGCCGTTTCGATGCTGATGCTCGGCAGCGCGCCGCTCGCGCAACATGAACCGGGCTATCTGACGACGACGTTCGGCGGCCCGAGCATCGACGGAGCCGACGAATGACCGAACGCAGCTGGAAATTCATTCTCGTCGGCTCGGTCGTGTTGAACGTGTTCATGCTCGGCGCGATCGGCGGCGGCGTGTATCAGTGGTTCTCGACGCATCGTGACGTGCATGCGGCCGGCGGCCCCGCGCAGCGCGCGGCTCTGCGTTTCGCCGCGGACGAGTTGCCCGATGCGCGACAGCGTGAGTTCGCGGCGGCGCTGAAGGGGGCGCGCAAGGACGGCCGGGACTTCGCGCGGGAGGGCCGCGACGGCCGGATCACGGTGCTGGACCTGCTGGCCGCGCCGCAGCTCGATCGTGCGGCGATCGACGCGGCGCTCGAGCGCACGCGTGCGGCCGACAGTGCGTTGCGTGCGCAAGTCGAGCGCAGTGTCGTCGACTTCGCGGCCACGCTGACGCCGGACGAGCGCGCGAAGTTCGTCGACGGTTTGCGGCGCAGCGGGAACTGGCGGATGCCGCCGAAGTTGCAGCAGAAACGCGATGCGGCGGCGAGTCGGTAAGCGGCAGCGTGGCACGGCGGCACGTCGCGTTCGCCGCTCATGAAGCGATGCAGGTGCGGGTGTCGAATCGCACGCGCCTTCAGGATCGTGATGAACCGGTCGTTGGCAGCGGCGATGTATTCACCGTAGCGCGCGGCAATTTCGCGCGCCGCGACAGGGGCGAATCCCCCTGGCCTCGAATCAAGAATATTTCGCAGTCCCGCGACGGATTTCCCGGCATCCCCCGTTGAACACGGGTATGCACCGCGAGAACCCTCGTCATGGATCACCCGAACGACATCACACCAGCTGCGATCGCGCTGAACCGCTTCGGTCTCGGCGCGCGCGCCGACGAAGCGCCGCCCGCCGATCCGAAGGCGGCGCTGGCCGCCCAGTTCGACCGTTACGACGCTCGGCCCGCTGCATGGGCTGGCGAACCGGACGCAACCACACTCGCCACGCGCTTCGCCGATGCACGCAATGCGACGACGAGCGGCGATGCGGCAGCGAAGCGCGCGACCGAGCAGTCGATCCGCCGCGACGGCTACGACGCGTATCGCAGCGCCGTTGCCGCCCGATTGAACAGTGCGCTGAACACGCCCGCGCCGTTCGTCGAACGCCTCGTGCATTTCTGGGCGAACCATTTCGCGGTGTCGGTCGACAAGGGGCAGGTCGCTGCGTATGCGGGCGCATTCGAGCGCGACGCGATCCGCCCGCACGTGCTCGGCCGCTTCGAGGACATGCTCGTCGCCGTCGAGCAGCATCCGGCGATGCAGCTGTTCCTCGATCAGGCGCGCTCGGTCGGCCCGGACAGCCCGGCCGCGCTGCGCGCCGAAGCGCGCAATCCTGCGGCGCGACGCGGCCTCAACGAGAACCTCGCGCGCGAAATCATGGAGCTGCATACGCTCGGCGTCCGTACCGGCTACACGCAAGCGGACGTGACGGAATTCGCGCGCGCGTTGACCGGCTGGAGCATCGCCGGCGGCCGCGGTCCGCAGCCCGGCGATGCGGCGCCCGGCGCGTTCGTGTTTCGCGCGGCGCTGCACGAACCCGGCGCGCGCACGGTGATGAGCCGTACTTACGGCCAGCCGGGCGAAGCGCAGGCACGCGCGATCCTGAGCGACCTCGCGCGGTCTCCTGCGACGGGCCGGCATATCGCGTTCCAGCTCGCACGCCATTTCGTCGCCGACAACCCGCCGCCCGCGCTCACCGAGCGGCTCGCGCAAGCATTCGACGCGAGCGGCGGCGACTTGCCGGCCGTGTATCGCGCGCTCGTCGATGCGCCGGACGCGTGGTCGCCCGTCAATCGCAAGTTCAAGACGCCGTGGGAGTGGGCCGTGTCGTCGCTGCGCGGGCTCGGCTGGCGCGACACCGGCGACCTGAAGGCCGCGCCGCTGCTCGCGCAACTCGGGCAGCCGGTATGGCGGCCCGGATCGCCGGCCGGCTATGACGACGTCGCCGCGAGCTGGGCCGCACCCGACGCGCTGGTGCGCCGCGTCGAGATCGCGCAGCGGCTCGCCGCGCGCACGGGAGACCGGCTCGATCCGCGCACGCTCGGCAATACGCTGCTGGCCGGCTCGCTGAGCGCATCGACCGCGGCGGCGCTGTCGCGCGCGGAAAGTGCGACCACGTCGCTCGCGCTGCTGCTCGTGTCGCCCGATTTTCAACGGAGATGAACATGGCTCGATCTGTTACCCGCCGGCACTTCCTGAGCATCGCCGCCGCCGGTGCGGGCGCGATCCTCGTCGCACCGCGCATCGTGTTCGCGAACGTCGCGACCGACCGGCGCTTCGTGTTCGTGATCCAGCGCGGCGCGGCCGACGGACTGAACATCGTCGTCCCGTATGCGGAGCCTGCGTATGCATCGCTGCGCGGGCCGCTCGCGATCGACGCAGCGGCGGCGACACGCATCGACGGCACGTTCGCGCTGCATCCGTCGCTCGTGCAGACCGCGCAGTTGTATCGCGACAAGCAGGCGCTGTTCGTCCATGCGATCGCGTCGCCGTATCGCGACCGCTCGCATTTCGACGGCCAGAACGTGCTCGAGACGGGCGGCCGCGCGCCGTACCAGGTGAAGGACGGCTGGCTCAACCGGCTCGCCGCGATGTTGCCGGCCACGCGCGAGCGTGCGATCGCATTCGCGCCGACCGTGCCGCTTGCATTGCGCGGCAGCGTGCAGGCCGCGTCGTATGCGGCGTCCGGACTGCCCGCTGCGCCCGACGATCTGCTCGCACGTGTGTCGGCGCTTTACGACGCCGACGCGCAGCTCGGGCCGCTATGGCGATCGGCGATGGCCGCGCGCGGGCTCGCTGGCGATGCGCATGCGCGCCAGGACCCGGCCGGCGTCGGCAAGCTCGCGGCGACGTTTCTCGCACG
This sequence comes from Burkholderia latens, assembly GCF_902499045.1. Lineage (GTDB taxonomy): Bacteria > Pseudomonadota > Gammaproteobacteria > Burkholderiales > Burkholderiaceae > Burkholderia > Burkholderia latens. The sequence continues at coordinate 71,855 of NZ_CABVPL010000024.1, read as the reverse complement.
CGACGACGGCCCGCGGATCGCGATGATCGAAACCGGCGGATGGGACACGCACAGCGCGCAGAACGCACGGCTCGCGAATCAGCTGAAGGCGCTCGACACGATGCTCGCCGCATTGCGCGACGGCCTGGGGCCGGTGTGGCAGCAGACCACGGTGCTGGTCGCGACCGAGTTCGGCCGCACGGCCGCGGTGAACGGCACCGGCGGCACCGATCACGGGCAGGCGTCGGTCGCGATGCTGGCGGGCGGCGCGGTCGCGGGCGGCCGCGTGATCGCCGACTGGCCTGGCCTGCGGCCGGGCGACCTTTACGAAGGGCGCGATCTGAAGCCGACCGCGTCGCTCGACGCGCTGATCGCGGGCGCGGCCGCCGAAAGCCTGCGGCTCGATCCGCGCGTGACCGCGTCCGCGCTGTTCGCCGAAAGCGGCCCGACGGGGCCGATGACGGGCCTCATTCGCGCAATGGCGTGATGCGCGGCAACCGAGGCAGACGCGAAAGCGCATCGTGCAATCGACTACAAGACACGGAGAAATGAACATGAAGATCCGATCCGCATCGCTTGCCATCGTGGCAGCGGCGGCCGCAGCGCTGGTGTCCGCATGCGTAGTCGAACCGGCGCGGCCGCCGCAACCCGCGCCGGTCGTCGAGGTCGCGCCGCCGCCGCCCGCGCCCGGCTATCGCTGGGCCAAGGGCCATTACCGCTGGGCCGGCAATCACTGGGCGTGGGTGCCCGGACATTGGGTGGCCGTGTATTGACCCGAACGCGCACGCGCGTGGCGTGCGATCGACGGCAAAGGAGAGCCGACGCGCGCGTGCAATTTGAATCGCGCTGCACGTTGGCGTTGGCGGCTACCAACCGATCCGGTGCTTGTCTTCGGTTTCGCTGTGCCGCCAGTCGTCGTCCGCGTGCAGATACTGGCTCGTCGTCGTCAGCGACACGTGCCCGAGGTTGTCGCGCACGAGCCGCAGATCGACGCGACCATCAGCCATGTGCGAGCCCGCGCTGTGGCGCAGCCAGTGCGCGGATGCCTGTTCGAGCACGCGCGCCCGTTCTTCACCAGCATCGGGTTGCGCACGCAACCGGTCGGCCGCGAACCTGAACACCTGCTTCACGATCCGGTGCAGCGCCGCGCGCGTGAGCGGTTTGCGTGAGCCGCCGGCCGGCAACACGAGCGGCGTCGCCTCGCCGTCCGCCGGCAGCGCAGGGAGGCCGTGCGCGCACCGGTAGCGCGCGAGTTCGGCCATCATTTCCGCGGTAGCCGGCACGAGCCGCTGCCGGCCGCCTTTGCCGGTCACGTCGAGCCACCAGCGGTCGCGTCCGTTCGCATCGCGCCGCGCGAAGAATTGTCCCATCGTCGTGTCGGCGGCCTCGGTGATGCGCAGCCCGCCGAGATACAGCAGCGTGAACACCCAGCGCGCGCGATTCGCATGGAACGTGGCGCGCGCATCGTCGCGCGGCATCGCGGCGATCGCGTCCTTGACCGCCTGCCACAGCGGCGGCGACAGATGGCGCGTGACGCGCGGCGCGGGCCGCCGTTGCCGCTGCCGCGACAGCGCAAGCGGATTGCCGGCCAGATAACCGGCCTGCACGAGCCAAGAGAACATCACGTTCAGGATCACCATCGCCTGCCGCTGGCTCGCCGCCGACAGCGGTCCGTAGAACGGCCGCCAGCGCGGGTCACCGCGCGGATGCTTGCGGCCGCCGTTCGCGCACCACAGATCGGCCGGCGCGGGCGCGAGCAGGAATTGCCGGTAGACGACGAGATCCTCGTGCGTCAGCGACGACAGCGGCTTGCCGCATGCGATCACCGCCCACAGCAGCAGGCGCTCGGCTTCCTTGCGATAGTTCTGGAACGTCGTCGGCGTGTCGGCGAAGCGTGCGAGCCATGCGCGCACCGCGTCGAGATCGTTGGTCGCGGCGATCTGCGGATGCGCGCTGGTCGAGCGGTTCGTGCCTGCGCGTCCGTCGAGCGCGGCCGGCACGGTCAGCGTGTCGATCGGCAGCGGCCGCAGCGCGGCATCGGACGAAACGGATGAGGTCATGCGAAGAGGGGGCGCTGCGGCCGTGGCTGGACGGCACGCAGCGCCGAGCATACGAGGAAGCGCCGATGGTAATACACGAGCACCATGCGGTGAACCGCCGTCGATCGCGATCGCGCGGCCGGCGAGCGCACACGCATGATGTTTGAGCCGGTGCGCGGGCATTCGATGAACGATCGTGGCGGTACGCACGCTGTAAGCCGTTCGTGAACTTTCGCGTGCACGGCTCGTCAAATCGCCCCGCCAACGCTTCGAGAGGAATATCGGATGAATCGCAAGACCAGAACGCTGGTCGGCGCGGCCGTGATCGCCGGCGTCACGCTGCTCGCCGGATGCCAGACCGACGCGGCCGCGACCGATGCGCGCGGGGCCCGCGCGGCCGACGGCCGGCCCGTGACGAAGATCGTCTACGTCGCGCCGCAGGCGGCGCGCTGCACCGGCGTCGCGCCGATGGATTACCTGCAGGTGCGCGGCAGCCCGGCCGAGCCGTGGAGCCTGGGGTACGCGGGCATCGAGGGTTTTGCGTACCAGCCCGGCTACGACTATGTGCTCGAAGTCGACGAATACCGCGTCGCGCAGCCGCCGGCCGACGGCTCGTCGATCCGCTGGGTGCTCAAGCGCATCGTCGAGCGTCGTGCGGTGAACTGACAGCCGCGCCCGCCGGCGTAGCTTACGCGGACGGCCGCGGCGCGACCGGCGCCGGCGGCGCGGCCGTATCGATCCGCCGGAACACGACGGACGACAGCAGCGTGACCGCGCCCATGCAGACGAACGACAGCATGAAGCCGTTCGCCATCGAGCCCCAATGCGCGGCGAACAGGTTCACGAGCCCGCCGCCGATCGACACGCCGAGCCCCATCGCGAGCATCTGCATCATCGTGAACAGGCTGTTGCCGCTGCCGGCGTCGGCGTGCGACAGCCCCTTCAGCGTCGCGGCGTTCATCGCGGCGAACTGCATCGAGTTCGCGGCGCCGAACACGATCAGCAACGCGATCTCCAGCGCCGGCGCCGGCCGCGCCGATACCAGCGCGAACCCCGCGATCGCGCAGCCGACGATTCCCGTATTCACGACCAGAAAGCTCGCATAGCCGAAGCGTTTCGCGAGCGGCGCGATCCAGCGTTTCGCGATCACGCCGGCGATCGCGGCCGGCAGCATCATCATCCCCGACTGTAGCGGCGTATAGCCGAGCTGCACCTGCATCAGCAGCGGCAGCATGAACGGCACGGCGCTCGTGCCGATCCGGCATAGCAGGTTGCCGAGCAGCCCCGAGCCGAAATTCGGTTCGCGGAACAGCCCGAGCCGGAACAGCGGCTGCGCGCGGCGCCGCGCATGAGGCAGGTAGGCGAGTGCGCTTGCCACGCCGAGCACGGCCAGTCCGATCGCCCACTCCGTGCGGTGCGCGGACATCGGCGGATCGATCGCGAGCGACAGCGCGATCATCGCGACCGACAGCAGCGCGCAGCCGACGAAGTCGAACGGCGGCGGCTGCGTGGCGTGGTCGTGCGGCAGGAAGCGCTGCACCGCGATGAAGCCGACCACGCCCACCGGCACGTTGACGATGAACACCCAGTGCCAGGAAATCGCCTGCGTGAGCCAGCCGCCGAGCGTCGGCCCGACGATCGGGCCGAGCTGCCCGGCGATCGACACGAACGCGATCGCCGCGACGTACTGCTCGCCCGGCACGCGCCGCAGCACGGCGAGCCGGCCGATCGGCAGCAGCATCGACCCGCCGATGCCCTGCACGGCGCGCGCGACGACGAGCTGAGCGAGCGTGTGCGACGCCGCGCAGCCGATCGACGCAAGCGAGAACACCAGGATCGCGAGCGAGAACACGCGGCGCGTGCCGAAGCGATCGGCGAGCCAGCCGGACGCGGGCGTGAGCATTGCCATCGTCAGCGTGTAGACGACCACGACCGGCTGCATCGCGAGCGGCGACGCGTGCAGGCTTTGCGCGATCGACGGCAGCGCGGTGTTGACGATCGTCGTGTCGAGCGACTGCATGAAGAACGCGGCGGCGACGATCCACAGCAGCGCGGAATGTGAGGGTTGGCGGGACATGACGAAATGGAAAGAGCGGCGGCCGCCCCGGCGGCGACATGGCGCGTGGCGACACGGCGGGCGACGCGGCCCGGCACGCGCGCGCAAGCGCAGGGCAGGTTTACGAGCGTCCGATGGTACCGATTCCGCCGGTCATCGGGAAGCTGCCTGAAGGCATTGACTGTCATTGGAAACGCCGATGACAATGCAGGATGCTCAATCCCGTCTGGCTCAAGACGTTCGCGACCGTCACGAATTGCCGCAGCTTCACCGAAGCGGGGCGGCAACTCGGGCTCAACCAGTCGAGCGTCAGCGAACATATCCGTCGTCTCGAAGAGAGCGTCGGCCGGCGGCTGTTCGTGCGCGACACCCATTCGATCGCGATGACGGCCGACGGCGAGGCGCTGCTCGTGCATGCGAACGTGATCCTGCAGGCGCTGAACCGCGCGGAATCGCAGTTTCGCAAGCCGCGGCTGCAGGGCCGCGTGCGGCTCGGCGCGTCGGACGATCTCGCGCTGGTCGCGCTGCCGGACGTGCTGGCCGCGTTTCGCGACGCGCATCCCGACGTCGCGCTGGAGATCACGACCGGGATGACGAGCCGGCTCTACGAAATGATGGATGCGGGCGCGCTCGACCTGATGGTCGGCAAGCGGCGCCTCGGCGAGCGGCGCGGCACGCCGCTGCTGCGCGCGCGGCTCGAATGGGTCGCGCGGCCGGGCACCGTGGTCGATCTGGAGCGGCCGCTGCCGCTCGTGCTGGTCGCCGAGCCGAGCGTCACGCGCGCGGTCGTGCTCAATGCGCTCGCGGAAAAGGGGATCGGCTGGGAAGTCGTGTGTTCGAGCAGCAGTCAGCCGGGCTGCATCGCGGCCGCCCGGGCCGGGCTCGGGCTTACCGCGACGTCGCAATACCTGTCGGCGCGCGGCCTCGCACCGCCCGTGAACGGCGACGGGCTGCCCGTGCTGCCCGACGTGGAATTCATCGCGCTCGCCGCGAAGCGGCTCAGCCAGCCGGCCGGCACGCTGCTCGAACTGCTGGAGACGAGCGACCTGCGCGCGCCCGGCACGGCCGCGTAACGCGCTGTGCGTGCTCCACGGGCATGCGAGACTGTTGCAGCCGCTGCGGCGGGTTGCATGCTCGTGTGACCTGGAACATTGCTTTGGCTGCCCGTCCGGGATCCGATGCACCAGGCGACGCATGGCCCGTGCGATGATGTGCGATGACGAACATGAGGAATGCAATGACTACGACATTCGACGACGCGACGACGGCGGCGATCGACGCGTTTGCGCAACTGGATTTCTACACGGCCGTGCAGGCGATGCGCGCCGAGGCCGATTACGACCGCGAACTGGACCAGTGGATCTCGCGCTATATCGACGAGCACGGCGGCGGCGCGGACGACGCAGCATACGACGCGCTGCACGCGCAGGCTCAGGCAACGCCGGAATACGCGCAGTTCGTCGACGCGGTTCGCCGGGAAATTCGGGAGTACTTCGGCGTGACGGATGAGCAACTGGACTGGATCGTCCTGCTGCGCAACGACGACAGCGACGAGCTTTGGGCGGAAGTCAACCGACGGCGCAGCGCGCTGGGAACCGGCGAAGTGCGCGGGGATCTTTGACCATTGGTTGTCGTCGGACGCGCATCGGATCGAGGGGAGCAATGGACTCCCCCCAGATCGGGCCCTCGTACCGGTTCCGAGCCGCGGATGCATCACATCGCGGCCGTCTGATGCTCGCGTGCGGGTTCGACCGTCCGGCGTGCCGGGCGCGGCGTGTTGCGTTTCGCGATGAACGGATGTTCGATGTAGCGATACGTCATCAGCGAGCAAAACACGGCGATCAGCGCGCATGCAAGCGACAACGCCCACGCGCTCGCGTCGTCCACGGAATCGATCGGGATCACGAACTTGTTGAACGCACGGACGATCGTGTACACGATCACCATGTGAATCATGTAGATGCTGAAGCTGGCGGTGCCGAGCAGCGCGAGCGGTCGGGTCGTGAGCAGGCCATAGAACGTGTTGCCGCATGCGACGCAGAGGAACACCGGAAGCAGCGGTAGCGCCCCCTCGATCGAATAGCGTTCCGTCGGGTACGGGCAGGCGGCGAGAATCAGCAGCGCGACGCTGGCCGCCAGCTTCGTGCCGAGCAGCGCGCGGATCGCCGGATGTCGCGACACTTCGAACGCCAGCGCGCCGCACGCGAACAGCAGCGCCATGCCGCCGGGCGGCCCGAACAGCGCGGCACAGAACGTGACGATCCCAAGCGCGACCAGCTTGCGCCACGCTCGCGTGGCAACGAACCACGCGAGAAACGGAATGGCGACGTAGAACCGCCATTCGTATGCGAGCGTCCACCACACGCCGCTCAACTGGCTGGTCTGCTGCGCGCCGTTGACCGGGAACGAGCCAAACCAGCCGAGCGACGCGGCTTTGAGCAGATCGACGAGCAACGGGATCGGCGCGTGGACGACGTTGCCGGGAAACCAATACAGCGTGCACGCAATGATGATCGCCGCGTAGAACAGGTAGAGCGGCGCGACGCGCCGAACGCGCCCGACGAAGAAGGCACGCACGTCGAGCGTGCCCCTGCACGCACGCTCCCAGAACAGGAAGCCCGTCACCATGAAGAACATCGCGACGGGAATCGTGCCGAGATTGCGCAGGAAATCGGACGTGGGGCCCCACACGCCGGTCGACAGCAAGCCTAGATTGCACGCGAAGTGATGGAACACGACGGACGTCGCCAGCACGCCGCGGAAGCCGTCGAGGTTGTGATAACGCATCGACAGCGACTTTTCAACGGCCGCCCGATAGAACGGCACGTGCCTCGCCGCAAGCCACGCGATGATCGCGACGGCCGCGACGCATGCGGGGAAATAGAGCTTGTCGGGAGTCGGGGAGAACAGGGTATCCAGAGAAGAGGGTGTCAGGTCCACTGGAGGGTGTCTCGTGTCTTGGATCGCTCGGATCGGGATTTCAGGCACGGATGGTCCGCGTCGATGCAAGGTCTTCCACGCGTTTTGTGCGGCGTTCGAGCGCCGGTCTTGTGTCCCGATACTATCAAACGATCGCGACGGCATGCCGCGCGGAGATGCAACATGATGTTTCGTCGCGGCACGAAGCATCCCGTGGTCACGCGATGCGTATCTACTCCTGTGCCGCGGCATCGCAACTACCGTTCCTCGCATGGCGCGTTCGCTGTTATTGGCGAATCCGCCGCCGCTGCGCTCATCAACGATCTGATGGTCGTCACGCGCAATATCGACGGTTTCGCCGGCATCGGCGTCCGTCTGTTTATCCCGTTCGACTGACGGTGTACGCCGCATCCGGCAACCGGCCATGGCCGACATGCGGCCGTCGAGCGCCGCGCGCAACGCGTTCGAGATGAATATCCACGACGACGCGACACACCGCCGGCGCTGCACCACGGGTTCGAACCGCCGTAACGAACGCTGGAGCGGGCTGAAGCGGCCTGAAAAGGGGGCGCGTATCGCTATGCGTCCCGCCGACCGCCGACGCCCGCCGCACAAGGCGCACGCGCTGATGCACACGCACGTCGCATCGAAAGAGCTTGACGGATCAGCCTATACCGCGTAGTGTCGAAGGTCTTCAAGAAGTCCGATTGCTCATCATTGGCCGCACGCCACGCCGTGCGGCAGTCGTTGGTCTCTCCCTCTTTGATTCTTTCTGTGCCCGTCACGGGCGCATGTTCATTCATTCGTATTAAGGAAGTATTTGTGGATACCGGTACCGTCAAGTGGTTCAACGAAACCAAGGGCTTTGGTTTCATCTCCCCGGACAACGGCGGCGACGATCTGTTCGCCCATTTCTCGGAAATTCGCGGCACGGGTTTCAAGACCCTCGCCGAAGGCCAGAAGGTCAGCTTCGAAGTGAAGCGTGGCCCGAAGGGTCTGCAAGCGTCGAACATCACGCCGCAGTAAGCCGCGCCGGCGCCGGCCGCCAATCGGCGGTCGCTGCCCTGTGGAATTTCGCGCGGATGCCGGCCTCGGCCGGCGTTCCGCGCGTTTCGACGCACACGACCGATGCATCGCGGTCGTCACGATGCATCGGTCGTGTGCTTCCCTCATCCATCGCAAGTCCGTACGACCTGCGATTCAACGCCCTCGCGACGCGCTCGCCGCGTCGCCAGCGGCTCATGCTGCAACCCGAGTAGACCGTCGCCATGCCGCACGCGGCGCGGTCCCGATTGTGCGCGGTGCCGATCGCACCGCTGCTGCCACCGACCGCCCGAACGGCGCATTGCGCCGGGCCCCGATTGCAGGACGGGCACGTTGCCCGTCTGAACGAATGGATACCCGGCATCCCGTCGGCCGCCGTCCCGTTGCAGGGCACCGCGCCGGCGAGCGCGCCGCGCCAGCGGTCATCACCTTGTCTGGAGGAATTGGTTTGGCAAAAGAAGAACTGCTGGAACTGGACGGAATCGTCGACGAAGTGCTGCCGGACAGCAAATACCGTGTCACGCTGGAAAACGGCGTCGTGGTCGGCGCGTACGCGTCGGGCCGCATGCGCAAGAACCACATCCGCATCCTCGCGGGTGATCGCGTGACGCTCGAACTGTCGGTGTACGACCTGACGAAGGGCCGCATCAACTTCCGTCACAAGGACGCGAATTCGCCGCGTCCGCCGCGCAGCGGGCAACCGCGTCGCTAAGCAGTAGCGATCGCGCGCGCAACGCGCTTCGATCGACAACCGTCCGGTCGCGTCATGCGGCCGGGCACACCGGATGGGCGGCGCAGGTCGCGCCGTTCGTCGGTCGCCGGCGGCAGAGCAGTGCCGCGGTGGCCAGGGTCGCATCGTCTCGATCGAATCGCCCGATCTGCATCTTCACTTCCTCGCATTCGCAGCCAGCGGCCGATGGCCGATGGCGCAAACGATGCGCATCGACGGCGCGTCCGCTGTCCCGCGATCACGCCGACTGCCGCGCGCGTTGCACGCTGACGGCCGACCCGGCCGCTCCAGCGAGCTGGACCGCCGCACCGGCGAACATCGCCGCGCGCAACCCGGCGGTGCCGCTGTGCGCGACCGCGAACAGCGTGCCGAGCACCGCAATCCCGAGCGTCGCGCCCGTCATTCGCGCGACGTTGACGAGCGCGCTCGCCGTGCCCGAGCGCGCGGCATCCACCGCGCCGACGGCGACGGTCATCAGCGGTCCCGTCGCGACCCCCATCCCGAGCCCTGTCAACGCGAGCCCGATTTCCGCGCCGAGCAGGCCCGGCGACGCGGCCGACGCGCCGATCACCGCGAGCCCGCTCGCGATCACCGCGACGCCGCCGGCCGTCGTCGCCCGCGTGCCGACGCATTCGGACAAGCGTCCCGAGCACGGCGACACCGCGACGAACACAAGCGCCATCGGCAGCAGCGCGAGGCCCGCGCCGGTCGAATCGAGCCGGCCGATGCTCTGCCACGTCAACGGCAGCAGGAACAGCACGCCATACATCCCGAACGTCATGCCGGTGGTAGCGGCGATCGCGCCGCGAAACGCGCTGAGCCGGAAGAGGTCCAGCGGCACGAGCGCGGCGTCGCCGTGGCGCCGTTCGATCCTGACGAACGCGACGAACGACGCGATTGCGACGCAGGCGGCAATTGCGCTGGCAACAGGCGACTCGCGGAACACGATCGCCGCATATGCGAGCGTGCCGAGCGCAAGCGCGCCAGCGACCTGCGCACCGCCGTCGAAATGCCGGCCGCGCGGATCCGACGATTCGGGCACGGCCGGCATCGCGAGCAGCATCGCGGCGATGCTCAGCGGCACGACGACGAAGAAGATGCTGCGCCAGCCGAAATGCCGGATCAGCACGCCACCCAGCGTCGGGCCGATCGCCATCGCGACGCCATTGCATGCGGCCCAGATGCCGAGCGCGCGGCCGCGTTCGACCGAATCGCGCCACACGACGCGGATGATCGCGAGCGACGCCGGCAGCAGCAGCGCCGCGCCGACGCCGGCCAGTGCGCGTGCGCCGATCAGCACCGATACCGACGGCGCGAGCGCGCACAGCAGCGACGCGACGGTAAACACGGCCGTGCCCGCCATGAAGATGCGGCGCCGGCCGTACAGATCGGCGAGCAGCCCGCCGGTCAGCAGCAGCACCGCATACGTGAGGTTGTAGCTGTCGACGACCCATTGCAGCGCGCCGACGCCCGCATGGAAATAGGCACCGATCGCGCGCGTCGCAAGATTGACGACCGCCGTGTCGATCTGCGCGACCAACACGGCGATGCACAGGGTGAGCAACGTCACGCCACGGCGTTTGAGCGGGTGGGCGACGCGTTCTCCGGTATCGGGCATGGCGACATTCCTCGGCAGGCGATCCTGCAACCTTATGCGCCGTCTGCTGCCAGCGTCCTGTCAGCAGGCGAGGGCAGCACGCGATGCAAACGTCATGCCCGCATGCCGCGGTCGACGTGGAGAGCCGACACGTGCCGGCTCGCGTCAACAACCCCGTTGACCACGATGCGACGCTCGAGCCGGACACCACGGTCGGAATGAACGCGATCGCGATGGACGGCGCAACGACGGTCGTCGTGGCTTGCGCGTTCGTGAGGGCGGGCTGCGACGTGCCGGAATGCATTCACAGAGATCGACGCTGCGCGCGCGCAGCGCGTCATGCGTCGGAGGCGGCGTGCTTCACGGCGAGAAACCCGTCGCTCGTCACGCCCATGCGTTCTGACACTCGCGGCAATCGCGCGTGCGTTCTGCGTACAGGATCGATGACGAGCGCGATGGTGTGACGCTCGTCACGGCTTTTCTTCGGGTTTATTCGGATGGCGTCGCGTCGACCTGCATGCGGGCCCGATCGTTCGCGCTCGATCGATTGCCTGATGCGGCGTCGTTGTCATAAGATCGGCGTCAGCTCAGCCCACCGCCTTCGACGCCGAATGAAAACACCGATACGCCTGCGCGTCGCCACCATCGCTTCGACTTTCGCGTTCTATCACGTGTTCATGCACGTCCAGTGGATCATCAGCGGTTGCATCGAATTCCGCGGCAGCCGGCATTGCAGCTTCGAGAACACCGCCAATTTCGAAGGGATGATGGACTTCGACCTGCTGCTCACCTGTGCGTGGGTCGCGGGCGCGGTGATGGCGTGGTTCTCGGTCGCACGCGCGCCGAAGAAGCAAGGTTGACCGCGCGCGCCGCGCGGCCGCCTATTGCGTGCGCAGCGGCACCGGGCGGTCGTGCAAGATTGCCAGCGACAGCGCCGCGAGCCCGCAGCTCGGGATCAGCATCAGCAACGCTCCCTTGCCCGCATGCACCATCACCTGCCCGCCGACCGAAGAAACGCCTAACGTGCCGATGAAATATGACGCTGCGATCCGCGCGGCGTCGATCTGCCGCGAAAACCGGCCGACTACAGGACCGACGCGCGGTGCCCGGATTTGTCGCGACGCGGCGGCGACTGCGGCCTCGGCCTCGCGCAGTTCGAACGCGATCGATGGAACGTGCCGTTTTCTGCCTGATGACCCGCATCGATACGGCGTGCGAAGACGCGATCGATTCGTCGGTGCACGGCCATCGAGTGACGGGCGGCGCGTCGTGCTACCGCGTGCCGGCACGTATCGCGCGGACTTTGCTTTCCCCTGTGCGGTGCACTAGATTCGAAGCATTACGTGCCACCGCTCGCGCGAGGTGAAACCATGACGCCGTGGGAGATTCAGGGGACCGAACTGATCAACTGCAATTGCTCATATGGTTGTCCCTGCCAGTTCAATTCGCTGCCGACGCACGGCCACTGCGAAGCGATGGGTGCGATTTCGATCGACAGCGGTCACTACGGCGACGTGGTGCTCGACGGCGTCCGGATCGCGGTCGTGTTCCAGTGGCCGGGCCCGATTCACGAAGGCCGCGGCCGCTGCCAGCCGATCGTCGACGAACGCGCGAGCCCCGCGCAATGCAACGCCGTGCTGAAGATCATGACCGGTCAGGATACCGATCCATTCGCGACGATGTTCGCGGTGTTCGCATCGACGCTCGAACACGCGTACGAACCGATTTTCGCGAAGATCGAGTTCGACGTCGATGTCGATGCGCGGCGCGGGCGGATCAGCGTCGACGGCGTGTTCGACCTCGTCGGCGAACCGATCCGCAATCCGGTGACGGGCGCCGAACATCGCGCGCGGATCGATCTGCCGCACGGCTTCGAATACGAGCTGGCGGAGATCGGTTCGGGCACCGGCCGATCGCGCGGCCACATCGAACTCGATCTCGAGCGCACCTATGCGCAGTTCGCTCGGCTGCACCTGAACAATCACGGGCTGATCCGGCATCGCGCCACGGCATGATCGTGTTCGACGACGTTCTGCGGCGCGAGCGCGTCGTCACGCTGCTCGGCATGGCCGCGCTCGTCGGCGTGTGCTGGGCGTATCTGTGGACGGGCGCCGGCACCGGCATGTCGGCGCGGGAGATGACGGCGCTCGCGTTGTTCCCGCATCGGCTCGCCGCCGACATGGGCGCGATGGATCCTTCGCCGGCCACCGTGATCCTGATGTGGTGGGTGATGATGATCGCGATGATGACGCCCGGCGCCGCGCCGCTCGTGCTGCTGTACCGGCGCGTGCTGCGGCATCACGGTGCGAGCGGGGCGGGGGCGGCGCTCACGTCGGCGTCGCTGCTGGCCGGTTATCTGGCCGCATGGCTCGCGTTCTCGGCCGGCGCGGCCGCGCTGCAGATGCTGCTGCAGCCGGCTGGCCTGATCTCCGGGATGATGCTGTGGTCGAAGAGCGCCGCGCTTTCGGCGTTCGTCCTCGCGCTGGCCGGCGTCTATCAGTTTTCTCCGCTGAAGCGCGCGTGCCTGCGGCAATGCCGGTCGCCGGTGCGGTTTCTCTCGACGTACTGGCGCCCGGGCGTTGTCGGCAGTCTCGTGCTCGGCGTGCGTCACGGCGCGTATTGCGTCGGCTGTTGCTGGCTGCTGATGGCGCTGTTGTTCGTCGGCGGCGTGATGAACGTGGTGTGGATCGTCGCGTTGTCGCTGATCGTGCTCGTCGAGAAGGTGCTGCCGGGCGGCGAGCAAGCTGGCCGCGCGCTGGGTGTCGTGCTGATTGCGTGGGCGGTCGCGACGTTGCTGGTTTGACGCGCGCGTTCGTCATCGTCCGCGCCGGGGGTGTCTCCATGAAGCTTCGATGCATTGCCGTCGCGGCGCTCGGCGCAATGGCCATAGCCGTCGCAATGCCGGCGCGCGCGGCCGGCAGCATGTCCGACATGAACATGAGCGACATGAAGACGCCGGCGTCCGATGCCGCGTTGACCGATGCCGAGGTGAAACGGATCGATGCCGCGCACGGAATGCTGACGCTGAAGCATGGCGCGCTCGAGAACGTTGGAATGGGCCCGATGACGATGACGTTCAAGGCCGGCGACCCGGCGATGATCGAGTCGCTGCACGTGGGTGAGAAGGTTCGGGTCCGGATCGAACGCGTGAACGGCGTGCTGACGATCGTGAAGCTCGTGAAGCAGCGGTGATACGGTTGCCGAGCGCGCGCGGATCCGCGCCGCGATGATGCTCCCGTCACGCAACCCGCGGAAGCAGCGCGTGCGGCGACGACCGATACGCAAGCGACGATGCCGCGCTAACCCGCATCGTCGCCGGAAACGTCCTCCGGCTGCGCGAAATTCAACTCGATACCATTGCCGGCCGGATCGGTAAAAAAGAGCTGGAGCTGGCGCGTGAGCGGCACGTAGGTGCGCGAGTACCTGACGCGCGCGTCGGCGAGGCGCCGCTCCATGGCTGCGGCGTTCTCGCATGAAAACGCCATATGGTCGAACGTATTGACCGCATGCGACGGCCGCACTTCCCCCGGCCGGGCTTCCGACAGATGCAGGATCGCCTGCTTGCCCGCGTACAGCCAGTAGCCGGCGCTCTGGAACGGCGGCCGATAGCCGGGTTCGAGGCCCACGACGTTCACGTAGAAATCGCGCAGCGTGTCGAGCGTCGCCCGATCCGCGCGCAGGTTGTAATGATTGAGTCCGATGACTGACATGGGAGGGTGTCCGGTTCGTGCAAGGTCCGTATTGCACAGCATCGCGCAGTGCGGGGCGTCCTGTCATCTCCGCGTGATTCTGGTCTCCGCGGGCGGACGCGCGAGGCCGCGCGCGGGCAACGGCGTGGACATCACGATCGACGTGCGCGTTTCGCCGTACAGATTGATGCGTTCGATCAGCTGCTCGAGGTGCACCATGCTGACGGCGACGAAGCGCATCACGTACGAATCCGCGCCCGTCACGTGATGGCACTCGACCACTTCGGGAATCGTCTCCAGCAGCTTCAGGAATTTTGCCTTGGCCGGTTGCGGCACCGTGATGCCGATCAGCGCGCTCACCGGGTAGCCGGCTGCGGCCGGATTGACCCGCGCGGTATAGCCGTCGATCACGCCGGCCGATTCGAGGCGCTTCACGCGCTCCGTCACGGCCGGCACCGACAGGTGAACCTGGCGCGCCAGTTCCGTGTAGCTGATGCGGCCGCTGGCCTGCAGCAGCGCGAGTATGTTCCAGTCGAGCTCGTCCATTGCGCCGGAATTTTTAAGGTGAAGCAGCCATTTTTCCTTAAAAACCGGCTTCAGCGGCGACCGGACTTTCCCTACGATGACGTTTCGAGTCATTGCATGTCGCGAGGAGCCGGCCATGCTGTTCATCAAGTCCGTCGTGATGGGATTGTCGATCGCCGTGCCGGTCGGCCCGATCGGCATGCTGTGCATCCAGCGCAGCCTGAGCCGCGGCTTTCATGCGGGTTTTGCGACCGGCATCGGCGCCGCATGCGCCGACGCGATCTACGGGCTGCTCGGCGCGCTCGGCGTCGCCGGCATCGTCACCGCGTTTCCGATGCTGACCGTCGTGCTGAAGATCGGCGGCGGCGCGTTTCTGGTGTGGCTCGCCGCGAGCATCGCGCGACAGGCGCCGGTGGTGTCCACCGCACCGGGCGACGTGCGGCGCACGACCGTGCTGCGCGATTTCCTGACGACGTTCGGCCTGACGCTGTCGAACCCGATGACGATCCTGTCGTTCGTCGGAATCTTCGCGGCGCTCGGTCCGCTGGCCGGTGCGCAGCGCGGCGCGATGGGGCCGACCGTCGCGCTGATGGTTGCCGGCGTGTTTGCGGGTTCCGCGACATGGTGGCTGTGCCTGAGCAGCGCGACCGCCGCATTGCGCACGAAGATGCCGCTCGCGTTCATGCACGTGCTGTCACGCGTATCGGCGGTCGTGATCGCGGCGTTCGGCGCGAGTCAGCTGGTTGCGGGCGTGCGCGGCGTCGCCGGAGCCTGATGCCGCTGATGCGCCGGTGCGGCATCGACGCCCGCAATCGCGCGCGCCGATGGGCCGGCGGCGCGCATCAGAACGTGTAGCTGACCTTGCCGAACGCGGTGCGGCCGAGCGTGTTGTAGCCGTACGCGGTCATGTAGTGGCGGTCGAACAGGTTCGACAGCGACGCGGACACCGTCAGATGCGAATTGATCCTGTACGACGCGCGCAGGTTGACGGTCAGGTACGACGGCAGATAGGTCGTGTTGGCCGGGTTGTCGAACGTCGTGCCGCCGTACGTCAGCGACGCGCCGGTACTCAGTGCGTGCAGCTTCAGTTCGTCCCACGTGTGATCGACGCTCACGCTGACGGTCTGCCGCGGCCGGCGGCTCAACCAGCTGTCGTTGGTTTCGTCCTGCGGGTTCAGGATCCCGATCGCGACGCTGACGGGCGTCGAGCGGCCGATCGTCCCCTTGTACGACAGATCGATCCCGCGGATATGCGCGCGGCCGATGTTGATCGGCGAGAACGTCGCGGGGTTGTACGCGATCAGGTTGCTCACGCGCGTGTCGTAGATCGCGGCGCTGAACGTGCCGTACGCGGTGTTCGCCTCGAACGCGGCCTCGACCGTATTGCTGCGCTCGGGATTCAGGTCGGGGTTGCCGTAACCGGGGTAGTACAGGTCGTTGAACGACGGCAGGCGGAACGCGTTGCCGTACGATACCCGGGCCGTGTAGGCCGGCGTGATCGCCCACGCCAGTGCCGCGTTGCCGGTGTTCACGCCTTTCCCCGCGATGATCTCGTGACGGCCCGCGACGAACATCGTCACGCTGCCGAGCGTGGCCGACTGATGCAGCGAGAATGCGGAATCGTTGCGGGTCGGCACGCCGTCCGGCACGTCGACCGGCAGGAACGCCTGCTCGCGCGTGAAGTCGTACGCGAGCTTCGTCTCGCCCGACAGCGGCAGGCCGAACAGATGGAACCCATGTTCCTGATGCGTGAGCGACGTCGACGTGCTGATGCGCTGCGAGTTGATCTGGTCGGTCGGGATGGCCGGATCGCTCGCGTACAGGAACTGACGATCGTTCGCATAACCGAACGACTGATCGAACTGCGTGTCGGGCGTGATGTCGAGATGGAACGCGACGCCCGTCGTCAGCTGATGGTCGAGTTCGCGGTTCGCGAAGCCGGCATTGTCGAACGACAGGTCGGAGCGATGATAGAGCGCGAACGTCGAGATCGACCAGTTGTCGCGCGCGTAGCCGAGGCGCGCGTCGAGGTCCTGCGCGTGATACGGGTTGCGGCCGTTCTCGTGGTACGGCAGCACGGGCCGCGTCGAATCGATGCCGGCCGTGTTGTAGTCGTGCAACCCGAGTGCGTACGTGAGCCCGCCGAGCGCGGCGAGCGGCCCCGTCGACGGCACGGTGCCCGACGTGCGCAGCTGCGTGTCGAAGGTCTTGTTCGAACCGCCGCCGAACGACGCGGTGGTCTGGTTCGGCTGGCCGGACGCGCGGCGCGTGAACAGCTGCACGACGCCGCCCATCGCGTTCGCGCCGAACGACGCGGCGGCCGGCCCCGAAATCACCTCCACGCGTTCGAATGCGTCGGTCGGCAGGTCGGCCCACGGCGCGATGCCGGTGGTCGGCGAACCGATCCGGATCCCGTCGATGAACACCGCAACCTGGCTTGCCGACGCGCCGCGGATGCTGACCGACGCGGACGAGCCCGGGCCGCCGTTCTGCGATACGGTCACGCCCGGCAGCGTCGCGAGCGCCTGCGTAATGCTCGGGTCGCTCGGCGACAGGCGATCGAGATCGGCGCGCGTGAGCACCTGCGTCGTTGCGTAGCGCTGATCGAACGACTCGGGCAGGTGCCGCGTGTCGGTCACGGTGATCGTCGGCAGGTCGGCGTCGTCCGTGCGCTGCGGCGGCTGTGCGAGCGGCGCGTCGCCGGCGGCGTGGGCGAGCGGGGAGAGCAGCGCTGTGGCGGCGGACGTGGCGAGAAAGTGGCGAAGGTTCATGGGGCGGCGAAACGTGATCGTGTTGCGGGTACGGTGAGTGCGGCGCGGCGCGGTGCGCGCGGATGCCGGGCGGCTCATCGTGGAGTGGGGCAGCGCGGCCGAATGACGCGCGTGTCGTCATCGCACGTGCAGAAGGCAGCGGGCGAAACCGCCGACGCGGCACCGCATACCCGTGCGGCGCGGCGGTGCGATGCTTCCGGCGGGGAAGCGAATACGGAAAGTACGGACATCTGAAGGGTCTGAGGTCGGGCCGTCCATGCAACGGGGCGGCCGCCGACGGCGGCGCCTGGCGCGCCGGGACACCCCGCCCGGTGCGGCTGCTTGGACCTCGGGTCGATGGCAGGTCTCCTGGCTCGCGGGTCGCGATGCGCGCCGGCCTTCCCGGTATCCCAGTGGCGTGCGGGGGCGCGGATTCGCCGCTTACAGTTGCGGGGGCAGCCGCAGATTCGAGGCGTGGCCTCCCTGCGTTCCCTTTTGATCCCGTTACCGGGAACCATCAGCGCGCAAGGGTAATGGCGAGCGCTTGCGCACGTCAATTCCCGCGAGGAACTGCGTGCGAAAAAACGTCAGTGCGCGCGCTGCTTCCCGGCATCGTTCTTTCGCGCATGCAAGTCTCGTTTCATGTCTGATGAAACGGGATGCCGGTGGCCGCCGCGTTAGATATGCGTGCCGGCGTGCGCGCGGCCACCCGGATCGCCACCGCGATCGGGTGGCGTATTGTTCTGATCGATCTTCGCGAGCGCGAAGCCGGCGGATGAACGATGGACGGCCTGCGCGGCGTGCTCGCGCGGCGACGGGGCGGAAAAACCGGATGACGAGGCGTTCGGTTGAGCGAACGCCGACAGGGACGCTGCCGCGACGGCGGCGGCGACGATCGCGTGCGTGTTCATGGCGGCTCCTTCTTCACGACCGATTGCGGGACGATTCAATCAGTCTAGGGCGCGAAACTTAACGCGACGCGAATGCGCAGCGGCGCGCGGGCGACACGATCGTCATCGTGCGATCGGCGCGCCGCGCCGATCATGCGGACGCGGACACCAGCGTGCAGAAGTTCTCGAGATCGACGTTGCCGCCGCTGATCACGATGCCGACGCGCTTGCCTTTCAATTCGTCCTTCATCCGGCGCGCGGCCGCGAACGACAGACAGCCGGTCGGCTCGACGACGATCTTCATCCGGGTCGCGAAGAAGCGCATGCAGTCGACGAGTTCCGCGTCGGTCGCGGTGAGGATGTCGTCGACGTCGCGGCGCAGGATCGGGAACGTCAGGTTGCCGAGGTGCTGCGTCTGTGCGCCGTCGGCGATCGTGCGCGGCGTGTCGATGTGCACGATCGACCCCGACCGGAACGATTGCTGGCCGTCGTTGCCGGCTTCCGGCTCGACGCCGTACAGCTTCGCGTGCGGCGACAGCGCGCGCGTCGAAAGCGCCGTGCCCGACAGCAGGCCGCCGCCGCCGAGCGGCGTGAACACGGCGTCGAGCGGCCCGACTTCGTCGATCAACTCCTTTGCCGCCGTGCCCTGGCCCGCGATCACGTCAGGATGGTCGTACGGCGGGACCAGCGTGAGCCCGTGCTTCTCCGCGAGCGCGCGGCCGATCTGCTCGCGGTCCTCGGTGTAGCGGTCGTACGTCACGACGTTGCCGCCGTAGCCGCGCGTCGCGGCCATCTTCGCGGCCGGCGCGTCGTGCGGCATCACGATCGTCGCCGGGATGCCAAGAATGCGCGCCGACAGCGCGATCGCCTGCGCATGGTTGCCCGACGAGAACGCGACGACGCCGTGGCGGCGTTGCGTCGCGTCGAAGCGCGACAGCGCGTTGAACGCGCCGCGGAACTTGAACGCGCCCATGCGCTGAAGGTTTTCGCATTTGAAGAACACGTGGGCGCCGAGTGCTTCGTCGATCGTGCGCGACGTCATCACGGGCGTGCGGTGCGCGTGGCCTTCGAGCCGTGCCGCGGCGGCCGCGACGTCGTCGTAGGTAGGGAGGGTCGGAATGTTCATGAGTCGCTCGTCGGAAGAGTCAATCAACAGGTAAGCGGGTTGGCCCGCGGGCGCGCTTCATTTCGCGTCGTTGTATACCGTGGCGCGCGACACGCCGAGATGCTGCGACACGATTTCCATCGCGCGGCGCACCTCGAGGAAACCGTCCGCCTTCAGCGCCTGCATCAGCTCGCGGCGCTGGTCGGTCTTCAGTTCGCGCGGCGTGGTCGCGAAGCGTGTCGCGAACGCGTCGATGCGCTGCCGGATTGCGTCGGCGCCGGCCGGATCGAGGGTTTCGGCAACCGGCGCGCCCTCGGTGCTGCAGAACTGGTTCAGCATCCCCTGGAAGCCGCGAAGCAGCGTGACGTCCGCATTCAGGCACAGCGCGGCCACGTAGCGGCCGCTCGAATCCTTGATCCCGATCGACGTGCTTTTTGCGGTGCGGCCGTCGGCGAAGCGGTTCGCGTAGTTCGCGAGCACCTGCGGGAAGTTGTCATCCGCGATGCGCGCGAGCCCGAGTTCCGTCGCCGGGTCGCCGATCGCACGGCCCGACAGGTTGTTGTGGATCGCGAGGATCGCATGCTCGGGCGTGCGCAGGTCGTGCACGACGACTTCGGTGAACGGCGCGAACATCGCGCCGAGCCCTTCGGCGATGCGCAGCACCTGCTCGATCAGCGACGCCTGTTCGGCTTGCGGCTTGGGGCCGGGCGCGCTCATGCGTCTGCCTCGAGCGTGCGCGCGGCCGGCGTGGTACTCGCATCGATCGTTCCGGGCCGCGTGATGTCCGCCAGCAGCGGGCGCGCGATCCGCACGTAGTCGGACGAATCGAGCACGATCGAGCGATCGAGCCGGCCCGCGTTGAACGCGATTTCGTCATTGAGCTCGATCAGCGCGGGGTCGGCGACGAGCGTCACGGTCGCGTCGAACACGAACGGCGGCACCGCGCCCATCACGCAGCGCGTGACCGCGGCGGCGAGTTCCGGCGGCGCGAGCGTCGCCTTGCGGCGGCCGAGCGCGTCCGCGACCTTGCGGAAATCGATCTTCAGATGACCGGGGATCACGGCGAGCGCGGTGGCGCCGCCGTCCTTGAACGTGCAGAGCATCGCTTTCGCGCCTTGCTCGGGACGCGTGCCGCGAATCGCGGCGATCACGTCGGATTTGCCTTCGGCCGGGTGCTCGAGCACGCGAAAGCGCGCGCCGGACGCCGTCAGCAGGTCGCGCAGCGCATCGAAAACGGGATAGTCGCTCATGTCGGTCCGGGCTTGGGGCGCATCGCGATACGCGGCCATGCCGCGTGTCGGTTTGCTGTCGATGAATTGTCCAAGTATAGACGTTTTGTCGCATCCGTGGCAAAGGCGCGAATCGTTGGCCGCCAAATCTGCGCCTTCACCAGTTGCCGAAAGGCCGTTTCATATCACGGGATGCGAGCTGAATTGCCGTCGCGACGCCTTCCCATGGCTTGAAAGCCGGTTTTGCATCGCAAAACGACTTGCTTATCTCATTGAAAATTCAGTGAAATTTATATCTTATGTCTTATATAAGAGTTGTTCGAAACCGCGGCGGCCGGCGTTAGTATTGAGTCCATGCAGTTCGCTTCGGCACACGCGGCGGGCACGCTGAACTCTTTACTCAAATGCGCTTCGTTCCCAGGAGATAGACATGTCCCAGTATCAAGACGACATCAACGCAGTGGCGGCTTTGAAGGAAAACCACGGCAGCGCGTGGAATGCCATCAATCCCGAGTATGCGGCGCGCATGCGTGCGCAGAACAAGTTCAAGACGGGCCTCGACATCGCGCGTTACACCGCGAAGATCATGCGCGCGGACATGGCCGCGTACGACGCCGATCCGTCGAAGTACACGCAGTCGCTCGGTTGCTGGCACGGCTTCATCGGCCAGCAGAAGATGATCTCCATCAAGAAGCACTTCAACAGCACCGAGCGCCGCTACCTGTACCTGTCGGGCTGGATGGTCGCCGCGCTGCGCTCGGAGTTCGGCCCGCTGCCGGACCAGTCGATGCACGAGAAGACCTCGGTCAGCGCGCTGATCCGCGAGCTGTACACGTTCCTGCGCCAGGCCGACGCGCGTGAACTCGGCGGGCTGTTCCGCGAGCTCGATGCGGCACAGGACGCCGCCGCGAAGGCCGCGATCCAGGAAAAGATCGACAACCACGTGACGCACGTCGTGCCGATCATCGCCGACATCGACGCCGGTTTCGGCAACGCCGAGGCGACCTATCTGCTGGCCAAGCAGTTCATCGAAGCGGGCGCATGCTGCATTCAGATCGAGAACCAGGTGTCCGACGAGAAGCAGTGCGGCCACCAGGACGGCAAGGTGACGGTGCCGCATGAGGACTTCCTCGCGAAGATCCGCGCGATCCGCTACGCGTTCCTGGAACTGGGCGTGGACGACGGCATCATCGTCGCGCGCACCGACTCGCTCGGCGCCGGCCTGACCAAGCAGATCGCCGTGACCAACACGCCGGGCGACCTGGGCGACCAGTACAACTCGTTCCTCGATTGCGAGGAACTGTCGGCCGATCAGCTCGGCAACGGCGACGTCGTGATCAAGCGCGACGGCAAGCTGCTGCGTCCGAAGCGCCTGCCGAGCAACCTGTTCCAGTTCCGTCCGGGCACCGGTGAAGCGCGTTGCGTGCTCGACTGCATCACGTCGCTGCAGAACGGCGCCGACCTGCTGTGGATCGAAACCGAAAAGCCGCACATCGCGCAGATCGGCGGCATGGTCAGCGAAATCCGCAAGGTGATTCCGAACGCGAAGCTCGTGTACAACAACAGCCCGTCGTTCAACTGGACGCTGAACTTCCGTCAGCAGGCTTACGACGCGATGAAGGCAGAGGGCAAGGACGTGTCGGCGTACGACCGTGCACGCCTGATGAGCGTCGAATACGACGACACGGAACTCGCGAAGATCGCCGACGAGAAGATCCGCACGTTCCAGGCCGATGCGTCGCGTGAAGCGGGCATCTTCCATCACCTGATCACGCTGCCGACGTATCACACGGCCGCCCTGTCGACCGACAACCTCGCGAAGGAATACTTCGGCGACCAGGGCATGCTCGGCTACGTGGCCGGCGTGCAACGCAAGGAAATCCGCCAGGGCATCGCGTGCGTGAAGCACCAGAACATGTCCGGCTCGGATATCGGCGACGACCACAAGGAATACTTCAGCGGCGAAGCAGCACTGAAGGCGGCCGGCAAGGACAACACGATGAACCAGTTCGCGTAATCGTCCGACCAGCGGCACGGCGCCAACCCGTTCATCGCGGGTTGGCGTTTTTTCATTCGAGCCGCGGTTTCGCAGATGTTTGTGTACGCAACCTAATTCAGGGTTTGCCTGAGTAGCGAAAACGCCAATTCGCGCCGCGCGCGTTCGCGTGTGTCGCATGCATACGTATGACGCCAATTTTTCCGCCCGCGCGAAACCCTTGCCGCACGGCCGTTTCAGTCGATTCGTCCCCGAAGCCGGCGCGTCGGCGCAGTAAAAAGAACCGGCCTGCAACGCGCGTGCCGGCGCGTCGTCACAATTGTTTCTTGTTGCAACGCAACGCCCGCCCGATAACGGCGATGGTATGCTGGCCGGCATGGAGTTGTACGGCAGGTTGCTTGCATGGCGAAACTCGCGTTCGCACGCTCATACGAGACATCACATTCTCTCGCCCGCATCGCGGCATCGACACGCGTTCCGCTCGCGCGTCCCGCCTTGCGCGTCGCTTCAACCTGCACTCCGACCGCATTTCCCATCTCGCGGGCGCGCCCCGCATCCCCCATCCCCGCCCAATAATCTGGAGACATTTCCATGTCGCAAATCCCTTTGGCCGAAGCGACGCACGGCCCGCTGATCGCTCCCCCGGCATTCGTCAAACATCGCAAGCTGATCGACTGGGTGTCGCGCATCGCGGCGCTCACCGAGCCTGAACGCGTCGTCTGGTGCGACGGCTCGCAGGAAGAATACGACGCGCTGTGCCAGGCGATGGTCGATCAGGGCACGCTGATTCGCCTGAACCCGGCGAAGCGTCCGAACTCGTATCTCGCGCAGTCCGATCCGTCCGACGTCGCGCGCGTCGAAGATCGCACGTTCATCTGTACCGAATCGCCCGACGACGTCGGCCCGACCAACAACTGGATCGCGCCGGACGAAATGCGCGAGACGCTGAACGGCCTGTTCCGCGGCTCGATGCGCGGCCGCACGCTGTACGTCGTGCCGTTTTCGATGGGCCCGCTCGGTTCGCCGATTGCGCACGTCGGCGTCGAGCTGTCCGACAGCCCGTACGTGGCCGTGAACATGCGGATCATGACGCGCATGGGCCGCGACGTGTACGACGTGCTCGGCGAGGACGGCGATTTCGTGCCATGCGTGCACAGCGTCGGCCATCCGCGCGAACCGGGCCAGCAGGACGTGCGATGGCCGTGCAATCCGGTGAAATACATCGTGCACTTTCCCGACACGCGTGAAATCTGGAGCTTCGGCTCGGGCTACGGCGGCAACGCGCTGCTCGGCAAGAAGTGCTTCGCACTGCGCATCGCGTCGACGATGGGCCGCGACCAGGGCTGGCTGGCCGAACACATGCTGATCCTCGGCGTGACGTCGCCGGCAGGCAAGAAGTATCACGTTGCGGCGGCGTTCCCGTCCGCTTGCGGCAAGACCAATTTCGCGATGCTGATTCCGCCGCGGGGCTTCGACGGCTGGAAAGTCACGACGATCGGCGACGACATCGCATGGCTGAAGCCGGGCCGCGACGGGCGTCTGTACGCGATCAATCCGGAAGCGGGCTTCTTCGGCGTCGCGCCGGGCACCGGCGTGAAGACCAATCCGAATGCGATCTCGACGCTGAAGGAAAACGTGATCTTCACGAACGTCGCGCTGACGGAAGACGGCGACGTGTGGTGGGAAGGCCTGACCGACACGGCGCCCGCGAAGCTGACCGACTGGCAGGGCAACCCGTGGACGCCCGAAATCGGCAAGGAGACCGGCCGCAAGGCCGCGCATCCGAACTCGCGCTTCACCGCGCCGGCGTCGCAATGCCCGTCGATCGACGCGGACTGGGAGAACCCGGCCGGCGTGCCGATCGACGCGTTCATCTTCGGCGGCCGCCGCTCGACGACGGTGCCGCTCGTGACCGAAGCGCGCGATTGGGTCGAAGGCGTGTACATGGCCGCGACGATGGGATCGGAGACGACCGCCGCCGCCGTCGGCCAGCAGGGCATCGTGCGCCGCGACCCGTTCGCGATGCTGCCGTTCTGCGGCTACAACGTCAGCGACTATTTCGCGCACTGGCTGAAGCTCGGCAAGCAGCTCGAAGCCGCGGGCGCGAAGCTGCCGAAGATCTATTGCGTGAACTGGTTCCGCAAGGACGCGAACGGCGAGTTCGTATGGCCTGGCTTCGGCGAGAACATGCGCGTGCTGAAGTGGATGCTCGATCGCCTCGAAGGCAACGGCGGCGGCGGTGAACATGCGTTCGGCGTGTCGCCCGCGTATGACGATCTGCACTGGGAAGGGCTCGACTTCACGCGCGAGCAGTTCGACGCGGTCACGTCGATGAACGCCGACGAATGGCGCGAGGAGCTGACGCTGCATGCGGCGCTGTTCGACACGCTGAAGCTGCGTCTGCCGACGGAGCTGACCGATACGATGAAGAAGATCGAACAGCGCATCGGCGCGTGACGGGCGGGATCGGCATCACGACTTGAAAGCGGTACGGGCGTCCCGCCCCGGCTTCGATGGCCGTGGCGGGACGTTGTCGTTTCTGCTGCGCGCAGGGCAACCGCGTTGCACCGGCGCGCCGTCGTACCGATGGACGTCGGCCGTCTCCGGTCGTGCGTCAGCCGAGGTCGAGCGCGTTCGTCAGGTCGCCCGGCGGCGTCGCGCCGCGCGACGCGAACGCCTTGTCGCGCGCGGCGACGCCGTCGAGCGGCGCGAGCCCGTGCACGCGGCTGATGAAGCGCAGGATCGAGTTCGTGTCGTACATCGTGTGATCGACGTAGCCCTTCTTCGCGAACGGCGAGATCACGAGCGCCGGAATCCGCGAGCCCGGGCCCCAGCGATCGCCGGCCGGCGGCGCGACGTGATCCCACCAGCCGCCGTTCTCGTCGTGCGTCATCACGATCACGGTATTCGCCCACTGCGGGCCGCGCCGGATCCGTTCGATCACGTGCGCGATGTGGCGGTCGCCCGACTCGACGTCCGCGTAGCCCGCGTGCATGTTCAGGTTGCCCTGCGGCTTGTAGAACGCGACGGCCGGCAGGCGGCCCGCGTCGATGTCCGCGATGAAGTGATTGGTCGACGGATCGTCGCCGAGGCCGGCGTCGCGCAGGTGCCTGCGGCGCGCTTCGGTGCCCGGCGCGTAGTTCGCGAAGTAGTTGAACGGCTGATGGTGGTACTGGAAGTCCGGCACCATGCCCGTGTCCCGATGCTCGAGCGCGTATTGCCACGCACCGCTGTACCACGCCCAGTCGATGTTCTTCTCCGACAAACGATCGCCGATCGTCGCATGGCCTTGCGGCGGAATCACGCGATGGTCGGACGGATCCGCATACGCGGCGTTGCCGGGATCGGGCGGCGGCACGTAGCTCGGCTGGTACGGCGGCGCCATCGTGTTGACGCCGTAGCCGTCGGGCGTGAGCGGCCCGTCGACCGCGAACTTCGGCGGGCCGTCGAGCGCGGACGCCGGCGAATCGGCCGCGAGTGTCAGCCGCGTGCCGGCCGGGTCGTCGCCGTCGACCTTCGACAGCAGCTTCGCCGCGTGCGGATGCTTGTGCGCGTCCGGATAGATCGGCGGCTGCGCGGAAATCAGGAACATGTGGTTCAGCCACGAACCGCCGAAGGCCGCCATGAAGAAGTTGTCGCACAGCGTGTACTGCCGCGCGAGATTCCACAGTCGCAGCGTGTCGGCCGAATTGCGGTAGTGGCCCATCACGAGGCCGCCCGAATCGGCCCACGCGGCGAACTGGTTGTTGCGGCCTCCCGCGATCTGCATCTGGTTCTGGTAGAAGCGATGCCACAGATCGCGCGTGATCACGCCGTTCGGCAGCGGCTTGCCCTGCGCATCGGCGATCCGGAACGGCGCGTTCGGCAGCTTGTCGATGTCGCGCTCCGCGATCGCGTAGCGCTTGCCGTCCACTTCCTGCGCCTGCGGCACGAGCCCGCCCCAGATCTTCGGCAGCACCGGCAGCGGCGTCTTGCCGTCGCGATCGAGCTGCTGCGCATGCTCGGGCCGCACGTCGCTCAGTGGATACCGGACGCCCGGGAAGTCGCCGTACAGGTTCGCGAAGCTGCGGTTCTCCGCGTAGATCACGACGATGTGGCGCACCTGCCGCCGCAGCGCTTCGTCGAGCCGCAGGTCGGCCGCCGAGCGCGGCGCGCCGCCCGGCGTGGTCTCGCAGCCGCCCAGCGCGACGCCCGCGCCAAGCGCGGCGAGGCCGCCGAGCATGCGGCGGCGGTCGGGATCGGCGGGCAGGTCGTCGGGGCGATCGGGGGTGTCGTTCACGTCGTGTGCTCCTCGAATGGGCGGTTGTCGTTCGATGCGCGGCGGCGTCGCCCTGCTGCCTGCCGCGGCGCGGGACGGGATGCGGCAACCGGCAACGTGGGCGAGGCGCTGCCCGGCGCGACGCCGGTTGTCACAAAAGTGTCATGCACGCGACTATAACGCGGCCGACGGCGCCGGTGAAAGCCGTTCGTCGGACGATGCGCGGCGCGCACGCGCGAACTAGACTGAAAGCGAGGGCGGCGCGTTGCGGCGCGCGGTCCGTGCGCATAGCGCCCGCGGCGCTTCGCGATGTCATTCATGCGACGAAACGCGTCGGCGCAAATGCGCGCCGTGTGCGCGCGGCTGCCGGCGCCGCGCGCCGCACGCAGTGCGTGTATGGCCGGCCCGATGTCATGTCATGGACAGGAAATTCGACTACGCAGGATTGCTGATCGCCGCAGGCTTCTTCGTGCTGTTCGCCGCGCAGTTGATGATGCTGCGCCCGGCGTCGACGCTGATCGCGTACAGCGACTTCCACCGGCTCGTCGCCGCGCGGCTCGTCGACGATCTGGAGATCGGCTCGACCGCGATCACCGGCACGTTGAAGATGCCGCAGGCGGGCGCGATGCTGCCGGCGTCCGAAGTCGCGGCCGTGAAGCAGGACGGCACGCCGTCGCGCTTCGCGACCAACCGCGTGACGGATCCGCAGCTGATCGACTCGCTGACCGCCGCAGGGATCCGTTTTCACGGGACGTCCGACACCGGCTGGATCACGTCGCTCGCGTCGTGGCTGGTGCCGCTCGTCGCGTTCGTGTTCGTCTGGAACCTGATGGTGCGCCGGCGCGGCGGGCTGCAGGACTTCACCGGGATGGGCAAGAGCCGCGCACGCGTGTACGTGCAGCAGGAAACCGGCATCACGTTCGACGACATCGCCGGCATCGACGAAGCGAAGGCCGAACTGCAGCAGCTCGTCGCGTTCCTGCGCAATCCAGATCGCTACCAGCGGCTCGGCGGCAAGATTCCGAAGGGCGTGCTCGTCGTCGGTGCACCGGGCACCGGCAAGACGCTGCTCGCGCGCGCGGTGGCCGGTGAAGCGGCCGTGCCGTTCTTCTCGATCAGCGGCTCGGCGTTCGTCGAAATGTTCGTCGGCGTCGGCGCGGCGCGCGTGCGCGATCTGTTCGAGCAGGCGCAGCAGAAGGCGCCGTGCATCGTGTTCGTCGACGAGCTCGATGCGCTCGGCAAGGTGCGCGGCGTCGGCCCGATGTCGGGCAACGACGAGCGCGAGCAGACGCTCAACCAGTTGCTCGTCGAGATGGACGGCTTCCAGGCCGGCTCCGGCGTGATCATCATGGCCGCGACGAACCGGCCGGAAATCCTCGATCCGGCGCTGCTGCGTCCGGGCCGCTTCGACCGTCACATCGCGATCGACCGGCCCGACGTGAACGGCCGCCGCCAGATCCTCGGCGTGCACGTGAAGCGCGTGAAGCTCGCGGCCGACGTCGATCTCGGCGAACTCGCGTCGCGCACGCCGGGCTTCGTCGGCGCGGATCTCGCGAACGTCGTCAACGAGGCCGCGCTGCACGCGGCCGAACTCGGCAAGCCGGCGATCGGGATGGACGACTTCGACGAGGCGATCGATCGCGCGCTGACGGGCCTCGAACGCAAGAGCCGCGTGATGAACGCGCAGGAGAAGCTGACGATCGCGTATCACGAAGCCGGCCATGCGCTCGTTGCGGAAAGCCGCGCGCACTGCGATCCGGTGAAGAAGGTGTCGATCATTCCGCGCGGCGTCGCGGCGCTCGGCTACACGCAGCAGGTGCCGACCGAGGATCGCTACGTGCTGCGCCGCAGCGAACTGCTCGACCGGATCGACGCGCTGCTCGGCGGACGCGTCGCGGAAGAACTCGTGTTCGGCGACGTGTCGACGGGCGCGCAGAACGACCTCGAACGCGCGACCGCGATGGCGCGCCACATGGTCATGCAGTACGGGATGAGCGAAAAGATCGGTCTCGTGAGCTTCGACGA
The DNA here is from genome assembly GCF_902499045.1 of Burkholderia latens. GTDB lineage: Bacteria > Pseudomonadota > Gammaproteobacteria > Burkholderiales > Burkholderiaceae > Burkholderia > Burkholderia latens. Next base: position 43,024 of record NZ_CABVPL010000024.1, on the reverse strand, counting down.
CGGCGAAGCGCGCACCGGCATGCCGGGCGCGTGGCATGCGGGCGAGGGCCGCTGCAGCGAGCATACCGCGCGGATGATCGACGACGAAGTGCGCACGCTGCTCGCCGACGCGCATGCGCGCGTCGCCGCGACGCTCGGCGAACGCCGCGACGTGCTCGAGCGGATCGCGCGACGGCTGCTCGCATGCGAGGTGCTCGAACGCGAGGCGTTGCAGGCGTTGATCGACGGGCTTGCCGACGCGGGCGCTAAGCGTCCGTCGGGCGATCGCGGACCTTACACGACTGCGGATGCGCCGGAGCAGGCGTCGGCGGTCGAGCGCGATTTCGTCGCATACGGGCCGCCGCGCGAACCGGAGCGCTGAAGCGCGTCTCTCGCGCGCAGCCGGCAGCGGCCGCGATCCTGAAGTCGATCGCGTTGCACGCGCCCGCACTGCGCATCATGTTCGCCGGCGCGGCGTCGCGTCGGCTTTCTTTTCCTCTTTTGCCAGTCACGGAGTCGCCATGAGCGAGGCGCACGTATCGGTCGATGTCGCGCAGCATGCGCGTTTCAGTTTCGAAGTCACGTTCGCCGGCACCGATCTTTCGCCGGTGCTCACCGACGAACCGCCGCCGCTCGGCGCCGGCCGCGGCCCGAATCCGGTGCGGCTGCTGGCCGCGTCGGTCGCGAGCTGCCTCGCGGCGAGCCTGTTGTTCGCGCTGGAAAAACAGCGCGTCGATCCGCAGCCGGTGGCCGCGCATATCGACGTCGACATGGTGCAGAACGACGCGGGGAGGGTGCGTGTCGGCGCGATGGCCGTGGCGCTGTCGGTCGGCAAGGCGTGGGCCGATCTCGCGGCCGCGACGCGCCTGCTCGACCGGTTCGACGCCTATTGCGTGGTGACGGAGAGCATGCGCGAAGGCATACCGATCTCGGTGACGGTGCAGGACGTGAACGGCGCGGTGCTCGACCGCGAGACGACCGGCGTGTGAGTGTGCGCGACGCGCGAGGTACGCGCGATACGCGACGTCAGGACGCCGTCGCGGCGGCGACTTCGGCCGCTTCCGCGAGTGCGTCGAGAAAGCGCCCGCGCCACCAGTGCACGTCGGTCTTGCGCACGATCGCCATCAACGCGTCGTGCCGGCGTCGGCGTTCCTCGAGCGACATCGACAGCGCGCGCTGGATCGCCTGCGCGGTGCCTTGCGTGTCGTACGGATTCACGAGCAGCGCGGGCTTCAACTGCTCGGCCGCACCGGCGAAGCGCGACAGCACGAGCACGCCCGGATCGGCTTCATCCTGCGCGGCGAGAAATTCCTTCGCGACCAGGTTCATCCCGTCGCGCAGCGGCGTGACGAGCGCGACGCGGCTTGCGCGATAGAGGCCGGGCAAGCGCTTGCGTGCGACGGTGCGGTGAATGTAGCGCATCGGCATCCATTCGAGTTCGCCATAGTCGCCGTTGATCGCGCCGCACAGGCTGTCCATCTCGCGTCGCAGATCGTCGTATGCGCCGAGATCCTCGCGGCTCGGCGCGGCGATCTGGATCAGCGTCGCGCGGTCGCGGTTCTCCGGATACTGTTCGAGCAACTCGCGAAATGCATGGACGCGCTGCGGCAGCCCCTTCGTGTAGTCGAGCCGGTCGACACCGACGAGCAACTGGCGGCGCGAATACTCGTCGCGCATCCGCTCGAACATGTCGATGCCGTCGCGATTCTCCGCGAGCGCCGCGAACTCGTCGACATTGATGCCGATCGGGAATGCACCGGCCGACAACGTGCGGCCGAACGCGCGCAGACGGCCGTCGGGCAAACGCGCGGCGCCCGCTTCGGCTTCGACGTAGTGCTCGAAGTGCAGCAGGTCCGATTCGGTCTGAAAGCCGACGAGGTCGTACGCGAACAGCGAGCGCATCAGCCACTCGTGCTCCGGGATCGCGGCCATGATCGGCGGCGGCGGCATCGGAATGTGCAGGAAGAAGCCGATCGGATTCGTGCAGCCCGTCGCGCGCAGCTCGGCCGCGAGCGGAATCAGCTGGTAGTCGTGGACCCAGATCGTATCGTCGGGGCGCAGCAGCGTGCTCAGCTTGCGCGCGAACAGCTGGTTCACGCGCCGGTAGCCGTCCGCGAAGCGCCGGTCGAACTGCGCGAGATCGAGCCGGTAGTGGAACACCGGCCACAGCACGTTGTTCGAGTAGCCGAGGTAATACGCGTCGTAATCCTGCGGATCGAGATCGATCGTCGCGAGCTGGATGCCGCCGACGTTCTGGATCTGCACGTCATCGCCGTGCGGGGGACGCTCGCCGTCGCCGCGCAGCCTGCCGCTCCATCCGAACCAGACGCCGCCTGTTTCCTGCAGGCTGTCTTTCACGGCCACGGCGAGCCCGCCGGCGGCGGCTTTACGGGGATCTGCAATGCGATTGGATACGACGACGAGACGGCTCACCAGCTCTCCTGCGAATGGTTGGGGAAGGTTCGTGCGGCCGAGGCGCGAGGCGGACGCCGCCATCGACGCGTGGCGCGATGGGGCCGCAATACGATCGGACGGGAATCAGGGGCACGCGATTCGCCGTTCGAACGTGGAGTGCTTTTTAAGCATACTCGTCATTCGGACGATTTAAAAGTGCGAGGCCGCGGTTGAAACGCGCGTGAATGCGGCGCAATGCGGCGAATGCCTTGTATCACCGGAGCGGGACCGAAATTTGCGCACACGCGAAACTGGCGCGCTGCGGCGGGAAATCTGCGGCTGAAGAGTGGTAATTGCGCGCGCGGCACGATCGAGCGGGTAGTCATGCGCGCGTGTGCCATCGATCGCATCTTGTCGGTGATACGGAAGGGATCGACCTGTTCGCGCGCGGCGGCGCATGCGAACAGGCTGTCAGTTGCGCGTGCGTCAGCGTATTGCCGTTTCTCGACGTTCGGCGTCAGCGTTGAATTCAGCTTCGCGTCAACGCAAGCACATTTCGCTGGTCGAAGCAGGGCGAAGCCGACGATGCGCGCGCGGGCCACCGTCGCGCGGGCCGCGCATCGCTGGTCGACTTGCGCGACCGCATTACACGGCAGCAGGCTGCCAGCGCGACGCGGTGTCCGCCGCATGCGCACGCGTGTGCGCGTCGCCCGCGTCGCCGCCGGCCGGCATCCTGAATGCGGACACCGTTTGCGACAACTCGCGGCCTTGCGCGTCCAGCGATTTCGACGCGGCCGCCGCCTGTTCGACGAGCGCCGCGTTTTGCTGCGTCGTCTCGTCCATCTGCGTGATCGTCAGGTTCACCTGATCGATGCCGCGGCTCTGTTCGGCCGATGCGGCCGCGATCTCGCCCATGATGTCGGTGACGCGCGCGACGGCCTGCGTCACGTCCGTCATCGTCTTGCCGGCTTCGCCAGCGAGCGCGGAGCCGTCGCGGATCGTCTGCACCGACGCGGAGATCAGCTCCTTGATTTCCTTCGCGGCAGTCGACGAACGTTGCGCGAGGCTGCGCACCTCGCTCGCGACGACCGCGAATCCGCGGCCCTGTTCGCCCGCGCGTGCCGCTTCGACGGCCGCGTTCAGCGCGAGGATGTTGGTCTGGAACGCGATACCTTCGATGATCCCGGTGATGTCCGCGATCTTCGACGAGCTGTGGCCGATTTCCGTCATCGTGTCGACGACGCGGCCGACTACCGAGCTGCCGCGCAGCGCGACGTCCGACGCATTCGCGGCGAGCATGCTCGCCTGCTGCGCGTTCTCCGCGTTCAGCCGCACCGTCGACGTGAATTCCTCCATCGTCGCGGCCGTTTCCTGCAGCGACGCCGCCTGTTCTTCGGTGCGCTGGCTCAGGTCGAGATTGCCCGACGCGATCTCGCCGACCGCGTGCGCGATGCTGTTCGACGAATCGCGCACGCGGCCGACGATGTCGATCAGCCGCGTGTTCATCGTGCGCAGCGCGTCGAGCAGGTCGCGTGTCTCGTCGTTGCCGGTCACGCGGATGCGGCTGCCGAGATCGCCGTTGGCCACCGTGCGCGCGACGTCGACCGCCGCGATGATGGGCATCGTGATCTTGCGCGTGAGCCACAGGCCGCCGCCCGCTGCAACCGCGAGCGCGATCAGGCAGATGGCGGACAGCAGGTTGCGCTCGGTCGTGTAGCGATCGGCGAACGCCTGCGCGATCGCGAGCTCGCGCTCGTGCGTATAGGTTGCGTACGCATCGGTTGCGCGAACCAGTTGCGCGAGCAACGGTCTGCAACGGTTGTCGATATCGGCGATCGCCGCGTCCTTCTTGCCGGCCTGGACCTGCCCGACGATGTCGAGCGCGACCGGCCCGTAGCTCGCTTCGACGCGCACGATCTCGGCAACCAGTTCGCGCGCGCGGTCGGTCGTGTCGGTCGCGTTCGCCATCATCGACTTCAGTTTCGCGAGATGATCCTGTACATCCTTGTGGGCCTGCTGGACGTCGGCCAGCTCGGCCTGGATGTCGGACGGCGCGTTCACGAGCACGAGGTTGCGCGCGGCGATCGCGCGCCGGTCGACCGCCGTGCGGATCTGCGCGGACAGGTCTGCCCGCGCATTCAGGCCGTTCATGTAGCGGGAAAACTCGTCGTTGGTGTCGGACAGCGCTTTCAGCGCCATGGCCGACACGATCACGACCACTGCGGCGAGCAGACCGAAGCCGCCAAGCAATTTTGTCTTGATGGTGATTCTGGCGATTTTCACGATGTGCCTCTGTGCGAGCGTGGTTGGCGATGGGAATTTCTGCTTCGGCCCGATACGGGCTCGTGCCGGTATTAACGGGCATTCAGAATGCTTTCTTTACCCTTCGAAAACCCTGACATCGATTTATTTTTCGCTGTAACCCATGCGGGGCGGGCCTGGTTGATCTATATCAGAAATGCAGAATCATCCATGGCGAGACGTGTTCAGATGCGGATCAAATGGCCGGTCTAATTGGATTTAAAGCGAACGCTCTAATTCCCGGTATTGGACGTTTGCGATTTGCTGGTGAATACCGGAATTCGCGTGCGAAACAGAGGGTGGGAACCGGTGCGCAAGCGGAGTGAGCGGCGTCTGCGAAGCAAAGCCGGCACCGGGCGGTGCCGGTACCGGTGCCGGATGGTCCCGCGGCGAATGCCGCGGGCGGCGGGGCGGTCAGAACGTCGTGCGCAGGCCGGCCATCACGCTTCGACCGCCTTGCGGCGCAAAGCCGCGCACGACCGAGGTGGCATACCGGATCTCCTGGTTCGTCAGGTTGTCGCCGCGCAGGTACGCGAGCCAGTGCGTCGCGCCGACGCGGAACTTGTACGTGAGCAACAGGCCGAGCGACGTATAGCCGTCGGTCGGGACGTCGTTGTCGGGCACGCGGTGTTGCGACCACGCGTGCGTGACCTGTGCGCGCGCACCGAACGGACCATACCCGTAGTCCGCCGCGAGCGTCGCGCGCAGCGGTGCGATGCGCGGCAGCGGCTGGCCGGTGTCGACGTTGCGCGCATGCGTGTAGTCGGCGGTCAACTCCAGATCGACCGTATGACCGCGCTGCGAGAACGCGCGCCATTTGCCGTCGAGCTCGACGCCGTAGAACTCGGCGCGTACGCCGCGATAGACGGCTTCCGCGAGCGTATCGCCGGTGCCCGGCGCGACCGGCTCGCCATCGGCGTTCACGACGCGGCCGGTGTTGTACTCGGTCAGATAGTTCGAGAAGCGGTTGTAGAACACGCCGACGCTGCCGCGGTTCGGGCCGCTCGCATAGCGCAGCGACAGGTCGGTCGACACGGCCTTTTCCTTCGACGCGTTCGGGTTGCCGATCAGGAACTGGCCGGTCGCGTCGTGCGGGCCGTTCGAGTACAGCTCGTAGAAGGTCGGCGCGCGCTCCGTATACGCGACGTTCGCCGCGACCGACCAGACGGGCGTGAGCGAGAACAGCGCGCCGGCCGATACGCTGCCGGCATTGAAGTCGCGCGGCTGCGCGAGCGCGAATTTCTCGACGCCGGCCGGGTCGGGGTCGACCTTGACGTGCTCGAGGCGCCCGCCGACGCTCAGCTTCAGCGCCGGGTCGACCTGCCATTCCTCGAGCCCGAACAGTGCGACGCTGTTCGTGCGCGTGGACGGCACGAGCATTTCGTCGCCTAGCGCGGAGAATGTGTTCTGTCCGAACTGCACGCCGATCGCGCCTTCGAACGGGCCGATCTTGCGATGCCGCGCCTCGATGCGCGCCTCGTAGCCGCGGTTGCGAAAGGTGGTGGCCGTCTCGCCGTTGTCGACTTCCTTGTGGCGATAGTCGGTGTACGCGAAGTCGAACTTCAGCTTCGTGAACGGGCCGCTGAGGTTGCGCACCTCGGACGCGAACGCGAGGCGTTCCTGGCGCATCCGCAGACGCACGTCGTCCTCGGCGACGGAACCGTAGTTCGATTCGTAGCCGCTGTACGACAGGCCCGCGAAGCCGTCGGCCCACGTGTACGACGCGCCGACTGCGCCGCCATGCACGCGGCCGTCGCTGTTCGGCACGCTGCCGACCGGTTGCGGCGTGTCGGGATCGTCGGCCGCGCGTTGCGCGCTGCTGCGCGCATAGCCCGGAATGCGCAGCTTGCTCGTTTCGCGGTCGAATGCATCGACGTGGAACGCGAAGCGGCCATTGCCGCCTTCGACCTGCGCGGCGCCCGCGCGCGTCGCGTTCGCGCCGCCGTAGCGCGCGTCGAGCGCGCCGGTCACGCCTTCGATCGCGTCGCGCGGAATCCGGTTGTCGATCGTGTTGACGACGCCGCCCACCGCGTTGCCGCCGTACAGCAGCGCGGCCGGGCCGCGCACGATCTCGACGCGCTCGATCGACAGCGGGTCCTCCGGCACCGCGTGGTCGTACGACAGCGACGACGCGTCGTACGCGGCGACACCGTTCTGCAGCAGCCGGATCCGGTCGCCGTCCATCCCGCGGATGATCGGACGGCCGACCATCGGCCCGTACGTGGTGGTCGACACGCCGGGCAGGCCGTTGAGCGTCTCGCCGAGCGAATCCGCCTGGCGGCGCGTGAGCGCGTCGCCGGACAGTTGCGCGGTCGGCGCGATCAGCTCGGTGTCGCCGAGCGGGTTCGCGGTCACGAAGATCGGCGCGAGCGGCGTGCCCTGCGCGGAAGCCGCAATGGCCGGCGTGTCGGCCTGCGCTTGCGCGACGGCGGCGCACAGCATCAACGAAACGGGGGACAGCGGGCGAAGCGGTAGACGAGGGAGGTCGCGCATGGTCGGTGAATCGGTTGGAATGGGATTGAAAAACGAGCCACGCGGCCTGCCGTCTCGGATACGATATATTGTTGCATCAGACGGGCGCACTGACCGATAAAAATAGGGCTCGGCGTCGCCAGCCATCCGGACGGAACGAGATCGGACGATGGCTGCGGCGGCAAGATGATATGTTATATCATCGCAAATTCCAAGCGAAACGGCGATGTGCGCGGGGTTGCGGACCACCGGCCGAAACGGCGACGGCAGTGGCGGCGGCCCGTCAAACCGGCGCGGGGACCGTCGGCCCGCGCGCGATGTCTCGAGATCGGGTGGCTGCGGTCGCGCCCGCTTCCTGCGCGTTGATGCGTATCAACGCGTTCCGGCTTCAAGCCCGGATACTTGGCGGTCATCGACCAGACAGGAGCGACCCATGACACAAACCATGAAAGCGGCCGTGGTGCACGCGTTCGGCGAACCGTTGCGCATCGACGAAGTGCCGGTCCCGACGCCGGGCCCTGGTCAGATCCTCGTCAACATCAGGGCGTCGGGCGTCTGCCACACGGACCTGCATGCGGCCGACGGCGACTGGCCCGTGAAGCCGGCGCTGCCGTTCATTCCCGGGCACGAAGGCGTGGGAGTCGTCGCGGCGGTCGGGGCGGGCGTCACGCACGTGCGCGAAGGCGACCGGGTGGGCGTGCCCTGGCTTTACACCGCATGCGGTCACTGCGAGTACTGTCACACCGGCTGGGAGACCCTTTGCCATGCGCAGCAGAACACCGGCTATTCGGTCAACGGCAGCTATGCCGAATACGTGCTGGCCGATCCCGACTATGTCGGCCATCTGCCGGCGCAGGTCGCGTTCGACGAGATCGCGCCGATCCTGTGCGCGGGCGTGACGGTCTACAAGGGGATCCGCGTCACCGATACGCGTCCGGGCCAGTGGCTCGCGATTTCAGGCATCGGCGGGCTGGGCCACGTGGCCGTGCAATACGCGCGCGCGATGGGGCTGCACGTCGCCGCGATCGACGTGTCCGCCGCGAAGCTGGCACTCGCGCGCGAGCTCGGCGCGCAGCTGACGATCGATGCGTCGGCCGACGATCCGGCGAAGGTGATCCAGAAGGAGATCGGCGGCGCGCATGGCGTGCTGGTCACGGCCGTGTCGCGCAGCGCGTTCGCGCAGGCGCTCGGGATGGTGCGGCGCGGCGGCACGGTCGCACTCAACGGCTTGCCGCCCGGCGATTTCCCGCTGCCGATCTTCTCGACGGTGCTGAACGGCATCACGGTGCGCGGCTCGATCGTCGGCACGCGGCGGGATCTGCAGGAATCGCTCGATTTCGCGGCGGACGGGCTGGTGCGCGCGCACGTTCATCGCGACCGGCTCGGCAACATCAACGACGTCTTCGCGCGGCTGCGCGACGGGAACGTCGACGGGCGCGTCGTGCTGACCGACATGCACTGACACGCATGCGGGTACGCTGCCGCGGCGCGACGAACGTCGCGGCAGCGCCGCACTCACACGCGCATCACGGCGCGAAGAACACGTCGGTGCGGTTCGTCAGGTTGCCCGCGTTGGTCTGGACGAACAGCGGATGGAACGACGACGACGGCAACACGTCGAGCCCCTGGTAATCGCCGATGAAGTATCCCTCCGCATTCGGCGCGAGCTTCATGTCGAACGGGCCGCCGACGCGCCGCTCGTCGGCGAACGTGGCGCCCGCGTCGTGCGAGATCTTGCGCCAGAACCCGGTCGGCAGCGTCGTCGTGTTGCCGGGCTGCAGGTCGCGGAAGTCGTAGTGCGTGACCATCACCGCGCCCGCATTGTCCACGCGCACCGATGGATTGAATGCCGGGCGACCGGTGGGCGTGTTGACCTGCAGCGGCGCGCTCCACGTCGCGCCGCCGTCCTTCGACGTCGACAACGCGATCTCGTCGTAGTGGCCGCCGTTGAAGCGGCTGTCCTGCCACACGACGTAGAGCTGCCCCGACGCGGGATCGATCGCCGGCTCCGGAATGATGTCGCCGGTGCGTACCGGTTCGCCGGTGTTCGGGTCCGTCACGCCGACCGTCTGCAACCCGGCGATCACCTGCGGCTTCGTCCACGTCGCGCCGTCGTCGGTCGACTTGATGAACGCGACCTTGCCGGCCGCCTTGTTGAACGGCGGCTGGATCAGGTTGAAGAAGTTGTAGAGCGTGCCCGTCTTCGGATCGACGACGATCTGGTTGCCGATCGTCTGCTGACGCGACGGCACGTTGACGATGATCTTCGGCGCGCTCCACGTCTTGCCGCCGTCGACCGTCTTCGAGAAGAACGTCGGCCCGCGATAGGCTGCCGTGTGCAGGTTCGCGTACGGATTGCCGTTCGGCAGCTCGAGACGGTCCCACACCGCATACGCGGTGCCGGCTTTCACCGGGTTCGCCGTCACCGATTCCTTGTCGTTGAAGAACTGCGTCGTCGGCTCGTCGTTCGCGATCAGCACGGCCGGGCTGCTCCACGTCTGGCCGCCGTCGGTCGACACCGACGCCGCAACCGCGTTGCCGTTGTTCGACTGGTTGAACGAGATCGACACCGAATACGCGGTGCCGTCGGGCCCGAACGACACCCACGGATCCGACGCGCGCTCGTACTTGAGCCCGCCGGGCGCGCATGCGCTGAACGGCTGCGGCGTGCGCGCCCAGGTCGCGCCGCCGTCGAACGTGTAGCCGGCGACGAGCCCGTGCGCGCCGCCGTTCGACCAGCGGTCCTGCTGCCACACGGCGATCATGTTGGTCGGGTTCGCCGGGTTGACCGACAGCCACGGTTCGACCTCGGCGTTCACGTAGTTCGTGCCGGGGCCGCCGATGGTGCACGCGGCGAACGGGCTTGGGCCGGAGACGGCAACGGGTTCGGCATGCGCCGCGGCGGCGGCGGCGGCCATCGCCATCGCGGCGGACAGGCGGGTGAGGCGAATGACAAGCGAGTGAGACACGATCGTGCGTCGCATGGACTGCTCCTCGGTGACGTGCGGTGGCGATGGCGCGGCATGGCCGCGCAACACGACCCGCCGCGCGGCAACGGTGCCGTGCAATGCGTCGATCGTGTCGTTCAGGAGGCCGCGTCGGCCATCGCAATCCGCGTGTGCTGGATGCCGCCAGCACTTCGGTCAAGACTCCTATTCGATTTCACTGCTTGCCGGGCGAGCATCGCGCTGTGGACCCGACGGAAGACCTGTCCGTGCATACGACGAATGCGTCGAAGTGGATTGCAATGTAGGCGATCCGTATGCGGCGCGGGAGGCAATTTTTTGTAACAGAGCGTAGCAGGCAAGCGTTGCCGACATTGCGTATCGGCGACGCAAAATTTGCCGCGGGGAAGCGGGCGAAAAGAAAGCGGAAAGACGAATCGGAATCGCTATCGCTCACGCGCAATCACGTGCGATCGCGCGGGATTCGATGCGCGAACGTGCGAGCATCATGCGGCGCGTGACGCCGTTCAGCGATCCGCCGGAAACCGGTCCTGCAACGCGTGCAGCCAGCGCGCGACGACGTCGAGTTCGGCGTCGGAAAAACCGTCGCACAGCTTGCCGTTCAACTCGCGCAACACGACGCGCGCACGCTTGAGCGCCGCATGGCCTGCGTCGGTCAGGAACAGGCGCGTCGCGCGCCCGTCGTCCGAATCGGCGTGCCGCGTGAGCAGGCCGGCTTTCGCCATCCGGTCGGCGAGCCCCGTCATCGCGGACGGCGCCAGTTGCAGCGCCGCGCCGACTTCGCCGATCAGCGCGCCGTCCTGCTTCGCGAGACAGAACAGCACGCCCGCCTGCGCGGCGCTGGCGCGCGCATCGGTCTCGGCCTTGCGGTCGACCCAGCGCTGCACGCGCCGCTGGCCGATGTTCAACAGGAAAAACAGTCGTCGGTCTTCGCTCAAGCTCGGTTCCCTGCTGCAATGGAAAGAGGCGGGCGGCCCGCATCGCGGGGCGCTTCGAGCGCCTGCGCGAGCCAGTCGGCGACGCCGGGCCACAGCACGCTGCCGGGCCGGCTGCGGAAGAAGCCCATGTGCCCGACCGGCCCGCTGCCTGCCGCGTAAGGATCGATCTGGCGGCGCTCGACGGCCGCCCGGGTCAGGTAGCTTACCAGCAGGTCGATCGCGCGCGGGTTCGCCCACGGATCGTCGTCGAAGCCGAGCGCGAGGATCGGCAAGCGCTGCTTCGCGAAGCGTTCGGCCGCACCCAGCGTCGGATCGTCGAAGAAGTAGCGCGGCAGCGTGGTCCAGCGGCTCCATTCGCGGAATACGCCGGCCGGCAGATCCTCGCCGAGGCCGAGCCGCTTGCCGGGCACGTAGCCGAACAGCGCGGCCGCGAGCGGGCCGATCACGCGCAGGATCAGCCGCACCTTCAGCCGCTCCGCCGCGCGGGAAATCAGCCGCGTGCTGCCCGCGTGCGCGGCCACCATCACGGCCGCGCGCAGGTGCGCGGTGCCGGCCGACAACCCGATCGCGTGGCCGCCGACGCTGTGGCCGACGGCCAGCAGCGGCAGCCCTCGATGGGCGTGCCGCGCCCATGCGATCGCGGCGCCGACGTCGAGTTCGACCCAGTCGCGCATGCGCGCTTTCAGCTTGCTCAGCCGCGCCGGCCGTGACGCGCCGATCCCGCGATAGTTGTAAGTCAGCGCCGCGAAGCCGCGCTCGGTCAGGAAGCCAGCGAAGCCGGAATACAGCCGCTCGGGCACAGCGGTGGCCGGATGGATCAGCACCAGCGCGCGGGGCGGCGCGGCGGGCGACCACAGCGTGCCGCGCAGCGTATAGCCGTCGGCGGCGGAAAACTCGATCGGTTCTGACGTCATGGCCGCCCTCGTTCCGGATGGTTGTTTCGTATGCGAAATATAGTCGCGGATTTATTTCGCGCACGAAATATCTGTCGAGGAAACCTTCGAACGGCCATCCGGCAAGCGGGGCAGGCAGCGCGCGGGCGGTGGTATCACTCCATAAAATGTTTGCATCTTTGCATAGAAGAATAATGCGTTTGTCTGATCGAACGGTTCGACGTATCGTCACCGGTTCCAACCCGTCCGCCGGGCGTCGCGCCGGGCGGACCAAAGGGCGGTCGCGCGTCATGCGGCAGCCCGCCAACCTCCGGGGAGATCACGTTGTTGAGCCGAATCGTCACGGCGCTGCTGCTCGCGCTCGCCGCGCAGCCGGGCATCGCGAAAGACACCGTCACGCTGCGTGTCGGTGAACAGAACTACTTCAACATCCAGGCGTCGATGGAGGCGTCCGGCGTGCTGAAGGACCTGCCTTACACGATCGAGTGGAAGCACTTCCAGGCCGCCGCGCCCGTCGCCGAAAGCCTCAACGGCAATGCGATCGACGTCGGCTTCCTCGGCGATTCCGCGCTGCTCACGCTGGCCGCCCGCGGCGCGCCGGTGAAGGTCGTCGCGGTATCGAGGCAAAGCCTCGACGGCGTCGCGATCCTCGTGCCGAAGAACTCGCCGGTGCGCAGCGTCGCCGACTTGCAGGGCAAGACCATCGCGGTGTGGCGCGGCGCATGGAGCCAGCAGCTCGTGCTGCGCGCGCTCGAACACGCGGGCCTGCGTGCGGATTCCGTCAAGTACGCGTACCTGATGCCGATCGACGCGACCAACGCGCTCGCGAACGGCTCGGTCGACGCGGTGTCGCTGTGGGAGCCGTTCGTCAGCACGCTCGCGCTGCGGCAGGGTGCGCGCCCGGTGACGACCGCGCAGGGGCTGATGCCGGCCCTCAGCTTCGTCGCCGCGAATGACGAGGCGGCGTCGGGCAAGCGCGCCGAGATCACCGATTTCCTGCGGCGCGTGGTGGTGGCGCGCCAGTGGGTCGACAGCCATCCACGCGAGTACGCGGACCTGTGGGCGAAACGCGCGAAGCTCGAGCCGGACGTCGCATACCGCTGGCTGAACAACGCGCATCAGCGCGTCGGCCCGGTCGACGACACGGCCGCGAAAGATGCGCAGAACACGGCCGATTTCCTGCACAAGTCCGGCGTGATCCCGGCCGCGTACGACACGGCGAAGCTGCTCGACCGTTCGTATGCGGGCGCGTTCGCGGCGCCCGCGCAGAAGACGGCCGCCGCGCAGTGACCGCGCGGCCGCGCCTGCGCGTTCCATTCGACACCCAGAAGGACATCCCGACATGCCAGTCGACATCATCGGCATGATCACCGCGACACCCGGCGCGGAGGTCGACGTCCCGGGCGGCGCGGCCGTCCAGCCCGACTACGTGCGCCGCTTCGCGCAAGCGCACGAAGCGGCCGGCTTCGACCAGATCCTGGTCGGCCATTTCAGCAACGCGGCGGACGGCTTCGTCGTCGCGTCGTTCGCGGCTGCGGCCACCGAACGCATTCGTATCCTGCTCGCGCATCGGCCGGGCGTGATCGTGCCGTCGGCCGCCGCGCGGCAGATATCGACGCTCGACGTGTTCAGCGGCGGCCGGCTCGCGCTGAACGTGGTGTCGGGCGGCGACGATACCGACTTGCAGCGCGACGGCGATTTCGTGCCGCATGACGCGCGCTATCGCCGCACCGCCGAATATCTCGACGTGCTGAAACGCATCTGGCTCGCCGACGCGCCGGTCGATCACGACGGCGAGTTCTATCGTCTGCGTGGCGCGTCGCCGGTGGTCAAAGGCGCACAGCGGCCGCACGTGCCGATCTATTTCGGCGGCTCGTCGCCGGCTGCGCTGGCCGTGGCCGGGCAGCATGCGGACGTCTACATGACGTGGGGCGAGCCGCTCGCATCGGTGCGCGAGCAGATCGCGCGCGTGCGGGCCGCCGCCGCGCCGTTCGGGCGCGCGCCGCGCATCAGCGTGTCGTTCCGGCCGATCGTCGCGGAAACCGAAGCCGCCGCGTGGGAAAAGGCCGGGGCGATCCGCGAGCGCGTGCGTGCGGCACGGCTCGCGAACGGTCAGCCTGTCGCCGGTCATGCGCCGCAGAATGCGGGCTCGCAGCGGTTGATGGCGGCCGCCGCGCAGGGCGACGTGCTCGACGAGCGGCTGTGGATGGGCGTTGCAAAGCTCACCGGCGCGCGGTGGAATTCGACCGCGCTCGTCGGCACGCCTGCACAGGTTGCGCGCGCGCTCGGCGCGTATTACCGGCTCGGCGTGTCGACGTTCCTGATTCGCGGGTTCGATCCGCTGGATGACGCGTCGACCTATGGGCGCGAGCTGATTCCGGCGATTCACGCGCATGTCGCGGAACTCGATCGGGAGCGTGCGACCGTGACGGCGTAGTACGGATCGCGTAATCCGCGTCGTCGCCGGCATCGATGCGGGTTTCGCCGGCATCGGCTCGAGCGGCCAACGCCAGCGTGCAGGCTGGTCAGCCGATTCGCCCCGGTATGTCCTTCAATGCATGCCGGGGCGATTTCAATTTCATTCGGTATGCCAACGCTTCAGCGTCAGAACGACGGCAACCCCGGCGGATTCGTCTCCGCGCGCGCGACCGCTTCGCTCTGCAATCCCCAACGCGCGAGCGCCTGCCCATAGCGACCATTGGCGATCAGCGCGTTCGTCGCGAGCGTCAGCGCCGGCGCGAGCCCGCTGCCGCGACGCGTCGCGATCGCGACGTCCGCATTCGCCGGCCACCCCGCATTGACGACGCCGACCCGCCGGATCTTGCCGTCGCGCGCAGCCTCGTACGCAAGCGACGCATTCGGATTGAGCTCGGCATCGGCGCGGCCCGACAGCAGCGCGACGCGCGCGGCCGCATCGTCGTCGAAATACAGCAGTTCGGCGGCCTTGAGCCCCTGCGCGACATTGCGCCGGCTCCATTCGAGCAGGATGCGCTCCTGGCTCGTGCCGGCGCCGGTAATGATCCGCAGCCCCGCGACGTCCTTCGGTTCGGCGATCTTCGCGATCGGGCTCGCGGTGCGCACGTAGAAGCCGTGCAGCCCGAGCCGGTAGGTCGTGAAGTCGTATTTCTCCTTGCGCTTTTCGGTCACGCCGACGTTCGAAATCACCGCGTCGTACTTGCCGGACGTGAGGCCGAGCGGCCAGTCGGCCCACGCGATCGGCAGCAGCACCAGCGTGCGGCCCAATGCATCGGCGACGAGCTGCGCGTAGTCAGGGTCCGCGCCGACCACGGTCCGCGCATCGGTCGCGTAGGTCGACACCGGCGGCGCGTGCGGCGAGATCGCGACCGTGAACGCGCCGTCGCGCACCCAGCGGTAATGGCTTGCCGCGCGAATCGCGGCGTCGTCGCGCGTGGCGCGGATGCGGCCGGCCTGGCGCGGATCGAGATCCGCCGCCGCGAACGCGGCATCGGCTGCGTGCCATCGCACGCCTGCCGCGGCCGCAAGCGCGGCGGTGATGAACTGGCGTCGGTCGATCATCGTCCGTTACCTCGCAGATGGCGGGCGGCGCGCATCACAGCACCCGCGACAGGAATGCGCGCGTGCGCGGATGGGCCGGCGCGTCGAGCACGACCGCTGGTGGCCCCGATTCGACGATGCGGCCGCGCTCCATGAACAGCACGTTGTCGGCGACCTCACGCGCGAAGCCGATCTCGTGCGTGACGATCACGAGCGTGGTGCCCGAGCGCGCGAGCTCCTTGATCACGTCGAGCACTTCGTTCACCAGTTCGGGATCGAGCGCGGACGTCGGTTCGTCGAATAGCAGCACCTTCGGCCGCAGCGCGAGTGCGCGCGCGATCGCGACACGCTGCTGCTGGCCGCCGGACAACTGGCGCGGATACGCATCGGCCTTGTCGGCGAGGCCGACGCGCGCTAGCAACGTACGCGCGGTGCGCTCGGCGGCGGCGCGTGTGACGCCCGCGACCGCAATCGGCGCCTCGATCAGGTTCTCGAGCACCGTCAGATGCGGAAACAGGTTGAAGTTCTGGAACACCATGCCGACCGCCGTGCGCCGCTTCAAAACGTCGCGCTCCTTCAGTTCGTGCAGCACGTCGCCGTCGCGGCGATAGCCGATCAGTTCGCCGTCGATGTCGATGAAGCCGTCGTCGACGCGCTCCAGATGGTTGATCGTGCGCAGCAACGTCGACTTGCCCGAGCCGGACGGTCCGACGATCACCGTCACGCTGCCGCGCGGCGCGACGAACGACACGTTGTCGAGCACGCGCTGCATGCCGAACTGCTTCGACACGTTGTGTACGGCGACTTCGCCGCCGGTGCGCGACGCCTGCGTGGCCGCGGTTGCGTCATCGGCGGTTGCGGCGGCCGTCGTTGCGTTGCGCGCCGACGCGCGCCGCCGCAGCGCGCTCACGCGCGCCAGCACGAACGTCAGTGCAGACGGCGGCGGGTTGCGCAGCGCGCCGCGTGCGTAGTGGCGCTCGATCTGCACCTGGATCGCGGACAGCACCGTCAGGATGATCAGATACCACACAGTGGCGACCATCAGCAGCGGAATCACTTCGAGATTGCGCCGATAGATCACCTGCACCGTATAGAACAGCTCCGGCATCGCGAGCACGTACACCATCGACGTGCCTTTCGCGAGCGTGATCAGGTCATTGAACGCGGTCGGCAGGATCGCGCGCATCGCCTGAGGCAGCACGATTCGCGTGGTCTGTCGGCCGCGCGGCAGCCCGAGCGCGGCGGCGGCTTCGAGCTGCCCTTGGTCGACCGCGAGTATGCCGCCGCGAATCACTTCCGCCGAAAATGCCGCGTGGTTCAGCGTGAGGCCAAGCACGGCCGCGAGGAACGGGCTGATCAGGTCGGTGGTCGGTGTGTCGAACCAGACGATGTCGGTAAACGGCACGCCGAGCCGCACGTGTTCGTACAAATAGCCGAGGTTGTTCAGGATCAGCAGCAGCACGATCAGCGGAATCGAGCGGAACAGCCACACGAACGTCCATGCGCTTGCCGCGAGCAGCCGCGAGCGCGACAGCCGCGCCAGCGCGACGAACGCGCCCAGCGCGAAGCCGAACACGGCGCCGAGCAGCGTCAGCAGCAGCGTGCGCGCGAGCCCCGACAGCACCGGCGGCGACACGAACCATTCGGCGAACACCGGCCAGCCCCATTGCGGGTTGCCGAGAATCGAATGCAGTGCGAGCGCGATCAACGCGAGCGCCAGCACCGTGCCGGCCGTGCGCGAGCGGTGGCGCGCCGGCACGATCCGCAGGCGCGTGCCGGCGTCGCGGACGCTGGACGAAGAGAGCGGCGGCAGTGCGCCGCCGAGATGGGTCGTGTCGCTCATGTCGGTGAAGTCCTCGGTCGGGTCGGTCGGTCGCGCCGCGCGTCGGCGCGCGTCGGCGTCACGCGTGCGCTTCGGCCGCGTCGTCCTGTGGTTGTGCGGCGTCCGGCGCCGCATACCGGCTCGCCTTGCGCGGCAGGCCGAGATGGTCGCGCAGCGTGCTGCCCGGCAGCTCGCGGCTGTAACGGCCGCGCGCCTCGAGCACCGGAATCACGAGTTCGATGAAGTCGTCGACACCCTGCGCCTGCACCGGGAAGCCGAGGATGAAGCCGTCGCCGGCGCCGGCGTCGTGCCAGCGAATCAGCTCGTCGGCGACGTGCTCGGCCGTGCCGATGAAGTTCGGGCGCGGCGTCGCGACGGCGAGTGCCGTCTCGCGCAGCGTGAGGTTCTTGCGTTTCGCGTCGGCCTTGATCCGGTCGGTGGTCGAGCGGAAGCTGTTGCGGCCGATGTCGCCGAGCTCGGGGAACGGCGCATCGAGCGCGTATTGCGTGAAATCGTGGTGATCGAAATAGCGGCCGAGATACGCGAGCGCTTCATCGATCGTCAGCAGATCACGGATCGCCTGGTACTTGTCTTCCGCTTCGGCGGCCGTGCGCCCGACGATCGGCCCGATGCCCGGAAAGATCTTCACGTCGCCGGGTTGCCGGCCGTGCTCGACCGCGCTTTGCTTCACGCGCCGCGTGAACGCGGCCGTTTCGTCGAGCGACGGCGAATGCGTGAAGACCGCGTCCGCATACTTGCCCGCGAGCGCGATGCCGGTGTCCGACGACCCGGCCTGGAAGATCACCGGCTGCCCCTGCGGCGAGCGCTGGATGTTCAGCGGGCCGGCCACGTTGAAGAAGCGGCCGTGATGGTCGAGCGTGTGCAGCTTGTCGCGGTCGAAGAAGCGGCCGCTCGCGCGATCGCGCACGAATGCGTCGTCGTCCCAGCTGTCCCACAACCCCTGCACGACGTCGAGGTACTCGTCGGCGATCTCGTAGCGCAGTTCGTGATCGGGATGCGTCTTGCCGAAATTCTTCGCGGTGCCTTCGAGCGGCGTCGTCACGACGTTCCAGCCAGCGCGGCCGCCGCTGATCGTGTCGAGCGACGCGAGCTGGCGCGCGACCGTGAACGGCTCGCTGTACGACGTCGAGATCGTGCCCGCGAGGCCGATCTTCTTCGTCGCGACCGCGAGTGCCGACAGCACGGTCAGCGGCTCGAAGCGGTTCAGGAAGTGCGGAATCGACTTCTCGTTGATGTAGAGGCCGTCCGCGACGAACGCGAACGCGATGCCGGCGGCTTCCGCCTTGCGCGCGACGCCGATCGCAAAGTCGAGGTTGATGCTGGCATCCGGCGGGTTGCTCGGATGCCGCCATGCGTTCATGTGGCTGCCTGCGCCTTGCAGCATCAGGCCGAAGAGAATCGATCGTCGGGTCGTCATGGGCGCGTCACGCGTTCTGGTCGGGGGAGAGGGAGCGGCCGGCCGCGAAGGCCGTCTGCAACGAAGTGGTGGACAGCGCGCCGCCGAGCCACTCGGCCGACGCGAGCCGCGCCGCGTAGTCGGTCACCGGCGAATCGATCACGAACGCATCGACGTCGAGCCGCCGGCTCAGCGCGTCGAGCGCGCGGTGGATGCGCTCGGGCGTATCCGCGAGCACGGTCGGGCGCAGCTCGTCGATCCGGTAGTCCGACGCGCCGCTTTGCCGCGCGAACTCGGCCGCGGCCTGCGCGCTCGCCAGGTTGAAGCTCGGGCCGCCGGCCAATTGCAGCTTGAAGATCTTCAGCGGGCCGCTCAGCTGCTCGGCTTTGTCGCGCGTCGGTGCGGCGATCGCATACAGCGCGACGAGCGGCCGCGTGCCGCCCGCGTCGCGGTAGGCGGCGAGCGAGCGTTCGAGGTTGGCGTCATCGCCATTGAAGTGGCCGGCGTAGCAGAAGCGCCAGCCGTGGCGCGCGGCGAGGGCGCCGCTGTCCGGTGAGCCGCCGAGCAGGATGCGTTCGGGCGCGTGCGGCGGCACCGGCATCGCGACCGCGCCGGCGAGCGGATGATCTTCGGCGACGCCCCAGCCGAGGAACGCGTCGAGTTCGGCGAGCTGGCCGGCGAAATCGGGCTTCCTCGCCTTGTCGTGAAACCACTGCAGCGCGCGCGTGGTCAGCGGCAGCCCGCCCGGCGCCTTGCCGACGCCGAGATCGACGCGGCCCGGCGCGAGCGCGCCGAGCAGCTTGAACGTCTCGGCAACCTTGAATGGGCTGTAGTGCTGCAGCATCACGCCGCCCGAGCCGATGCGAATGCGCGACGTATGCGCGAGCAGGTGCGCGACGACGATCTCCGGCGCGGAGCTCGCGAAGCCTGGCGCGCCGTGATGCTCGGCGACCCAGAAGCGCTCGTAGCCGAGCTGTTCGGCGCGCCGCGCGAGCGTCGTCGTGAAGCGCAGCGCGTCGGCGGCGGTCGCGCCGTCGGCGATCGGGCTCTTGTCCAGCAATGACAGCGAATAAGACATGGTGGTCGGCGCTCCTCTGCGCAACGCGTGAACGGGCGGCGCTCAGCTCTTCGGCAGGCCCGGCGGATTCGTGCGCGACTGGTCGATCGCTTCGGACGCGAGGTTCCAGCGCTCGAGGATCTGCTGATAGCGGCCGTTCTTGATCAGCCCGTTCAGCGCGAGAGTCAGCGGCTCGGCGAGCCCGCTGCCGCGGCGCGTCGCGATCGCGATGTCGGCCGTGCGCGGCCAGCCGCCGCTGATCGCACCGACGAGCCGCGTCTTGCCTTGTTGCGCGCTCTGGTACGCGAGCACCGAATTCACGCTGAACACCGCGTCCGCGCGGCCGGACTGCACCGCGACGATCCGCATCGCCTGGTCGTCGTAGTACTGAACCTGCACGGGCTTCAGCCCGTGCGCGACGTTGTCGCGGTCCCACGCGAGCAGGATCTTTTCCTGGTTGGTGCCGGCGTCGGTCACGATGCGCAACCCGGCGACGTCCTTCGGTTCGCGGATCGACTGGATCTTGCTGTCGTTGCGCACGTAGAAGCCGACCTGATCCTTGCGGTACGTCGAGAAATCGAACTTCTGCTTGCGCTCCTCGGTGACGGTGACGTTCGAGATCACCGCGTCGACCTTCCCCGATTCGAGCGCGAGCGGCCAGTCGGCCCACGCGAGCGGCACGATCTTCAGCTTGCGGCCGAGGCTGTCGGACACGAGCTGGCCGACGTCCGCGTCGAAGCCGATCACCGTGCGCGCGTCGGTCGCATACGAGCTGATCGGCGGCAGGCTCGGCGCGACGCCGATCGTCAGCGTGCCGGCTTCGGCGAACTTGAACGACGCGGGCACCGCGCGCTCGACGGCCGCATCGGCCGTGCCACGCGGCCGGCCGCGCTGCTCGGGGCTGAGGTCGAAGGTCGCGGCGGCTGCGGCGATCGCGGTCACGCCGATCAACGCGGAAGCCAGCGTGCGCAGCGCGCGTGGCGTGAAAGATACGGCTCGTTGCATGGATGCGTCCTGTCGTTGTGGTGTTGTCGGTAGGCGGGAGGCTGAAGCGGATCTCAGGCGGCGGCGTGTTCAGCGCTGCAGCACCGGTTCGGGCAGCGGCGCCCACAGGTCGGCGAGCGTTGACGTGCGCGACGGATCGGCGAGATCCTTGCCGAAGCGCAGATGGAAATACGCTTCGGGGTCGATCGACGAATCGAACAGCCGCGTGTAGCCGGTGCGGTCGTACAGCGCCCACGCTTCGGGCTGGCGAAAGCCGGTGGTCAGGTACACGCGCCGATAACCTTGCCGCGCGGCGCGCAGTTCGAGCGCCTCGACGATCACGCGTGCCAGGCCCTGACGGCGCAGGTCCGCGCGGGTCCAGATGCGTTTCAGCTCGGCGGTCTGCGCGTCGTAGCGCTTGAACGCGCCGCCGCCGATCGTCTCGCCGTCGCGCAGCAACAGCACGAACGCGCCCTCGGGCGGCGCGAACAACTCGGCCGGATAGCGTGCGAGTTCGTCGCGCGCGGCCGCGCGGCTGTCGGGGCGGTACGCGTCGTAGCGCGTCGCGTATTCGTCGATCAGCGCGTCGATCAGCGGCTGCGCGCGGACGTCGAGCGGTGTCGTGTCGATGAGGCGGTCGTTCGTGGCCATGGGCATCGCGAAGGGCGCGCGATGCGGACGTCCGTGGCGGGCTCGGGGCACTCGGCCCGTCCGGTCTGTTCCGTTATCGCGACGCGGTTGTCGTGATGACGGCGGCAACCATGCTTGCTGCGATGCATCCGGCGTGCCGCCGCCGTTTCGAACACGTTAGCGGCGCGGCGGGCAAAGGCGAACGAAGCAATTTCGATAAGGATTTCGTGGATGGAGTCAGAAGGCTTGCAGGGGGAAGGGAGCGATCGGGCTTGGCGGCAGTCGGCCAAGCAGCGTCATTCGAACGTGACTCTATCCGGCGGACCGAGCCCCGGCTTTTCATCTTTCATCGGCGGTCACGACGCACACGCAGACAGAGCGGTATACCGTCTATTGCTCTCGGAGCAATGCGCGGGGGTCGTACGACCGTTTCGAGGGGCAATCCAAAGTTGCGCCGCAGACTTCATTCGGTCGAATCGAAATCCTCTTCTCTTGCATTCAGAATTCCGCTCAGTGTGAGCAGACCCGCGTCGAGCTGGTCCATTGTTGGCGCACCGAGTGCGAGCCTGACGGCGTTAGGCGCATGGCCGGGTGACGCTGCGAAGGTGGTCGAGGGCGTCAACGCGATGTCTCGTCGGGCTGCGGCTGCGACTAGCGCTTGCGAGCGCCAGTGGGCCGGAAGCGTCAACCACAGATGAAAGCATTTTCCATTCGTCTGAATGTCGAAATTCGACAAACGGTCGGCGGCCAGCTTCTGACGAGCCACGGCGTCGAGGCGTTTCAGCCGTGCGAGTTCGGCAACCGTACCGTCGCTCATCAATCGCTGCGCGGCCGCAAATGCAAATCCCGATGCCGTCCATCCGCCGGAGCGCACCGACGCCATCACGGTTTCGCGCAATCGCCGCGGCGGTACGACGAATCCCAGCGTCAGCCCCGGCGCAACCTTCTTCGATAGGCTGTCGATCACCATGCAATTGTCGGGTGAGAGCGCCGCAAGCGGCGGCTGGTCGTCGAGGAAGCCGTACACATTGTCCTCGATGATGGGAATGCCGAGCTTCTCTACGACGCGCAAAAGATCTTCCCGTCGCGCAGCATTCATCGTCATGCCCAACGGATTCTGGATTGCGGGCTGAACGTAGATTGCCGAAAGATTCGCCTCCCGGTGCGCCTTGAGTACGGAGTCGGGGCGCACGCCGCCTTCGTCCATCGCGAGCGGGACCAGCGTGATACCGAGCCGCGCAGCGATGCCCTTGATAAACGGGTAGGTCAAGGCTTCCACGCCGCAGCGCCCGCCGGTCGGAACCATGGCGCCGACCGCGGCGGCAATGCTTTGTCGTCCGTTGCCCGTGAAGACCAGTTGCTCAGGAGCAGGGGACCAACCATTGCGCGCGAGACATGCGGCCGAGACGGCCCTGATAGCGGGCGTTCCACTGCTTGTTGCGTGACCCAAGGCGCTCGCGAGCTCCGCCGCTCTTTCGAGCCCGCTCAGGCTTTTCGCGATGAGTGTCGTTTGGTCGGGATGTATCGGGTAATTGAACTCCAGATCAATCCGGACGTCACGCGGTTCGCCTGGCGCCGCTGCTCCGCGCCTCGCCTGGCCTGAAACGAACGTTCCCCTCCCTACCTCGCCGACGACGAGTCCTCGTCGCAACAACTCTGCATAGACCCTGCTGGCCGTCGACACGGCGATCTTTCGCTGGTCCGCGAAATCCCGCTGCGGAGGAAGCCGGTCGCCCGGCCTGAGCGTTCCGTCAGCAATGTCTGCGGCGATCGTGTCGGCCAACTTCAGGTATTCGGACTTTGACATTCAATGTACTGAGTTCAATGTATATTGCACCGAGATCAATGTTTTTATTGAACCGAGTTGGTGTTCGGTGCATTCTGTCTTCGTCGCCCGATTGTACCGGGATTGCAAAGCTTCTACGCCCAATTTGCACGCGCCGGGTTTCGACGAAATCCGCGCAGGCGTCGAATTGGCCTTGGAGCATCCATGGAGCCGCAATATGCCTTTCACCTCTTCGATTACCGTCCGATCCCCGCATGCGAGAAGGGCGGCGCGATCTTCACGCCGGTTGGTCACCTGTTACGTCGGCCACGCGAGATTATCGTGATGGTTTCGTCGACCGGAATGGATCCGCAGCTGACATTTATCACGATACTGATCGCCTTTACGGGTGTGTTCCTGATCTCGTTCATGAAAGGGGCCTTCGGCGGTGGCTTTTCGATCGTCGGTATCCCGCTGCTGTCGTTGGTGATGGATCCGGTTACCGCGGGCGGAATGCTCGCGCCGTTGTTCATCGCAATGGATCTGTTCGCATTGCGCTACTGGAAGCCTTCGACTTGGTCGAAGCCGGATCTGATGCTGCTTTTGCCGGGACTCGTGACGGGCATCGGAGTCGGCTATCTCACCTTCCGCGTCCTGGACCATCGTGCGATCGCGATTGTAATGGCGGCGATTACGCTGATCTTCGTCGGGCTATGGTTGGTCGGAGGCGCAGCGTTGACAGTCCGTCCGCGTTCCAGGCCAAAGGCGATCACAGCTGGTCTTGCTTCCGGCGTGACCACGATGGTGGCGCATTCGGGTGGCCCGCCACTCGCAATGTATCTGCTGCCTCTTGGCCTCAGCAAGGAAGTATATGCGGGGACGACAAGCATGTTCTTTACCGTGGGTAACGCGACCAAGGCGGTGCCATGGCTCCTGCTGGCCAGGCCGACGGGCAATGTCTGGATCGTGATGGCGGTCTGCCTGTGTGCGATCCCTGCTGGTGTCGTGGTCGGTTGGCGGCTTCACGCGAAACTGGATCAACGCCAGGTTTATCGAGCCTGTTATGGACTGCTGGTGGCGGCCGCGGTGAAACTGCTTTGGGATGGTGTAACGGGGTATCTCGCGTAAGCATGGCAAACGGATCCGTATTGTTCATCTATGTAAATCGGCAATACGGAGGCCGAAGGCAATCGATCGATGCACGCGTTTACTGAATGAGCCTGCCGGACGCGTCACCCAATGACCCGAGCCGGCGTCGAAGCCTCCGCCAGCTGAAACAAGCAATCCCCCCGCCGCACCTGCGCCGGCACGCGCTTGCACACCACCTCACCGTCGCCCTTGAACCGATGCAGCACCGGCTCCCGCAGCGGCGTGTCAGGAAAATGCACCCACGCAGCCGGCTGTCCGGCCTTCACCTGTTCACCGAGTTCGACGAGCGGTTCATACAGCCCGCGCTCATACGCGTAGACGAAGTGACGATCGCCATCGACACGCAGAAAACGCGTGACGGTCGGCGGCGCATCGGGCACGAGCGGGCCGCGCAGCAGACCGATATACCCGAGGTAATGCAGCAACCCATGACGGCCGAGCCGGATCAGCGACGGATCGGCCATCCCCGCACCGCCGAGTTCGGTCACGATCGAGATCGCGCCTTGCCGGCGCGCAGCCGACGCCGAATGCACGGGATTCGGCGCATGCAGCAGCGCATTCGGCAGCCCGAACGCAACGAGAAGCCCGTTGAGCTTCGCCGCCTCTTCATCGTCCAGCGGATCGATCGCGAGCATGTTGCCGCCCTGGTACAGCAGCGAGCTGCCGCCCGAATGCAGGTCGACCAGATACTGCGCGCGCGACAGCAGCGCGTGCTCGATGTAATGGGCGATCATCTGCGTCGGCGTGCCGGTCGGGTCGCCGGGGAAGCTGCGGTTCAGGTTGCCTTCGTCGAGCGGCGACACGCGCAGGCCCGCGTCGGCCGCGGGGAAGTTCGCCATCGGCAGCAGGATCAGCTGGCCGCTGACCATCTCCGGATCGATCTCGCGCATCAACTGCGACACGATGATCTGGCCTTCGTATTCGTCGCCGTGGTTGCCGGCCATCACGAGCGCGACCGGGCCGTCGCCGTTGCGGATCGACGCGATCGGGATCGGCAGCCAGCCGTACGCGGAGCGATGCACGGAATGCGGCAGGCGCAGGTAGCCCGCATGCTTGCCTTGCGCATCCAGATCGATTTCGCAGTGAATGGGATTTCGGTGTGGGGAAGAGGCGGTCATGGCAGCGTCGTTCGATGAACGGAATCTGCCATCTTATCGGGAAACGGCCGTCGCGCGGCGTACGCAGCGCAGGCATGCCCGATTCCGTCGACGGACCGGCATGCGAACGCACGACACACGCAATCGCAGCAACCGCGCGCGATGTTGCAGCGCTGAAACACATGCCGGCGTGCGAGCTGGCCGCCTGCGCACGCCATGTGGCGCGTCGGCCCGTTGCCGCTACGGGGCCGGCGCGCGCGATGGCGTCAGCGGCCCGACGTTTCAGCCTCGATACGGCCTTCTTCCCACAGCGCCCAGAACCGGCTGCCGGCGCGATACGGGTTCGCGCGCCGCGCCGCGTAATCGCTGACGCCCTGACGATATGCGCCGTACAGCGTGAGCGGCGGGTTGTCGACGCAGGCGGCTTCACGCGCGGCGGTCGTGCGGTGCTCCGAGACGAGCCGCCGGATCAGCGCGGCCCCGTCGATCACGTCGACCTGGTCGCTCGTTTCCGCGTGGCTGAGGACTTCGACGGTATTCATGTGGTGGCTCCCTGACGTGCTGTTTCACCGTCAAGGAGCAATAAGAGTGCCAGCCGTGAAATACCACGCGCAGCGCCGATCGTGCGGGCTTTTGCCGCGAACGTGACGTGCGCGGCGGCCCGATGTTACGGAACACGTCACGTGACACGAGCGCGCGCGCCGACACACCGGCACATGCACGCACGCGCCGGATCGCACAAACGGTTGCGGAATTGAATCGCGACGACCGTGACGGAAATGCGCGGAACGTGCGGAAACGAATCGCCGCGCGACCGCAGCGAGCGGACAACGCGCGTGTGCCGTGATGCCGTGATGCCGCCGTGCGCCGCCGCGGCGTTCAGCTCGCGGTCACGGGTGCGACACGGCTGCTTCCCGCCGAATAGAACCGATAGATGCCCTTGCCGGCCGACTTCGCGTCATACAGCGCGCTGTCGGCCTGCCGGATCAGTTCGTCGGGCGATCCGAGCCCATCGTCGAGCGCGATGCCGATGCTGATCCCGAAGCTGATGGTCTCGCCGATCGACAGCGTGTACGGCGCCGAGATCTGCTCGATGATCCGCGCGGCGACGAGCGAGCACGCATGCATCGTCGTCGCGTCGAGCGCGACGATGAATTCGTCGCCGCCGACCCGCGCCGCGAGTTCGCCGTTCGGCAGCGTCTTGCCGAGCCGCTCGGCGACCTGCATCAGCACTTCGTCGCCGGCCTGGTGGCCGAAGCGGTCGTTGATCGCCTTGAAGCCGTCGAGGTCGAGATACATGACGGCGAGCGAGAGGCTCGGCGTGCTCGGCCGATGCGCGAGCATCCGTTTCAGTTGCGCATGCAGTTCATGGCGGTTCGGCAGTCCCGTCAGCGCGTCGTGCCGCGCAAGGTGGCGGATATGCTGCTCGGTGCGGCGGCGCGCGGTGACGTCCTCGACGATGATCACGGCGTTGCCGTCCGGCACGCGATGGCGCGTGAGTTCGAGCTGGCGGCCGTCGGCGAGCACGATGTCGAGGGGCACGGGCTCGGCGCGCGTCAGCCACACGGCGCACTGCGCGGCGAGGCCGGCATTGCCGGGCTCGCCCACGGCCGTCGAACCGAGCGCCGCAACGACGTCGGGCAGCGGCGTGTCGAGCATGATCTCGCGCGGCGAGCCGAACAGCTGAGCGGTGCGCCGGTTCGCGACGATCACGCGGCTTTCGCCGTCGATCATGCACAGCCCGTGCGGCATGTAGGTGAGCGCGGCGTCGAAGTGCGCGACGAGTTCGGCGTTGCGCTGGCGCGCGGCGATCAGCGCGACCAGCACGCGGTAATGACGCTGGACGACGGTGCGCATTGCGGCGAGATAGATCAACAGCGGCGGCAGCAGCAGCCATGCGCCGGGCCGGTCGACCAGCAGCGCGCCGACGCCGATCGGCACGACGCCGAGCGTGACCTGCGTCATCGCGAGCCACGGCAGCGCCGAATTGCGCGATGCGATTCCGCCGAACACGCCCCCCGCGACCATGACCGCCAGCGTGCCGAGTTCGACGTCGGGTGCATCCAGGCAGCCCATCGCGCCGACGCCGAGCACGAAACACGCGGCGAGCGACACGGGTGCGTAGCGCTGCGCCCAGTATTCGGCGCGATCGTCGCCAGCGGCGCGGCGTATCACGTACGCGCGTGCGATCGCGAGCCGCGCGGCGAGCAGGCCGACGTCGACGACGAGCCACGCGAAACACCAGAGTTGTTGCAGGCGGATCAGCGCAATCGCCGCGACGAATGCGCTGGCGAGACCGGACAGCGCCATCGGGCGCACGTCTTCGAACAGCGTGACGAGCATCGACGGACGCAGTTCGGCCGTCACCTGGTGATTGCCGGAAGGGGGAGTGGCAAGAACGGCGTTCAGGAGGCGTGCCTTGACTGCCATGGCTATTTTGACCTCGACACGATGCGACTCGTCGCCGGCAGCCCGCGCCGGCACATGGCGGGATGGCCGGCGAGCCGGATGCGCACGACATTACCATGAAACATCGGCCGCGCGGGCCGCCGCGGAGCGTCGGCGAATAGTCGTCGACCACGGCTGCGCGCGGGATGCCGATCCGTCGGCGCGAACGCAGGATCGTTGCCGACGGGACGATGTCGGGCGGCCGGCCGAAGGCCCGTTTTGCCGCGCGCCGCGCGTCGCCCTGCGCTGACGGACGATCGGACGGCGGCCATCGAGTGGCGCCCGCAACCGACTGCCCCGGCCCGTCTGAATCCGCTTATAAGAAATCCAATAACTATTTCATGCGGGAAATACTATGGGCGATATATCAAAAATAATGCCAGAATGCGCGCCGCTCCGAACGCCGCGACACCCGATCGCCGTCCGAGCCGTATCAGGAGGTTCCCCCCAAATGAAAAACCACGGCCTGTCACGGCGGGGTTTTCTGAAAGCCAGCATGCTGGCGGGCGTCGCGGTCTACGTCGCGCCCATCGGCAGCCGCGCGTTCGCGGCGCTCTTCGAAGAAAAACTCCTCACCCCGGTCAAATGGGATGGCGTCACCGGCATCCCCAAATTCCGCATCGACGGCATCGCGAAGGTCACGGGCTCGAAAGTATTCGCCCGCGACGTGCGCGCGGCCGACATGCCGCACTGGCCGCAGCAGCAGTCGCACGCGCTGATCCTGCGCGTCACGCGGGCCGATCGCGTCTACGAAGGCTTCGACCTGTCGCTGCTCGGCGACGAACTGAAGCCGGACCGCGTGGTCACGGCCGACGATCTCGCGCGCGACGGCGTCGCGTTTCCGGCGTTCTACGGCGACGACATGCTCCTGCCCGCCGGCAAGACGCCCGCGTATCTCGGCCATGCGGTCGCGATCCTCATCTATCACGATTTCGCGCGCTTCCGCTTCGCGAAGAACGCGCTGAAGTTCCGCGACGACGTGATCCGCTACGGCGCGGTCACGGGCCCGCTCGAGCGCGATCCGTGGGGCACGTTCCGCTACGTGCGCGTGGGCGGCAAGACGGCCCATGACGACGACGTCTATTCGAGCCTGAAGGACGCGCCGATCTTCCCGAGCATGATGCGCAAGCATCTGCCGGTGTGGCCCGACGGCAAGGAGCACGGCAAGCTCGACGAACAGGGGATGTTCCTGGCCGGCCAGATCGCCGCGGAACTCGATCATCCGCCCGCCGACTGGCTCGTGTTCGACCGCGAATACAGCACGCAGTCGGTCGATACCGCCGCGCTCGAACCCGACAACGCGAACTGCTGGTACGACGCCGCGGCGCAGTCGCTGCACCTCGTCGTGCCGACGCAGTCGCCGCTCGAAGTGGCCGAAAACGCGGCCGCGATGGTCGCGAAATGCCGCTTCCCGGTGAAGAAGCTGTTCGTGCATCCGTGCTACACGGTCGGCTACGGTTCGAAGGATCACTGCAACGTGCCGTTCTACGGGCTCGTCTGCGCGCTGTACGCGGACGGCCGGCCCGTGCGTTTCGCGAACGATCGCTACGAGCAGTTCCAGACGTCGTTGAAGCGCCACGCATTCAACATGCGTTACCGGATCGCGGTCGATCGCAACACGGGCCTGCTGCAGTCGTTCAAGGGCGATTTCGAGGCGAACGGCGGCGGCCGCTCGAACTTCTCGCCGTCGGTGGCGATGGTGGGTGCGACCGCCGCGCAATCGATCTACTACTTCCCGAAGAGCGATCTCGCGGCCGTCGCGATCGCGTCGCGCGCGATCGACGCCGGTTCCGCACGTGGCTACGGCACGCTGCAGAGCATGGCGGCGACCGAGATGGCAATCGACGAGATCGCCGCGCAACTGAACATCGATCCGATCGAGTTCCGCCTGCGCAACGCGCTGCGTTCGGGGATGAAGAACACGCAGGGCGCGATTCCGGCCGGCGCGCTGCGCGTCGACGAAGTGCTCGAACGCGCGAAGCAGCATCCGCTGTGGACGCGCCGCGCGGCACGCAAGACCGAATTCGACGCAGCGAACCCGGGCAAGCGCTACGGCGTCGGCTTCGCGTGCGTGCAGAAGGATTTCGGCACGGGCGCGGAAGCATCGTTCGCGAAGGTCGAGTTCGACGAGAACGGCAACGTGTCGCTGCATCACACGGCCGCCGAGATCGGCACCGGAATGTCGACGTCGCAGGCGGTCGCGGTCGTCAAGTGGCTCGGGCGCCCGGCGACCGACGTGCGCGTCGCGGTGACGGAATGGCCGGACCTGCCGATCGAGACGAGCGGCGACCCGTACCTGATGTCGCAGGCCGATCAGGATCGGCTGAGCGCGAACCCGCGCTGGTCGCCGGGCTATGCGTCGCCGTCGAGCGCGACGAATTCCGCGTACTACTTCACGCACAGCACGCGGGAAGCCGCGCGCGCGGTGTTCCGCTACGGCCTGTGGCCGGCCGCGATGTCGATCTGGACGCGCGGCCTCGGCGGCGGCCAGGCCGCGCCGTACACGGTCCGCATCGAGGACGCGCGCTGGGTCGACGGCAAGCTGACCGCCGACGGCCTGGAGCCGCTGACGTTCGAGCAGCTCGCGAAGCAGGCGCATGCGCTCGGCTTGCCGACCGGCGCCGTCGTGCACGTGTTCAACCGCTGGCAATGGACCGACGCCGAGTTTGACGTGGGCGGCGTGGTCGAGCGTCTGCCGATCGACGGGCTGTCGCTGCGCGTCGGCGCACCCAGGACGGGCGACGACGGCCCGATCCCCGGCACCGCCGCACCCACCGGCGCGGCCGCGCTGCGCGGCACGCTGCCGCCGACCGCGAACGGCTATCGCGTGCTGGACCGCAAGCGTGTGTTCATCCCGCCGACGAGCCGCAACAACGCGGCCGTCACGTACTACACGGCGGTCGGCACGCTCGTCGAGCTGGCCGTGCACGAGGCGACCGGCAAGGTCGAGCTGCTCGCGCATCACTCGATCATGGAATGCGGCAACCAGATCTCGCCGCAGCTCGTGTCGGGCCAGCTGCAGGGCGGCCTCGCGATGGGGATCGGCCATGCGCTGCACGAGTATCTGCCGCTTTACGAAGACGGCCCCGGCAACGGCACGTGGAACTTCAACCGCTACCAGCTGCCGCGCGCGACCGACGTCGCCGTGTGGTCGCAGACGGGCGACATCCTGCCGCCGCTGTCCGAGACCGATCCGCCGAAGGGTGTCGCCGAAGTGGTGATGATCCCGGTCGTCGGCGCGATCGTGAACGGCATCGCGCACGCGATCGGCCATCGTTTCACCGATTTGCCGGTGACCCCGCAAAAGATTCAGGAGGTGCTCGCATGACGACCGCCCAAACCGCCGCGTCGGCCGCGAGCGCCGGCGCGGCTGCGACCGGCGCGTCCGCGCCGAATGCGGCTTCGGCCGCGCCCGCGGCATCCGTTGCCGCGCCCGCAGCCGTCGAGCGCCCGCTCGTCCGGTTCCAGCAGAAGCCGCTGTCGGTCAGGATCAACGGCAAGTCCGTCGGCCCGATGCAGGTGCCCGAAGGGCTGATGATGATCGAGTTCCTGCACGAGTATGCCGGCCTCACCGGTTCGCGGCTCGGCTGCGGGCAGGGCGTCTGCCACGCGTGCGTCGTGATCGTCGATCAGCCGGACGGCACCAGCGAGGAGATGCGCACCTGCATCACCGGCGCGCATTTCTTCCACGGCCGTTCGATCCGCACGATCGAAGGTCATGCGAAGCGCAACGAAGCGGGCGAAGTGGTCGAGCTGTCGCCGATCCAGCAGAAGTTCCTCGAGCACTTCAGCTTCCAGTGCGGCTATTGCACGCCGGGCTTCGTGAACGCGGCGACGGTGCTGATCGAGCGCCTGAAGCGCGAGCCGGTCGCGAAGGCTGACGTCGAGCGC
The DNA here is from genome assembly GCF_902499045.1 of Burkholderia latens. GTDB lineage: Bacteria > Pseudomonadota > Gammaproteobacteria > Burkholderiales > Burkholderiaceae > Burkholderia > Burkholderia latens. The sequence continues at coordinate 11,305 of NZ_CABVPL010000024.1, read as the reverse complement.
ACGATCACCGACGCGCTGAACGCGCACCTCTGCCGCTGCACGGGTTACGTCCGCTACTACGAAGCCGTGAAGGACGTGATCCTGACGACGCCTGGACTCGTGAAGGACGCCGCATGACACGCACATTCGCCCAACGTGCCGCGCGGGCCGCGCGCCTGTCCGCGCTCGCGGCCGCGTGCGCGCTGCTGCTCGCCGCCTGCGGCGGCCACGATGCGCCGGTATCGAGCGCGGCATCCGGCGCGCCCGGCGCCGATCAGATCGCGCGCGGCCGCTATCTCGTGAAGGCCGCCGACTGCGCGGCGTGCCACACCGCGAAGGACGGCGCGCCGTTCGCCGGCGGCGCGCCGCTCGAGTCGCCGTTCGGCACGTTCTACGGCTCGAACATCACGCCCGACAAGGATCACGGAATCGGCAACTGGAGCGCGGACGACTTCTACGCCGCGCTGCACGACGGCAAGGCGCCGGGCAAGCGGCTGTATCCGTCGATGCCGTACACGTCGTACCGGCAGCTCACGCGTGCCGATGCCGACGCGATGTTCGCGTACCTGAAGACGCTGAAGCCGGTTGCGCAGGAAAACCGCGCGCATGAACTGAAGTTCCCGTACAACCTGCGCTTCGGCATGGTGTTCTGGGACATGGCGTTCCTGAAGGACAGCCTGCCCGACGCGTCGAGCGGCCGGTCCGCCGACTGGCAGCGCGGCCGCTATCTGGCCGGTGCGCTCGGCCATTGCGCGGAATGCCATACGCCGCGCGCGTTCACCGGCCAGCTCGACGGCGCGAAGCCGTTCGCGGGCGCCGCGCTCGGCCGCGTCGCCGCGCCCGACATCACGCCGGCCGGGCTCGCGGCGCGCGGCTGGACGGGCGCCGACCTGCAGACGTTCTTCGGCGTCGGCATCGCGCCGCAAGGCTCGGCGTTCGGCGAAATGTATCCGGTCGTGCACCTGAGCACGCAGAACCTGACGAAAGACGACCTGCGCGCGCTGTCCGTGTACCTGCTCGGCGATACGCCGCCCGCGCCGCAGCCGGTGAAGCCGGTGTCGGCCGACGCGGCGCAGCTCGCAGCCGGCCGCTCCGTGTATCTCGCGGTATGTGCGGGCTGTCACGGGCTGAACGGCGAGGGCAAGCCGCACGTGGCGGTGCCGATGAACGGCAATTCGACGCTGCGTCAGCGCGACCCGCGCAACCTGCTGGTCGCGATGCTCGACGGCATCGACGAGCAGAAGTTCGCCGGTGTCGAGAACATGCAGGCGATGCCCGGTTTCGCGCGCACGCTGAGCGACGACGAACTCGCGCAGCTCGCGAACTTCCTGCGCGCGACGTGGGGCGGCCAGCCCGCGAGCGTCGTGCCGGCCGACGTGACGGCGATGCGTCGGTAAATCGGGCGACGAAGCGGGGCGTCGCGTGCGACGCAGCCGGGTTGCGGCCGCGCTCGCACGTGACGCCCCGGTCGAGCCGGTGTGGCGGCGCGTCAGTAGCCGCCGCCCCCTCCGCCGCTTCCCCCTGCGCTGCCGCCCGCGCCGCCATACCGGCTCATGCCCGGCCCCTGCGATACGCCGCCGGCCGACGACGCACATCCAGCCGACAGCACCAGCATCACCGCCGCGAGCAGCGCCGCGGCCCATCTTGCCGATCCCATTTCACTCTCCTTTCGCCGCGAAGGCCGTGCGGCGGCGCGGTTCGCAGGAACCGCAGGCCGCGCGATGACGAAACGATTCGCGCGGGCGGTTTATTCCATGCTGTTTGCGGATCGGAGCGTGTCGGCACCGGGCGTCGGGTGAGACGGGGACGGACGATGCACGGCCGCAATGCCGCCGTCGCGGCGGCCTCGGGCCGACGGTCAGCGATAGACGAGGTCGGCGCGGCGGTTCTGCGCCCACGATTCCTCGTCGTGGCCGAGCGCGACCGGCTTTTCCTTGCCGAGACTGACCGCCTCGAGTTGCGACGCCTGCACGCCCAGCGTTTCGAGCGCGCTCATCACGGCCTGCGACCGGCGTTGGCCGAGCGCGAGGTTGTATTCGGACGTGCCGCGTTCGTCGGTGTTGCCCTGGATCAGCACGCGGCGCGACGGATGGCTGCGAAGATAGCCGGCATGCGCCTGCAGCAGCGACTGGTATTCGGGCTTCACCGAGTACTGGTCGAAATCGAAATAGACGCTGCGTTTCGCGAGCGGGCTGTTCGGATTGTCGAGATCGTCGGCCGCGACCGTCGCAACCGCTTCGCTCGACGGCTCCGGCGCCGCGCTCGCGTTTTCGGGTGTTTTCGCCGCGTGGTGGCAACCTGCCAGCAGCGCGAACATTGCCAGGACCGCCAATCGGTTCGTTTTGCTCATCGTGCGTCTCCTGCGGTTGACTGCGTGGAAAGCGTAGGTGCGCGAGAACGGCCGCGGCACGTATGCGGCGGGACGGCACAAAGGTGCCGGCCTGCGCGAGCGATGCGTTTTCGTAAGCCGGCGACGTGCGACATGAAAGAGTGTGTCGGCCGGAACGCCGGATCACGGCGGCGCTGCAAATAGATTAGGAAAAATGTCACAACGCGAACAGTTGCTCCGTCTATTTGCGAAAAAACCACGCAGCACGCGATCCTGCTTGCGCGAACGGCGATTGTCAGAACTTGTGCCGCAGCCCCAGCGCGACGACCACCTGGTTGCTGTTCGCGGACGGCGTCATCGTCCACACGGTCGCGTTGAACGCCGGATTGCCGTTGCCGCCGCTCACGCTTTGATAGACGGCTTCGAGATACGCGTCCGTGCGTTTCGAGAACGCGTAGTCGGCCTGCGCGACGACGTGGTTCCATTTCGGGCGCGTCTGGCCGGTGCGCGTGTCGAAACGGCCCATCGTGTACGTGTAGGCGGCGGCCACGCTGAACGCCGGCGTGACGAAGAAGCGGCCGTCGACCGTGAAGTTGTCGAACACCAGCGATTCGCCCTTCAGCGGCGTGATGCCGCCGCCCTGCAGCACGCCGCTCACGCCGTCGGTGGCCGAATGCGACCACGCGGCGCCGGCGGAGTGCGGGCCGAATGCGTAGCGGGCCGCGACGGCCCAGATCTGCTGGTTGCCGCCGGTGATCGTCGCCGAGCCGTCGACCGTGCTCAGCGCGCCGTCCGGATTCGGCACGTTGCGGTCGCGGCTGATCTTCAGGTAGCCGGCGCCGAGCTTCAGCGGCCCGTTCGCATAGCCGAGCCCGGCGCTCCACACGGCGTTGTTCGAGAACGCGCCGGCCGTGTTCGAGAACCCGTACAGCGCGCCGAACGTCAGCCCGCGATAGGCCGCGCTCGTGTATTTCACCGCATGGTTGATGCGCAGGTTGCGGTTCGAGTCGTCGTTGTCGTACGGGTGCACCGCGAGATTGCCGCCCCAGCCGGGCCCCGACGCGCCGAGCGGCGTGACGAAGTCGAGGATCAGGTCGTACTGCCGGCCGAACGTGAGCGTGCCGGCCGTGCGCGAACTGACGCCGATCCATGCCTGGCGGCCGAACATGTCGACGCCTTTCTGCGACAGCTTGCCGGTCGTGCCCGAGAAGCCGTTCTCGAGCGCAAAGACTGCGGCCACGCCGCCACCGAGATCTTCGCGGCCGCGCAGCCCCCAGCGCGACGCATTCAACGCGCCGCTCGTGAGCGCGACGCTGCCGCTGCCCGGCGAACCGGCGCCGTGCGTGCGCTGGCTGGTCGCGTAGGTGATCGACGTGTCGATCAGCCCGTACAGTGTCACGCTGCTTTGCGCATCCGCGGCGCCGGGTGTCAGGCCGGCGACGCACGCGGCGATGAAGGTGCCTGCGGCCGTACTCGTGCGGCGGGCGCGTGAAGTGCAATGCGCGCCGCGGACGGTTGCGCGGGCGTGTCGGTCTGTTGGGTGGGAATGCACAGGATTTTCTTGTCGTTGGTCTCCGGCCCGATCGCCGGTGGTCGCGTCTGCGCGCGGGCGCGACGCAGCGAGCGGCCATTATTGGAAATCGAGCGACGGCCGATCAAGGCGCTGCACGGGAAAGGTCCTCTGCGAAATCGCGCGGAATCGCGGCATCGCGCCGCAACCGGGCGGCGGTAATGTCCCGGACATGCACGCAGCCGATTGAGGATCAGCGACGGACAAAAGGCAACGCAGCGTGAAGCCCGCCGCGCGGACAGGCGGCGCGAACGGCAGTCGCCCGCGCTTCGAGCGCGGGCGTGGCGTGTGCCGCTCTCAAACGGACGACAGCGCGCATGAGCGGGTCCGCCGGAGCGCGTCGTGTTCAACGGCGGCGTGAGCGCACGCCGCATCGGAAGACGGGTGTCGACGGGATGCAGCGTGTATTTATGGCACGCACGAACGCAACTCGCAAATTTTGCCGCTGACGGCCGCCGAGCGGCTGGCGGCGGCATGTTCGTAGCATGCGTCGGTCGGCACGGCCGCCCGCCGCCCGCCGACTACGTAATACGCGGACGTTTCGCGCGCGCCCGTTCGGCACAATGGATCATTGCGCGCGGCCCGCCTGCCGCTGTGCCGGCACGTCGCGCATGCCGCGGGAGAACGGACATGGTGTTGATGGCTGTGGGCGGAGGCGGACCGGTCAGCGTGCCGCAGCCGCAGAACGACAACGATCCGGCGCCCAAGAACGGGGCCGGCAGCAATCCGCCGGCCCAGACGCCGGAGCAGAAGGCGCTCGCGGCCGCGCAGGCCGAGACGCAGCGCCTGCTGCGGCTCGCGCAGGCCGAAATGGCCGCGCTCAAGCGACTGCACGATCAGGGCGCGTCGCAGGCCGATCTCGACAACCAGATAAAGAAGGCCCAAGCCGCGTGGGGCGCGGCGCAGGCGGCCGTCGAGAACCAGATGCGCGTCGCGGCCGACGGCGGCGGCGACACGAACAAGGCGATCGCCGGCGTGGCGGCGGACCTGCGCAACGCTTCGCCGAAGGATCCCGTGCTCGGGTCGGTCCTCGACGATGCGCAGAAGGCGGTGTCGGCCGAATCGGCACCTCAGCGGGCCACCAACGAAAAGGCGTTCCAGTTCGCGCTGGCGATGCAGAAGGACCAGGACGCGAACGCCGATCGGCAGAAGTACAACGCGTTGCCGGGCGGCGTCCGGCGCGCCGATCCGGAAGCGGGCGCACAAGTGCGGCAGGCGGCCACCGCGGCCGATGCGAACGCGAACGACGCATACACGGCGCTCACCACCGCATTGCGTCACGAATACAGCGCGGCCGCCGCGACGCTGCGCCTGAACGACGCGAAGGCCGACTACGCGGCATGGCAAAAGGAGCCTGGCGGCGCCCGCCGCGCCGACGAAGCGGACATCATGCGGGAACTGTCGCAGGCGCAAAACCAGTACGACAAGGTCGTGACGGGCGGCGACGACACCGCACTCACTTATGTGACGGCCGACGAGCAGAAGCAGGTCGTCGCCTCGGTGAAGCAGAATCACGACGGCATGTGGTACACGGGTCTCGTCGACGCGCTCGGCAAGGAAAGCCAGCTCAAGCGCACGATCGCGACGATCAATCCCGACGACCCGTCGCTGTCGCCGCAGATGAAGCAGCTCGCGCAGTCCGATCCCGTGACGTTCGCGCTGCTGCAGGACACCGGCGTGAGCGTCGATCCCAACGACCCGAAGCTGTCGACGCAGGAGAGGGCGCTCGCGCAGCAGAATCCGCTTGCCGAAGCGTTCGTGAAGATGACGGGCGTCAAGGTCGGCACCGACGGCCTGAGCGATGCGCAAGCCAAGGCGCTGAACGCGAAGATCGACCAGGCGGGCGGCGTGTTCGCGTACGCGATGGCGCAGGCTCAGGCGCAAAAGAACAATCCCGCCTATCAGCAGATCCAGACGCTGCTCGCGGCGGCGCCCGACGTGCGGCTGCAGTACACGAAGCAGCAGGCCGCGCAGCTGATGCAGGGCTCCGGCAGCAATCCGGGCGCGGCGCTGCAGGTGCTGAAGACGAACATGAACGCGTCGTTCTCGCTCGACGAGCGCCAGACGCTGTGGACGCAGGCCGGCCAGCCGCATTTCGACGCGAAGTTCATTCATTCGCAGATCGATCCGCTGATGCAGAAGCCCGATTCGCAGGCAACGGATCAGGCCAGCATGCAGGCGCGCGCCGACGGCCGGATGAATGCCGACAAGGTCGGCAAGTGGATGCAGGACATCCTCGCGAATGCGCCGCCCGAATTCGCGGGCGTCGTGCTCGACACCGTCGAGAAGGATTTCGGCAACAAGTGGACGCAGTCGAACACGGGCACGCCGCAGCCGTACGGCGACGGCATCGAGTTCTACAAGGGCCTCAGTACGGCGGTCGGGCTCGCCGACCAGCAGCCGACCGCGAGCGGCGTGCCCGTGGATCGCGCGGACGACGTCGCGAACTGGCTGCTCGACGCCGACGGCAATGCGAAGACGCTCATCTACACGCTGCGCGGCAGCGACACCGGCTACGGTTTCGACAGCGTGCGCCAGGCGTTGTCGGCGGGTGTCGATCCGGCGTTGTCGAAGGCGTTGCTGTCCAAGATGCAGAACGACGACCGGTTCCGCTCCGGCTTCGCGAACGACTTCCAGCTGCGTTACGAGCAGGGCACCAGGAGTGCGCAGAACAAGCAGAACAAGGAGGCCGCCAGCGCCAGCTACAAGCTCTTCCAGACCGATCCCGACAAGCAGCTGCGCGCGTATTTCAACGACTTCCAGAAGAACCTCGGCGACAAGTCCTACACGTTCGCCACCGATTCCGATCAGTTGAAGAACTTCGTCGGCGCGGGGCTCGGGATTCAGCCGGACGATCCGGGCGCCGTGCCGACCGACCGGAACGACGTGCCGTCGATGGCGCTGCTCGAGCAACTGATCGTGAGCAACGGGCAGCTGCAGAACGGGGCGGCCGTAAACAGCCGCTCGCTGTACGCGCAGAATTCCGCCGCGACGCAGATGATCCAGGCCGTGGTCGATCAAATCCGCAAGGTCGGCGGCGATCATGCCGTCGTGTCGCTGGTGCCGATCTACTACGTGTCGAAGCAATCGGGCACCGCGCCGAGCGCCCTGTTCAAGGTGCAGGTCGAGGGCCATCCGGGCCAGTACAAGCTGATCGACGATCGCGGCTGGCAGTACGACAGCGTCGACAACTATCAGCACAACAACGCATTGTCCGACGACGGCAAGCTGTACGTGCCGAAGAGCCTGACGAGCGACGCGGCGGCCGGCGACCTGTCGCAATACGAGACGATCGCGGCCCACAAGACGGAGTGGTACCAGCACGTCGAGCACGTTCTCGAGATCGGCACCGGCATTCTCGCCGCGGCCGGCGGTGTCGTGCTGGTCGCGAGCGGCATCGGCGCGCCGGTCGGCGGCGCGCTGCTCGGCGCCGCGTGGACGACGGTCGGCGTCGGCATGGCCGTCGGCGCGTCGGCCGCGATCGGCGACCTGAAGAACCTGAGCGACCACGGACAGTCGATCGGCTTCGGCAACGCGCAGGCGCGCGGCGACTGGATCAGCCTGATCGGCAGCGGCGCGGGCATCGCGGGCGGCGGGCTCGGCATCGCGGCGAAATCGCTCGCGGAAGCATCGTCGCTGCTGCGCACGACCGGGCAGGTGTCGGACATGATCACGCTGGCGTCGCGCGGCGAGGGCGTGACGGCCGACGCAGCCGGTCTCGGCCGGTTCGCACAGGAGGCCGATGCGTTCCAGTCGCTCGCGCAGACGACGGGCCGCACGGCCGGCGTGCTCAATGTCACGGGCGGCGCGATCGGCGGCTACCAGATGGCCGATCAGGGCGTGTCGCTGGTGAAGAACTGGGACGCGATGTCCGACTCCGATCGCGCGCAGCAACTGCTGAACCTCGGCGTCGGCGTCGCACAGATGGGCCTCGGCTCGCACACGCTGATGGAGCGGCCGATCCGCGCGATCACGAAGACGCCCGCACCGCCCGCGATCCCGAGGCCGGCCGCGGTCAACGTAGCCGACACGCTGTACGGCAACGGGCTCGCGAACCAGCGGCTCGCGGTCGGCGAAATCGGCAATCCGTGGCAGCACGCGCAGGAGCAGGCGGCCAGCTTCGGCGAACCGATCGACGAACGCAGCGCGATCGCACCGGCCGACAAGGGGCTGCGCGCGCGCGTCGCCGCATGGCTGCGCGCGCGCCGCATGCAGGGCGCCACGGATGACGATGCGATCGCGCTGCGGCTCGCGCCCGACGGCGAACCGGTCGACGGCGACGTGACGCCGGCCGTGGCCGGCGCGCTGGCAGGCGACGATGCATCGCCTGGCAAAACCGGTGTGCCGGCCAACGGCGCGCGGCCCGTGTCGTGGGAGATTCCCGCGCATATCGCGGCCGATCCGGCGATCTTGAGCGAAGTCGTCGGGCGGATCATCGAAAGCGGCAATCGGCTCGAGGACGTCGAGTATTACGTGTACGCGCTGGAGGACGCCGAAGGCAACGTGCGCAACCCGGAGGAGGACGGGCTGCCCGCGACCGACAAGGGCGACCTGCTCAAGGACATGAACGCGGCGAAGGCGGACGAGCGGCGCGCGAAAGCCGCCGACGATGCGCGGGCACGCGCGGCCGTCGCGCCGGACGAGGACGGCACGATCGGCGTGACGCGCTATGCGACGTATCACGATGCGCTGATGGTCGGTGCCGGCGGCGTCGCGGCCGGCCGCTACCGGATCGCGCTGGTCGATCAGCGTGCGCTCGCCGCGGACGGGTCGGTGCCGCCGGAGGCCGTCGTCGGCCACGTCGGGCTGACCGACGCCGGCGACGCGTTCATGCTGTCGATGAACGACGCGTACGACCGCACGCTACGCGTGATGTACCCGCGCGGCTTCGATCCGCAGAAGCCGCTGATCCGCAGCGAGGACGGCCGGCGCGTCGACGTGATCAACGCGCCGTTCGGCATGAGCGAAACGCAGTGGGCCGCGTATCCGCGCCGCGAGGCCGATCTCGCGATCTATTCGGACAACCCGGCCCAGCCCGAGAACCGGCTGCCGCCGGGCGAGCGGCCGCTGATGCCGGTCCCGCCCGGGTACTTCGCGGTGTATGCGCACGCGTGGGCCGACGCGTTCGCGCGCGCGAACGGCAAGGCGATGAGCGTCGACGACATGGCCGAGATGATTCGCCAGAGCGGCTGGGACGGCAAGTCGCCGGTCATCCTGTATGCGTGCGGCGCCGGCACGCGCGTGAGCCCGCTCGCGCAATTGCTCGCGAACGTGCTGGGTGTCGACGTGTACGGCGCAAGCGGCTTCGTCGCGTGGCGTTCGCCGCGCTATCGCACCGGCGGCGCGCCCGATTCCGGCTATACGAGCGGCATCCTGATCGAACCCGGTGCGCCCGGCCGCGACGGCGTGCCGGACCATTCGGTCAGCAGCGGGCCGCGCACCTACCGGTTCTCGCCGGCGCTGGCGGTGATCGACCAGGGCGCGCATCCGGTCGACTGGAGCAGCGTCGCGCCGCGTCCGGTGTCGAACCAGTGGGGCGGCCGCGCGGCGACGGGCGACGTGCGCGTGCCGATCGGCGTGTACGTGTGGCGGATGCTGACGAAACGCGGGTCGATCATCAATCCGCGCAGCAATCGTCCCGCCAGCGCGCTGGAGATGACGCATGCGCTGGAAGCGCTCGCATGGAAAGGCTATACGCCCGGTACGCCGATCGCGCTCGACGGGCCGCGCAGCGGCGCCGATCCCGCGTTGCTGCAGGAATTCGCGGACTTGATCCAGGCGCCGGTGTTCGGCCGGCTCGGCGACGACGACGCGGCCGGATGGCACCGCGCGGTGCCCAATCCGAATCGCCGGCTCGCGCGCTTCCAGATCGAGCCCGACGTGAACGGCAAGTTCTCGCCGGGCGGCGCGCAGCCCGTCCGGATCAATCCGCTCGAGCTGCGGCCCGTGCCGGGTACGAGCGTCGTGAACCTGCTGGGTCACGCGACCGCCCGCCAGTTCCTGAAGGTGTCCGGCTTCGACATCGCCGAGTCGCACGGCACGCAGCCGCGCGACGTGAGCCTGGACAGCGCGACTGCCATCACGCAGGGCGGCAAGACGATGTCGCCGCGGCAATTCGCGCGTGCATTGCTCGACGATCCGGCTTACACGGAAGGCAACGGTGTGCTGCTGACGGGCTGCTATCTCGGTGCCGGCGGCTACTCGTTCGCGCAGGAGCTCGCGTACGAGCTGCAGGTGCCCGTGATCGCGTCGATCGCATCGAACTCGGTGCGCGGCACCGGTGCGCTGGAGCTGTATCCGCTCGACGACTCGATCACGGTGCCGGCTCACGATCCCGATGTCGGAACGCGGCTCTATCTGCACGTACCCGAAGCGCCCGATGCCAGCGACCCGCCGATGGTGTTCGCGCAGCGCGGCCAGACGGTGGCGCGTCCGCTCGCCCATGGAGATGCGCCGGTCGAGCCGGTGCAGGCGATCGACGTCGAAATCGATCCGCACGGAGACAGCGGCCGGCGCGCGGCGAACGGCGCGCCGGACGATGCGCACGCCAATACCGGGCGGCCGGGCGCGACACCGGGCGAGCCCGCGCATCCGCGGCTCGCGCCCGATCCGGATGCAGGCGAGCCGCCTGTCCACGAGCCTACGCCGCTCGTCGAGGTCGCGCCGGACCGGATCTACACGGCCGACGAATGGGCCGCGCGGGCCGACCAGGCCGCCGAAGCGGAGGCCGACGACGGCCTGTCCGGCAAGACGGAAAAGATCTACCCGAAGGCGAGCCGCGTCTATACGGATCGCAGGATCGCCGACGGCGGCGTCGTGACGACGACGATTCACGGCAAGTCGGTGCTGCAACCGGGGTTCGACGACGTGACCGGCATCGACGCGACGCAGCATCCCGAATTCCTGCGCCCGGCCGATACGCTGCTGATGCCGGCCGACGATCCGCTGCATGCGGTCGGCGCGCGCGGGCTGATGTCGCCGCCCGGCCATCACGTGGTGTTCGGCCACGGCATCTCGGCCGACGCGATGCTCGGCCCCGACGGCAGGCCGCTCACGCCGGACGAGGTCGCGGAGCGCGTCGCGCCGCATCTCGAACCGGATCAGGACGTCACGCTGTATTCGTGTTTCGGCGGATCGAACAAGCACGATCCGTTGCGCATCGCGCCCGGCCAGGTGCGCGCGGCCAGTACCACCTTCGCGGCGGCGCTCGCGCAGCGCCTGTCCGAGCTGACCGGTCGGCCGACGTCCGTCTGGGCGCCGCCGGACATCCTGCTCGTCGAACGCGACGGTTCCGCGACCGTGCGCGGCACGCGACTGACCGGCCAGGTCGACAAGGATCGTCTGCCGATGCAAAGCTTCCGCGGCGATCCGGCGCGCGCGGGCCGCCCGGCGCTTGCCGCGGGACGCGACGCGCAAGCGGCGCCGGG
>NZ_CABVPL010000023.1 GCF_902499045.1 Burkholderia latens | reverse complement strand
GACGCGGCGGCCGCCGCGCCCGCGCGCACCGCGGCGGCGACCGCGTTCGCGTCGAGGTCGAACACCGTCAACGCGTGGCCGGCCTCGAGCAGGTTGGCGGCCATCGGGCCGCCCATGTTGCCGAGTCCGATGAAAGCGATTTCCATGGGTAGGCTCCGTCGGGTCAGCGCAGCGCGATCGTCGTGTTCACGCCGCCGGCCGTCGCGTCGTCGTCGAACCAGCGCGCGGTGACGGTCTTCGTCTGCGTGTAGAACTGCACGACCTGCTTGCCGTACGGGCCGAGATCGCCGAGCTTCGAGCCGCGCGAGCCGGTGAAGCTGAAGTACGGGACCGGCACCGGAATCGGGATGTTGATGCCGACCTGCCCGACGTCGATCTCGCTCTGGAACTTGCGCGCGGCCGCGCCGCTCTGCGTGAAGAGCCCGACGCCGTTGCCCATCGGGTTCGCGTTGACGAGCGCGATCGCGTCGTCGAGCGTGTCGGCTTCCATCACGACCACCACCGGCCCGAAGATTTCTTCCCGGTAGATCGACATGTCGGTCGTCACGCCGGAGAAGATCGTCGGGCCGACGAAGTTGCCGTGTTCGTAGCCGGGCACCGTCACGTCGCGGCCGTCGAGCAGCAGCGTCGCGCCTTCGTTCACGCCGGCGTCGATCAGCGACACGATGCGCGCCTTCGCCGCCTTCGACACGACCGGCCCGACGTCGGTGCCGGCCTCTGCGCCCGCATTGACCTTCAGCGCCTTCGCCTTCTCGACGAGATCGGGCAGCCAGTCGCGCGCGCTGCCGACCAGCACGACGACCGACGTCGCCATGCAGCGCTGGCCGGCCGCGCCGAAGCCCGCGCCGACAAGCGCGTTGATCGTCTGCTCGCGATGCGCGTCGGGCAGCACGACCGCGTGATTCTTCGCGCCCATCATCGATTGCACGCGCTTGCCGTGCTGGCTGCCGAGGTTGTACACGTGCGTGCCGACGCGCGTCGAGCCGACGAACGAAATCGCCTTGACGTCCGGATGCGTGCACAGGCGGTCGACCACCGTCTTGCCGCCGTGCACGACGTTCAGCACGCCCTTCGGCACCCCGGCCTCGATCGCGAGCTCGACGAGCTGCATCGTCGACAGCGGATCCTGTTCGGACGGTTTCAGCACGAACGTGTTGCCGCACACGATCGCCATCGGGAACATCCACAGCGGGATCATGCCGGGGAAATTGAACGGCGTGATGCCCGCGCACACGCCGATCGGCTGGCGCAGCGTGTAGGTATCGACGCCGCCCGCGACGTTCTCCGCGAATTCGCCTTGCTGCAGCGTGCCGATCGAGCACGCATGCTCGACCACTTCGAGGCCGCGGAAGATGTCGCCCTGCGCGTCGGGCAGCGTCTTGCCTTGCTCGGCCGTCAGCGTGTGCGCGATCCGTTCGAGATTGCGGCGCACGAGATCCTGGAACTTCAGCATGATGCGCATGCGCGCACCGATCGGCGTCGTTTTCCACGTCTGGAACGCGCGCTGCGCGGACGCGATCGCGGCATCGACCTCGTCGAGCGTCGCATACGGCACGCGGCCGATGATTTCCTGCGTCGCGGGGTTGACGACGTCGCCCCATTCGGCGCTTTGCGAATCGACGAACGCGCCGTCGATCAGCAGCTTGGCGGTGGGCAGGGCGAGGGTGGTCTGGGGAACTGCGGCGTTCATGGAACTCTCCGGGGAAACGGTGGTGGTGCGAAGAAAACGGGCGGCCTGCGTCCGCCGCGCGTGCTTGCACGGCGGACGGCAGATCGAACGGAAATCGGGTGACGCGGGCCGGTGTGCCTACGTCCGCGCCGGCCGCATCAGCGCGGTACAAGCAAGCGCGAACACGCCGAAGCCGACGAGATACGCGATCACGTAATGCGGCTGGCCGCCGCCGGCCTTGAGCAGCGACGTCGCGATCATCGGCGCGAAGCCGCCGCCGATCACGCCGGCGAGCTGCACCGACAGCGAGATGCCGCTGTAGCGGATTTCCGCCGGAAACTGCTGCGCGAACAGCAGCGCCTCCGGCGCATACAGGATCGGAAACACGACGCCGAGGCCGAGCACGATCGCCCACCATGCGGTCGACGTCTGCTGCGTGCCGAGCATCATGAAGAACGGCGCGGCGAATGCGCACATCAGCACGAGGCCGATCGCGAACATCCTGCGCTGGCCGATGCGGTCGCTCAGATGTCCGCACAGCGGCATCGTGACGAGCGACAGCACCGCGCCGGCCGTGATCGCGTGCAGCATCTCGGCCTTCGGCAGATGCAGCTGCTGCGTCGCATATGCGAGCGCGAACGTGACGACCATGTAGAACCACGTGTTCTCGGCGGCGCGCGCGCCGACGATCGTCAGCACCTCGCGCGGATGGCGCCGCAGCGCGGCCGTCACCGGCGACTTTTCCGCCTTGCCCTGGCGCTGCATCTTCTCGAAGTCCGGCGACTCGGGCACCTTCGCGCGGATGAACCAGCCGAGGCCGACGAGCGCGATGCTCGCGAGGAACGGCACGCGCCAGCCCCACGACAGCATGTCGGCGTCCGGCAGTGCGGCGACCGCGGCCATCGCGAGCGACGACAGGATCAGCCCGAGCCCGACGCCCGTCTGTGGCAGGCTGCCGAACAGCCCCTTGCGGCCCTTCGGCGCGTGCTCGACGGCCATCAGCACCGCGCCGCCCCATTCGCCGCCCACCGCCATTCCCTGCAGGAAGCGCATCGCGATCAACAGCGCGGCGGCCCAGTAGCCGATGCTGTCGTATGACGGGATCAACCCTATGATCATGCTCGGCACGCCCATCAGCAGCAGCGTGATCATCAGCATCGCCTTGCGGCCGATGCGGTCGCCGAAGTGGCCGAACACGATGCCGCCCATCGGCCGGCCGATGAAGCCGACCGCGAACGTGCCGAACGCGGCGAGCGTGCCGACGACGGGGTCCAGCGACGGGAAGAAGATGCGGTTGAAGACGAGCGCGGCTGCGGTGCCGTAGAGGAAGAAGTCGTACCACTCGATCGTGGTGCCGGCCATGCTGGCCCAGCCGGCCAGCAGGTAGTGCTTCGCGGTGCGCTCGGGCACGGGTGTCGCGATGGTCGCATGCTCATCGAGGGTGGATCGGGTCTGCATGGTGTCTCCGGTTTTTGTTGCCCGCGGCTCATGGTCCGCAGGTCACGGTCGAGTATAGTTATGCGCGGATCCACGATGTACCGACAAGAAAACCGGTTGGATGTGCGTTTATGCATATCGACGGCCGGCCCGGAGACACCTGCCTTTTCCCCTGCGATGCGACACGCCACCGAGCCGGTTTCCGGCAACCTGAACTGGGACGACCTGCGCTTTTTCCTCGAAGTCGCGCGCACGCAGCGCGCGAGCGGCGCGGCGAAGCGCCTCGGCGTCGACTACACGACCGTCGCGCGGCGCATCCGCGCGCTCGAGGCCGCGATGGGCACGCTGCTGTTCGACAAGTCGCGCTCCGGCGGCTTCACGCTGACGGCCGAAGGCCAGCGGCTCGTCGCGTATGCGGATGCGATGGAGACGACCGTGCAGTCCGCGTGCGACCAGGTCGCGAACACCGGCGAGGCGCTGTCGGGCCACGTGCGGATCGGGTCGACCGAAGGGTTCGGCTGTTTCTTTCTCGCGCCGCAGCTTGCGCGGTTTCGCGTCGCGCATCCGCACGTGACGGTCGACCTGCTGCCGGTTCCGCATTTCGTGAACCTGCCGAAGCGCGAGGCCGACCTCGCGATCACGCTGGAGCGGCCGGAGCGCGGGCCCTACGTGGCCACGAAGCTGTGCGACTACCAGCTGAGGCTCTATGCGACGCGCGACTATCTCGCGCATCATCCTCCGATCGCGAGCACCGACGATCTTGCACGGCATGCGTTCATCAGCTACGTCGACGATCTCGCGTTCAGCAGCGAGTTGCTGTACCTGGAGCGCGCGGTGCCCGGCGCGACGGCCGGCTTGCGCACGACGAGCGTGATCGCGCAGGTGTTCGCGGCGCTGCAGGGCGGCGCGCTCGCGATCCTGCCGTGCTTCATGGCGGCCACGCAGCCGGCGCTGGTGCCGGTGCTGCCGGATGACGTGGTGGTCACGCGCTGCTTCTGGCTGACGTGCCGCGAGGATCTGCGCAAGCTGCGGCGCGTGACGGCGCTATGGGATTACCTGCGCGCGGCGGCCGATGCGAATCGCGCGTTGCTGATGGGAGAGTCGCAGCGGCTGCGGTTCGTCGGGGAGCCGGAATAGCGGATCGGCGGGTGACGCGGAGGGCGGCGGTCGATCGGCAGCCCGCCGCCGCGCAGGAACCTGCGGACTACGGCGCGTCGCGCCGACGGCATCGCGCGTGCGCATCGCAATCGGAGACGGTTGCGGCATCTTCCAGCCGCGTGCGGCGCGCGTACTCGATCGTCCCGTTCATCGTGCATCGCGATCGGTCGCGCGTCGTTGGGCGCCGTCGATACCTAGTCCGCGCAACCGAGCCGGTCCGCCAGTTCGTGCAGATTCTTCACGTCGAAGTCCCACGCATCATCGGCTTTCAGGTCGGTAGTCTGGTTCGGTCCGTGCTCGGACGGCCGCAGCACGAACGCGGTCGCGAGCCCGAGTTGCCGCGCGGCGGCGAGGTCGCCGTTGTGCGCGGCGACCAGGCACAGCTCGGCCGGCGCGACACCGAGAATCTCGACCGCGTCGGTATAGACCTTCGGCGACGGCTTGTACGCGTGCGAGACTTCGGCGCCGAGAATCGCGTCCCATGGCAGGCCGCCGCGTTTCGCGACGTCGACCATCAGCCGGATATTGCCGTTCGACAGCGGCGCGATCACGTAGCGCCGCTTCAGCCGCTGCAGTGCGGCGACGGAATCGGGCCACGGGTCGAGCCGGTGCCACGCGAGGTTGAGCGCGTCTATTTCGTCGTCCGGCACGCCGTCGATCCCGTAGCGGTCGAGCGTTCGCACGAGGTTCTCGCGATGCAGCACGTCGAGCCGCACGTAGCGCCTGCGGCCGCTGCGGATTTCCTCCATCGACGGCGAATATTCGCGGCGCCACGTATCGGCGAATTCGAGCGGATCGACATCGGGCGCATGGCGCGCGAGGAACGCGGCGGCGTCGCGCGCGACGCCGCTTCTCCAGTCGACGATCGTTCCGAACACGTCGAAAACGAGCGCCTTGATATCGGCAGGGTTCGTCATGGGATTCCGTGAAGGTCGTCGGTGGACACACCCGGCGCTGCGTTGCGGGAACGCTCGACGCCGGCTCGAACGACATTGAATCACGGATACGAAAACGCGGCTGAACGCGCCGTCGCGGCGAGCGGAGGGCGGAGGACGCAATGCCGAAACGGAATCGCCCCGCCCGGTCCGGGCGGGGCGATCCACGTCGGCGACGCTATGCGCTCGAGCGGCTCCGACGCGCGCCGGACGCGCGCCCACACCGCCGCACGCGCGCGGCGGCCGGCCTCAACTCTTGTCGTACGAGAACTGGATGCCCGCGGTGCCGCCGGTTTCGATGAACAGGTTCATGAATGCCGGCACGGTTTCGCTGCGCGCCCAGTCGCGCTGCAGCTCGCAGAACAACTGCGCGACGCTGATCATCTGCCCGCCGGCCTGCTCGATGCGGCGCAGCGCCGCTTCGTGCGCGGCGACCGACGTGCCGCCGACCGCGTCGACGACCACATACACTTCGTAGCCGGCCTTCAGCGCATCGAGTGCCGGGAAGGTCAGGCACGCCTCGGTCCACAGCGCGGTCATGATCAGCTTCTTGCGGCCGGTGGCTTCGACCGCCTTGCGGAACTCGACGTCTTCCCACGAATTGATGCTGGTGCGGTCGTAGGTCGGATAGCCTTCGAGCGCCGCGCGCAGCTGCGGGATCGGCGGCTTGTTCAGGCCGGTCTTCACGTTGACGGTGGAGTGGACGATCGGCAGCTTGTACGCGACAGCGGCCTTCGATGCGCCGACGATGTTGTTGATCAGCAGCTGGCGATCCATCGACGCGATCGAGTTCACCTGGACCGGCTGGTAATCGATGACGATGAATGCGGCGTTCTGCGGGGTGAGCAGGTGGTCGTTCGCGGGATCGCGAATCGGTTCGCTTGCCATGGTTGCCTCCAGAGACAAAGCAGGAAGTGAGAAAAATCCCGAGGGTCCAGGGTGCCGCGGCCGCGGCGTCGGGATCGTCGTCGCAGCGGGTCGCCTGCGCTGTCGCACGCCTCCGTCGGCGCGTGCGTCGCGGGCGAATGCTCCAAGCTTAGTCAATCGATTCGGCGCGCGACGGCTACTTCGGGAAAGTCTCCGGCCGCGCCGCCGTAATCGATCCGCAGGGAACAAGGATGCTATTCGCGCAACAACCGCGATTCCAGTCCCTTAGAATGCCTTCAGTGTTCTATGGGTGGAACAATCATGGATGACCTGAACGACCTCTACTATTTCGTCAAAGTGGTCGAGCATGGCGGATTCACGCAGGCGGGGCGCGCGCTGGATATCCCCAAATCGACGCTGAGCCGCCGCATCGCGGCGCTGGAGGCGCAATACGACGTGCGGCTGCTGCAACGGACCACGCGTCATTTCACGGTCACCGAAACCGGCCGCGAATTCTACGAGCGCTGTCTCGCGGTGCTGGTCGAAGCCGACGCGGCGCGCGAGGTGATCGAGCGCCGGCATGCGGAGCCGCGCGGGATCGTCCGCGTGAGCTGTCCGACCGCGCTGCTCGAATATCGCGTGAGCGAACTCGTCGCGCGCTTCATGGCGATCCATCCGGAGGTGCACGTGCATCTCGAGGCGACGAACCGCCGTGTCGACCTGTTGAGCGAGGGCTTCGATCTCGCGCTGCGCGTGCGCTTCCCGCCGCTGGAGGACAGCGGCCTCGTGATGCGGATCCTCGGCGACAGCCCGCAGCGGCTGGTGGCCGCGCCGCAGTGGCAGCGCGGGCGCGCGGTGCCGACCGATCCGGCCGAGCTCGCCGGCGAGCCGAGCCTGGACTGGGGGCCGGCGCGGCATCACGTGTGGCAACTGGTCGGGCCGAACGGCGAACACGCGCAGCTGCGTCATCATCCGCGCTACGTCACCGACGACATGCACGCGCTGCGCGACGCGGCGATGCACGGCGTCGGCATCGTGCAGCTACCGTGCATGGTCGTCGACGACGCGCTGCGCGACGGCACGCTGATCGACGTGCTGCCCGGATGGGCGCCGAAGGGCGGCGTGGTGCACGCGGTGTTCCCGTCGCGGCGCGGGCTGCTGCCGCGCGTGCGTCTGCTGATCGATTTCCTCGCCGAACATATCCGCAGGGACTGAAGGCCGCGGCGCCACACAACCGTCAGACGAATCGTCAGCGGATGCGACCCCCGACCGCGCGTAAGCCCTGATGCACACGGATATACGGCACGCACGGATTGGTATTAAATGAACTGTGGTGCGCATCGGGGCGCGCACGAAAGGGGACGCACCGGGGTCGCGTAAACCCGGGGCGATGAACGGCACGAAGGACCGCTAACGAATCGGGCGCACCAGACCCGATCGAACCGACGGCAGGATTCAGCTTGAATACCGAACCGCAAAGTTCTCGCTACAGCCTCGGGCTGGCAGCGGAAGTGCTCGCATCCGAGCAAAGCGTGCTGAGACTCATCACGCGCAACACACCGCTGCCGGAGCTGCTCGTCGAAGTGTGCCGGCGCGCCGAGGGATTGCTTGGCGACGGCGCATCGTGCACGGTCCTGCTGCTCGACGCGGATGGCGTCCACGTGCACGTCGGCGCCGCACCGTCGCTGCCCGCGGCGTACAGCGCCGCGATCGAAGGCGCGCCGATCGGGCCGGCGGCCGGCTCGTGCGGCACCGCGATGCACGAGCGCCGGATGATCGCCGTCGAGGACATCGAAACCGATCCGCTGTGGGCCGAGTTCCGGTCGATCGCGCTGCCGTTCGGATTGCGCGCGTGCTGGTCCGTGCCGTTTCTGGACGACGCCGGCACCGTGCTCGGCGCGTTCGCGGTGTATCACCGCACGCGGCGCCGGCCGACCGACGTCGAAACGGACCTGCTGCGCGACATCGGCAACAGCGTCGGTCTCGCGGTCCACCAGGATTCGATCGCGCGCCAGCTCGTGCGCAGCGAGGAGCATCACCGCCTCGTCGTCAACAGCCTGAACGAAGGGATTCTCGTCGTGTCGCGCGACGGCGTCGTGATCGCGAGCAATCCGAGCGCGAACCGGATGATGCGCGTGAAGGGCGAACTCGTCGGCCGGCGGCTGTCGACGGTGATCCTGTACAAGCTGCACGAGAACGGCACGCCGATCGCGCCCGACGAATGGCCGAGCCGGCGCGCGCTCGCCACGGCAACGCCGCTGCTCGACTACACGGTCGGATTCGGGCTCGCGGACGGCGACATCATCTGGGTGCGCGGCAACGCGGTGCCGATCGTGAAGCCGGGCGAGACGCAGCCCGAATCGGTGCTCGTGTCGTTCCACGACATCGGCCCGGTGCGCGACGCGCAGCAGCAATTGCGCTACCTGGCGACGCGCGATGCGCTGACGGGCCTCTACAACCGCCGTTGGCTGTCCGACCGGATGCGCGAACTGTTCGGCGCGCGCGACCGGGCGGACGGGACCGCGCGCGTCGCGATCCTGTTCATCGATCTCGTCGGGTTCAAGAAGGTCAACGACACGGCCGGCCACGACGCGGGCGATGCGCTGCTGCGCAGCGTCGCCGCGCGGCTCGTCGCGTGCGGCGGCGGCCGGCATGCGCTCACGCGCGTCGGCGGCGACGAGTTCGTGATCCTCGTCGACCATTGCGACGATCCCGACGAGCTGTCCGCGCTCGCGCGCGAGGTGATCGACACGATCGCGAAGCCGTTCGCGATCGCGAACAACGAGTACTGGCTCGGCGTGTCGATCGGGATCAGCGTCGCGCCGCGCGACGGCGACGACGCGGTCACGCTGATGCGCAACGCCGACTCCGCGATGTACGACGCGAAGCAGCGCGGCCGCAACCACTTCACGTTCTTCACCGCGCAGCTGAACGTGCGCCTGCAGCGCCGCTTCGCGATCGAGCAGTCGCTGCGCCGCGCGATCTCGTCGGATACGCTGCGGCTCGCGTACCAGCCGGTCGTCGATGCGCGCAGCGGCCGCACGGTCGGCGCCGAAGCGTTGCTGCGATGGACGAGCCCGGAGCTCGGGCCGATGTCGCCGGCGGAGTTCATTCCAGTCGCCGAGGATACCGGGCTCATCGTCGCGATCGGCCAGTGGGTGCTCGAAACCGCCTGCCGGCAGGCGGCCGAATGGCGCCGCACGATCGCGCCCGACCTGATGGTGGCGGTGAACCTGTCGCCGCGGCAGTTCCACGAAGGGCTCGTCGAATCGGTGTACGACTGCCTCGCGCAGACGCAGCTCGATCCGGGCGCGCTCGAGCTGGAGATTACCGAAGGCGTGCTGATGAATGATACGGATACCGTGATGCCGATGCTCGAAGCGTTGACGGACATGAACGTGCGGATCTCGGTCGACGACTTCGGCACCGGTTATTCGTCGCTCGCGTACCTGAAGCGTTTTCCGCTGCACAACCTGAAGGTCGACCGGTCGTTCGTGTCGGGCGTGCCCGATCACCGCGACTCGGTCGCGATCACGCAGGCGGTCGTCGCGATGGCGCACTCGCTCGGGATGAAAGTGACCGCCGAAGGCGTCGAGACGCAGGCGCAGTCGTGGTTTCTGCAGCAGATCGGCTGCGACATGCAGCAGGGCTACCTGTTCGGCCGGCCGCTCGACCCGGCCGACTACGCGCGCCGGCTCGTCACCATGTAGCGTTCACGCGAAACCGCCGCCTTCCGGCGGGACAGCGGGCGGCGCCGACGCATCGATCTCGACGCGATTCTTGCCGTCGTGCTTCGCGCGATACAGCGCCCGATCGGCCGCCTCGATCAGCGACGTGGTCGGCACGCCGGCGGCCGGCACGACGCTCGCGCCGCCGATGCTGATCGTCACGTAGCGGCCCGTCGACGAATGCGCGTGCTCGAGCCGCAACGCCTCGACCGCGAGCCGGATCTTCTCGCCGAGCAGCCGCGCGGCGCCCGGCGACGTGGCCGGCATCACGACCGCGAATTCCTCGCCGCCGAAGCGCGCGGCCAGATCGCCGGATTGGCCGAGGCAGCGCTCGATGGTCGCCGCGACCTGCTTGAGCACGGCGTCGCCGGATACGTGCCCGTACGTGTCGTTGTACAGCTTGAAGTTGTCGACGTCGATCATCAGCAGCGACAGCTCGCTGCGCTCGCGCGTGCCGCGGCGCCATTCGGCGGCCAGGTATTCGTCGAGATAGCGGCGGTTCGACAGCCCGGTCAGGCCGTCCGAATGCGTGAGCCGCCGCAGCTCGAGATTCGCCTCGAGCAATTGCTGCTGCGATTGCCGCAGCGCGCGATAGGCCTCGTCGCGCTGCAGCAGGTTCATGTACGAGCGCGAGTGATAGCGGATCCGCGCGACCAGTTCGATGCGATCCGGCAGCTTCACCAGATAGTCGTTTGCGCCGGCCGCGAACGCGGCGCTCTTGATCACCGGTTCTTCCTGCGTCGAGAGCACGATGATCGGCACGTCGCGCGTCGCCGCGTTCGCGCGGTACGCTTTCACGAGGCTCAGCCCGTCGGTGCCGGGCATCACGAGATCCTGCAGGACCACGGTCGGCCGCGTTTCGATCGCGGTCGCGAGCGCATCGTCGGAGCGCGCGCAGTAGTGGAAGTCGATGCCTTCCTCGTCGACGAGCGCGCGCCGGACGGCTTCCGCGACGATCGTCTGGTCGTCCACCAGCAACACCATTGCGGGCGCGGCGGCGTGCGGCGTGGGCCGCACGTGCGCGGCATCGAACGCCGGATGCAGGCCGCCGGGCGCTCGCGTCAGGTCGCTGGTCATGATCGGCGCCCGGTTGCGTCGTCGCCGCGACGGGTGTGACGGAGTTTCATCGGGCGTCAGATCCGTGCGAGCGCCGCCAGTTCGCCCGCGATGCGCTCGAGCGGCAGGATCGCGCGGGCCGCGCCGAGCGTCGCGGCCGCCTTCGGCATCCCGTACACGGCGCTCGTCGCCTCGTCCTGCGCGATCGTGTGATAGCCCTTCATCCGCAGCGCCTTCAGGCCGATCGCGCCGTCGCGGCCCATGCCGGTCAGCAGCACGCCGATCACGCGGCCCGGCCAGTGCTCGGTCAGGCTGTTGAAGAACACGTCGACCGACGGCCGGTACGGCGTCGCGGCCGGCTCTCGCGTATATCCGAGCGTGCCGGCGCGGGTAATGCGCAGATGATCGTCCGTCGCCGCGAGCAGCGCGACGCCCGGCTGCGGGCGGTCGCCTTCGCGTGCGACGCGCACCGTCAGCGGTGTCTGGCCGTCGAGCCATTGCGCCATCCCTTCGGCGAACGCGCGATCGACGTGCTGGACGATCACGATCGGCGCGCCGAAGCCGGCCGGCAGGCTGCCGAGGATCGACGCGAGCGCGCCGGGGCCGCCCGCGGACGCGCCGATCGCGATCAGCGGGCCGCCGCTTCCGCGTCCGGCCGTGCCGGCCGCGCGGACGCCGCCGGGCGCGTCGAGCAGCCGTCCGATCTGGTCGATCTTCGCGAGCAGCAGCCGCGCGGTGTCGCCGGCCTCGCCGTCGCCGAGCCGGGGCGTGTCGACCGCGTCGAGCGCGCCGGCGCCCATCGCCTCGAACACGCGCCACGCGTTCGCGCCGATGCAGCTCGTCACGATCAGGATCGCACACGGTCGGCCCGAGCGCATGATGCGCCGCGTCGCCTCGATGCCGTCGCACTTCGGCATGATCAGATCCATCAGCACGACGTCGGGCGGTTGCGCGGCGCACAGTTCGACGGCCTGCGCGCCGTCGGCCGCGACCCACAGCACGCGATGCTCGGGCCGGCGCGCGATCGCACGGCGCATCGCCTCGACGGCAAGCGGGAGGTCGTTGACGATGCCGATGTTCACAAGCGGGATACTCCGGTCGGTTCGTAGTGTTGGAGATGGGCCGGGATCATGGAAGGCGGTGCCGGTCCGGCGTGCCGAACGGCAGCGGCGGTGGACGGCACGGAGTTCTTTCGATTGGCGACGCCCGCATGCTGTCATGCGGCGCGAGCGGCGGCAATCGAAAAAATTGCGCATTGCGTCGTTTCCGACGCTTGCCTCTATCGTGAGACGGGAATCGGCACCGTCGGGCCGGCCGGACAGCCGCAGGCGGCGCCATGCCGCGGTGCGGTAAGTGCGCGTGCGTATGGCCGTTTTCGCAGGCCGACGCGGGCGCACGCATCGACGAGCCGGCTGCGCGACGGCCGGCGCACCGCGCGTTCACCCGCTCAATGGCTGCGCGCGTACCCCTGGATCAGCGCGCGCATCATCCCTTCGACCGTCGCGTCGCGCAGATCGGCTTCCTGCTCGCATTCCTCGACGAGCGCGGCGTAGGCCGTGGCGAGCGTCACGCGATCGACCTCGTGGCGCTGTTCCATCAGCGTGACCATCCCGTCCTTCGCCAGATGAGCGGAAAACGCGCGGCTGCCGATGGTCTGAAATACGTCAATCATGGCGGCTCTCCCGTTCGTTGCGATGCCTTCCAGTTTAGTCGGCGCAACCTCGCTCCGCCATGCGCGGCGGGCGGATTGCCGTCCGCGTGCGGTTCGCCGGCACGGCGCGTGCCGCGCGTCGCGGCGCCCGCCGCGCGCACGAGACCGCGCCGACCGGCCCGTGCCGGCACACGACCGGCACACGACCGGCACACGAACGGCATACGGCGCGCGCGGCATCGTACCGGTTTCAACGTTTACCCGAAGCTGTAAATTGTCGACTTTTTATCGATAAAGTCTCGTGCTAGATTTTGCGGCCTGAACCCGGTCGAAACCGGGCGGGCGGCGCGTGCTCGCCGCGCCGGGCATCCGACACAAGGAGGAGCAATGCTGGTGCTGATAGGGGTGCCGATCGTCGTGATCGGTTTCGCGCTGCGCTTCAACGCGCTGCTGGTGGTCACGATCGCGGGGCTCGCGACGGGGCTGGCGGGCGGGATGAATCTCGTCGACATCGTCAGCGCGTTCGGCAAGGCGTTCACCGACAACCGCTACATGGGGCTGATCTGGCTGACGCTGCCGGTGATCGCGCTGCTCGAGCGCAACGGGTTGAAGGAACAGGCGAAACGGATGATCTCGCGCGTGCACGCGGCGACCACCGGCCGCGTGCTGATGCTGTATTTCGTGCTGCGCCAGGGGACGGCCGCGCTCGGCCTCACGTCGCTCGGCGGACACGCGCAGATGGTGCGGCCGCTGATCGCGCCGATGGCCGAGGCCGCCGCGGTCAGCCGGCACGGCGACCTGCCCGAGTCGGTGCGCCAGCAGATCCGCGCGCATGCGTCGGCCGCCGACAACGTCGCCGTGTTCTTCGGCGAGGACATCTTCATCGCGATCCAGTCGATCCTGCTGATCAAGGGCTTTCTCGAACAGAACGGAATCGCGATCGAGCCGCTGCACCTGTCGGTGTGGGCGATCCCGACCGCGATCGCCGCGCTGCTGATCCACTGCACGCGCCTCGCGCTGCTCGACCATCGGCTGTCGCGCGGCTTCCGCGCATTCGGACGGGAGGGCGCGCGATGATCGGCCTCGAACCGCTGTATACGCTCGCGGGGCTGATGTTCGCCGCGTTCGCGTGCTTCAACCTGACGGACCGCACGAACCCGCGCCGCGTCGTCAACTTCGCGTTCTGGGCGATCTACGCGCTCACGTTCCTGTTCGGCGCGCTGTTGCCGCACTTCGTGACGGGCTGCCTCGCGATCACGCTCGCGCTGATCGCAGGCTCGGGCAAGCTCGGCCGCGGCAAGTCCGACGAAGCGGGCGACGCGGCCGCCGCACGGCGCGACGCGAAGGCGCTGCGCTTCGGCAACCGGCTGTTCCTGCCCGCGCTGCTGATTCCCGTCGTCACGCTGATCGGCACGTTCGTGTTGAAGCTCGTGCCGTTCGTCGATCCGAAGAGCGTGACGCTGATCTCCCTCGTGCTCGGCACGCTGGTCGCGTTCGGCGTCGCGCTCGCGATGCTGCGCGATTCGCCGGTTCATGCGCTGAAGGACGCGCGTCATACGATGGACGCGGTCGGCTGGGCCGCGATCCTGCCGCAGATGCTCGCGGCGCTCGGCGCGCTGTTCGCGGTCGCGGGCGTCGGCGGCGTCGTGTCGGGGCTCGTGAAGGAGTGGGTGCCGATCGATTCGCCGTTCGCGGTCGTCGCGGCGTACACGGTCGGGATGGCGCTGTTCACGATGATCATGGGCAACGGCTTTGCCGCGTTCCCCGTGATGACGGCCGGCATCGGCCTGCCGCTGATCGTCCATCAGTTCCACGGCAACCCGGCGATCATGGGCGCGATCGGGATGCTGAGCGGCTTCTGCGGTACGCTGATGACGCCGATGGCCGCGAACTTCAATATCGTGCCCGCTGCGCTGCTGGAGCTGAAGGACAAGAACGGCGTGATCAAGGCGCAATGGCCGACCGCCGTGCTGCTGCTCGCCGTGAACACGCTGCTGATGTACGCGTTCGTATTCCGCTTCTGACGAGGCTTCCATGACCGACCGACTGACCCCCGAACTCGCGTCGAAATTCGCGTCGCTCGCGCTCGCGCACCTGACCCGCGAATATCCGAACAAGCTCACGCATTCGCTCGAAGGCCCGCACGACGTGCAGGGGCCGCGCGCGCTGCACCCGATCTTCTACGGCAGCTACGACTGGCATTCGTGCGTGCACGGCTACTGGCTCGTGCTGCGCGTGCTCGAACGCTATCCGGCGCTGCCGGAGGCCGAGCGGATCATCGCCGTCGTCGACGCGCATTTCACCGACGCGAACGTCGCCGGCGAACGCGCGTATCTCGCGCTGCCGCACAACGTCGGCTTCGAGCGGCCGTACGGATGGGCGTGGCTGCTCGCGCTGTCCGCGCAGCTGGAGCGGCTGGCGCTGAAGGGCGTGGTGCCGCAGGCCGCGCGCTGGGCGAAGACGATGACGCCGCTCGCCGATCTGTTCGTGTCGCGCTTCGAGGCCTTCCTGCCGAAGGCGACCTATCCGCTGCGGGTCGGCACGCACTTCAACACCGCGTTCGCGCTCGCGCTGGCGCTCGACTTCGCGCGCGCGACGCAGCGCGACGGGCTCGCGGCGCTGATCGCCGATACCGCGAAGCGCTGGCACCTGAACGACGTCGCGTGCCAGGCGTGGGAGCCGTCGGGCGACGAGTTCCTGTCGCCCGCGCTGATGGAGGCGGAGCTGATGCGGCGCGTGCTGCCGGCCGGCGAATTCGACGGCTGGTTCGCGCGCTTCCTGCCGGATCTTGCGCGCGGCGAGCCGGCGACGCTGTTCGTGCCGGCCACCGTCAGCGATCGCGGCGACGGCAAGATCGCGCACCTCGACGGCTTGAACCTGAGCCGCGCGTGGTGCCAGCGCTCGCTGGCCGGCGCGCTGCCGGAAGGCGACGCGCGGCGCACGAAGCTGCTCGATGCGGCCGACCGGCATCTCGCGAGCGCGCTCGCGCACGTGGCGGGCGACTACATGGGCGAACACTGGCTCGCGACGTTCGCGTTGCTCGCGATCGAAGCGTAGCCGCTGCGCCGGGGGAGCGTGGCGGGCGCGATGTCGCCGCGCGCGTTGCCCCCGCGCGCCACGGTTGTCGCGCAAACGGCGGAGTGCTTCCTGTACTGAACCGGCCAGGCATTTGGATCCATGCGATGGCTTTGCATCGGGCGCAATACCGCTTTCCATCGGCCGGGCGGCGCGCACGGGCGGCGAATCGATACACTGCCGTACCGGTTGACAGGGCCCCGGCGATGGCCCGACGAAGGAGACAGTACAGATGGACACCCAACGCGCAGCGGTCGTCACGTACCGCGGCAATGCGATCGAGAACACGCACGTCGCCGATGTGGCGGTGGTGGACGCCGGCGGCAAGCTGCTGTTCCGGCTCGGCGCTCCGTTCCGGATGACGCTCGCGCGCTCGGCGGCGAAGCCGGCGCAGGCGCTGTCGGTGATCGAGACGGGCGCGCCCGAGCGGTTCGGTTTCGACGACGCGGACATCGCACTGATGTGCGCGTCGCACAGCAGCGAGGAACGGCACATCGCGCGCACGCGCGCGATGCTCGCGAAGGTCGACGCGCAGGAGTCGGATCTGCGGTGCGGCGGCCACGCGCCGTTGTCGGATGCGGTGCTTCGGTCGTGGATCAAGCGCGACTACACGCCGACCGGCGTCTGCAGCAACTGTTCGGGCAAGCACGTCGGGATGCTGGCCGGCGCGCGGGCGATCGGCGCCCCGATCGCCGACTACCATCTGCCGGATCATCCGATGCAGGTGCGCGTGAAGCACGTGGTCGCCGACGCATGCGGGCTGCGCGACGACGAAGTCGACTGGGCGATCGACGGCTGCAACCTGCCGACGCCGGCGTTCTCGCTCGATCGCCTCGCGCGTCTGTATGCGTCGCTGGCCGACGGCGCGGACAAGGTCGAAGCAGGCGGCGCCGATGCGGCGAGCGCTCGCGTGCGCGCGCTGGCGCGCATTCATCATGCGATGACGACCCATCCGGAGCTGGTCGCCGGAGAAGGGCGCTACTGCACGGTGCTGATGGACGCGTTCGAAGGGCAGGTCGTCGGCAAGCTCGGCGCGGACGCGTGCTACGGGATCGGCGTGCGTGCGTCGGCGCGCACGCGGGCGCTCGGCGCCGATGGCGCGCTCGGCATCTCGGTGAAGATCGAGGACGGCAATATCGACGTGCTGTACATGATGGTCAGCGAATTGCTCGAACGGCTGCAGATCGGCACGGACGCGCAGCGCGCGCGGCTCGCCGCGTTCCACCGGCCGCCGATGCTGAACACGCAGGGCGTCGAGGTCGGCCACGCGACGTTCCCGTTCGAATTGCAGGCGGCCTGAACGGCGCTGCCGGCCGCGCCGGGGGGCGCGCTTCGGCGCGCGCGGCATCGGCGCTCGCCGGCGCGCTCGCGTGACCGTTTCACGACGCCGCGTGCGGCGGTCAGCGGCACCCGTGCCGCGACGCCGGGCCCGCTGGCTTTCGCCGCGTGGCTGCTGACCGGCGCGACGGCGGCGGCCCGTGCGCGCCACGCACGCTACGCGCCCATTGCGCGGATCTTCGCGAGCTCCGCTTCCGACAGCTCGCCGATGTGCGCGAGATGTTCCGCGAGAAAATCCTTCAGCACGCGCAGCTTCGCCGAGCTGCGCCGGTTCGCCAGATACGCGATGTAGATGTAGTCGCCGGTCAGCTTGTTCTGCAGCCGATAGCGCGGCAGCACGGGTTCCAGCTCGCCGCTCGCGAGCAGATCGCGCACCAGCCAGATCTCGAATTCGGCGATGCCGAGCCCCGCGCACGTCGCGTCGAGCAGCAGCTCCGAGTGATCGGTGACGAGGTTGCCGGCCGGCAGCACGCTGTGCCGCGCGTCGCCGCGCACGAGTTCCCAGCGCGGATCGCCTTCCGGATGCACGTAGCGCAGGCAGTTGTGCTGCTGCAGGTCGTCCGGCATCGCGGGGCGCCCGCAGCGATCGAGATAGCCGGGCGTCGCGCACAGGATGCTGTCGTTGCGCGACAGCCGGTGCACGACCAGATTGTCCAGATAGTTCTCGCCTTCGTGAATGTCGAGATCGAACCCGCCGGCGACGAGGTCGTTGTGATTGTCGGTGAGCCGCACGTCGAGCTGGATCGTCGGGTAGCGCGCGAGAAACGGCGCGATCAGCGGCGCCAGATGGCGGCGGCCGAACGCGACCGGTGCGGTGAGCTTCAGCGGGCCGCTCGGCTGCGCGTTGAGCTCGGCGACCACGCGCAGCGTGTCGTCGAGATCGGCGATCAGCGTGACCGCGCGTTCCAGGTAGATGTGGCCGGCCTCGGTGAGCGTCACGCTGTGCGTCGAGCGATGCAGCAGCGCGACGCCGAGCGCGTCCTCGATCGCCGTGATCTTGCGCGCGACCGTCGACGTCGACACGTGCATCTCCTTCGCGACCGCGGAAAAGCTCCCCATTTCGACGACCCGCACGAACGCACGCATCGCGCCGAGGTGATCGACGCCGGTGTCTCTTGCCGTTGTTTTCATTCGTTTCTCGCTGTTGCGTCCCACGCAAAACCGCTTTCGATAATACAGAAGCGAGCTTCTTTATGCAAAGGCATAGAATGCGACCCGTCGAACCGGGAAGCGGCGAAGGACGCCGGTCATTCGCGGCGGCACGGGACACTTCAGGAGGGACACGATGACGGCAAGCGGCTTCCGCGTCGAAGCGGATCTTTTAGGGAAGCGAAGCATTCCGGATGACGCGTACTACGGCGTCCACACGCTGCGCGCGAAGGAGAACTTCGACATTTCGGGGTGCACGATCGCGTCGCTGCCGTATCTCGTGATGGCGCTCGCGGCCGTGAAGGAAGCCGCGGCCGATGCGAACTGCGAACTCGGGCTGCTGCCGCGCGCGTATCGCGACGCGATCGCGGCCGCGTGCGTCGAGATCCGCGAAGGCCGGCTGCACGACCAGTTCGTCGTCGACGTCATCCAGGGCGGCGCCGGCACGTCGACCAACATGAACGCGAACGAGGTGATCTGCAATCGCGCGCTCGAAATCATGGGGCATGCGCGCGGCCAGTACGAATATCTGCATCCGAACGAGCACGTGAATCTCGCGCAGAGCACGAACGACGTCTACCCGACCGCGATCCGGATCGCGACGTGCTTCGCGGTCGAGCATCTGCTCGAAGCGATGGGGCGGCTGCGCGATGCGTTCGCGGAGAAGGCCGACGCGTTCTCGGATCTGCTGAAGCTCGGCCGCACGCAGTTGCAGGACGCGGTGCCGATGACGCTCGGCCAGGAGTTCTCGACCTACGCGGTGATGGTCACGGAAGACATCGCACGCCTGCAGGAAGCCGGCTGGCTGATGCGAGAAATCAACCTCGGTGCGACCGCGATCGGCACCGGCATCACCGCGCATCCGCAATACGCGGAGAAGGCGCTGGCCGCGCTGCGGCGCATCACCGGCCTCGATCTGAGCACCGCGCCGAACCTCGTCGAAGCGACGCAGGACTGCGGTGCGTTCGTGCAGATTTCCGGCGTGCTCAAGCGCATTGCCGTCAAGCTGTCGAAGATCTGCAACGACCTGCGGCTGCTGTCGAGCGGCCCGCGCGCCGGCTTCGGCGAGATCAACCTGCCGCCGGTGCAGGCCGGCTCGTCGATCATGCCGGGCAAGGTCAACCCGGTGATTCCGGAAGTCGTGAACCAGGTCGCGTTCGAAGTGTTCGGCAACGATCTGACCGTGACCTTCGCCGCGGAAGCCGGGCAGCTTCAGCTGAACGCGTTCGAGCCGGTGATCGCGAGCGCGCTGTTCCGCAGCTTCAGCCACCTGACGGCCGCGTGCACGACGCTCGCGGGCCGCTGCGTGAGCGGGATCACCGCGAACCCCGAGCGGCTGCGCGAAACGATGGAGCGTTCGGTCGCGCTCGCGACCGCGCTGAACCCGTACATCGGCTACAAGCGCGCGACGGCCGTCGCCGCCGAGGCGCACGAGACCGGCAAGTCGATCCGCGAGGTCGTGCTCGACCACCAGCTGATGACCGCCGCGCAACTCGACGAAGCATTGCAGCCGGAAGCGCTGATCCGTCCGCGCGCGTACTGATTCCGGCCGCGCGGCGCCGGCGCATGCCGCCGGCGGCCCGTGCGCGGCCGTTCCCGCGGCGCCCCGCCGACGGGCGTCACACGTCGACTGACATCAACACACACCAAGAACGGAGACATTCCATGAAGCACGTCAGCGAGCGCCCGGCCGACACGGCCGCCGGCGCGGACTCCCGCCATGCCGACCGCGACGCGATGTTCGCGTCGCACGAATCCGGCTACGAGAAGCAGCTGAAGCCGCGCCACGTGCAGATGATCGCGATGGGCGGTGCGATCGGCACCGGCCTCTTTCTCGGCGCGGGCGGCCGCCTGCAGAGCGCGGGCCCCGCGTTGGCCGTCGTGTATCTCGTGTGCGGCGCGTTTGCGTTCCTGATCATGCGCGCGCTCGGCGAGCTCGTGATGCACCGGCCGACCAGCGGCAGCTTCGTATCGTATGCGCGCGAGTTCATGGGCGAGCGCGCGTCGTTCGTCGCGGGCTGGATGTACTACCTGAACTGGGCGACCACCGGCATCGTCGACATCACCGCGGTCGCGATCTACATGAAGTACTGGGCCGTGTTCACCGACGTGCCGCAATGGGTGTTCGCGCTGGGCGCGCTCGGCATCGTGTCGGTCATGAACATGATCGGCGTGAAGGTGTTCGGCGAGATGGAGTTCTGGTTCTCCATCGTCAAGGTCGGCACGCTCGCGTTGTTCCTCGCGGTCGGCGCGGTGTTTCTCGCGAGCGGCCATCCGGTTGCCGGACAGATGCCGGGGCTGCATTTGATCGCGGACCATGGCGGGATCTTCCCGCACGGGATCCTGCCGGCGGTGCTGATCGTGCAGGGCGTCGTGTTCGCGTATGCGAGCATCGAGCTCGTCGGCGTCGCCGCGGGCGAGACCGCCGATGCGCGCAAGGTGTTGCCGAAGGCGATCAACAGCGTGATGTGGCGTATCGCGCTGTTTTACGTCGGCTCCGTCGTGCTGCTGACGATGCTGCTGCCGTGGACCGCATACAGCGCGCACGAAAGCCCGTTCGTCACGTTCTTCGGCAAGCTCGGCGTGCCGTACGTCGGCACGGTGATGAACGTCGTGGTGTTGACCGCCGCGCTGTCGAGCCTGAATTCCGGCCTTTATTCGACCGGGCGCGTGCTGCGCTCGCTCGCGATGGGCGGCTCGGCGCCGCGCTTCGTGTCGCGGATGAATGCGCGCGGCGTGCCGTACGGCGGGATCCTCGTCACGGTCGCGGTCAACGCGATCGGCGTGCCGCTGAACTACATCGTGCCGGCGCAGGCGTTCGAGATCGTGCTGAACATGGCGTCGCTCGGGATCATCACGACCTGGGGCTTCATCGTGATGTGCCAGATCCTGTTCCGCCGCGCGGTCAATCGCGGCGAGCTGAGCCCGGTGTCGTTCCGGATGCCCGGCGCGCCGTTCACGTCGTGGCTCACGCTCGCGTTTCTCGTCGGCGTGCTGGTGATGATGGCGTTCGATTATCCGGGCGGCACGTGGACCGTCGCGATGATTCCGGTCGTCGTGCTCGCGCTGGTGATCGGCTGGAAGCTCGCGAAGCGCGGTGCGGCGCGGGAAGCTGCCGCCGCCAATGCCGCCAATGCCGCCGGTGCACCGCTGCGCGCCGGTCCGGCGAGCAACGTCTGACGATACGCGCGGGCGGCCAGGCCGCCCGCTGCGCTCAATCGAGCCCGATGCGCGCGGCGACCCAGCGGCCGAATTCGCGCGCCATCTGCGCGGTCAGCTCGTGACCGGCGTCGTAGAGGCGCGTATCGTGCGCGACGCCGAGCGCCGTCAGCTTCGCATCGGCCGTGTTCGCCCACGCGAGCGGCAGCTTGTCGTCGAAGCGGCCGTGCATCACCAGCGCATGGAGCGCGCTCAATGCATCGCGCGATGCGATCAGCGGATCGATCTCCGGCAGGATGCGGCCGCACAGCACCGCGAATGCGCCGACGTCGGCCGGCGATGTCAGGCCGACGCTCGCGCTCATGATGCCGCCCTGGCTGAAACCCGCGATCACGGTGGGGCATGCGGAAGTGTCGTATGCGGCGTCTTGCGCGCTCAACGCACGCAGCAGCGCGATCAACTGCCCGCGGCTCGCATCCGCGCGGGCCGCATCGATTTCAGGGCCGTTCGCGCCGAAGCGCACCGGAAACCACGCGTACTGATTCGGGCCGAACGTCAGCGGGCCGCGCACGAACGCGATTTCGACGCGCGGGTCGATCGTGCCGGCCAGGTTCAGCAGATTGGTCTCGTTGCCGCCGACGCCGTGCAGCAGCAACAGTCGGCCTGCCGGACGGCCGGCGGCCGGACGCAGCAGGTAATGGAGGCCGGATGCGGCGTCGGTGGTGAGCGGCAGGACGTCGGTCATTGCGAAGATCCGTTGGGGAAATGATCCGACAGTCTAGAACGCGCCGGCGTGAACGGGAATCGCCGGGTGGCGATTGATTGTTTCCGCATGGGAATGAATCGTACGCCGGCAACGGGCGTGGCTGGTACCGGTGATCGGACCGATAGATCCCGATTTTGAAAGCGCTCCCGCGTCGCGACCGACGCGTTCCGACGAAACCCGATGCATCCGACGCTGCAGCGCAAAACGAATTCGCAAACGTTTTACGAATATTCGAATGAATTGAATTGCCGGATCGAGAAATAAAAGACCAATATCCGGATTCGTTTCACCGAAGTCCACACGCAGGCGGGTCAAGCGCCTGGGCCGATGTTAACGGCCGGCCCAATGAAAACTTTAGCCATTTTTGCCTGCAATTAATCATTGCGATTTCGTCAATGACCGATTGATTTTCCGTCATCGGACGGTCATACACCTTCCCCGATAATTCGGCGCTCACATTCTTTCATTAGACCAAACGGCGATCGCACCGGATCGCTGCGGGGAGCTGTACTCATGACCATCCGTCATCGCATTACGCTGCTAGTCGTCCTGACGTTTTTCGCGCTGTCCGCGATCGGCGTGTACGCCGTGTACCAGACGCGCAAGAGCGCGTCCGACGTGCGACAGGTTACACAGGGCATCGTGCCGAGCGCGCTCGCGTCGGCCGATCTCGTCGCCGACGTGAAGAACATCCAGATCGCGACGATGACGCTCGTGTATGCGCCCGACGCGAACACCGCCGCGCAGGCGCGCGACGAGCTGAAGGCGAAGCAGGCCGCGTTGCGCACGGCGCTCGACGCGCAGGCGAAATCGGCGGTCGGGCACGCGCAGGAAGGACTCGTCGCGCAGGCGAAGGACAGCGCGGCGAACTACTTCGCGGCGATCGACGACACCGTGAAGATGAAGGCCGACGGCAGGGCCGAGATGGCGCAGGCGTACCTGTTCGCGAACGTCGCGCAGTATCGCGACGAGCTCGAAAGCATCGTCGACACGCTGCGCGTCGAGAAGAACCGCCAGAAGGACGACGCGATCCGCGCATTGAACGGGATGCTGTCGACGACGGCGACCGCGATCGGCAGCGTCGCGGGCACGGTCGTCGTGCTGCTCACCGCGCTCGGCTTCGTGCTGTACCGCCAGATCACGCGCCCGCTGAGCCGGATGCAGACGATGATGAGCGAGATCGCGACGAGCCAGGATTTCACGCGCCGCGTGCCGGTGGGCCGGATGGACGAGATCGGCCATTCGATCGTCGCGTTCAACGGGATGATCGAGAAGATCCAGGAGAACGCCGCGCAACTGAAGCAGAAGACGGCCGACATCCAGGCGATGCTGCAGAACATGCAGCAAGGGATCCTGACCGTCGTCGAAGGCGGCGTCGTGCATGCCGAGTATTCGGCTTATCTCGAGACCATCTTCGAGACCACCGACATCGCCGGCCGCGACCTGATGGCGCTCCTGTTCGACGACTCGAGCATCGGCTCCGATGCGCGCTCGCAGGTCGACGCGGCCGTGCACGCGTGCCTCGGCGAGGACAGCATGAACTTCGCGTTCAACGAGCATCTGCTCGTCAACGAAGTCGCGAAGCGGATGCCGGACGGCCGCGAGAAATGGCTCGACCTGAGCTGGTCGGCGATCACCGACGAGACCGACACGGTCGTGCGGCTGATGCTGTGCGTGCGCGACGTGACGGAGATTCGCGAGCTGACCGCGCAGGCCGGCGAGCAGCAGCGCCGGCTCGAGATGATCGGCGAGATCCTGTCGATCAGCCAGGACAAGTTCCACGACTTCGTGCACAGCGCGAAGGGCTTCCTCAGCGAGAACGAGCGGATGATCCGCCAGCACGAACGCGCGGATCACTCGATCGTCGCGGCGCTGTTCCGCAACATGCACACGATCAAGGGCAATGCGCGCACGTACAGCCTGCAGCACCTGACCAACATCGTGCACGAGGCCGAGCAGGCGTACGAATCGCTGCGCCGCGCGGACGGCGGCCCCGAGTGGAACCGCGACGCGCTGATGGAGGATCTGGCCCGCGTGCGCGAGGCCGTCGACCACTACGCGACGATCAACGCGGTCACGCTCGGCCGTCACGGCGAGCCGGTGCGGCACGGCAGCGCCGACTATCTGATGGTCGAGCGCGCGCACATCAGCGAGAGCCTGCGGATGCTCGACGGCGCCGATCCGGCGAACGCGAGCGACTGGCGCGCGGCCCGCGATTCGGTGCGCCGCCTGCTGAGCCAGCTCGGCACCCAGGGCATCGGCGACGCGCTGGGCGGCGTGATCGAGTCGCTTCCGTCGCTCGCGGCCGAGCTCGGCAAGCCGGCGCCCGTCGTGCATATCGACAGCAACGGCCATCGCGTGCGCAGCGAGATCGGCGCGACGCTGAAGAACGTGTTCATGCACCTGCTGCGCAACGCGATCGACCACGGGATCGAAACGTCCGACGAGCGCCGTGCGGCCGGCAAGCCGCCGGCCGGCAAGATCGACATCGCGGTCGACGTCGGCGACGGTGCACTGCGCTTCGTGCTCGGCGACGACGGCCGCGGGCTGGCGCTCGACCGGATTCGCGCGATCGCGCGCGAGCGCGGCTGGATCGACGCGGGCAACGAACCCGCATTGACCGATGAAGCGGTGGCCGAACTGATCTTCCGGCCGGGTTTCTCGACCGCCAGTGCAGTGACCGAAGTGTCGGGGCGCGGCGTCGGGATGGACGCGGTGCGCAACTTCCTGAAGCGCGACGGCGGCGACATCGCGCTGCGCTTCACCGACGACCGCGCCGGCGCGCCGTATCGCGCATTCGAGACGATCGTGTCGCTGCCCGCGCGCTTCGCGGCGGACAGTGCGGGTGATGACGGCGAGCAGTCGGCACGCGCCGGCCTCGCGAACGTCGACGCGACGGAGTGATCGTGCAAGCGTGGATGATTCCGGTCGGCGGTGCGCTCGCGGGCGGCGCCGTGGTTGCGATGATCGCCGCGATCGTATGGCGCATCGCACGAGCGCGGCTCGTCGCGGCGATGGCGCGCGACGCCGCCGCGTTGCGCGACGCGCTCGATGCGGCGCAAACGCGCGCGGATGAAGCCGCTGCCGAGCATGCCGAAGCAGCGCACGCGTGGTCGCGCCGCGAAGCGGAACTCGAAGAGCGGGTCGCGCGCGAGGCGGCCGGCGCCGGCGAACAGCGCGACGCGCTGCAGGCGCTCGCGGCCGAACGCGCGGCGCTGTCGCAGCAGGCGACGAAGCTCGCCGACGAAGCGGCGCGGCTGCGCGGGCTCGCCGGCACGTTCGAGCGCTGGCACGAGCAGATGATCTCGCTGACCACGCAGAACCAGGACATGCGTACGAAGAACCAGGAGCTGTCGGCGATCGTCGCCCACGTGTCGATCGTGTCGCTGAATGCGTCGATCGAAGCCGCGCGCGCGGGCGCCGCCGGACGCGGTTTCTCGATCGTCGCGAGCGAGGTGCGCGGGCTCGCCGCGCGCTCGCAGCAGTTGTCGAACAGCTATCGCGACAGCCTGAACCGCAACGATCTCGTGACGGCCGCGACGTTCCAGGACATCCAGGCCGGCGGCAAGATGATCACGGCCGCGCTCGCGACGGTCGAGACGCTCGCGGGGCAATTGCATGCGCGGCTCGAAGGAGCCGCGACGTGATCAGCGCGCAGGCTCGGGCCGCTTTCGAGCGGATCTTCTTCGATGCGGCGCGCACGCGGCTCGCGGCCGGCGCCGCATGCGAGATCCGGCCGGTCGTCGTCGATACGCACGATGCGCCGGACGATTCGCCGCGCACGAACGCGCGCGCGACGCCGAAGGCCGCCGAGCACGTCGCGGTGCTGACGATCTCGGCGCTGCATTTCCGGCTGCTGCTCGCGCTGCGCTTTCGCGACGACGAGCCGACGCGCCATCATTTCGGCGCGTCGTCGTCCGGCTCGGGCACGCAGCGGCCGTTGCCCGAAGCGTTCATGGAAGTCGCGAACCTGTGTTGCGGCGCGATCAACCAGGCGCTGACCGCGCCGTTCCCCGATCTCGGTATGTCGACGCCTTATCTGCTGAGCGGCGCGAGCATCGACTACCTGCCGGCGCTGAACCCCGATCACGTGGCTGCCTACGACGTGACGCTCGACGGCGACGTGCGGATCGGCGCGACGCTGTGCGTGTGCGCGAATGCGCCGGTCGACTTCCACGTGCCGGAAGCGGCCGCCGTCGATACCGGCGGCGAGCTCGAACTGTTCTGACCGATTCGCATTCCGAGGACTTCCCGAGATGACCGTAGACCAACCCGTCAGCAAGGTGCTCGTGCTCGACGACAGCCGCGCGCACGCGGCGGCGATCAAGCGCTTCTGCGACGAGCACAACCTCGTCGGCCTGACGGTGCGGCGCAACCGGCTGCTGAAGGTGCTGCGCTCGAACATCGATCTCGGCGCGATCCTGCTCGCGGAGGACTACGGCGGCGCGCCGGCCGAGAGCGCGATCGTCGCGACGCAAATCGACGCGCTGCGGCCCGAGCTGCCGATCATCCTGCGCCGCACGTCGAATGCCGGAGAGCCGCCGCGCGACGCGCTGCCCGATGCGCTCGCGCGCGTCGCATGCGCGACCTACACGGCCGACGACCTGACGCCGCTCAAGCGCGCGATCGGCGAATACCTGTTCAGCCGCGACTACCCGAACGCGCTCGTGCGCGGCATCGCCGAGATCACCGAGGCCCGGCTCGACGGTCTGTTCCCCGGCATGACGATCGAACGCGACACGCCGTGCATCGTCCGCGACCAGATCATCTTCGGCGAAGTGTTCAGCCTGATCGCGCTGGAAAGCGCGTGGTGCCGCGGCTACATGCTGCTGCAGACGAGCGAGCAGCCGTTGCTCGACATGATCGGCGGCGCGCGCGGCGATGGCCGAGCGCCCGATTTCCGCGACGTGAACAGCGTGCTCGGCGAGCTGACCAATCTGGTGTGGGGTGCGTTCAAGAACCGCTATCTGGGCGACGCGGAGGCGCTCGCGCGCCATCCGGTGCAGGTGCCGCTCGTCGTCAATCACAAGCAGAAGTTCATCTCGTTCGGCGGCGACTGTCCGCAGCTGTGCTTCAAGTACCGGATGACCGATCCCGCGGCCGGGCGGTCGGTGCAGCTCGACCAGCGTTTCGTGTTCAGCCTGAGCTGGTCGCCGGAGGATTTTCGCGAGTCGGTGCAGGACGTCGGGCCGATGGTCGAGGCGGGCGAACTCGAACTGTTTTGAATGGCATATCGACTGTTGAAGTCGGCAACAACGAAAAGGGGTACACGATGGCAAAGATTCTGGTGGTCGACGATTCGGGCACGGTGCGCGACGAAGTCGCGGGGTTCCTGCGCAATCACGGGCTCGACGTCGCGACGGCGGTGGACGGCAAGGACGGGCTCGCGAAGCTCAAGGCGACGCCCGGCGTGCGCCTCGTGATCAGCGACGTGAACATGCCGAACATGGACGGCCTGACGATGGCCGAGAAGATTCGCGGCGAACTCGCGAACGCGTCGGTCAACATCGTGATGCTGACGACCGAAAGCAGCCCGGCGATGAAGGAGCGCGGCAAGGCCGCCGGCGTGAAGGGCTGGATCGTGAAGCCGTTCAAGGGCGACGCGGTGCTCGACGCGCTGAAGAAGCTCGCGGGCTGACGGCGCGGCCCGATTTACAGCGCGCCGCGATGTCCGTATCCTCGCGATGCCGAGGCCGGCGTGCCTGCGCGCCGCGCAGCGCATGCCCCCGCATCTACAGGATATTCCGGTATGACGATCCGCTGCGTCCGATGGCTTGTCACGATTGGCGCGTCGTGTGTAGTCCTGGCCGCACACGCGGCGGGCAGTGCGCATTCGCTCGATCAGGTGCCCGCGAAGCTGGCGTCGCCCGACGCACGGGCCGCTCACTCGCGCGAAATCGGCGATGGTCCGGAACCGGACGGTTTCGGTGTGCACCTGCCGCCGGGCTTCACGAAAGAGGCGCTGATCGCGCAGCTTGCCCCGGGCGCGAATCCTGCTCGCGTCGTTCTGGCCGGTGCGAAGCCATGGCCGCAGCGCCCCGGTTCGTTCGTCGCAATCGTCTGCGCGGCACCGAGCGACGAACGCGCGCAGGAGGTGCTGCGATTGCGCGCGCCGACCGACTGCGACGGCTACCAGCATCGGAGCGACGCCGAGACCGCGAGCGGGCTGGTCTGGCTGGGCGTGTTCGAGCGCGGCCCGGACGGTACGCCGCGCATCGTCGCGCGCACGGATCAGCCACTGGATCAGCCGACCGACTGGAGCGGGACGAATCTCGACAGTCCGGACTACCTTGAACAGCCGACACCGCGTGGCGATCTCGCGTTACGGCCCGATCGATGGCTACGGTTCGATCTCGCACCGTATGTGCTGCGCGCGGGCGACGCGGTGTTCGGCGTGCGCGCGGGCTGGTCGATCGGCTATGCGGGCGGCGGCGCGTCGTTCGAGGCGCTGTACCTGTTCAGGCTCGACGGAAAGACGTTGCGCGTCGTGTTCGCACGACCGATGATGTTCTATCGGAATATCGCCGGCGACTGGCATGCCGACGGCACGCGCGATCACGACATCACGGACGGCAGCAATACGTTGAGCGTGCTCGCGACATCGACGGACGGGTTTCGCGACCTGCAGCTGCGCGCGCGCGGCGGCCGATGGCGCCAGACGTTCCGCTGGTCTGCGCACGATGGCGAGTACCGGCCGCGCTGAAGCGCTACCTACGAGTGACGCCGGTAGACGCCGTCCGTGCGGGGATCGACTATATTGAACCGCTAGCGTGTCGCGATCCGGACAATCAGGTGGACCATCATGGATTCGAATCACTCGTCATCGGAACCCGTTCTGCTGCGTGAAGACCGCGACGGCGTCGTCACGCTGCGGCTGAACCGGCCGCACCAGTTCAACGCGCTGTCGGACGCACTGCTCGCGAGCCTGCAACACGCATTCGACTCGCTCGCCGCCGATCCGCACGTGCGCTGCGTCGTGCTCGCCGCCGAGGGCAACGCGTTCTGCGCGGGCCATGACCTGCGGCAGATGCGCGGCAAGCCCGAACTCGATTACTACCGTGCGCTGTTCGCGCAATGCAGCCGCGTGATGCTCGCGATGCGCGCGTTGCCGGTGCCGGTGATCGCGCGTGTGCAAGGAATCGCGACGGCGGCCGGCTGCCAGCTCGTCGCGGCATGCGACCTCGCGATCGCGGCCGACACCGCGCGCTTCGCGGTGTCGGGCATCAACGTCGGGCTGTTCTGTTCGACGCCGGCCGTCGCATTGAGCCGCAACGTGTCGGCGAAGCGCGCGTTCGACATGCTCGTCACCGGGCGTTTCGTCGATGCGGCGACGGCCGCCGCGTGGGGGCTCGTCAACGAAGCGGTGCCCGAGGACGCGCTCGACGCGGCCGTCGCGCGCAAGGTCGCGGAGATCGTCGCGAAGAGTCCGGCGGCGGTGCGCTACGGCAAGCAGATGTTCTACCGGCAGCGCGAGATGCCGCTCGACGATGCGTATGCGTTTGCGGGCGACGTGATGGCGCGCAACATGATGGAAGAGGACGCGGGCGAGGGGATCGACGCGTTTCTGGACAAGCGCAGGCCGACCTGGCGGTCGTGACGCGTCGAACAGCGACAAGGGTGCGTGTGCGTTTGTGGCAACGGCGCTCGTGCCGCGCACTCGCCCCATACCGCCGAAGCGTGCCGCTCATGGCAAACGAGCCGGTCGACGCGGCCCGCGAACGAATGCGGACGATCGGGATGCGCCGCGACGCACGAGCGTGCCGCGGCGTGATTGCCGTGCGTTATCGCCCGTAGCTGCCCGTGCGCGGCGCCGGCTGCACCGACGACGCACCGGGCGGCACGATCACGACCGGCACGCGGCGCGCGAGCGCGCACATCAGCTCGTAACCGATCGTGCCGCTCGCTTCCGCGACGTCGTCCACCTTCACCTGGTCGCCCCACAGCTCGACGCTCGAGCCGATGCCCGCGTTCGGGCACGGCGTCAGGTCGACGGTCAGCATGTCCATCGACACGCGGCCGACGACGCGCGTGATCACGCCGTCCACCGCGATCGGCGTGCCGGTCGGCGCGTGGCGCGGATAGCCGTCCGCATAGCCGCACGCGACGACGCCGATCCGCATCGGCCGGTCCGCCGTGAAGCGGCGGCCGTAGCCGACCGTTTCCTGCGGCGCGAGCGTCTGCACGCCGATGATCTTGCTGGTCAGCGTCATCGCGGCCGTCAGCGGCGTGTCGGCGATGTGCCGCGACGCGCCCGTCGGCGACGCGCCGTACAGGATCGTGCCGGGCCGCACCCAGTCGCGATGCGCGCGCGGATGCCACAGCACGGCCGCCGAGTTCGACGTCGAGCGTTCGCCCGGAATCCCGGCCGTGGCCGCATCGAACTGCTCGAGCTGCCAGTCGACTTCGCCTTCGTCGGCGTTCGCGAAATGCATCATCAGCGTGATCTGGCCGATCGACGGCGCGGCCGCCGCACGTTCCCACGCGGCGCGAAACGCGTGCGGCCGGTAGCCGAGCCGGTTCATCCCGGTGTTCATCTTCAGCTGGATGTCGATCGGCTGCTGCGGCTTCGCGGCGATTAGCAGGTCGAGCTGCTCGTCGCAGTGCACGGCCACGGTCAGCCGGAGACGATCGGCGAGTTCGACGTCGGCCGGCTCGAAGATCCCTTCGAGCAACAGTACCGGCTTGTCCCAGCCGAGCTCGCGCACGCGCACGGCTTCGTCGAGATCGAGCAGCGCGATGCCGTCGGCCCCCGCGAGGCCCGGATAGATCCGCTCGATTCCGTGGCCGTATGCGTTGGCCTTGACCACGGCCCACACGCGCGATTGCGCGGCGGTGCGGCGGATGAACTCGAGGTTGTGGCGGACGGCGTCCGGACGGATATGGGCGACGATGGGACGGGGCATGGTCGGGCTCGGGTCGAAAGTCGTTCGGCGCGCGCACGATGGCGCCGCGCGGGTCATCGGGGCTGGCGCGCGGATGCGCAAAACCAGTGTCGAGCGCTATCTTATTGGTGTTCGACCAGTTTTAATTAACGTATTTGTCGGCGATTTGGTGGAATTTTTTGCGCGGCCCGCATGCGAGCCGCACGCCGCCGCGGTCGCCGGCCGCTGGCTTTGCCGAGCCTCCCGTCTAGAAAACCGGTACGCGATCGGCGCGATGCAATGCTAAGCTCTGCGCGACCTTGTCATTGATCAATGTAACCATAAAAGGAGGAGACCGGATGACGACGTCCCAGCTGTGCCTGTTCATCGTCGCGCTGTTGCCGTTCCCGATGACGTTCCTGGCGAAGGCCGACAAGCGGTACGACAACCGCACGCCGCGCGAATACCTGGCGAAGCTCGAAGGCTGGCGCGCGCGGGCGCAGGCCGCGCACCAGAATGCATGGGAAGCGTTCGCGCTGTTCACGGCTGCGCTGGTGGTCGCGTGGCACAACGGCGCGAACGCGCAGCACGTCGACCGGCTCGCGATCGCATTCGTCGCGATTCGTGTCGTCTACGCGCTGATGTATCTGCTGAACTGGGCGACGCTGCGCTCGCTCGTGTGGTTCGGCGGGATGGCCTGCGTCGTCGCGCTGTTTTTCGCGACGCCGTGACGAGC
The DNA here is from genome assembly GCF_902499045.1 of Burkholderia latens. Classification (GTDB taxonomy): domain Bacteria; phylum Pseudomonadota; class Gammaproteobacteria; order Burkholderiales; family Burkholderiaceae; genus Burkholderia; species Burkholderia latens. The sequence continues at coordinate 65,922 of NZ_CABVPL010000023.1, read as the reverse complement.
ACGCGTTCATCAACCGGCGATGCTCGCGCCGGCCGCGTGCGCGGGCTCGTTACGCGCCGCCCGCGCCGCGCGCATGACTGTCGTTGGATGCGGACGCAACGATCGTCGCGAGCTTGAACGGCGGCGCGTCGGCTTCGCGGCGCAGGAACGCGATCAACGGATCGAGCAGCCGATGCCGCGTCGCCGGATTGCGGCGCAGCACGAAGCGCCACGACGCATCGCGCGCGAGGCCCGGCACCAGCGGCACCAGCCGGCCGCTGCGCAGTTCGGGCTCGATCAGCGGCACCCGGCCGAGCGCGATGCCCGCACCGCCGAGCGCCGCACCGATCACCTGGCTGAAGCTGCTGTAGCGGACGATCTTCGTCTCGAAGTCGTCCGGCAGGCCGAAATGCACGGCCCAGTTGCGCCAGTCGATTTCCGGGCTGTCCTCGTGCATCTCCTGCAGCAGGCGCGAGCGGCACACATACCCCGACGCATACGGGAACAGCTCGGGGCTGCAGACCGGAAACACGGTTTCGCGCATCAGCACGTCATCGTCGGCGCGCAGCCGGTGCGCGCTCACGTGAACGATCGCGAGGTCGACTCCGCTGCGCGCGAAATCCGGTTCGTCGTCGATCACGACCGCATGCAGTGGCGTTTCGGGATGAAGCGACGAGAATTCCGCGAGGCGGCGCGCGAGCCACATCGACGAAAACGGCGCGTTGGCGGAGACCGTCAGCCGTTGCGTGGTGGTGCCGCGAATCTCCGCGCAGGCGTCGGTCAGCTTCGCGAGCGCGTCGCTGACGGCCGGCAGCAGGCGCGTGCCCGCAGGCGTGAGACTGATGCCGCCCAGCCCCGTGCTGCGTTCGAGCAGGCGCGCGCCCAGCGATTCCTCCAGCGCGCGGATCTGGTGGCTGATCGCACTCGTCGACACGTTGAGCTCGGCCGCCGCGCGCGCGAACCCGCCGAGGCGGACGGCCGCCTCGAAGGCACGCAATGCGCTGAGCGGTGGAAGGTGCGACATGCGGGGTATTGTAGGTGACTCAACACCCGTTGAAAAATCATCTTTTGCCGCGCGCCGGCCGCGCGGGTAGCCTTGGTCCGGTCGATCAAACCGCAACGAAAAACCGACTGGAGGGCTTCATGTATTTCGACCGGCGACTATGGGCGATGATGGCGGGATTGCGCTGGCGGGTCGCCGCCGCGGTCGCGCTCGGGCTGCTCGCGATGGGTGTCGGCATCCTCCGGTTCGTGTTTCTCGGCCGCGTGCTTGCGCTCGTGTTCGCCGGCGCGGCCGCGCGCGATATCGGCGAAGCCGTCGTTGCAACGACGCTCTGCGTGCTGCTGCGCGCATGGCTCGATCATCGCCGCACGGTGCTCGCGCAGCACACGGCCGGGCACGTGCAGTCCGCGCTGCGCGCGCGGCTGTTCGACCGGATCGCCGCGCTCGGCCCCGCGTGGTTCAGCGGCGAGCGCACGGGCGGCGTGATGCTGGCCGTCGTCGACGGCGTCGAGCAACTGCAGACCTTCTTCGGCGTCTACCTGCCGCAGCTCGTGATCGCCGCGTGCGCGCCGGTGATGATCTTCGCGGTGCTCGCGTGGTGGGACGTGCCGACGGCCGCGGTCCTGCTGATTGCCGCGCTCGTCACGCTCGCGCTGCCGCAACTCGTGCACCGTGCGGACCGGCGCGCGGCGCTGGCACGTTCGGCGGCGTTCAAGGCGTTCGGCGAGGAGTTTCTCGACGCGGTGCAGGGCCTGCCGACGCTGAAGGCGTTCGGGCAGAGCCGCGCGTTCGGCGCGAAACTGGCGGCGAAGGCGCGCGCGCTGTCCGACAGCACGTTCTGGGTGCTCGCGCTCGGGCTGCTGACGCGGCTCTTCACCGATCTCGGCACCGGCCTCGGCGCGGCCGCCGCGATTGCAGTCGGCGCATGGCGCGTGCGTCACGGCTACATGAGCCTCGAAGCGCTGCTGATCGTGCTGATGGCCGGCAGCGAGATCTTCCGGCCGCTGCGCGACCTGCGCGGCGTGCTGCATCAGGGGATGATCGGCCAGTCGGCGGCGAACGCGATTCATGCGCTGCTGGACGCGGGCGGCGACGCGCCGGCGGCCGCGGCGCCGCGCATCGCGCACGTGCGGCCGGAGATCGTGTTCGACGGCGTCAGCTTCGCGTATCCGGGCCGTCGCGCGGATGCGCATGCGGCATTGAGTTTCTCGGTGCGCGAAGGCGAGACGGTCGCGATCGTCGGTCCGAGCGGCGCGGGCAAGTCGACCATCGTGCGGCTGCTTCTGCGCCAGCACGACGCGCAGCGCGGCGCGATCCGCATCGGCGGTCACGACGTGCGCACGCTCGACGCCGACCAGGTGCGCGAGATGATCGCGGTCGTCGCGCAGGACGCGACGCTGTTCGACGGCAGCGTCGCGGAGAACCTGCGGCTCGGCCGTCCCGACGCGAGCGACGCGGACATGATCGCGGCCGCGCGCGCGGCCAACGCGCACGATTTCATTTCGGCGCTGCCCGACGGCTACGCGACGCGCATCGGCGAACGCGGGCTGATGCTGTCCGGCGGCCAGCGGCAGCGGATCGCGATCGCTCGCGCGCTGCTGCGCGATGCGCCGATCCTGCTGCTCGACGAGGCGCTGTCGTCGGTCGATGCGGAGAACGAAGCGTTGATCCAGCAGGCGCTCGACCGGCTCACGCGCGGCCGCACGACGCTCGTGCTCGCGCACCGGCTGTCCAGCGTGATCGGCGCCGATCGCATCCTGGTGCTCGACCAGGGGCGCGTGGTCGACGAGGGCACGCACGCGCAGTTGATCGCGCGCGACGGCCCGTACCGGCGGCTGATGGGGCCGCAGCTGGAGGCTGCCGCCGAAGCCGCGGGCACGGCCGCGGCGGCCGGCGGCGCGAGCGCGCGTGCGGCGTCCGGCCCGCAGGTCCGGCCGCTGAACGACGACGCGGCCGCGATCGGCTGGCCGGAGACCTTACGCACGCTGCTGCGCTTCGTCAGTCCGTGGAAAGGCAAGGTCGTGCTGACCGTGTTGTTCGGGATCGGCCGCGTGCTGGCGTTCGTCGGTGTCGGCGTGATCGGCGCGCTGGTGGTCGGCGGCGTCTCGGCCGGACACGCGAACGGGGCGCTCGTCGCGGCGCTGCTCGTCGTCGCGCCGATCGCGGCCGTGCTGCACTGGCTCGAATCGTGGCTCGCGCACGACATGGCGTACCGGCTGCTCGCCGAGATGCGCATCGCGCTGTTCGCGACGCTCGAACGGCTCGCGCCGGCCGGGCTGTTGCGGCGCCGCGCCGGCGATCTGGTCGCGCTCGCGACGCAGGACGTCGAGACCGTCGAATACTTCTATGCGCATACGCTCGCGCCCGCGTTCGTCGCGGTGCTGGTGCCGGCCGGCGTGCTCGCGCTGCTCGCGTCGGTGGCGTGGCCGCTCGCGTTCGTGCTGCTGCCGTTCCTGCTGTGGGCCGGGCTCGCGCCGGTGCTCGCGCGGCGCGACGTCGACCGGCTCGGCACCGGCGCGCGCGAAGCGCTCGGCCAGCTCGGCGCGCACCTGACCGAAACGATCCAGGGGCTCGCCGAACTGACCGCGTTCCAGGCGATCGAGCGGCGGCGCGCCGCGTTCGTCGCGCAAGCCGACGCGTACCGGCTGCAACGCGCAAAGCTGCTCGACGACCTGTCCGCGCAGAGCGCCGCGCTGGAGATCGCGAGCGGGCTCGGCGGCCTGGCCGTCGCGGCGCTCGGCGCGTGGTTGAGCGCGCGCGGCTGGTTCGCGCACGAATCGTTGCCGCTGCTGGTGCTGGTCGCCGTGGCCGCGTTCATGCCGGTCGCCGAGATCGGTCAGGTCGCGCGGCAGCTCGCGGACACGATCGCATCGACGCGGCGCCTGCGTGCGATCGACAAGGAGCCGGTGACGGTGGTCGACGGCACGCATGCGATGTCCGGCGACGCGACCGTGCGCTTCGACGACGCGTGCTTCACGTACCCCGGCCGCGGCGTGCCGGCGATCGATCGCATGAGCTTCGACGTGCCGCCGGGCAGCACGGTCGCGCTGGTCGGTGCATCCGGCGCCGGCAAGTCGACCGTCGCGAGCCTGCTGCTGCGTTTCTGGGATCCTCAGCACGGGCGTGTGTCGCTCGGCGGCGTCGATCTGCGCGACTTGCGGCTCGACGACCTGCGCCGGCACATCGCGCTCGTCGCGCAGGATACCTATCTGTTCAACGACACGCTCGAAGCGAACATCCGTCTGGCGGCGAGCGATGCGTCCGATGCGGACGTGCGGCGTGCGATCGATCAGGCCGCGCTCGGCGAATTCGTCGCGCGGCTGCCGGACGGGCTCGCGACGCGCGTCGGCGAGCGCGGCGTGCAGCTGTCCGGCGGGCAGCGCCAGCGTGTCGCGATCGCGCGTGCGTTCCTGAAGGACGCACCGGTGCTGATCCTCGATGAAGCGACATCGCATCTGGACACGATCAGCGAGCAGCAGATCCGCGCGGCGCTGGAGGACCTGATGGCGCAGCGCACGTCGATCATCATCGCGCACCGGCTGTCGACCGTGCGCAATGCGGACAGGATTCTCGTGATCGAGCACGGCAGGATCATCGAGGCGGGCACGCATGCGGAGCTGATCGCGCGGCAGGGCGCGTATGCGCGGCTGGTTTCGCATCAGGCGAGCGGCGTGGCGGCGTGACACGGGCCGCTTCGAGGTCGTGCAGGATGACGTTGCTGTCCGAGGCTCGTCCCGATCATTGAGCGGCGTGGGTGGTCGCCGGCATTCGGGGCCAGGAGCGGCAGGGACGGTGTGCGAGGGCGCACGGTGCGGTGCGGGACGTGTGCCGCGAACGGCCGGTCGCTACCGCAGCCCCAGCGCCGGTGCCGCCAACAGCGACAGCAACAGCGACAGCGACAGCAACAGCAACAGCAACAGCAACAGCAACAGCGCCAAGCGCCCGCTCGTTCTGCACGGCCCACATTTGCCATCCCGATTTTCGGATCGCGATGGTGACGCACGAGCACTGCCCGGCAGCGCTCGCGCTCATCGGATCATCGCGCATTCGCGCTTCGCGCCCGCAACGGCGAGTCCTGACCCGCCGCCCCTTACTGCCGTCTCCCGTGCCTTTTCCTCCGACCAAACCCCGCGTGCCGGGCCGGGTTTGTCTCGATGCATTTTCTTGTTGAGTATTTTTTTGTTGTCGTAGTATCCGTGTTGACAACACTTGTTGCACTAAGGTCTAATTGGACATCGCATGTTGCGGTGCGGCTTGATGTCGTCGTTCCCCGGCCAGCCGGCCGGTTACATCGCTCAACCATGCGGAGAAAAGTCATGAGTCGCCGTTCCTTCCTGAAAGCCGTCGCGGTCACTGCCGCGCTCGGCGCCAGCATCGCCCACGCGGACACCAAGACGCTCGTCGTCGGGACCGATACGTCGTTCATGCCGTTCGAGTTCAAGCAGGGCGACAAGTACGTCGGCTTCGATCTCGACCTGTGGGCCGAGATCGCGAAGGATCAGGGCTGGAAGTACACGATCCAGCCGATGGACTTCGCGGGCCTGATTCCTGCACTGCAGACGCAGAACATCGACGTCGCGCTGTCGGGGATGACGATCAAGGAAGAGCGGAAGAAGGCGATCGACTTCTCCGCGCCGTATTACGACAGCGGGCTTGCGGCGATGGTGCAGTCCGGCAATACGTCGATCAAGTCGATCGACGACCTGAACGGCAAGGTCATCGCCGCGAAAACGGGCACCGCGACGATCGACTGGATCAAGGCACACCTGAAGCCGAAGGAAATCCGCCAGTTCCCGAACATCGACCAGGCGTACCTCGCGCTCGAGGCCGGCCGCGTCGACGCGGCGATGCACGACACGCCGAACGTGCTGTTCTTCGTGAACAACGAAGGCAAGGGCAAGGTGAAGGTCGCGGGCGAGCCGGTCAGCGGCGACAAGTACGGGATCGGCTTTCCGAAGGGCAGTGCGCTCGTGCCGAAGGTCAATGCGTCGCTCGTGAAGATCAAGGCCGACGGCCGCTACGCGCAGATCTACAAGAAGTGGTTCGGCGCCGAGCCGCCGAAGATGTGAGCGTGACGGCACAACGTGGCGCGGCCGGGCGGCCGCGCCGGTCTTGAATCGAACGGGGAGCAACACGTGAATTTCGATTGGTCGGCGATCTGGGCGGCGCTGCCGGACCTGATGGACGGGGTCCGGTTGACGGTGTTCATCGCATTTTTCGGGCTGGTGGGCGGATTCGTCGTCGGGATGATCGCGGGCATGTTCCGCGCATATGGACCGAAGGCGATGAACGTGCTCGCACAGGTTTATATTGAACTGATCCGCGGAACGCCGATCGTCGTGCAGGTGATGTTCCTGTACTTCGCGCTGCCGCTGCTCGCGCATATCCGCATCGACGGCCTGACGGCCGCGATCATCGCGATCACGGTGAATTCGGGCGCGTATCTCGCGGAAGTCGTGCGCGGCGCGCTGCTGTCGATCCCGAAGGGGCTGACGGAAGCGGGGCTCGCGATGGGCCTGTCGATGCCGCGCGTGCTGCTGAAGGTGGTCGGGCCGCTCGCGTTCCGGCGGCTGATCCCGCCGCTCGGCAACCAGTGCATCGTGAGCCTGAAGGACACGTCGCTGTTCATCGTGATCGGCGTGGGCGAGCTGACGCGCAAGGGGCAGGAAATCATTGCCGGCAATTTCCAGGCCGTCGAGATCTGGACGGCGGTGGCCATCATCTACCTGCTGCTGACCGGCGCGATGACGCTGACGCTCCGGCTCGTCGAAAAGAGGATGCGTATCTTATGAGCATGATCGAATTCCAGAACGTGTCGAAGAGCTTCGGCCACGTGCCGGTGCTCAAGCATATCGACCTGAAGATCGACGCGGGCGAAGTGGTGGTCGTGATCGGCCCGTCGGGCTCGGGCAAGTCGACGATGCTGCGCTGTATCAACGCGCTCGAGAAGATCACCGGCGGCGAGCTGCTGGTCGACGGCCAGAGCGTGCGCGGCAACGCGTCGACGATCCGCAACATCCGGCTCGAAGCTGGCATGGTCTTCCAGCAGTTCAACCTGTTCCCGCAAATGACCGCGCTCGAGAACGTGATGTTCGGGCCGATCCAGGTGCGTGGCGCGTCGCGTGCCGACGCGCGCGATCAGGCGATGGCGCTGCTCGACAAGGTCGGCCTCGAATCGCGCGCGAATCACTATCCGTCGGAACTGTCGGGCGGCCAGCAGCAGCGCGTCGCGATCGCGCGGGCGCTGGCGATCCGGCCGCGGCTGATGCTGTTCGACGAGCCGACGTCGGCGCTCGATCCGGAGTTGCGCCACGAAGTGCTGAAGGTGATGCAGGATCTCGCGACCGAAGGGATGACGATGATCGTCGTCACGCACGAGATCGGCTTCGCGAAGCAGGTCGGCACGCGGTTGCTGTTCATGGATCAGGGCGGCATCGCCGAGGACGGCCATCCGGTCGACCTGATCGACCGGCCGCCGACGCCGCGCCTGAGGGAATTCCTGAAACACGTGTCCTGAACGAAACCGAATCGCCTGCCATGCCGCTTTCCCTTTCCCCCGTCATCACCGGCACGCCGTTCGACATCGGCGTGCGTCTCGGCGAACTTGCCCGCCCCGTGTTCGACGCTTACATGCAGCAGAGCAGCGCATGGCAGGCCGTGCGCCGCTGGCGCGGCCATCCGTTCGTCGCCACGCTGCGGCAGGCTGCACTCGCCGCGTATCCCGAGCTCGTCGCGGAACTGGACGGAATCGCGGCAGGCGTCGGCTGGCCGGCCGACGACATCTTCCTGTGGAATTGCCGCGGCGAACTGATCCACAACGCGCCGGACGGCTGCACGACGCTCGCGGCACGCGGCGCCGACGGCACGCGCTGGATCGCGCACAACGAGGACGGCGATCCGTACCTGCGCGAGCGCTGCCTGCTCGTCGACGTGCAGCCGCATGGCAAACCCGGCTTCATCAGCTTCTATTACCCAGGCTCGCTGCCCGGCCATACGTTCGCCGCGAACCGCGCGGGCGTCGCACAGGCGATCAACAACCTGCGGATCCGCACGCCGGCGGCCGGCGTGCCGCGGATGATCCTCGCGCGCGCGGTGCTCGACGCGACGTCGCTCGATGCCGCCGCCGACGTGCTGCGCACGCATGCGCGCGCGAGCGGCTTTCACCACACGCTCGGCGCGACCGGCGATCGGCGGCTTCTGAGCATCGAGGCGAGCGTCGCGCGCTGTTCGGTGCTAGACGTTGCACGTGTCGTCGGCCACGCGAATCATCTCGTGCATCCGGGATGCGATGCGGAAGCGCAGATCGTCACGCAGTCGTCCGGCGATCGCCAGCGGCGCGTCGATGCGCTGACGCCGGGCATCGGCGCGCTCGACGAAGCCGTGCTGCTGCGCGTGCTCGGCGATCGCGCACCGGAAGGGCTGCCGATCTATCGCGACGATCCGGCCGACCCCGACGACGAAAACACGCTGGCGACGGCGGTGTTCGCGATTCGCGACACCGCGATCGACTTCACGATCCATCAACACGGCACGCAGCGCTTCGCGACACGTATCGTGCCGTTCGCGCACGCGCCCCGCGCGTCCTGATCCATGAGGCAACGCATGACGACCGTTTTTCATCGTGCTCCGCGCACGACCTTGCCCACCGCCGTCGCAGGCGACGGCATCGAGATCATCGATTCGACCGGCAAACGCTATATCGACGCGTGCGGCGGTGCGGCCGTGTCGTGTCTCGGCCACAGCAACCAGCGCGTGATCGACGCGATCAAGCGGCAGGCGCAGCAGCTGCCGTACGCGCATACGTCGTTCTTCACGACCGACGTGGCCGAGGAACTGGCCGACCGGCTCGTCGAGGCCGCGCCGGCCGGGCTCGAGCACGTGTATTTCGTATCGGGCGGATCCGAGGCGATCGAAGCCGCGCTGAAGCTCGCGCGCCAGTATTTCGTCGAGAAAGGCGAGCCGCAGCGCCGCCACTTCATCGCGCGCCGCCAGAGCTATCACGGCAACACGCTCGGCGCGCTCGCGATCGGCGGCAACGCGTGGCGGCGCGAGCCGTTCCTGCCGTTGTTGATCGAAGCGCATCACGTGAGCCCGTGCTACGCGTATCGCGACCAGGCGGCAGGCGAGACCGACGAAGCGTATGCGCAGCGGCTCGCCGACGAACTCGAGCAGAAGATCGCCGAACTCGGCGCGGAAAACGTCGCGGCGTTCGTCGCGGAAACGGTGGTCGGCGCCACGGCCGGCGCGGTGCCGCCGGTGCGTACCTACCTGCAGAAGATTCGCGCGGTGTGCGACAAGTACGGCGTGCTGCTGATCCTCGACGAAATCATGTCAGGGATGGGCCGAACCGGTTATCTGTTCGCGTGCGACGAGGACAACGTCGCACCGGACCTGCTGACGATCGCGAAAGGGCTCGGCGCCGGCTACCAGCCGATCGGCGCGACGCTGGTGAGCGACCGCATCTACCGGACGATCGTCGACGGCTCCGGCTTCTTCCAGCACGGCCACACGTATCTGGGCCATGCGACCGCGTGTGCGGCCGCGCTGGAAGTGCAGCGCGTGATCGCCGAAGAGAAGCTGCTCGACAACGTGAAGGCGCGCGGCGAGCAGTTGCGTGCGTCGTTGCGCGCGCATTACGCCGCGCATCCGCATGTCGGCGACGTGCGCGGCCGCGGGCTGTTCGTCGGCGTCGAACTCGTGCGCGACCGCGCCAGCAAGGCGACGTTCGATCCCGCGCTGAAGCTGCATGCGGCGGTCAAGCGCGAGGCGATGCAGCGCGGGCTGATGGTGTATCCGATGGGCGGTACGATCGATGGCGTGCACGGCGATCACATCCTCGTCGCGCCGCCGTTCGTGTGCACCGCGCAGCAGATCGACACGATCGTCGAACGGCTGTCCGGTGCGATCGATGCGGCGCTCGCATCGGCCGGCGCCTGAACCCCGACATTACAGAATCCTCACCATGACAGACAGACTGCCTCCGTTCGACCCCGCGTCGGCCACCGACGAGCAGAAGGCCGTGCTCGCCGAAATCCTCAGCGGCCCGCGCGGCAACCTGAACGGGCCGTTCCTCGGCTGGATCGCGAGCCCCGAGCTCGCGCAGCACGCGCAGCGGCTCGGCGCGTTCTGCCGCTATCGCACGGGCTTGCCGCTGCGGCTGTCGGAGCTCGCGATTCTCGTGACGGCCGCGCGCTGGCGCTCGCAGGCCGAGTGGCACATCCATCATCCGATCGCGCTCGATGCCGGCGTGCCGGCCGCGACGGCCGATGCGATCCGCCGCGGCGTCGAGCCGGTGTTCGAGTCGGACGACGATGCGCTGATTCATGCGTTCGCCACCGAGCTGTACGACACGCGGCGCGTGAGCGATGCTACGTTCGCGCGCGCGCACGCCCGTTTCGGCCACGAGACCGTCGTGAACCTCGTCGCGCTGCTCGGTTATTACGCGCTCGTCGCGATGACGCTCAACACGTTCGATATGCGCGCAGACGGACAAACTGATTTGCCGTTTCCGGAATAATCGTCGCACGCGCGTGCCGCATGCGTGCCGATGGCGCCGAAAAGCCCGTCGGCGCGGGCGTGTCGGCGTGTGCGCGCGAGTTCAGCCGCGTGCTTGCCACATCCCGGCCGCGCGCATCGCACCGCCTGCGCTTCAGTGCAGGAAATTTTCCCCGCACCTAAAATTCCGGCAAAGCGTTTGCGGGGGAAAGAGCGATGCGGTGGGTCCTGTTGATCGTGTTCATTGCGTGTGTCGCGTACACGCACCGGCGCGGCAAGGTTCGGCACCGGCTGTTCAGGCAGCTATCCGACCACTCGACCTTCACCGCCCCGCTGAACTGCTTTTCCTACGCGTTCTCGTCGGTGCCGACCACGCCGTTTATCGATACGCGGCACTTTCCGGAACTGGCGGCGTTGCAGCGCGAATGGCGGACCATCCGCGACGAAGCGCTCGCGCTGCGTGACGCGAGCCGGATCAAGGCATCCGGCGAGTACAACGACATCGGCTTCAATTCGTTCTTTCGCAACGGCTGGAAGCGCTTCTACCTGAAGTGGTACGACGCGCCGCATCCGTCCGCGCAGGCGTTGTGCCCGCGCACGGTCGCGATCCTGTCGCGGATTCCGTCGATCAAGGCCGCGATGTTCGCGCAGTTGCCGCCGGGCGGCAAGCTCGGGCTGCATCGCGATCCGTATGCGGGTTCGCTGCGGTATCACCTCGGGCTCGACACGCCGAACGACGACGCGTGCCGGATCGTCGTCGACGGCGAGTCGTACGCATGGCGCGACGGCGAGGCCGTGATGTTCGACGAGACCTACCTGCACTGGGCCGAGAATCGCACCGCGCACGATCGCGTGATCCTGTTCTGCGACATCGACCGGCCGATGAAATATCGATGGGCGCAGCGCATCAACGACGCGTTCGGGCAACTGCTGATGCGCGCGGCCGCGTCGCCGAACGAGACGGGCGACCGCACCGGCGGGCTCAATCGTGCGTTCAAGTATCTGTATGCGATCCGCCGGGCCGGCAAGCGGCTGAAGGCATGGAATCGCACCGTGTACTACATCGTCAAGTGGGCGCTGTTCGGCGGGATCGCGGTGGCGGTCTTCTGTATCTGACAGACCGAACACGAGCGAGCCGAACCGTCTGACGAAAGGGCGGCGCGGCGTTTCACGGGCACGCCGGCCTTGGGTCGCCATCAATGCAACCAAATGTATTCGCGCGGGATCGAGCGCGGATGCGCAGGTATGATGGCTTGTTCACGTCGACAAGATCGGTGAGCGAGCATGACCAGTACCCGAAAAACCTTGATGATTGCCGGCGGATTGCTGGTTGCCGCGGCAGGCACCGGCTACGTGATGCTGCTGCGTGCGGACCACCGCGCGATCGCGGAGGCCGGCATCGGCGATTCCGCTCCGCCGGCCGCCACCGTGGCGGCCGCCGACGACGGCCACACCGCGCACGGCGCGATCGCACCGCCCGCGCGCGTCGCAGTCCCTTCCGCGCATGTGCCCGGCCCCGTGCCGCAACACGCGGCCGTGCCGCCGCCCGCCGCGGCGCTGGCGCGCCCGAGCGCGGCACCGGCCCCCGGTGCCGTCGCGCCCGTGATCGCCGCGCAGCCGCCGGCAGCGAAGCCGGTCACGAAGCCGCCCACCGTCCATGTCGTGACGGTCGAGCCCGAGGATTCGACCCCGGCGAACGCGCCGTCCATTCAATCGGCGCCCCCTGCACCACCTGCCCAGCCGGTGCAAACCGCGACGGCGACGCCGTCGACGCAGCACGCGTATCAGCCGCCACAGCACGCGCCGCGCAAGCGCGACGGGCTCGAACGGCACGCAGCGGCAACGCCCGCGATGAAATCCGAAACGCCGGAAACCGCCGCGCTCGTGCGCGAATCGGCGAAGCTCGATCCGTCGTTGCCGCCGCCGCAGTACGTGCCGCCGCCAAGCGCCGAGCGATCGCACACGTCGGGCGGCGCGAATTCGGTTGCCGCCGCGATGACCGATCAGCTGGTCCGGCAGTCGAGCAGCTTCAAGGCGCCCGCGCCGGCGAATCCCGCTCCCGCGGCCGCGCAGTGACGACGCGGGCGTCGCGCTCGCGCCGTGCCTCTCGTCGCCGGATGAAAAAGGACCCCGCACGCCGACCAGGGCGTGCGGGGCCAAGAGAGACGAACCTGTGCGATGCGTCGCGCGTTACGCGGCGATCGCTTCTTCGGCCTGCGGCGCGTCGGCCGCGGCCGGCGTCGCATCCTGCCGGATCAGGTGATCGAACGCGCCGAGCGACGCCTTCGCGCCTTCGCCGACCGCGATCACGATCTGCTTGAACGGCACCGTCGTCACGTCGCCGGCGGCGAACACACCCGGCACCGACGTCGCACCGCGCGCATCGACGACGATCTCGCCGTGCTTCGACAGTTCGACCGTGCCCTTCAGCCATTCGGTGTTCGGCACCAGGCCGATCTGCACGAACACGCCTTCGAGGTCGACGCGCTTCGTTTCACCGGAGCGCAGATCCTTGTAGACGAGCCCGTTCAGCTTGCTGCCGTCGCCGGTCAGCTCGGTCGTCTGCGCCTGCGTGACGATCGTCACGTTCGGCAGGCTGCGCAGCTTGCGCTGCAGCACTTCGTCCGCGCGCAGTTGCGCACCGAACTCGATCAGCGTGACTTCCTTCACGATGCCGGCCAGGTCGATCGCGGCCTCGACACCCGAGTTGCCGCCGCCGACCACCGCGACGTGCTTGCCCTTGAACAGCGGGCCGTCGCAGTGCGGGCAGTACGCGACACCGCGGTTGCGGTATTCGCGCTCGCCCGGCACGTTGATTTCGCGCCAGCGCGCGCCGGTCGCGAGAATGATCGTCTTTGCCTTCAGCACCGCGCCGTTCGCGAGGCGGATCTGGTGCACGTCGCCCGGAATCAGCGCGTCCGCGCGCTGCACGTCCATGATGTCGACGTCGTACTGCTTCACGTGCTGCTCGAGCGCGGTCGCGAACTTCGGACCTTCGGTTTCCTGCACCGACACGAAGTTCTCGATCGCCATCGTGTCGAGCACCTGGCCGCCGAAACGCTCGGCGACGACGCCCGTCGCGATGCCCTTGCGCGCCGAGTAGATCGCGGCGGCCGCACCGGCCGGGCCGCCGCCGACGATCAGCGTGTCGAACACCGGCTTGTTGTCGAGCGACTTCGCGGCACGCGCGCTCGCGCCCGTATCGAGCTTCGCGAGGATTTCCTTCACGCTGCTGCGGCCCTGGCCGAACGACTCGCCGTTCAGGAACATGGTCGGCACGGCCATGATCTGGCGCGCGTCGACTTCGTTCTGGAACAGCGCGCCGTCGATCGCGACGTGACGGATGCGCGGGTTGATCAGCGACATCACGTTCAGCGCCTGCACGACTTCCGGGCAGTTCTGGCACGACAGCGAGAAATACGTTTCGAACGCGTAGTCGCCGTCGAGCGCGCGGATCTGTTCGATCACGTCGGCGTCGAGCTTGATCGGGTGGCCGCCCGTCTGCAGCAGCGCGAGCACGAGCGACGTGAATTCATGGCCCATCGGGATGCCGGCGAAGCGGATGCCGGCCGGCTTGCCCGGTTCGCCGATCGAGAACGACGGCTTGCGCTCGGCGTCGTCGCGGCGTTCGGTCACGGTCACGCGCGACGTCAGCGACGCAATCTCGTTCAGCAGCGCAAGCAGCTCCTGCGACTTCGCGCTGTCGTCGATCGATGCGGCGAGTTCGATCGGGCGCGTGATCTTTTCGAGGTACGCTTTCAGTTGGTTCTTGAGATTGGCGTCGAGCATGGCGTTTCGGATTCCGTATTGATGAGGCGGGTCGGGCACGTCGTGCCGGAGGAGGGCGCGGGCCGCGCGAGGCGGCCCGCATCGCGACACGCGCGCACCGTGCGGCGCGCGCGGTGCGATCGTCAGATCTTGCCGATCAGGTCGAGCGACGGGGTCAGCGTTTCCGCGCCGGGCGTCCACTTGGCCGGGCACACTTCACCCGGGTGCGCCGCGATGTATTGCGCGGCCTGCACCTTGCGCAGCAGTTCGCCTGCGTCGCGGCCGATGCCGTTGTCGTGGATTTCGCACAGCTTGATCTCGCCTTCCGGGTTGATCACGAACGTGCCGCGCAGCGCCATCCCTTCTTCCTCGATCAGCACGTCGAAATTGCGCGACAGCGTGAGCGTCGGGTCGCCGATCATCGGGTACTTGATCTTGCCGATCGTGTCCGACGTGTCGTGCCAGGCCTTGTGCGTGAAGTGCGTATCGGTCGACACGCCGTAGATTTCGACGCCCAGCTTCTGGAATTCGTCGTAGCGGTCGGCGAGGTCGCCGAGCTCGGTCGGGCAGACGAACGTGAAGTCGGCCGGGTAGAACACGACGACGGACCACTTGCCTTTGAAGTTCTCTTCGGTCACGGGCACGAAGTCGCCGTTGTGGTATGCGGTTGCCTTGAACGGTTTGATCTGGGTGTTGATGATCGGCATCTTGCGAGTTCCTTTTGCTGGGGTGTTGATGAAGTGTTCCCAGTATCCGGGTTCACCCTCGGTTTGTGAAATTGCTTGTTTTAATCCGCGGCATCGGAAATTTCTATCTGCTTCCGGCCCCTGTTCCGGCGGGGCCGCGCGACTTCCGGCCCGTGACGCGCGTGCGTGACCACGCCGCACGATGTGGCGCGCGCGTCGCGGCGGTCAACGCGGGGAAGCGCGATGTGGCGGAGTGGGGCCGTTGCGCGCAGATGCATCTGCGCGCCGGCGCAACGCATGGGCGCAGGCTGGCGGGTGCAGCGTCGGAGAGCGCCGTCGGGCCGCGACCGGGGCCGCGGCTCAAGCGGCCATCCGCCTCAGCCATTCGGCCAGGCGTCTGGCGCCGTCCGGCATGTCTGCATCCTCGCGCGTGCACAGGTAGTAATCGCGTCCGTCGTCGAGCGCATGGTCGAACAGCTGCACGAGTTCGCCGTTCGCCAGTTCGCGCTCGACCAGCGGCGCGCGCAGCAGCGCCGCGCCGAGGTCCGCGCGCGCCGCGCTCAGCGTCAGCTGGCCGTCCTCGAACATCGGCCCCACCGCATGCGACACGTGCCGCACGCCGGCGCCATGCAGCCAGTTGACCCACGTGCTGCGATCCTCGTCGTGCACGAGCGGCGCGTGCGCGAGATCGGCCGGCGTGCGGAACGGCCCGTGACGCTTCAGGAACGACGGGCTGCACATCGGCACCATCGCGCCCGGCAGCAGCCGCTCGCAGCGGTAGCCGGGCCAGTCGCCGGTGCCGAAGCGGATCGACAGGTCCGACGCGTCGCTTCGGTAGTTGCGGTGATGCGCATACAACACGGTCACGTCGACGTCGGTGTTCTCGGCGAGGAACGCGTGCAGCCGCGGAATGAACCAGCCGATGCCGAGCAGCGGGATCAGGCTGATCGTGATCTGCCGCAGCGACGACCGGTCGCGCACGAAGCGCGTCGCGCTGCGCAGCACGGAGAACGCGGCGCTGATCGAGCGGTAGTAGTCGCGCCCCTCGTCCGTGAGCGCGAGCAGCCGGCCTTCCCGCACCGTGAGCGGCGTCTGGATGAACGCTTCCAGCAATTGCAGCTGATGGCTGACCGCGGACGGCGTGATGTCGAGCTCGTGCGCGGCCGCGGTGACCGATCCGAGGCGCGCGAATGCCTCGAACGCGCGGACGGCGCGCAGCGGCGGATCGTGCGGCAACTGTTCGATATTTTTCATGTGTCGAATTTTATCGAAAAATCAGGGTAAGCGACAACATGAAAATATCGCGTATTTACAGGCGTTTACGATATTGTGTCGCGAATCGCATAAGCATCCAACAATTGGGTATTTGGACTGCAGGTGATGAATCTTTAATATTTTTCATGTTTTGATTCGAGCCAACCGATCCCCGCACATGAAAATCGCTTTCCTTCCCGCCAGCCTCGCGTTCTCCGCGGCCACGCTGATCGCCGCCGTTCCCGCCTTCGCGCAGTCCGCGCCGCAGACGATCCTGATCGGTCTCGCCGCGCCGCTCACCGGTCCGTCTGCACGGATCGGCAAAGACCTGCAAAACGGCGCGCAACTCGCGATCGACGATGCGAACGCGAAGCATCCGAGCATCGGCGGCAAGCCGGTCGTCTACAAGCTCGTCGCGGCCGACGACCAATCCGATCCGCGCACGGCCGTCGCGGTCGCGCAGCAGCTCGTCGACCAGCACGTGATCGGCGTCGTCGGTCACTGGAACACGGGTTGCAGCGTGCCGGCGTCGCGCGTCTACCGCGATGCGGGCATTCCGCAGATCGCGCCGGCGTCCACCGGTCATCAGTACACGCAGCAGGGCTACGCGACGGCGTTCCGGATCATGGGGCACGACGATGCGGGCGGCAATTTCACCGGCGCCTATGCGGTGAAGACGCTGAAGGCGAAGCGCATCGCCGTGATCGACGATCGCACGTCGTTCGGCGCGGGGCTCGCCGATCAGTTCATCAAGGGTGTGCAGGCGAACGGCGGCACGATCGTCGATCGCCAGTACGTAAACGACAAGACGACCGACTTCAGCGGCGTGCTGACCGCGATCAAGGGCAAGCGCGCGGATCTCGTGTTCTTCGGCGGGCTGGATGCGCAGGCCGCGCCGATCGCGCGCCGCATGCGGCAGCTCGGCGTGAACGCGCCGCTGCTCGGCGCCGGCGGTTTCGTGAGCCAGACCTTCCTGTCGATCGCCGGCAAGGACGGCGACGGCGTGACCGCGCTCGAGCCGGGCCTGCCGCTCGACCGGATGCCGGGCGGCAACGCGTTCGATGCGCAATACCGCGCGCGCTTCCACTCGCCGATCGAACTGCACGCGCCGTTCGCGTACGACGCGGCCGCCACGCTGATCGCCGCCGCGCAGAAGGCCGGCACGACGCAGCCGGCGAAGCTGGTGGCAGCGGTGCGCGCCACCGACCGGCCGGGCGTCACGGGCAGGGTCGCGTTCGACGGCGAAGGCAACCTGAAGGATCCGGCATTCACGATCTACCAGGTGCGCGGCGGCAAGTGGACGGTCGTCGACGTGCTCGGCGGCGCGCGCACCGCAACCAGATAACGCGGAGACACCCCATGACCGACACGATTCACGAATCCGCCGCGGCACCCGAGGACACGCGCCTCGGCATCCTCGCGCGGCGCCGCATCGAAGCGGAAATCATCAAGCCGATCTACGAGATCATGAAGCGCGAATTCGGCACCGAGCGTGCGCAGGCCGTGATCGCGGAAGCCGTGCGCGGCGCGGCCGTCGACGCGGGCCGCACGTTCGCCGCGCAGGAGCCCGACGGCACGAGCGTGCAGTCGTTCATCGCGCTGCAGGTGCTGTGGGAGAAGGACGACGCGCTCGACGTCGCCGTGCATCGCGCGGACGACGCGCACTACGACTACGACGTGCACCGTTGCAGCTACGCGGAGATGTATCACGCGATGGGGCTCGGCGAGATCGGCCATTTGCTGAGTTGCGCGCGCGACAGCTACTTCATCGAGGGTTACGACCCGCGCATCGCGTTGACGCGCACGAGCACGATCATGCAGGGCGGCAAGCGCTGCGATTTCCGCTATGCGCTGCGCGCCGCGCCGCGCGACGACGCGCCGGAGGCCGGCAATGCGTGACGATCTCGCTGGCGCGCCGCGCGTCGACGGTGCACGTCTGTGGGCGTCGCTCGAGCGGATGGCGCAGATTGGCGCGACGCCGAAGGGCGGGGTCTGCCGTCTCGCGCTGACCGACCTCGACCGCGAATCGCGCGACCTGTTCGTGCAGTGGGCGCGCGATGCCGGCTGCGCCGTGCGGATCGACCGGATGGGCAACGTGTTCGCGCGCCGCGCGGGCCGCAATCCTGACGCGGCGCCGGTGATGACGGGCTCGCACGCCGATTCGCAGCCGACCGGCGGCCGCTACGACGGCATCTACGGCGTGCTCGGCGGCCTCGAGGTCGTGCGCGCGCTCAACGATGCGGGCATCGAGACCGAGCGTCCGATCGACGTCGTGATCTGGACCAACGAGGAAGGCTCGCGCTTCGCGCCGGCGATGATCTCGGCCGGCGTGTTCTCGGGCGTGTATTCGCTCGCATACGGGCTGTCGCGCACCGATGGCGCCGGCAAGACGATCGGCGAGGAACTCGCGCGGATCGGCTATGCGGGCACCGAGCCCGTCGGCGGCTATCCCGTGCACGCCGCGTACGAGCTGCACATCGAACAGGGCGCGATTCTCGAACGCGCGGGCAAGACGATCGGTGTCGTGACGGCCGGGCAGGGGCAGCGCTGGTACGAGGTGACGTTGACCGGCGTCGACGCGCACGCGGGCACGACGCCGATGGAATTCCGGCGCGACACGCTGGTCGGCGCCGCGCGGATGATCCAGTTCGTCGATGCGCTCGGCCGCCGTCATGCGCCGCATGCGCGCGCGACGGTCGGGATGATCGACGCGCGGCCGAATTCGCGCAACACGGTGCCCGGCAACTGCTTCTTCACGGTCGAATTCCGTCATCCGGACGACGCGGTGCTCGACGAACTCGATGCGGCGCTGCGCGCGGAACTGGCGCGCGTGGCGGCCGACGCGGGTCTCGGCGCGCGGATCGAACAGATCTTCACGTATGCGCCGGTGCCGTTCGCGCCGCGCTGCATCGACACGGTGCGCGACGCCGCGCAGGCGCTCGGGCTGTCGCACATGGACATCGTGTCCGGCGCGGGCCACGACGCGTGCTACGTCGCGCGCGTCGCGCCGACCGGCATGATCTTCGTGCCGTGCGTCGACGGTCTCAGCCAC
Organism: Burkholderia latens; assembly: GCF_902499045.1. Taxonomy (GTDB): domain Bacteria; phylum Pseudomonadota; class Gammaproteobacteria; order Burkholderiales; family Burkholderiaceae; genus Burkholderia; species Burkholderia latens. The sequence continues at coordinate 46,685 of NZ_CABVPL010000023.1, read as the reverse complement.
AACGAAGCCGAGGCGATCACGCCGGAATGGTCGACGGCCGGCGCCGACGTGCTGCTGCGCGCGGTGTTGCAAAGCGCGCAGGAACCCGGCGCGTGACGGCCGCGGCTTACTTGCCGGTCTTGCGCCGCGCGACGTACGCGAGGTAAGCGACGATCTGTTCGAGTTCCCGGTCGCTCAGCTGATCGGGCGGGAATGCCGGCATCACGCGGCCCGGCCAGTCGCGCACCGACGCCGGGTTGCGGATGTAGCGGCGCAGCGCGCCGGGCTGGAAGTAGTCGACCGGATTCATCGGCGTGTTCAGGTCCGGCCCGGCCTGGCTGCTGCCCGCGCCGTCGATGCGGTGGCATGCAAGGCATTGCGTGACGAAGAGCCGCTGGCCCGCGCGGGCCGGGTCGTTCGCCGGCAGCGACGGATCGACCGCGAGCGACGGCCAGCGCGCGAGCGGCGACGATTCGACCGTGATGCGCACGATCTGGTACGGCCACTGCTCGCCGCGCACCGACGACGCGTCCGGCCCGGTCCACACGAGATAGAACGGCCCCGCGCTGACCGATTTACCCGGCAGCGCGGGCCACGGGTGCGCCGGATCCTCGATCGCGAGCCACGCAACGGCGCCGGCCGGCGCGCGGCGGCGCGCGAGATCGAGCGGCAGTTGCGCGGCGAAACCGTCGGCCGCGCGCGTCTCCAGCACGCCGTCGGCCGGCAGCGGCGTGTCGCCGAGCAGCGCCGCGAACGGCACCGCGCGGAACGTCATCGGCCGGCCGTACGCGATGTCGCGCGGCACGTGGATGTCCGTCGCGTCGGCGCGCGCGAGCAGCGTCTGCCGCGTCAGCACGCGCCGCGTACCGTCGGTTTCGAGTTCGAGTGTGCCGTGCGCGGACGCGCGCGTCGCGATCAGGCACACCATCAGCAGCAACAGCGAAAACCACTGGCGCTTCAGCATCCGTTCTCCGTGAAAGGGGGCGAGGGCGCTCGCGGGCGGGGGGCGCCGCGGCCGGTCGAAGGAATCGGGCGACAGTCTATCCGGTACGCGCGGCGCTGGCGACTTCGGCGCGGTGCAGGCGTAACGGCGCGGATCGGAGCAGACCACGGCCGGGCGCCCGTGCCCGGCGGTCAGGCGGTCAGGCAGTCAGGCAGTCAGGCGGGTAGGCGGGTAGGCGGGCATGCGGGCAGAAGGCAGTCAGGCCGGCATGACAGCATGACAGCATGACAGCATGCGGACAGCCCGACAGCCCGACGCAGACACGATCGCATTGCGCGATCCGCGCGGCGTCACATCGGCATGAACTGCTCACGCCGATCCCGCGCGCCATGAGCCGACGTCAATGGCTCTGGCACTGCACTTCGGTCTTCGGCAAAGGCGCTTCGCGCGTCGTGTCGAAATCGGCTTCGCGCGTGCCGGTCGGCGTCAGCGACACGACATGCATCGTGCCGCCGCGTGCCGGAAACGCGGCGATGCCGGTCGAGCCCCACGGAACCGGCGAACGCTGCGCACCCGTGACCGACATGGCCGTGGCCGTCAGCGTCAGCGTCAGCAGCCGCCCGTCGCGAGTCGGCACGTATGCGTGCGCGCCATCGACGCCGATTCCCGATTCGCGCACCGATGGCGGCAGGCAGTCGAGCGTGGCGATGCGGCGGCCGTCGGGGCCGATCAGCATCGCGACGCCGCGGTTGTCCGCGGTCGTCGTGACGACGATGAAGCGGTCGACCGCGGGCACGTATGCGGACGAATACACGTAGTACTGGATCGCGTCGCTCAGCGCCCCGAGCTTGTCGAGCTTCGCGGTGAACGGATCGAACATCGCATATTCGAGCGTCGCGTCCGTGCTGCCTTCGATGTATTTCTGCCAGACCAGCAACGCACGGCGCGGCGAGCCCGCGACGATCGGCCACCATTCGCGGCGATGCGCGGCGACCGGCACATGATTCAGCACGCGTCCGGCCGAATCGTAGGTTTTTACGTACACGCCGTTGCCGCTGCCGAGATTGTCGACGCCGCCGCCGTCGACCCAGTCGGCGGAGTAGAACACGACGAAGCGCTCGCCCGCGGCGGCGACGTGCCCCGAATGGCCGCCCGCTTCGACGTCGCGCGGATACGGCTTGATCGGCTTCAAGTTGCGCCGATAGACGCCGTATCGCTGGCTGACTTCCTGCGACGTGTTCCAGCCGTCCTCGAACGTGACGAAGATGTCGCCGCGCCCGTTCTGCGCGATCGACACGGGCTCCTGCGCCTCCGGCCGGCTGATGAACGTGCGCACGTTCGTCAGCTGCGGTTTGCCGGGCTGCCATTCGCCCACGTACACGTCGTGCGACCAGCTGCCGTTGCGCGTCGCGCCGCGCGGCGGCAGCCCCGCGCTGCTGAAGAACACCCAGCGCTTGCCGTCGCCGGCATCGGCCACGCCGACGCCGTGCATGAAGCGGCGCGGATCGCCGGTGTCCTTGTCGCCGGCGGCCGGCTCGGCGGGCGCGTCGATCGTGACCGTGTGCACAACCGGTGCGCCGGCGGGCGCCGCGATGCAGCCCGCGCCGTAACCGGCGCCGAAGATCGCGGCCGCGGCGAGCCGCGTCGCCGCGCGCAACGCCGGGTGCGATCGCACCGCACCCGGCAACCGGACTGGCAGCGTCGTCATTCGACCGTGACCGATTTCGCGAGGTTACGCGGCTTGTCGACGTCGGCGCCGCGCGCGCAGCCGACGTGATAGGCCAGCAACTGCAGCGCGATCACGTTGACGATCGGCGACAGCACGTCGCCCGATTCGCGCACGCGGATCAGGTGCGTGTCGCGATCGGCGTCGATCTCGAGCTGATGGCCCGCGAGCACGTACAGCCGTCCGCCGCGCGCGCGCACCTCCGCCATGTTCGATTTCAGCTTCTGGAACAGGCGATCGTCCGGCGCGATCGTGACGACCGGCATCGCGCTCGTGACCAGCGCGAGCGGTCCGTGCTTCAGTTCGCCGGCCGGATAGCCTTCCGCGTGGATGTACGACACTTCCTTGAGCTTCAGCGCGCCTTCCAGCGCGATCGGGTAGTGAATGCCGCGGCCGAGGAACAGCGCGTTCTCGGTGCGCGCGAACTTCGTGGCCCAACCCATGATTTGCGTTTCGAGCGCGAGCGCGTGGCCGATGCGGTCCGGCAGTTCGTGCAGCTTCTTCAGGTGCGTCGCGACCTGCGCGGCGTCGAGCCGGCCGCGCTGCTGCGCGAGCGTCAGCGTCAGCAGGAACAGCGCGACGAGCTGCGTCGTGAACGCCTTGGTCGATGCGACGCCGAGCTCGATGCCGGCGCGCGTGAGGAAACACAGCGGTGCGGCGCGCGCGATCGAGCTGGTCGCCACGTTGCAGATCGCCATCGACAGATCCTGGCCCATCCCGCGCGCGCGCTCGATCGCGCCGATCGTGTCGGCGGTCTCGCCGGACTGCGAGATGCCGACCACCAGCGTGCGCGGATCGGGGACGGTATCGCGGTAGCGGTATTCGCTGGCGATCTCGACCTGCGCGGGGATGCCCGCGATGCTCTCGAGCCAGTATTTCGCGGTCAGGCCCGCGTAGTAGCTGGTGCCGCAGCCGAGCAGCAGCACGCTTCTCGTCCGCGACAGCAACGCGCGTGCGCTGTCGCTGCCGCCGAACAGCGCGGGCGAGATCGTGTCGATGCCGTCGATCGTGGCCGCGATCGCCTTCGGCTGCTCGAAGATTTCCTTCTGCATGAAATGCTGGTACGGGCCGAGTGCTGCATCGTCGGCGCGCGCCTTGACCTCGCACAGCGGCCGCCTCGCTTCGGCGCCGACCGAATCGACCACGTCGATGCGCTCCGGCGTGATCAGCGCGACGTCGCCGTCCTCGAGATAGACGAAGCGGTCGGTCAGGTCGCCGAGCGCCGCGCAGTCGGACGCCAGATAGTTCTGGTCCGCGCCGATGCCGATCACGAGCGGCGAGCCGGCGCGCGCGGCGACCAGCCGTTGGGGTTCGCGCGCGCTCAGCACGGCGATCGCATAGGCGCCGTGCAGCCGCTTGACCGCGCGCACGACCGCATCGAACAGATCGTCGCGATATACGCTGTGGATCAGGTGCGCGATCACCTCGGTGTCGGTTTCGCCGCGGAACGTGTAGCCGCGTTGCCGCAGTTCGGCGCGCAATTCGTCATGGTTTTCGATGATTCCGTTGTGCACGACCGCGATCGTGTCGCCCGACACGATCGGGTGCGCGTTCATTTCGGACGGCGCGCCGTGCGTCGCCCAGCGCGTGTGCGCGATGCACGTCTGACCTTCGAGACCGAGCGTCAGCACGCGATCCTGCAGGTCCGCCACGCGCCGCAGCGTGCGTTCGCTGCGCAAATGCCCGTCACGCAGCACGGCGATGCCGCACGAATCGTAGCCGCGATACTCGAGCCGGCTCAGCGCATTGACCAGTTGCGGCACCTGATTCTTCAGGCCGCTTGCTCCGACGATTCCGCACATGATTCACCTCGTCTCCAGGAAGTTTTTGCGGCTGGCACGCGGCGCGCGCCAGCACGATATGAGGAGCGCTGCGGCGCCGCGGCGTCCGGCGCGCGCGGCGCTGCACGTCTCCGGCATTCACTCGCGCGGCTGCGGCTCCGCATGCGCGATCCATTCGATGCCCGAGATCGAGCCGTTCGCGTCGTGCGACGCGACGAGAATGCGCGTCGTGCGTCGCGTGCCGCGCCGGCGGTCGCCGGCGAGCGCGGTGGGCGGCATCGAGCGCACCTTCACGCTGGCCGAGCGCCGCAGCATCTTCGACACGCGCAGCCGGTACGCGAACGGATGCACGACGCGCCCCGCGATCAGCCATGTGACGATCGTGCCGGCGATCAGCGCGATGCTGGTCACGTAGAACACGATCTGCTCGATCGGCATCTCGGCCTCGTTGAATGGCAGCAAATAGCGGTACGTGTAGATGCAGATCGATGCCCAGACGCCCCCGACCAGCGCAGGCCGCACGAGGCGGAACCACGCAACCAGCACGGGGCCGACTATGTTGCCGCGTTCGGCAATCATGTCGCGCGGTGCGCGCAGGGAAAGGTCAATAATCGGCGCGTTCTTCATGTTGAATGCCTCGGTCGGGACTGACCCACACGGCGCGCTTGCCGCGGCCCCGCAATACGACGGCGGGCAGGGCCACGACGGTGGTGATCATGGTGATCAACCAGAACGCCACGGGGTACCAGATGGTGTCAAGGAAGTACATCAGGAGTTTCTCGTCGTAACGACGATCGATCATGCTGCCGATGATCAGCTGCAGGATGCAGGTCGCGACCAGCAGCATCCCGTGCCAGTGCGGCACCACGGACACATGCCAGCTCGGCGGAAGCGGATAGAAGACGTCGACCACCGCGAGCAGCAGGATGAACGACATCGCGTACGCCCATGCGATACCGATCAGGTACTCGACGAACAGCGGCCACATCATCATCTGCGTGGGCCGCATCAGCGTGCCCGCATACTTGAGCAGCACCTGGATGCCGCCCTTCGACCAGCGCAGCCGCTGCCGGTAGAGCCCCTTCATCGTCTCGGGCATCAGGATCCAGCTGAGCGCGTGCGGCTCGTAGACGACGCGCCAGTCGCGGCACTGCAGCTTCCAGCTGATGTCGATGTCCTCGGTCAGCATGTCCGAGCTCCAGTAGCCGACGTCGGCGAGCGCGGTCTTGCGGAACATCGTGATCACGCCGGACACCGTGAAGATGCGGCCGTACACCTGCTGCGTGCGTTTGATCAGCCCGACGATCGACGAGAATTCGCCGACCTGCATGCGCCCGAGCAGCGACGTGCGCGTGCGGATCCGCGGATTGCCCGTGACCGCGCCGACGCCCGGATCGGTCAGGAAATGCTCGAGCATCCAGCCGATCGCGTCGTGCGCGAGCAGCGCGTCGCCGTCGATGCAGAGCAGGTACTCCGCATTCGATACGGCGGCCGCCGTCGTGAGCCCGACCGCCTTGCCTTCGTTGCGCGCGTGATGGATCACGAGCAGGCGCGGGATCTCGACGGCCAGCTCGTTCAGGATCTCGCCGGTGCGGTCCTTGCTGCCGTCGTTCACGGCGATGATGTCGTAGTTCGGGTAGTCCATCGCATTCAGGTGACGGATCACGCTGCGCGCATTCGACGCCTCGTTGAAGCACGGCACGACGATGGAAACCTTCGGAATTCCGCTCGACGCGATCGTGCGCGTCGACAATACGCGACCCTCCTCGAGCAGGAAGTAATGCACGACGCCGCCGATCATCCACAGATACGACATGAAGAACGGATAGTAGAAGACGAAGTCCTGCACGCGCTGGATGAGACTGTGGGAGTTCATGGTGTTTTGGTTCCCTTCGGATGTTGCATTTGCATCAGCGCGTTGATGGAGGTGGGATCGAGGCGGGACTTCAGCGACATCACGTCGCGCATCGCGTCGAGCTCGGGCTGGCCGTTCAGGAAGTTGTCGGGGTAGTAGCCGAAATTCACCGCGCCTTCGCTGCGCAGCCGCCGCATCTGAGACAGCAGCGTGCTGGCCGGCACCTGCTTCTGCGCATGCCAGTCGTACGACTGCAGCTCGAACACGGTGCGCTGCAGCCCGCGCTGCTTCGCGCGGACGGCCTGCACGAGCTGGTCCAGCCAGCCTTGCGGATCCTTCGCCTGCTCCATGTACGGCATCGCCATCAGCGCGACGTAGTCGTACGTGGCGAGGAAATCGTCGTAGTTCTGCGCGAACCACGCTTCCGATTCCGGCTTCAGCACCGGCATCGCGAAGATGTTGCGCGCGGTCAGCACGTCGCCTACGTTCTGGTGCGCGAGCACGATCTGCTCGAGCTGCTTCGTCATGTCGATCAGATAGCGCGACTTCTGGCGCGTCCAGCGCTTCATCAGCTCGGGGTTCTCGCGGATCTTGCCGACGTCGGACGGCAGCCCCCACTGCGAATACACGCGCTGCGCGTGCTTGCCCGCGTCCTCGTAGTCGTCGAGTACGGCGTCGTCGCCGAACAGGATCCCGCTGAACGACGCGTGCTTGCTCATATCCTCGTAGACCTGCTGAATCATCAGCCGCGCGTCCGGGTCGAACGGGCTCAGCCGGAACACGCGCGAGCCGTTCTCGCGGGCCGGCGCGCCGCCGTAGGCGGTCACGGCCTGAAGCCCGCGCAGCTTGTCGGGCGGCGGCCGGAACGCGAGCACCGGCATCCATGCGTACACCTGCACGTTGGCGCGCGTGTTCAGCTGCCACGCGGCGCGCGAGAACAGATCGGCGCGCATCGGCAGGTGCCGGTTCGGGAAATACACGGCTTCGGCCACGCCGGTGCCCTTCGGGTCCGCGTACGCCTGCAGGTACACCGATTTCGGCTGCATCCGGTAGATGCGCTCGATCAGCTTGCCGAGATTCGCTTCCTGCCGCGCGGGATCGGGATCGTAGACCTGGTCGAGATCGACCTGCACGATGCGCTCGGGCACGTCGACGTCGCCGCGGTTGGACGCCGGCTCGCGCATCGAGCGTTCGAATCCGCCGATGTCCACGTCGTACATCAGCAGGATCCGCCTCAGCCGGTCCATCGGCACGTCCGGCGTATTGGGGCCGGCGTCGAGGCTGAACTGGACGTTCATGCCGAGCGCTGTCGATATCTGGCGCACGGGCTGATTTTCCGCGCCGTATGGCCACACCATCGAGCGTGGGACGATGCCCGTGCGTTCATGGATCTGCCGCATGCAAGTCTGCAGGTCGTTGTGCACGCGTGCGTGAAATTCGGCGTCCGTTTCATAGCGTTTCTGGTCTTGCAGGTAGAGATGCGACGTGGTCGCCGGCAATTCGTTGCCCTGCGGATTCGCGACCGCACCGTGGTGGAGATTGTGGGTGTGGCAGCCGAGCTCGACGAATTCCGACTGGCCGAGCTTCTTCACCTCGTCCCACGACAGGAAGTAGTCGCGCGGCACCTGAACCTTGTCGCTGATGCGGATCGGCGTATCGGGCGGCGTGTCGATCCATGCGGTGACGAGGCCCATCACCGCCGGATACTTGAAGCGCTCGAGCAGCGGCAGCACCTTCGTGTAGTGGCTGCGGAAGCCGTCGTCGAACGTGAGCAGCACCGCGCGCGGCGGCAGCGGCTTGCCGCCGCGCCGCGACTCCTCGATCTGCTTGACCGTGATCGTGTGGTAGTTGTTGGTCTGCAGCCACGAGAAGATCGCGGTCAGCGTGCCGGTATCGACCGCGAACGGGTCGATGATGGCCGACGGCGACGAGAACGACGCCATCAGGTTGTCGCGCACGTCGTGCAGGCAGATCACGCGAAACGTCTTGCCGTCGGCCGGATCGGACGGCGGCAGCAAGTCGATCATCTTGGCGTTGGACACGCCGGGAAACAGGGAACATGCAGCAAACGCCCCGAGGCATCCGCACATGAAGGTCCGTCTGGATTGCATTACGCGTTTCTCCTGATTAGAACGGCAGGTTGACCGACAGGAAGCCGGTTTCGGAGCGCTCGCGCTGACCGTCGTACGCGTGGCTGCTGACCTCGATGCCATAGCTCAGCGTGATGTCGTGCTTGAACGTCCACGCATGTTCGAGGCGCGCGCTCCACAGCGCGCTCGTGCCGAAGCCGCGCTCGTTATAGGCGCCGCCCGACACGGAGAGGCGCTGCTGCAACCCCATGTCGCCCTTCTTCCACAGCATCATCTGGTGCATGACGGTCACGGCGGCCGCATAGTCGCGGGCCGGACTGTAGTAGGGCGCGTCGCGCCGCGTGTTGCTGTCGGTGCCCAGATCCAGCGATACGTTGACGAGCTGCCGGGCAGACGTGTACACGCGCTGCGTGGCCGTCGCCGCGATCTCCTGATGGAAGTTCGAATCGCTGTAGCGGCTCACGCCGTAGCTGAGCTTGACCTCGCGCCGGTCGTTCTGCCGGAACACGACCGACGCATTCGCGGAGCGGCCCCAGATGTGCGCGGCGTATGCCTTCCACGGCAGCGAGTTGTCGTTGGAGTCGAGCCCGGCGTTGACGGTCCAGTAGTCGTTCAGCGCGTACGCAATCGACCCGCGGCCGCCGGTGCGGCCGTCCGTGCCGAACGAGCGCGTGACTTCGCCCTGCACGGTGAGCGGCCCGTGCCGGTAGTCGCCGCCGATGCCGGTGCGCGTGCGCTTGATGGTGCCGCCGTCGGTCTGCGCGTAGCCGAAGAACGTATGCGAGAACACGCGCCAGTTGTCGCCGAACGGCGGCGAATACACGTAGCTGTCCGACGTGAAGCTGTTGTCGGCCAGCGCGCTGTTGCCGTGTTCGAAGCTCAGGTCGGTCGTGAACACGGGGCTGCGGTACGCCTTGTAGTCGCGCTTGAAGCCGCGCACGGCGCCGCTGTCCGGGAACGTGTTGTCGAGCGTCTGGTCGACCGTGCGCGCGGTCGCGTAGTCGTCCGCCACGAGCGACGCGCGGCCGAGGCCCGCGAGCATTTCGACGCTGTCCGGGTGATCGGTCAGCGACGCGCGATACATCGCGATCGCCTGGCGCGGATGCGACTGGCCCGATACCGCGTCCGCATGCGCGGCCCGGACCTCCGCGTTGAACGGCACCTCCTTTTCGAGCTGCTCGAGCGCGGCGATCCCTTCGTCGACGTGCCCGGTGAAGATCAGGTACTGCGCGCGCAGCCGGTAGTAGCGCAGATAGTCGCTTTCTCCCGGACCGACGTTCGTCACCTGCTTGACCGGCGGCAGCGACTTCTCCATGTCGTCGAGCACCTGCTTCGCTTCCGGCGCGCGCCCCTGGTCGACGTACGACCAGAACAGCCCTTCGCGCAGCTCGATCGGCTGCGTGCGCGCGCCGTACTGGAAGCCGCGGGTCGCGCGATCCGTCGGCGACGCGGTCGCCTGCTGCAGCGCACGCGCGTAGACCGTGTTCGCCTTGCCGGGCTCGCTCAGGTACAGATACGCATCGCCGACGGCCGCCAGCGCGTCGATCGAGATTTCCGCGCTGGACGGGATCGTCTCGAACGTCGCGACGGCCTGCTTCATGTCGCCGCGCGCGGCCAGCGCGACCGTGCGGTCGCCGGCGAGCGCGGTCCGGACCGGCGTGTATTCGGGCGTGGCCGGCATTCGCTTGTCGAGCTCGTCCGCCGCGCGCAAGGCGTTGTCGAGGCCGTCGAAGCGGTCGGGACTCGTCATCGAGCGCGACTTGTCGCGGCCGCCGCGTACCTGCTGGCGAATCGACAGTTCCTCGAGCTGCGCGACGTCGACCGCGGAGAACGCATCGGGCCGCGCCTTCGCTTCTTCGAGCGCCTTCACCGCGCCGCCGCTCGCCGCGAGGCCGAACACGTCGTTGCGCACGGTCGCGACGTCGGCGGTACGCAGGTTCGGCGCCTGCGCGTTCGGTGCCTGGACGTCTGGCCCCTGCGAGCGTTGCGTTGCCTGGCCGGGCAGTTCCGCGCCCGGCGATTGAGAACCGGGCGCGGGCGTCGATGGCGGCTGCGCGCCGGGCGCCGTGGTAACGGGGGCCGGCGAGTTCGGCATCGGCGTGCCGGAGAGTTGCGCGGTCCGGGTCGGCGGATTCGCCGGTGCGGGGCGCGCGGTCTGTGCGAGCCCCGTAGGGGCGTCGGACGGGTGCGCGCTCGGCGCGGGCGCGTCGGACGCAGGTGCAGGAGGGGCGGGCGGCGACGTGTCCGTTGCCTGCGCGAGCTGGATTGGCGCATCGGTCGCCTGCGCGACCGGTGCAGGCGTTGCCGGCGGCACGGCGTCGGACGGTTGAGCGAGTTGCATCGTCTGCGAACGAGATGCGGGGACGTTCGCAGACGCGGTGTCGGATGCTTGCGCCAATTGCATCGGCGCATCCGGCGACTGCGAACGAGATGCCGGGATGGTCGACGACGGCGTATCGGATACCTGTGCCAGCTGGATCGGCGCATCCGACGTCTGCGAATGCGGTGCCGACGTGTTCGGCGCCGCGGTATCCGATGCCGGCGTGCCCTGCGTCGGCGCATTCGACGGTTGCGCGCCCGGTGCCGGATCGCTCCGCTGCGGCGCTTCCGGTTCGACCACGACCGTGGTCGGCATCGCCGGCGGCTGGGGGGCCGAAGCCTGCGCGATCTGCATCGACGCATCGGACGCCTGCGCGATCGGCGTGGGCGCATTCGGGGGCAGGGCGCCGGCGGCCTGGGCGCCCTGCATCGACACACCGGCCGGCTGCACGTCGGGCGGCGGCGCGTCCGCCGCGCCGTTCGTTCCGGCGATTTCACTCGCGCCGCGCGGCTGCTCGTCGCCTTCGGCGGCAAGGCAGGAGCCGGACGCGACGAGCAGCAGGAGCAGCGGCGCATGCAGGAGGATCCGCCGTGCGGGCGGAGCGACGGTCGTGCATTGTTGTTGACGATTGTTGGCCACGGTGTGTCTCCTCACTTTGTAACGATCACCTCGATTACACGCCCGGCGACGCGCGCCGGCCGTCGCGCCGCCGGGCAGCGAGATCCGGCGGCATGCGACCGGCTCACAGGCGGTTGCGGATCGCTTGTCCGAGCAGCGCGCGCGATTCGCTGTTCTTCGGGTCGATGGCGAGTGCGCGGCTCGCGTTCTGCTCCACGCAGTTCCATGCGTCGATCACGGCGCACGAGCGCGCCCGGGCCAGTGCGCGGGCCCATTCCAGATCGTCGCGTGTGACGCTGGCGGGCTCCATGTGCGCGGTGTCCGCGGTATACGACTGCGGCTGCAGTCCGGGTGCGGGGTCGGCACGTTTTCTCGTGCGCGCCAGCGTCTGCGTCCGTGACGTACGGTGCGCATCGGCCGCTCGCCCGGTACGACCGCTGGCCGACGCGGCATACGCGTCGGCTGCGAGCCGCGTGGACGGCGCATGGGTGGGGCGCGCGTGACGCGCGGTGGAGCGGGCTGCCGGTGGCGGCTGCACGGCCGGTTCGGCGGCGGCTGCGGCCGATACCGAAGGCGTCGCCGAGGCAGGCGGCGCGGGCATCGCAGGCATTGCGGCCTGCGCGACGGTCGACGTCGCGCCGCCTGGCGCGGCTGAGCCGGGTGCACCGGACGCGCCCGTCGCCGCAGTCTCGACGAGGCTGCGGTACTTCCCGACGGCGCTGCCGATCACGCCGGCGATGTCGTGCGTCACGCTCGCATGGCCGACCCTCCCGTCTCGCTCGACATACGCGAAGGCCCCGAAGATCGCGGCAAACGCAACGATGCTGAGCGCCGCATTCTTTCCCGGACCCCATGAGGGTTTCGGCTCACGGACGGGCGAGCCGTCCGGTCGTTCTGCACGAGTCATTCAATCCTCCTCGTATGATGGATGGCGGGGAACGGTGCGATCCCGCGCGCCGTCGGCACGCGGGTCCGGATGCGGTTCACCATTTCAACTGCGTGGTGAGGGCACCCGTTTCGACGATCGCGAACTGCGTGGCCCCCTGATAGGTCCCTTCGACCCGGTAGCTTGCGTCGGGCACGCTGAACAGACAGCGCGGCCCGGTTGCCTTGAACTCGACGAGTACGCGGCCATGCCGTCTCAGCCGCACGTCCACGTTCGACAGCGGTTGCCCGGTGCCGCCCGATACGAACGACACGCCCAGGTTGTACGGACGCCCGTCGGGGGGAAGCGGCGCCGTACCGTCGATTCGTGCATCACCGCAGATGTACGAAATCGTGTATCGCCCCGAGCCGTCGCCGGACGCTGGCGTCGCCGACTGGTTTCGGGGCGGAGTCTGTGCTCCGGCATTGACGCAGAAGGCGGTTACGACGATGCCGAGGAGCGCGCGAGCATGCTGTTCAAACGTCGAGGAAGACATTGCAACCTCCATCCGGAATCGATGACAACGCATTTATTCCGAGTCGGATTAACGGCGTTCTTTTTGCGACACGCTATTGATACACGATGGGTTTTGAACAAACAACTGAGAGTGGTCCCAATGAGACGCGCTTTAAACGTCGTATTTAAACAGGGGTGCTACTCATTCGACGAAATGGATTAACGCTGAATAAAGTCGATATTGCCGGACACGAAATTTGCTCGGCAGTAGTGGTGACTCGTCCAGAAACTTACGATGTAAGACGTATCGGAATTTTTGCCGAAAAATAACGACTGATAAAAGGCGGATTTGCCTCTGTCATCGATGTATTACGCATACCTTCGGAGCACGCGCGGCGTGAAACGAAAAAGGGGGTGCGAGTTTTTTTCGCAAAACCGCATCTGATGAAAATCGAAACTTCGGTTATTTTCTGTAACAGGGTATTTCCGCCCGACGAATCGGAAAGTAATGCTGGGTCGAGATGGTGGTGAGTAGAAAATCCACTCGCGCGCGCAAACGTTTGCCGTTTTCGTATTATCGATAATCGGTGTGACGTAATTGGCGGGTGCGGAGCAGGGCCGGAAAGTGCTCCGGCCCGCATGAGAATGAAAATGCCGCGTGACGGCCGGTTTTCATCCGCGCCGCGCGCGGCGATCAGTACGAAGGGCCGGCGAAGCTCGACGAAAAGCGTCAGCGGCTGCCGCCCGCGCTGCGGCGCGCGATGCGCACGGCCGGCGCGAGCGGGGTGATCGGCGAAGCGGCGGCGATCGTGCCGTCGGCTGCCGCACGCGGCCGGTTCATGATGTAGCTCCACAGCTGTTCGGCCGCGAGCCCGCGCTTGCGCGCCGACCGGTACAAGCGAATCTCGAGCTCGGTGATCCAGTCCGCCGAGCCCGCGCAGACGAGCGAGCCCTCCGCGAGTTCCTTCGCGACGCAGCTTTCCGGCAGCCAGCCGATCCCGTGCCCGGCGACGACCATCCCCTTCAGCGCCTCGGACATGTGCGTTTCGAAGCACCGGTGCAGCGCGTACGATTCCGACGCGTTCAGCAGCAGCATCTCGACGACGTTGCCGAGGAACGCGCCCGACGAATATGCGAGCAGCGGCAGCGGCGCGTCGGCCGTGCCCGGCAGTTCGAAAACCGGCTTGCCGCGCGCGTCGGGCGTCGACACCGGCAGGATCCGTTCGACGCCGAGCGTGACGAACGGAAAGTGATTCGGATCGAGCACGATCGGCAGCTGCGGATGGTGGTAGCCGAGCAGCAGGTCGCATTCACCTTCGACGAGCTGCTGCACGCCTTCGGGCACGTTCACCGCATTGACGCGCGCGCTCACGTGGCCGACTTCCCCGTTGAGCTGCTTCAGCCATTCGGGAAACAGCGTGAACACGAGCGTGTGCGCGACCGCGAAGCGAACGACCTGATCGCTGGCCGCGAACTGGTCGTAGCCGTTCACGAGATTGCGGGCCGCATACATGCTGCGCAGGATGTCCGCGGCCAGCCCGCGGAACATCTGCCCGGCCGGCGTCAGCGCGATCGGGTTGATGCTGCGGTCGACCAGCTTCGCGTCCATCCACGTTTCGAGCGCGGCGATTCGCCTGCTGAATGCCGACTGCGTGAGGTGCCGATGACGTGCTGCCCGGGAAAAGCTCTTGGTATCCGCAAGGCTCAGGAAATCTTCCAGCCACTTCGCTTCCATGTTGATCTTCGCTGTTTATAGTCGGCGCCGCGACGGGCGGCGCCATTTCGCTGAACCGGTTTGGTAGCGTACCGCGCCTCGCGGATGCGGGCCGATGTTTTTTTTCGATCAGTGTTAGTCGAAATATGCATGGGCGTTGTCGGCGGTATTACGGCTGCATAAGTTCGAGGGGCCTGATCCGGCTAACCGGTTAGTTCACCGCGTCGAACTGCCCGGCCTGTCGCGGACGGCACTTCCCCCCCGGGCCGGCCTCGTGCCGGCCCGCCTTTTCGCTATTCCGCCGGGCCACCGGGGGATGCGGCGCCGTCGCGTCAGCGGTGCATCACGGGCCGCCGTCACGGGTTCGCACGGTCGCAGCGCGATTCGCCGCGATGCGGCAACGAACGGCGGGGAGGTCGCGTGGCGCGACCTGCCGCACCGCGGCGGGAAGCCGTGCCGACGCGGACACGCAGCCGCCGAGGGCCGGCATCGCGGTCGCGGCAGGCGGGTGGGCAGCAGTAGGATTGGTGCAGTGCAGATTGCACAGTCGTGACACGCAGGCGAACTATGTTCGACGGACGCAGCGCAACAGCCGCCGCCGCCGGGCGACGGCACGCCACTGGGGCGCGTGTTGCGCGGTACGCCGCACCATGATGGTGCGGCATGCTGCGGGGGCGTGCCGGCCGCGCGACAAAATGGGGGAACCTGAGGGGATATCGCAAGGCACGTTCCTTGCAAGATAGTCAGTACGCCGGTCCGGCATGCGCAATGCCGGGGAAAACGATCGATGGAGAAAAGATCGATGAAGCCATTCGATGAAATGCTGCAATCCGGCGACATGGTAAGGGCGCCCTACGCGCGCCTGAAGCAATGGCTCGACACGCAGAACCCCGCGAGCCTTGCCCAGAAGGCCCACGATGCGGAAGGCGTATTCCGCAGGACGGGCATCACGTTCGCCGTGTACGGGGATGCACAGGCCGCCGAGCGGCTGATTCCGTTCGACATCGTGCCGAGGATCATCTCCGGCGCGGAATGGAGCCGGCTGTCGCTCGGGATCGAGCAGCGCGTGATGGCGCTCAACGCGTTCCTCGACGACATCTACCACCGCCAGGAAATCGTGCGCGCGGGCATCGTGCCGAAGCACCTGATCGCGCACAACGACGCGTTCATCCCCGAGATGATCGACTTCCGGCCGCCCGGCAACGTGTACACGCACATCATCGGCGTCGACATCGTGCGCACCGGCGAGAACGAGTTCTACGTGCTGGAGGACAACGCGCGCACACCGTCGGGCGTGTCGTACATGCTCGAGAACCGCGAAACGATGATGCAGCTGTTTCCCGAGCTGTTCCAGCAAGTGAAGGTGCGCCCGGTCGAGACCTATCCGCAGATGCTGCGCCAGTCGCTCGCGGCCGTTTGTCCGCCGGGCGGCAACGCCGACAATCCGACGATCGCCGTGCTCACGCCCGGCATCCACAATTCCGCGTACTACGAACATTCGTTCCTCGCCGACCAGATGGGCGTGCACCTCGTCGAGGGCAGCGACCTGCAGGTGATCGACGGCCGCGTCGCGATGCGCACGACCGAAGGCTTCCAGCCGATCGACGTGCTGTATCGCCGCGTCGACGACGCGTTCCTCGATCCGCTCACGTTCCGCCCCGATTCGGTGCTCGGCGTGGCCGGGATCATGGACGTCTACCGCGCCGGCAACATCACGATCGCGAACGCGCCCGGCACCGGCATCGCCGACGACAAGGCGATCTACTCGTACATGCCGGAGATCGTCGAGTTCTACACGGGCCGCAAGGCGCTGCTGGAGAACGTGCCGACCTGGCGCTGCGGCGAGGCCGACAGCCTCAAATACGTGCTCGACCATCTCGACGAACTCGTCGTGAAGGAAGTGCACGGCTCCGGCGGCTACGGGATGCTGGTCGGCCCGTGCGCGTCGAAGGCCGAACTCGACGCGTTCGCCGCGAAGCTGCGCGCGCGCCCCGCGAACTACATCGCGCAACCCACGCTGGCGTTGTCCACGACGCCGATCCTGACCGATGCCGGCCTCGCGCCGCGCCACGTCGACCTGCGGCCGTTCGTGCTGGTGTCGGACCGGATCCGCATCACGCCGGGCGGGCTCACGCGCGTCGCGCTGAAGGAAGGGTCGCTCGTCGTCAACTCGAGCCAGGGCGGCGGCACCAAGGACACCTGGGTGCTGGCCGACTGAGCCGCGCACGACCGCGCGCGCCGCAGCCGGCGCGCGAACCGAACGAAGACGGAGTGGACACGAGATGCTTCTGGGACGAACTGCGAGCGGCCTCTATTGGATGTACCGCTATATCGAGCGCGCGGAGAACATCGCGCGCATCGTCGATGCCGGGCTGCGGATGGCGCTCACGCGCACGTCCGACGCGCCGGCCGAATGGTCGTCGGTGCTGGTCAGCTCGGGCGCGGACGACGGCTATCGTCGGAAGTACGACGCATATGCCGCCGACACCGTGACCGACTACCTGCTGCGCGACCGCGACAACCCGTCGAGCGTGCTGTCGTGCATCGAAGCGGCGCGCTCGAACGCGCGGATGGTGCGCACGGCGCTCACGCGCGAGGCGTGGGAGAGCGTGAACGGCGCGTGGCTCGCGCTCGGCCGCGCGTTCGCGCAGCCAGTGCCGGAGAGCGCGCTGCCCGCCGTGCTCGACGAAGTGAAGCGCGAAACCGCGCTGATTCTCGGCAGCTTCTACAGCACGATGCTGCGCAACGAGATCTTCGATTTCGCGCAGATCGGCGCGTTCGTCGAGCGCGCCGACAACACCGCGCGCATCCTCGACGTGAAATACCACCTGCTGCTGCCGTCGGTGTCGCACGTGGGCACGATCCTCGACAACTACCAGTGGGAGACGATCCTGCGCTGCGTGGCCGCGCATCGTTCGTATCGGTGGGTGTACGACGTGCAATACAAGCCGATGAACATCGCCGATTACCTGATCCTGAACGGCCGCATGCCGCGCTCGCTGCGCTATTGCTACGGGCGCGTCGTATCGAGCCTCAACATGCTCGCGAAGGATTACGGCGTGACACACCCGTGTCACGACACGGCCGCGAAGATCCTGCAGATGCTGTCCGACACGTCGGTCGACCGGATCTTCAAGAGCGGCCTGCACGAGTTCCTGACCGATTTCATCGGCCGCAACAACAGTCTCGGGATCGACATCGCCGAGGCGTACAACTTCGACTGAGGCCCGCCATGCGACTCGCCATCCGACACATCTCGCGTTATCAGTTCGACGATCAAGCCACCCATGCGCTGCAACGGCTGCGGCTGCGCCCGCAGTCGGGGCCCGGGCAAACGGTGCGCGCGTGGCAGGTCACGATCGACGGCGTCGAGCCGACGTTGTCCTACGCGGACGGGCTCGGCAACCGGATCGACCTCGTGCGGCACGACCGCGGCGCGAAGCAGGAGATCGTCGTGGTCGCGGCCGGCGTCGTCGAGACGCAGGACCGTGCCGGCATTCTCGGCAATACCGACGGCTATGCGCCGCCGTGGATCTTCGAGCGAGAAACCGCGCTCACGAAGGCCGGGGACACCGTGCGCGAACTCACGCAGGCCATTCCGATCGAGCCGCGCAGCCTCGATGCGCTGCACTGGCTGATGACGGAAGTGCACGGCCGTATCGCATACGCGCCGAATCTCGCCGATGCGGCGGTCGATGCGGAAACCGCGCTGCAAAGCGGCGAGGGCACGAGCCGCGATCATGCGCATGCGTTCATCGCGGCTGCGCGTGCGCTGAAGGTGCCGGCGCGCTACATCTCCGGCTACGTGCTCGCCGACAGCGCGATGCAGCGCATCGCCGACGCGAAGCAGAGCGCGAGCGGCGACGATGCCGAGGCCGAATCCGAAGCCGAAGCCGAAGCCGAAGCCGAAGCCGAAGAAGCGCTGGCGCTGCAGACCGGCGACGGCATGCAGCAGGTGCTCGGCGCATCGCATGCCGCGCAATCGATGGGCGTGCCTCACCCGGCGCTCGGCGCGCAGCCGCAGGCCGCGGCGCTGATGCAGCAGCCGGCCGGCCATGCGTGGGCGGAGGCATACGTCGAAGGGCTCGGCTGGGTCGGTTTCGATCCTTTCATGAACCGCTGCCCGGACGAGCGCTACGTGCGCATCGCGGTCGGCCTCGACCATCGCGACGCGCAACCGGTGACGGGGCTCGGCGCGAGCGCCGTCGCCGTCGAAATCAGTGTCGTGCAGTCGCCGGAACTCGTCTGACGCGCACCTTCGCCGACTCCGCCGTGCCGTGCCGCCGCAGCGACGGCGGCGCGGCGCGCGCGGCCGGCCCAACCCGAACCGAGCGGCTTTCCCATGCCTATCCACGTCGCGCTGCATCACACCACCCGCTACCGCTACGACCGGCCGGTCAACCTCGGGCCGCAGATCGTGCGGCTGCGGCCCGCGCCGCATTGCCGGACGCCGATCGTCGCGTATTCGATGACGGTCGAGCCCGCGCAGCACTTCATCAACTGGCAGCAGGATCCATTCTCGAACTATCTCGCGCGGCTCGTGTTTCCGGAGCGCACCAAGCACTTCGCGATCACGATCGATCTCATTGCCGAGATGTCGGTGTACAACCCGTTCGACTTCTTTCTCGAAGCGAGCGCGGAGCAATACCCGTTCAGCTATGACGACGCGCTGAAGACCGAGCTCGCGCCGTATCTCGCGTGCGATCCGCAGACGAGCGCGGCGCCGCTGTTCCGCGCGTATCTCGACGGCGTCGATCGCACGCCGGCCGGCACCGTGAACTTTCTCGTCGCGCTGAACCAGCAACTGCAGCGCGACATCAGCTATCTCGTGCGGATGGAGCCGGGCGTGCAGACGCCCGAGCAGACGCTCGAACTCGCGTCCGGATCGTGCCGCGACAGCGCGTGGCTGCTCGTGCAGCTGTGCCGGCATCTCGGCATCGCCGCGCGTTTCGTGTCCGGCTATCTGATCCAGCTCACGCCCGACGTGAAGGCGCTCGACGGCCCGAGCGGCACGTCGGTCGATTTCACCGACCTGCACGCGTGGTGTGAAGTCTATCTGCCGGGTGCCGGCTGGATCGGCTTCGATCCGACGTCGGGCCTGCTTGCCGGCGAAGGGCACATTCCGCTCGCGTGCACACCGCAGCCGACCAGCGCCGCGCCGGTCGAAGGGCTGATCGACGAATGCGAAGTTTCGTTCGAGCACGAGATGACCGTGACGCGCGTGTACGAATCGCCGCGCGTGACGAAGCCCTATACCGATTCGCAGTGGGACGCCGTGCGCACGCTCGGCGCGCAGGTCGACGGCGCGTTGACGGCTGGCGACGTGCGGCTCACGCAAGGCGGCGAGCCGACCTTCGTGTCGATCGACGATCGCGACGGCGCCGAGTGGAACACCGACGCGCTCGGTCCGACCAAGCGCGGCTACGCGACCGAGCTCGTGCAGCGGCTGCGCGCGGAATACGGCGAAGGGGGCTTCCTGCATTTCGGGCAGGGCAAGTGGTATCCGGGCGAGCAGCTGCCGCGCTGGGCGCTATCGATCTTCTGGCGCGCGGACGGCCAGCCCGTGTGGCACGATCCGTCGCTGTTCGCCGACGAGCGCGAGCCGTCCGCGTGCACGAGCGCCGATGCGAAGCGCTTCATCGATGCGCTCGCCGCGCGCCTCGGGCTCACCGACGAGTTCGTGCGGCCCGGCTACGAGGACGTGTGGTACTACCTGTGGCGCGAGCGCCGGTTGCCCGTGAACGTCGATCCGTTCGACTCGCGGCTCGACGACGAGCTCGAACGTGCGCGGCTGCGCAAGGTGTTCGACCAGCAGCTCGACAGCGTCGTCGGCTACGTGCTGCCGATCAAGCGCACGGACGATGTGCCCGGCCTCGAAGGTCCGCGCTGGCAGACGGGCCCGTGGTTCTTCCGCGACGAGCGGATGTACCTCGTGCCCGGCGATTCCCCGATGGGCTATCGGCTGCCGCTCGATTCGCTGCCGTGGGTCGCCGCCGCCGACTATCCGTATCTCGTCGAACGCGATCCGTTCGCGCCGCGCGACGTGCTGCCGGACGCGGCCACATTCCGTGCGCGTCATGCGGGCACGGCCGACGCGCCGCGCTACCTGGCCGGCGTGCAACGCGAAGCGCCCGCGCACACGGTCATGCAATGGCGCAGCGACGGCACGGCCGCCGGCGACCAGCATCCGTATGCCGCGCGCGGCCCGCTCGAGCCGCAGCGCGCCCCCGAGCGCTTCGAATCGGCCGCCTGGATCACGCGGACCGCGCTGTGCGTCGAAGTGCGCAACGGGATCCTGTACGTGTTCATGCCGCCGCTGGCCGCGCTCGAGGATTATCTCGACCTGCTGGCCGCGATCGAGCTGACCGCGCACGCACTCGACGTGAAGCTCGTGCTCGAAGGCTACCCGCCGCCGCGCGACGCACGGCTCAAGCTGCTGCAGGTCACGCCAGACCCCGGCGTGATCGAGGTGAACGTGCATCCGGCGAAGAGCTTCGCCGAACTCGTCGACCAGACCGAATTCCTGTACGACGCCGCGTGGCAGTCGCGGCTGTCCAGCGAGAAGTTCATGGTCGACGGGCGGCACGTCGGCACGGGCGGCGGCAACCACTTCGTGCTCGGCGGCGCGACGCCGGCCGACAGCCCGTTCCTGCGTCGCCCGGATCTGCTCGCGAGCCTGATCGCTTATTGGCACAACCATCCGTCGCTGTCGTACCTGTTCTCCGGGTTGTTCATCGGTCCGACGAGCCAGGCGCCGCGTGTCGACGAGGCGCGCAACGATCAGCTGTACGAACTCGACATCGCGTTCGCGGAAATCCAGCGCAACAAGCTGCTGTACGGACAGGACATGCCGCCGTGGCTCGTCGATCGCGTGCTGCGCAACCTGCTGATCGACGTGACCGGCAACACGCACCGCAGCGAATTCTGCATCGACAAGCTGTATTCGCCCGATTCGTCGACCGGCCGGCTCGGCCTGCTCGAACTGCGCGCGTTCGAGATGCCGCCGCATGCGCGGATGAGCATCGTGCAGCAACTGCTGCTGCGTGCGCTGGTCGCCCGCTTCTGGGCCGCGCCGTATACGACGCCGCTCACGCGCTGGGGCACCGCGTTGCACGATCGCTTCATGCTGCCCGCGTTCCTGAAGATGGATTTCGACGACGTGCTCGCCGAGCTGCGCGACGCCGGTTTCGCGTTCGATCCCGCGTGGTTCGCGCCGCATTTCGAATTCCGCTTCCCGCTGTTCGGCCAGATCGCGGTGAACGGGATGCAGCTGTCGCTGCGCGGCGCGCTGGAGCCGTGGCACGTGATGGGCGAGGAGGGCGCGATCGGCGGCACGGTGCGCTACGTCGACTCGTCGCTCGAACGGCTCGAAGTGCGCGTGACCGGGTTGAACGACAACCGGCACGTCGTGACCGTCAACGGCCGCGCGCTGCCGCTGCAGCCGACCGGCACCGTCGGCGAATACGTCGCGGGCGTGCGCTACAAGGCGTGGGCGCCGCCGTCGGCACTGCATCCCACCATCGGCGTGCACGCGCCGCTCAGGTTCGACATCGTCGATACGTGGCTGGAGCGCTCGCTCGGCGGCTGCCGGTATCACGTCGCGCATCCGGGCGGACGCAACTATGCGACGTTCCCGGTCAACGCGTACGAGGCCGAGAGCCGCCGGCTCGCGCGCTTCGTCGCGATGGGGCACACGCCGGGACGGATGACCGTGGCGCCGGCCGCGCCGAGCCGTGAATTCCCGTTCACGCTCGACCTGCGGCGGCCATGATCATCGGATGAAACGACGCACGACGATGCGCGGTGCGCGGCCGCCCGGCACGCCGGCCGATCGCGGCGGCGCCCAAGTGTTAGGATGCGGGCAGATTGCGGCTGCCCGCCGTACTCGTCGCACCCGCGGCGCCCGGCCGCCGGTGCGGCGGCGCGCGGGCGCGGCCGCACCCTGACGACGGAACGATACCGACCGTGCCGCCCATTTACCCCGACGATCTCGCCGACGCCGACGCGATGCCCACGCTTTTCGATACCGGCGCGCAGCCGGACGCCGCGGAACTGGCCGCCGCGCTCGCGGCGCCCGCCGCAGCCGGCCGCTACGACGAACTGCGCGGCAGTGCCGCCGGCCTGAATGCGCCGCCGCTCGCGCCCGCATGGCGCAGCTTTTTTACGTCCATCGGCAGCGACGGCGTGGCGGACCTCGATCGCCGCGCCGATGCGCTGCAGCGGCGCATGCGCGAGAACGGCCTGTTCTACCAGCTCCACGAACAACGCGCGGGCGACGGCGCGGCCGGCCCGTGGTCGCTCGACCTGCTGCCGCTGATCGTCACGCCCGAGGACTGGGTCGCGATCGAGCGCGGCGTGCTGCAGCGCGTGCGGCTGCTGAACGCGACGATGGCCGACCTGTACGGGCCGCAGACGATCCTGCAGCGCGGATTGCTGCCGCCGGCGCTCGTGACCGGGCATCCGGGCTACCTGCGTGCGATGCGCGGCGCGCGCGTGCCGGGCGATACGTGGCTGCACGTCGTCGCGTTCGATCTCGCGCGCGGCCCCGACGGGCAATGGCGAATCGTCGCGCAGCACACGCAGGGCGCGGCCGGCCTCGGCTATCTGCTCGAAAACCGGCTGATCGTGTCGCGGCTCTTTCCGCGCGGCTTCCGCGGGCTGCGCGTGCAGCGGCTCGCGTCCGCATACCGGTCGCTGCTGCAGAGCATGCAGGCGCTCAGCCCGGCCACGAAGAACTCGCGGATCGTGCTGCTGACGCCGGGGCCGCACAGCGCGACGTACTTCGAGCACGCGTATCTCGCGCGCTACCTCGGCCTCACGCTCGTCGAGGGCGGCGACCTGACCGCGCGCGACAACCACGTG
Source organism: Burkholderia latens (assembly GCF_902499045.1). Taxonomy (GTDB): domain Bacteria; phylum Pseudomonadota; class Gammaproteobacteria; order Burkholderiales; family Burkholderiaceae; genus Burkholderia; species Burkholderia latens. Next base: position 23,416 of record NZ_CABVPL010000023.1, on the reverse strand, counting down.
TTCCTGAAGACGCTGCGCGGGCTCGAACCCGTGCACGGGATCCTGCGGCGCGTCGACGACGCGTGGCTCGATCCGCTGGAGCTGCGGCCCGATTCGATGCTCGGCGTGCCGGGGCTGTTGCAGGCCGTGCGCGCCGGCAACGTGCTGCTCGCGAACGCGCCGGGCTCGGGCTTCCTCGAATCGCCGGGCATGCTCGGCTTCATGCCGCGCCTCGCGGAAGCGCTGCTCGGCGAAACGCTGACGCTGCCGGCCGTGCATTCGTGGTGGTGCGGCGAGGCGGCCGCGTGCGACGACGCGCTGCCGCAGCTCGCGCGCTGCATCGTGAAGCCGTCGTATCCGCCGGACGTGCAGGACGGCGGCGCGTTCGACCCGGTGATCGGTTCGCGGCTCACGCCGGCGCAACTGGCCGAGTGGCGTGCGCGGATCGTGGCGCGGCCCGAGCATTACACCGTGCAGGCCGACCTACCGCTGTCGCAGGCGCCGACGTGGCCGGGGCAGCCCGACGGCCAGGGCGGCGCGCGAATCGTGCCGAAGCCGCTGCTGCTGCGCGTGTTCGCGCTCGCCGACGGCGCGCAGCGCTGGCGGCTTCTGCCGGGCGGCCTGTCGCGCGTCGGCACGCGCGACACGCTGTTCAACGCGCCGATGCCGCGCGGCGGCAGCACCATCGATACGTGGGTGATGACCGAAGGCATCGTCGATTCGACGACACTGCTGCAGACGCGTCTCGGCCCCGACGATCTCGTCGAGCGCCCGCGCGCGATCGCGAGCCGCGCGGCCGAGAACCTGTTCTGGCTCGGCCGCTACACCGAGCGCGCGACCAACCTGATGCGGCTCGCGCGTGCGGCGCTGGAGCGGCTGCGCGGCGAGGACGACGTCGACAGTCCCGCCCACCTGGAGCTGATCGACACGTTGTGCCGCGACACGGGGCTGGTCGCCGCCGATGCGCCGAATGCCGTCGACGCGCCGCGCGCGTTCCAGTACGCGCTCGCGACGTCGCTGACGCGCGGCGCGGACCGCACGTCGGGCATCGCGTCGTGCCTGTTCGGGATGCGCGGCGCGGCCGCGGCGATCCGCGAGCGGCTGTCGAGCGACCAGTGGCGGCTGATCGACGACGCGACGCAGCTGTTCGCCGACAGCGCCGACCATCCGGAGGCGGAGGAGCAGCTCGGCAACGAGGCGCTGCAACTGCTCGAGCGGCTCGGGCTGCTGCTCGGCGCGATTACCGGCGCGCAGACCGACAACATGACGCGCGACGACGGTTGGCGGCTGCTGTCGATCGGCCGGCAGATCGACCGGCTGGACTTCCTGTGCAGCGTGCTGAAGTTCGCGTTCGACGAGGGCGCGGTGCACCGGCAGGACGGCTTCGAACTCGTGCTCGAACTGTTCGACAGCACGATCACGTTCCGCTCGCGGTTTCAGCGCGGTTTCGACGTTGCGCCGCTGCTGTCGCTGGTCGTGCTCGACACCGACAACCCGCGCTCGCTCGGCTGGGTCGTGCAGGCGCTGCGCGGCCGGCTGACGAAGGTCGAGCGCAGCGAGGGCTATGCGCTGTCCGAGCTGGCCGAGACGATTCCGGACGTGCCCGCGTGGTCGCTGCACGAGCTGTGCGAGACCGATGAAGACGGCCGGCACGACAAGCTGCTCGCCGCGCTCGACACGACCGCGAAGGCGGTGTGGGATCTGTCGAACCGGATCGGCGAGCGCTATTTCAGTCACGTGCGCGAGGCGGGCAGGACGCTATGGTGACGACGAAACACGCGGCGAAGACGCCGCCCACGCCCGGTTCCGGCAGTGCGAAGCCGCCAGCGGTCACGCCGGCGGCGGCCAAATCGGCCACGCCGGCTTCGTCGAACGCGCCTGTCGCGCCCGCCGCACCGGCTGCCGCCGCGCGCGGCCGCGTGCTGCGCGTCACGCACGACACCGAATACCGCTACGCGGCGCGCGTCGAATCCGCGCAGCACCAGGCGCGACTGCAGCCGCTTGCGACGCCCCGCCAGCAGGTGCTGTCGTTCGCGCTCGACATCGAGCCTTCACCGGAATCGGTCGGCACCGAGATCGATGCGTTCGGCAACGCGCGCGCGTCGTTCGCGCTGAACCAGCCTCACGACGCGCTGCTCGTGCGCAGCCGCAGCACCGTGCGCGTGAGCGCGCCTGTGTGGTCGCAAGGCGCACGCGGCGCGCCGCCGCCCGCGATCGCGCACCCCGACGCCGAACACGCGACGGCGTGGGAAGCCGTACGCGATCGGCTGCGGTTTCGTGCAGGCCAGCCGTACGACGCGGCGAGCGAGTTCGTGTTCGCGTCGCCGCACGTCGCGTGCGACCCGGAGCTGGCCGCATATGCGGCCGCGAGTTTCACGCCGCATCGGCCGCTCGTCCAGGCCGCGTGGGATCTGATGCGGCGCATTCATGCGGATTTCGCGTATACGCCGAACAGCACCGACATCACGACGACCGCGCTCGATGCATTGCGATTGCGCAGCGGCGTGTGCCAGGATTTCGCGCACGTGATGATCGGCGCACTGCGCTCGCTCGGGCTCGCCGCCCGTTACGTGAGCGGTTATCTGCTGACGCAGCCGCCGCCGGGCCAGCCGCGGCTGATCGGCGCCGATGCGTCGCATGCGTGGGTCGACGTGTACGATCCCGCGTGGCCGGAAGACGGCGGCTGGTTGCAACTCGACCCGACCAACGATCGTGCGCCGGGCGACGACTACGTGATGCTGTCGATCGGCCGCGACTACGCGGACGTGACGCCGCTGCGCGGCGTGATCCGCGGCGGCGGCGCGGATCAGGAGCTGAAGGTCGGCGTGACCGTCGAGCCGCTGGACGAAGCGGCGCCGTGATACGTCATGATCGACCGGCGCGGGGCCGTTTCCGCGTTTAAGTCTTCGTTAATACTCCACGCCTAGGATGGTCGTGCCGGCGAACGGATCGCGTCGCGGTCCGGCGCCGGCGGCACGCGCGGGTGCGTCGACGTCACGGCGCCGCGCCGTCGCGCGTCGCCATTCTCCTGCAACGGCGGCCAACATGATCAAGAACTTCGACTACACGCTCGGCGGCGGAAAGATAGCGCTGTGCGCGAGCTTCGGCGCGGGCCCGGCGTTCCGCCGCGTGCTCGTGAGCCGCGCGGATTCGATGGAGACGCTCGTCGTGCTCGACGCGCGCGGCCTGTCGGGCTTGCTGAAGGTCGCGACCGAAGAGCCGGAAGGATTGCTCGACGACGCGATCCGCAAGGTGGGCGACGAACAGCTCGTCGAGCGCGCAATCAGCGGCCGGACGATCGTCGAAGCCGCGCTTTGAATTTGAATGCGTGCGGCGCGTGCAGGCCCGCAAGGCCCGCCGTAGCGCCGCGATTTTGAGCGCGGGCTACGCCGCGAACCGGTCAGTCGCCGCGAGCAGCGCTTTCAGGATGCCCGGTTCGTTGTATGCGTGCCCGGCGTCGGGCACGATCTCGAACGTCGCGTCGGGCCACGCTTTCGCGAGATCCCATGCGGTGCGCGCGGGCGTCGCGATGTCGTAGCGGCCCTGCACGATCGCTCCCGGAATGCCGGCGAGGCGATGCGCGTCGCGCAGCAGCTGGCCTTCTTCGACGAATCCGCGATTCACGAAGTAGTGGTTTTCGATCCGCGCGAACGCGAGCGCATAGTGGCCGTCCGCGAAGTGTGCGGCCAGCGTCGGATCGGGCAGCAGCGTGATCGTGCGGCCTTCCCAGACGCTCCATGCGCGCGCGGCTTCGAGCTTCGCGGCTTCGTCGTCGCCCGTCAGCCGGCGATGGTATGCGGCCATCAGGTCGCCGCGTTCGGCCTCCGGAATCGGCGCGAGGAATTCCTCCCACAGATCGGGAAACAGCCACGACGCGCCTTCCTGGTAGTACCACAGCAGCTCCGCGCGACGCATCGTGAAGATGCCGCGCACGACCAGCGCGCTTACGCGCTGCGGATGCGTTTCCGCATACGCGAGCGCAAGCGCGCTGCCCCACGAGCCGCCGAACACGAGCCATCGTTCTGCGCCGACCATCTCGCGCAGCCGCTCGATGTCGGCGACCAGATCCCACGTCGTGTTGTGCTCGAGGCTCGCATGCGGCGTCGAGCGTCCGCAGCCGCGCTGGTCGAACAGCAGGATGTCGTAACGCTCGGGATCGAACAGCCGGCGATGGTCGGGGCTGCAACCCGCGCCGGGCCCGCCGTGCAGGAACACGGCCGGTTTGCCGGACGGATTGCCGCAGCGCTCCCAGTAGATGCGGTGGCCGTCGCCGGTGTCGAGATGGCCGCGGGCGTAGGGTTCGATCGGTGGGTACACAGGCAGGCTCCGGAATGAGTGTCGGCAGAAAGGCGGGCGACGCACGGGCCGGTGTGCGCGCCGCAATACCTTGAGTATCGATATTGCGGTGCCGCAAATTCGTTGTGTCTGCATCGGACCGGGCGCCGCCAGGCGAGGCTTGTCATTATGCCCATTCAATCCGTTCATTGCGTACCGGCCGGCTCGCGTGGCGCGGCGCCCGCGTTTCGGCCTGCATCGGCGCCGGGAAATTTTTGCGCAATTTCATTCCGATATTTTTCATACAAAATCGCGGCGGCATATCGGCGTGCCGTGCGCGGGCGCCGGCCACCGCATCGCCCCTCACGTGCCAACGGGAACCAGCCGATGAACCATCGCGTCACGCAGTTGACCGGGTTGCGCGCCGTCGCGGTGACGATGGTCGTCGTCGGCCATGCGCAGCGCGTGCTGCCGGGCGGCTACACCGGCTGGTTCGCGCCGTTGCGGCTGATCGCCGACGGTCGGCTCGGCGTGCTGATCTTCTTCGTCCTCAGCGGCTTCCTGATCACCAACGTGCTGCGCGCGGAATTCGCGCGCACCGGCGGCATCGCGCTGACGTCGTTCTACGTTCGCCGTGCGTTGCGGATCTGGCCGGCCTGCCAGGTGTATCTTGCGGCCGTCGGCGTGCTCGCCGTTACCGGCTGGCTCGACGTGGACCGCCGGCAGTGGCTGTATGCGGCGCTGCATGTGTGGAACTACTCGGCGTGGTTCGGGCTGGCCGGCGACAACGCGCTGCATCCGGACGGCGCGTGGTATCTCGGCCATTTCTGGTCGCTCGCGCTCGAGGAGCAGTTCTACTGGTTCTGGCCGCTGCTGTTCGTGTACGGCGCGCGCCGGCGCGGCACGCGGTGGCTCGCCGCGCTGATCCTGATCGTGCCGCTGGTGCGCGCGCTGACGTATTTCGTCGCGCCGGCGCTGCGCGGGCAGTTGGCGATGATGCTGCATACGGGCGTCGATCCGATCCTGATCGGCTGCTACGCGGCACTCGAGCGCGAACGGCTCGAAGCGTGGATCGGTTCGTGGCGCGGCGAGGCGCGCATCGTGACGGCGCTCGTCTTCGTCGTGCTGTTCGGGATGCCGGTTGCCGAACATCGGCTCGGCGGCTTCTGGAATGCGACGTATGGCGTCACGCTCGAGGCTGCACTGATCGCAATCGTGATCGTCGTGCTGAATTTCCGCAGCGAGTTCTGGTGCGCGCGGTGGTTGCGGGCCAAGCCGGTAGTGTTCATCGGCACGATTTCGTTCAGCCTGTATCTGTGGCAGCAGCCGTTCGCGAACCCGAGCCTGCCGGCCGCGCACGCGTTTCCGCTCGGCATCGTGTGGGCGCTGCTGGCCGCGGCGGCGAGCTACTTTTTCGTCGAGAAGCCGTTCCTGCGGTTGAAGGATCGCTATACGGCGCGCGAGGCGCGGCGCGTGCGTGATGATGCGTTGCGGATGCCGGGGCCGACCGATGCGATCGGGGCGAAGATGGTGGAGTAGGCGGCCGCTGCAGCGTTTCCGAGGCTCTTTGCGAGACGCCGGCGAATATCGGAAGTGCCGATACATCAGCATTGCGCGGCACTTGCCGCCGTACATGCGACGCCGATTGTCGGCTGCCTGTCCTGCCGGCGCGGGACGCGCGCCGGCAGCGGGGCGAACCGGCGTTCCCGAACCGCGTCATTGCTCCAGCACGGCCTGCGGCGTGTTGCGGAAGCTGATGGCCATCCGGTTGTACGTGTTCATCAGGCTGATCGCAATCGTGAGGTCCACGATCTCGCGCTCATCGAACACGGCGCGCGCGGCATCGTACGCTTCGTCCGGTACGCCGGTTGCCGCGACGAGCGTGACCGATTCCGCCCATGCGAGCGCGGCCCGCTCGCGTTCGTCGAACAGATTGCCGGCCTCCCTCCATGCCTGCACGAGCGCGAGCTTGTCGACCTTCACGCCTTTCTTCAGCAGGTCTCGGGTATGCATGTCCAGGCAGTACGCGCAGTTATTGATCTGCGATACGCGAAGGTAGACGAGGTCGACGAGAACGGGCGACAGCCCGCTCTGCATCACATAACCGTAAACACCGCCCAGGGCCTTCGCGCCGGCCGGTGCGATCTGGTTGTAATCGAGACGCTTGCTCATGATCTGACTCCTTGATGAAGGGCTTTACTTGACCGGGGTGGTCAGGACCTTGTCGTTGCTGTCCGCGACGAATACCGCGAGCAACCGGGCGGGCCGCTTGCCGCTTGCATTGCGGCTCACGCGATGAACGGCGCCGGGTGCCTCGAAGAAGCTTTCTCCGGCGTGATAGACGCGGGTCGGGCCGTCGTTCACTTGGGACTCGATGTCGCCCGATACCACGTAGGCGTAGATGAAAGCAGAGCCCGCATGCCGGTGCGCGGACGATGCCGCGCCGGGCGCGTAGTCGACGACGACGGCCGTCAACGACTTGCCGGGGATGTTGGGAATCGCGTGCTGGAAGTTCGGCGTGACGGTTTCACCCGCGCCGTGCGCCGCGGCCGGCACTGCGATGCAGCAGGCGATGCCCGCGCACGCGGCAATTGCAATGGACTGAATGTTCATGGTCGTCTGGCTCGTTGATGTCTGCACATTGTCGTGTTGTGCGCGAACAGTAGAAAGCACCAGGAATGAACATTTTTCTTGTACCAAGACGAGCTGACGGCGTCCCGCGCGCCGGCTCTCAGCCGCGCTCGCGAATGAGCTCCACCAGACGGTGACAGTCGGTCCGGAGCGTGCGTTCGTTCAGATTCGTCACGCCGAGCAGCAGCCCTTGTTGCCCGCGCGTGCGCGTGTACCACGGCGACAGCGGGACCGGCGCCAGCCCGCATGCGCGTGCGCGCGACGCGATATCGACGTCCGAGACGTCCGGGGGCAGCGTCGTCACCACCGCCATGCCGGCCGTGGCCTGAATCTTGATCACGGCCGGGTCCTGCTCTTTCAGACAACGAATCAGGTTCTCCCGGTGCGCCGCGTAGAGGCGTTTCATCCGGCGCAAATGGCGCAGATAGTGCCCGTCATGCATGAATTCGGTGACGGCATGCTGCACGCATGCCGCCGGCGCGGGCGCGAGGCACGCGGCGACATCGCCGAGGCGGCGCGCCAGGTCCGGCGGGACCACGAGAAAACCCAGGCGCAGCGCGGGGCTGATCGTCTTGCTGAAACTGCCGATGTGCAGCACCCGTCCGTCCTGATCGATCGACGCAAGCGCGGGCGCGGCCCGCCCGCTCAACTGGAGCTCGCTCAGATAATCGTCTTCGACGATCCACGCGTCGTTTCGTCGGGCCCACGCGAGCAGTGAAACCCGCCGGGCGAGCGACATCGTCACCCCGAGCGGCGCCTGCTGGCCCGGCGTGACGACCGCAAGCGCGGCTTCGTTCGCGTGCCGGATGCCGGCATCGACGTCGAGCCCGTCGCCGTCCACCGGCACGGCCGTCACCGTCATGCCGGCCAGCCCGAGCGCGGTACGCGTGAGCGGAAAGCCGGGATCCTCGATCCACGCTTGCCGGCCTTCCATGCCGAGTCCGCGTATCGCGAGGCCGAGCGCGCCGGAAAAGCCGGCGGTGACGAAAACCTGCGACGGGCTGCATCGAAGACCGCGTGCGACGCCGAGGTAGGCGGCAATTTCCCTGCGCAAGTCCGGGTCGCCGCGCGGGTCCGGGTATCCCACGGGCGCTGCGGACGCCCGGCGCGCCGACCGCGCCTGGATCCGCGACCAGAGCTTGAACGGAAAGGCTGCCTGCGACGGTACGCCCATTTGAAACGGCAGCGGTGCCGTGCCGAACGCGTCGAACAGATCCGGAAGCGGCGACGCCTCCGGCGTCCAGCGGGCCGCCATCGGCGCGGCAGGGCGCTCGGCAACCCGCGTGCCGGCCGCGCCGAGGCCGATCGCGAATTGTTCGTCGATCAGACGCTCGTAGGCGGCGCGCACGGTGCCGCGCGATACGCCGAGCTGCGCGGCCAGATCGGCCCAGGAAGGCAGCCGCGCGCCCGAAGCCAGCTTGCCGGATTCGATCGCATCGCGGATCGAACTGTAGATCTGGACGGACAGCGACGTGCGTGTGGAGCGATCCACGTCAAAGGAGAGCGTCGTCATGTGTCGATGGTGCATTCGGATTCGCCGATCTTGGGACTATCTGATGTCTCGGGAGAAGCGTAGCTTTTCTCCGTGGACGTGGCCAATCGGTCCGGGCCCGAGTCCGATGCCCGACTGCGGCGAATCGGATGCGCGCCGGATCAGGTGAGCCACACGAAATCGAGCAAACAGATGAAGGAAGACATCGTGCAGACGAATAGATCGATCAATGCGGTGATCCCGGACAGCCAGCTGGCGCGGGAGGTCACGCAACTCATTCGCGATACCGAGGGCGATTTGCTGTTCAATCACTCGACGCGCGTGTACCTGTGGGGCGCGCTGCTCGGGCAACGGAAGAACATGGCGTTCGATCGCGAGCTCCTCTATGTCGCGGCGATGTTTCACGATATCGGATTGACGTCGGTCTACCACGAAAGCCAGCTTCGCTTCGAAGTGGACGGCGCCAATGCGGCGCGCGATTTCCTGCGCAGCCATCGTATTTCCGAGTCGGACATAGAGAAGGTCTGGATGGCCGTTGCGCTCCATACGACGCCGGGCATTCCGGAGCACATGCACGGAGAGATCGCGCTGGTTCAAGCGGGAGCGGGAATGGACGTGGCGGGGCGCGGCTTCGATCTCTTCACCGACGAGCAGCGCGCCGCGGTGGTCGAAGCCTATCCGCGCGGCGCGGACTTTGCGAACAAGATGATCGATGCGTTCTACGACGGCATGAAGCATCGCCCCGGCACGACGTTCGGCACCTTCAACGATGACTTTCTCGCGCACAAGGATCCGGGGTTCACCCGCGTGAACGTGTGCAGCATCATGTTGAACTCGAGCTGGGCATAAGAAAGAAGAAAGGCCCTTGCGGGCCTCTCGTGGACGAAGCGGGGCTCGACGCTTACTGCGTCAACGCCGTGAACCCGTCGAGCAACCGCTCGACGTCGGCCGCTTGAATCGCGCCCATCGTCGAAATCCGGAACAGTTCCTTCGACAACCCGCCTTGCCCTGCGTAGATCACGAAGCCGCGCGCCTTCAGCCCGTCGTGCAGCGTTTCGTACGTGACACCCTGCGGCAGCCGATACGCGCGCAGCACGACCGACGACGCCCCCTCCGGCAGCACCAGCGGCATCCCGCGCGCGGCGAGCCCGGCCTGCGCCTGATCGGCGAGCGCCTTGTAATGCGCATGGCGCGCACGCCAGCCGCCGGCCTCGTCGAACTCGCGCAGCGCCTCGACGAGCGCGTAATACGCGTGCACGGACGGCGTGAACGGCGTATTGCGCTGATCCCGCAGCTTCGCGAGCCGCCCGAGATCGAGGTAGTAAGTCCGGCTCGCGGCCTTCGCGAGCGCGCTGCGGCGCACGATCACGAACGCCGCGCCCGGCACGCCGTGCAGGCACTTGTTCGCGGTCGCGGCGACCGCGTCGATCACGCCGCCGGCGAAGTCGATCGCCTCCGCGCCGAAACTGCTGACGCCGTCGACGAGCATCTTCACGCCGCGCGCGCGGCATACGTCGGCGATCGCACCGAGATCGTTCAGCCGGCCGGTCGTCGTCTCGTGATGAATCACCGCGACGTGCGAATACCCGCCCGCGTCGAGCCGCGCGGCGATCTGCGCGAGGTCGGGCGCCTGCATCCACTCGTGCTTCAGCACGTCATGCGCGATCCGGTACTGCGTGGCGATCTGCGTGATCCGCTCGCCGTACACGCCGTTCTCGATCACGAGCAGCTTGCCGTCTTGCGGCACGAGCGCCGCGATCATGCTTTCGACGGCGGCCGTGCCCGAGCCCGTCATCAGCACGGCGGCCCATTCGGCCGGATCGAGTTCGTACGCGGCGACGAGGCGCGCACGCGCTTCATCCTGCAAGTCGAAGAATTCGCTTTCGCGATGGCACAGATCGGGTTGCAGCAGGCTGCGGCGCACGCGTTCGGAGAGCGTGACCGGGCCGGGGTTCAGCAGCAGCATCAATGGGCTCCTTCAACGTGGGCTTCGGTCTGCGCGGCGCCGATATGCCGCATCAGGCGGGTCTTGACCTCGACCGGCGTGACGGTCGGGCGGGGCAGGCCGTCGGGCACGCCCGTGCGGATCGCAAGCCGCACGAAGCGCGCGCCGTCCGCCGGATGCGCGGCGTCGAGCGCCGCATCGAGCACGTCGAGCGTGTCGCCTTCGACGGCCGACGCATAGCCGCACGCGGCCGCGACGCCCGCGAACGACACGTGCTGCGACACGGTCGCCTGGCCGCCCGTCGATTCGTGCGCACCGTTGTCGAGCAGTACGTGCGTGAGGTTCGACGGGCCGTACGTGCCCAGCGTCGCGAACACGCCCATGCGCATCAGCGCGGCGCCGTCGCCGTCGACGGCCACCACGCGCAGGTCGGGGCGCGCGAGCGCGAGACCGAGCGCGAGCGGCGTCACGCAGCCCATCGAGCCGACCATGTACAGCTGGTTCGGCCGATCGTCGATCGCATAGAGTTCGCGGCCGCAGAAGCCGGTCGATGCGAGCACGACGGTCGAATCGACCGGCGTGTGCGCGATCACGCGCTGCAGCGCATCGTGGCGGGTCGGCCATGCGGCCGGCGACGCCGCGCGTGGCGCCGACTGCGCGGCGACGTGCGCACGCGGCGGCGCCGCCGGGTTCGCCTTCAGTTCATACGGCGCGACGCTGCCTTTCTGCATCACGAGCGCGTACGGGCGGCCGGTGGCGTCCATGTGCGCGATCGCGCGGTCGAGCGCCGGGCCGACCTGTTCGGCGTCGGTCGGGAACGTCTCCCACGGAATCTCCATCGTGTCGAGCATCGCCGGCGTGATCGGCCCCATCAGCGCGTGCTGCGGCTCGTCGGGCACGCCCGGCTGCCCGCGCCACGTGACGATCAGCAGCTGCGGCAGCCGGAACGTCCACGTGAGCGACGTGAGCGGGCTCACCGCGTTGCCGAGCCCCGAGTTCTGCATCATCGCGATCCCGCGCTTGCCGCCGAGCGTCGCGCCCGCGATCAGCGCGACCGCGTCGCCTTCGTTCGCGGCGGACAGGTAATGCAGCGTCGGATCCTGCAGCACGTAGTTGATGAACGGCGTCAGGTACGAGCACGGCACGCCCGCGTACCAGTCGAAGCCGCGTTCGCGCGCGGCCTCGACGAACTGGGCCGCCTCGATCATTGCGCGCTCCCGTTGCCGGCGCCCGGCTCGGACAGCGGCGTCTGGCCGTGCGCGAAGTCGCCCGCGCGGCGGAAGTCCTCGAGATCGTTGACGCCGCGCCAGTGGCCGTGCACGTACTGCACCTCGATCTTCTCGCCGGCGGCGATCAGTTCGTTCAGCAGCGACGGAATGTCGAGCGTGTCGAAATCAGGACGCGCCTGCAGCGTTGCAAGCATCGCCTTCAGGCGGTCGACACCTGCGCCGCGCACGTTCAGCAGGCCGATCCAGCGGCCGTGCGGCGTGCCGGCGGCAACGTCGCTCGACACGCGTTGCAGGTACGTCTTCTGGCCGAACAGGCCGCGGTCGTCCGCGGCCGAACAGAGCGCGAAGTCGCGCACGCTCTGGTTGGTCTCCGTGAGCGACGAATCCACCACGACGCTGAACTCGGCCTCGCTCTCCGCGAGGTCGCGCAGGATGTAGCTGCGGAACAGCAGGTCGCCGTACGAGATCACGGTGTCGCCGGTCAGGCGGTCGGCCGCGCATGCGAGCGACGCGAGCTCGCCCGTCTGCGCATGGCGCTCGTTGACGACGAGCTTGATGCCCGACGTGTCGATCGCGTCGGCGCGATAGCCGCCGACCACGGTGATGTCGTTCACGCCATGCTTCTTGAAGCCGTCGACGAGCCAGCGCAACAGCGGCTTGCCGGCGACCGGCAGCATGACCTTGGGTTTATCTTCGGTGACGGCTTCGAGCCCCTTGCCGCGGCTCGCGGCGAGCACCACCGCCGCGTTCGACGCGCGCGACGACGACGACAGGTAGATACGCTCGGCCGCCGAGTATTCGTCGGCATCCTGCAGGCGGAAGATCTCGTTGACCGATGCGACGCGGTCCTCGACGTTGATCAGCGTCTCGTTCTCGTGAATCTCGCGCGCGACGGCCTGCATCGCCGACGCGGACGCGCGGATCAGGTGGTTCGCCCAGATCACGGTGCTGATGCCGGCCTGGCGGAACACGTCGGTCGGCGTGCTGTAGTACTTGGTCGGCACGATCACGAGCGGCGCCTTGCCGCTCCATTCGCGCGCGAACTGCAGGATTTCGTCCGGGCGCGACAGCTTGCTGTGGATCAGGATCGCATCGGCGCCGGCTTCCGCGTACGCGTTCGCGCGGCGCAGCGCCTCGTCCATCCCCCAGCCCGCGATCAGCGCCTCGACGCGCGCGACGATCGAGAAGTCGGGATCGCTCTGCGAATCCTTGCCGGCCTTGATCTTGCCGCAGAACTCGTCGATTTCGGCGAGCGGCTGGCGTTCGCCGTCGATGAAGCTGTTGGTCTTCGGGAACTGCTTGTCCTCGATGCACACGCCGGCGATGCCGCGCTGCTCGAGCTTCTTCACGAGGCGGCGCACGTTGTTGAAGTTGCCGTAGCCGGTGTCGCCGTCGAGCAGGATCGGCAGGTCGCTCGCATCGGCCATGAATTCGAGCACGTCGACGACCTGCGTCCAGCTCGCTTCGTTGTTGTCGCGCACGCCGAACTGCGCGGAGATCGCGAGGCCCGATGCCCAGATGCCCTTGAAGCCGGCTTCGCGAACGATGCGCGCGGACAGCCCGTTGTGCGCTTCCATCAGGAATTCGAGCTCGCTGCTGACGAGCATGCGGCGCAGGCGTGCGCTGCGCGATTCGGAGAAGTTGGGTTCGCGTGCGTTCATCGTGCGGCTCCTGCGGTAGTGCGTTGAATCAGGGGGAGAATGTCTTGCGTCGCGCGTGCGACGTCGTTCGGGAAGTCGATCTCGATCCACGGCGAACCGGTGACGTCGGCGACGTCGAACGCATGGCCGCCTTCGAGCAGCAAATCGCGCACGGCTTCCTCGTGCGGCATGTTCGCGCGGCCGCTGTCGACGTAGCTGGCGACGATCGCCGCGAGGCGGCGCGCGGTGCCTTCGGTGAAGCGGAAGAAGCCGACGGATTCGCCGATCGTGTCGTAGTCGAGGTCGACCGCGAGCTGCTTGCGCAGCTCGACCGGCACGCCGTTCTTCAGGCACAGCTTGACGGGCTCGTCGCCGGCCTCGAAGTCGCGGTCGATCAGCAGGCGGTCGACGGCCTTGTCGGCATCGGCGATCAGCGCGTGCAGGATGTTCTCGTCGTACAGCACGTCCGCATCCATCAGCAGTACGTCGCCGCCGCGCGTCATCGCATCGGCGACGGTGTGCACGGTCAGCACGCTGCCGAGGTCGTAGCGGTCGTTGATCACGATCTCGGCGGTGCGGCCGAGGCGCTTCAGCTCCTGCTCGACCTTCTCGTGCTGGAAGCCGAGCCCGAGCACGATTTCATCGACGCCCGCGGCGTCGAGCACACGCAGATGGCGCTCGAGCAGCGACACGTCGTCGAAGCGCAGCAGGCACTTCGGAAACTGCGCCTCGGGCGGTTGTTGCAGGCGCAAGCCGAGGCCTGCCGCAAGAATGATGGCTCGCATGGGTTCTCCAACCAAAAAGCCGGCGATCTGAACGATCAGTCGGCGAGCGGCTGCGGCGCGTGGCGCCGCTGCCAGTTTCTTTCACTGAAATGCAGATAGAGCAGGCCCGGCAGGCCGAGCGCGAGTTCGCGCGCGCGCTTCGCGAGCGACAGCGCGAGCGCCGCGTCGGGCGGCAGGCCGACCAGCGGCGCGAGCAGCAGATAACCGCCTTCCTGTGCGCCGAGCGAGCCCGGGATCGCGAACGCCGCACCGCGGATCGCCTGGCCGACGCTCTCGAGCAGCAGCGCGTCGAGCCAGCTGACCGGGTGCCCGAGAAAGTGCAGCGCGAGCCACACTTCGGCGGTGCCGACGATCCAGCCGGCGAGGCTCAACGCGAAGGTCTTCGCGACCTTCGCGCGATCGCGGTACAGCGCGCCGACCGCGTTGTCGATCGCATCCGCACGGGTCGCGAGCGACGACCAGTCGCGCGGCCCGAGCAGCTTCGACGCGAGGCGCATCCCGCGGCCGAACAGCCCGCGCCGCTGCGCCGTGTAGAACGCGACGGCGAGAGCGCCGAGCACGCCGGTGGCGATCAGCGCCGGCGTGCGCAGGTGAGCGACCGATTCGTGCGTCGCATAGACGCTGAACGTGGCGATGCCGATCAGCGCGAACGCCATCTGCGCGAGCGCCTGCATCGTCGTGCTGACCGTGACGACGGCGGCCGCGTCGGCCATCCGCGTGCCGCGCTGCGCGAGGTGGCGCACCATCAGCACCGGGCCGCCGATCTGTCCGGCGGGCAGCAGGCTGTTCACCGATTCGCCGACCCAGCGCGCGCGCAGCGCATTGCCGAGATCGGCGCCCGGCTGGCCACGGCCGAACATCACGGAAATCGCGAAAGCATCGATCACGAGCGGCACGACGTGGAACGCCGCGACGAGCGCGAGGCCCCAGCCGGCCGCGAGGAACGTCGACGCGACCGCGCCGACGCCCTGCCACGCGAGCAGTGCGACGAACAGTGCCGTACCGAGGGACAGCAGGATCAGGCCGGCGCGTGTCATGACCCGCTCGGCCGGCGCGTGGCCAGCTGCTTGAATACCTGCCGGAAACCGAAATACGCGATCGCGTCCTTCATGTTCGAGATGAAGCGCTTCCACGGCCGCATGCCGGGGTTGGTCACGTATTCGAACGTCAGCGACACGCGCGTCTCGTTCTGGCCGAGCGGCGTGATCCGGTGGCGCAGCTTGTCGCCGTCGAACAGCACGATGCCGCCGTCGGCGATCTGCACGGAGCCCGGCTCGTCGGGCACGTCAGGATTGCGCGTATGCAGTTCGTAGTCGAGCCGGCACGACGATTCGTCGATCACGCCGATCAGCAGCGTGTAGCGGCGGCCGTCGTAGTACGACGTGTCGTAGTGCCAGCCGATGTGGTCGCCGGGCTTCGTGTAGTAGTAGAGCGCGTACGCGTGAGGATCGTCGTCCGGCGACAGCATCAGCTTGTCGCCGGTGATCTTCTCGAGGAAGCCGATCAGCGCCTTCGACCGGTACAGCTCGGCGATGTACGGCGCGTGCTCGTCGATCGCATGACGGCTCACGCTGCCGCCCTGCTTGTGGCCGGGCAGGTAATTGCGGTTCAGGCGCGGCTGCAGCGCGCGGGCCGCCGCCGCGAGCTTCGCGTGCGCGTCGGCCGGCAGGAACGCGTCGAGATACAGGAACGAGCCCTGGCGCGTGTAGTCGCCGCGCAGGCGGTCGACGTCGAGACGGCCGACACAGTCGGCCACGGTGCGATCGGGATCGGCCGCTGCCGCGCGCGCAGGCGCGGGGCGTGCCGGGCTCAGCACGGAGTCGTCGCGCGTGCTAGAAGTCATTTCGAAGCCTGGATTTCAGTGGAACTTTGAGCGCCCCCAGACCTGTCGCTATGCGACAGGCCCCCCGAAGGGGACGAGAAAACTTGGGACGGCCCGGCGTTTGCTCGCGGGGCGCTGCCGCGGCGCACGATGCGCCACCAGTCGATCACGACCCATGCGGCGAACAGCGGGGCGCCGATCGACGCCGCGAGCAGGAACGGCTGGACGCCGTCGACGAGCGTCACGATCGGCAGCAGGTAAAGCACGTCTTCGGTCTCGAAGCCGCCGGCGAACGCCTGCTTGGTGCCGGCCTTGCCGGCGATCGATTCGATCCGCATGCGCAGGAAGAAGATCAGCGCGACGGCGGCACCGGCCACCGCGCCGAGCAGCACCGGCGATACGGCCATCTGCCCGCCCTGCGCGACGATGCCGACGCCCATGCTGACGAACAGCGCGACCGTCACGAGCGCATCGGCCGCGAGGTCGTAAAAGTGACCGATCTTGCTGGTCTTGCCGCTGATCCGCGCGAGTTCGCCGTCGGTGTGGTCGACGAAGTTCGACAGCACGATCAGGAATGCACCGGCGTTGCTCCAGCCGAAGCCGCCTTGCGCAAGGCACCAGGCGCCGGCGAGTCCGATCAGCAGACGGACGGTGGTGAGGTGATTCGGGGTGACGGGCGTGTCGATCAGCGGTCGAACGAGCGAGCGCGCGAGCCGCGCATCCCAGGTGCGTGGCAACGGCGGTTCGGAACGTGTGGCGGTTTTTCTTTGGTCCATCGGCGAAATATATACGGAATTGTAATTTGTTGCTTTTTATTCGATCAATGTCCTGACATGCGGGAGTGTTACCGCGTAATACGGGCATCGGCCGGTCGCAAACCGGACGCGCGAAACGGCGCTCGCGCGCGGGCCGTGCGTGGTTCAGTGTGGCTCGCGTGACACGGCTGTCAAGGGCGGCGGTCGATTCGCGCGTGCGCGCGGCTTGACGTGGATCAGGCCCGAAAAAGCGCGGCCGGATGACAATCGGCTGCGGCAATTCCGGGCGACCCGACGCATGCCGATTGTTCGACGATCCGTAGTGAATGCGGAACGAACGGCGCCGGCCGATTGGCGTTCAGCCGGTTCAGCCGCTCGTCGAATGGACCGCGGCAGACCTTCGGTTCGCTTTCACGCGGCTTTCGCGTGCATTCGAGCCATCGCCGTGCCTGTCACAGAACGGCCGTTCGATACCCGTTGCAACCTGCAAGTATCTTTTGCAACCGGCAGACATTTCGCCGCGATTGCCTCTGCGATACTCCGACCGTGCCTGTGGTGCCGGGCCGCCCGTTGCGGCCCCAAGGGCTTCGCGTCGCTCAGGAGACACCCCCCGCGACGTCAACGACACACCAAAAGCGTCAGATAACCTGCCATGTCTTCTTCACGCATCCTTGCTCCCGCGCTGCGTTCACTCGTCCGCACCGCCGACGAAGCCGCCGCGCTGATCCGTCCCGGCATGACCGTCGCGATGAGCGGCTTCACCGGCTCCGGCTATCCGAAGGCCGTGCCGGCAGCGCTCGCCGCCCACATCGAAGCGGCCCACGCGCGCGGCGAGGACTTCCGGATCAACGTGCTGACCGGTGCGTCCACCGCGCCCGAGCTCGACGGCGCGCTCGCCCGCACCGACGGCATCTCGATGCGCCTGCCGTACCAGTCCGACCCGACGCTGCGCGACAAGATCAATAGCGGCGAGGTCGACTACCAGGACGTCCACCTGAGCCACGTCGCGCAATACGCGTGGTTCGGGCTGTACGGCGAGCTGGACGTCGCGATCGTCGAAGTCGCGGGCATCCGCGACGACGGTCTGCTGATTCCGTCCGCGTCGATCGGCAACAACAAGACGTGGCTCGAGCGGGCGAAGCACGTGATCCTCGAGGTGAACGCACGCCAGCCGCTCGGCCTCGACGGAATGCACGACATCTATTACGGCACCGCGTTGCCGCCGCATCGCAAGCCGATTCCGCTGACGAAAAGCGACGACCGGATCGGCGAGCCGTACCTGCGCTGCCCGGCGGACAAGATCGTCGCGATCGTCGAGACCGACGCGCCGGACCGCAGCAACGCGTTCTCCGCGCCGGACGCGACGTCGAAGCAGATCGCGCTGCAGCTGATCGACTTCCTGCGCCACGAAGTGAAGCGCGGCCGCCTGCCGGACAATCTGCTGCCGCTGCAGTCGGGCGTCGGCAACATCACGAACGCGGTGCTCGCGGAGCTGAGCTCGGCCGGCTTCTCGAACCTGACCGCGTACACCGAGGTGATCCAGGACGGCATGCTCGACCTGCTCGACGACGGCACGCTGAGCTTCGCGTCGGCGACCGCGCTGTCGCTGAGCCCGGCCGCCGTCCAGCGTTTCGCCGACGAGATCGCGACGTTCCGCGAAAAAATCCTGCTGCGCCCGCAGGAGATCAGCAACCATCCGGAACTCGTGCGCCGCCTCGGCTGCATCGCGATGAACGGGATGATCGAGGCCGACATCTACGGCAACGTGAATTCGACGCACGTGATGGGCACGAAGATCCAGAACGGCATCGGCGGCTCCGGCGACTTCGCGCGCAACGGTTATCTGTCGTGCTTCATGTCGGCCAGCACCGCGAAGGGCGGCGCGATCTCGCGGATCGTGCCGATGGCGAGCCACGTCGACCATACCGAGCACGACGTCGCGGTGGTCGTCACCGAACAGGGGCTCGCCGACCTGCGCGGCCTGTCGCCGAAGCAGCGCGCGCGCAAGATCATCGCGACCTGCGCGCATCCCGATTACCGGCCGATGCTCGACGACTACTTCGAGCGCGCGTCGCGCGAGAGCTTCGGCAAGCACACGCCGCACCTGCTCGCCGAGGCGCTGTCGTGGCACGAGCGCTATGTGCGCACGGGGACGATGAAGGTCTGAGCGGCCGCGCTGCGCGCGACGCGTTCGCGCCGCCGTTCCCGTCGTCGGCGCCGGGCGCGCGCCGATCACCGCAATGCGCAACAGGGAGTCGGCGGAGCGCATCGCGTGCCTTCGGCGCGAGCGGCCGCGGCGGCCGCGCACAGCGGAAGACGGGTCGGGGCGGGCAGCGGCATCACGGTCCAGGCTTGTGCGGAAAGAGTCGAACGGCTATCTTGCAACCTCAAGTTCACTTGAGATCAAGGATGAGCCGACTGGACATCGCCGACGTCGCGCGCCGCTCGGGATTGCCCGCGTCGACGCTGCGCTATTACGAAGAAAAGGGCTTGATCGTGCCGGCAGGCCGTCACGGGCTGCGCCGCCAGTACGACGAATCGGTGCTGGAGCGGCTTGCGCTGATCGCGCTCGGCCGCGAGGCCGGTTTTTCGCTGGACGACATCCTCGCGATGTTCGGCGCCGACGGCCGGCCCGCGATCGATCGCGCGAAGCTCGACGACAAGGCCGACGAGCTCGACCGCACGATCCGTCGCCTGGGCGCGGTGCGCGACGCACTGCGGCACGCGGCCGTGTGTCCGGCGCCGCGCCATCTCGAATGTCCGTCGTTCCAGAAGCTGCTCAGAATCGCCGCGCATCGCCATCCGCTGCGCCGCGCGAAGCCGGAAAGCGCTTAGGCCCGTCGCGGGCAACGGAGCGTCGAGCACGCGCCGCGGCGCGGCCGCCTGCGGCCCGCGCGCATCATCCCGCGTAATACACGCGGCATTCCATTTCACGTCCGCGCACGATGCGCTTGCCGACGAGCGAGCCGAGCGTGCCGGTGACGACCGTCCGCTGGTGCTCGCACTGCAACGCATCGTAGAAGTAGAGCGCGACCCAGTCCGCGGTGCGGCCGGACTCCTGCGCGCGCGCGGGAAACGGGCACAGCGCGGTGAAATGCCAGCCGCCCTTCGTCATGTGCATGACGGGCGGCGACACGCTGACGTCCGCGTTCAGCCGCCGCGACACGAGCATCGGCAGCGCGCCGGCCGCGGCCTTGTTGCGGTACAGGCGGTCGATGTACAGCAGCAGCTCGACCGGCGGCTCGGTGCCGAGATCGGCGTCGCGCGCGTGGCCTTGCCAGCGCCGGCGGCGCGCCAGCACGTCGTCGAGCGCCGCGCGGATCCCGGCTGCGCGCCGCGGGCCGACGCCGGCGATCGCTTCGAGCCGGCCGTTGCGGGCGGCGCGTTCGAGCTCCTCGAGCGTGTCGATATGCAATTCGTCGTGAATCCGCAGCGCGAGCGCGTGACCGATGCCCGGCACGGCTTCGAACGCGGACGCGCGTTCTGCATCGCCGCGCAGCCGGTCGAGCAGGCGCCAGCGCCCCGTCACCAGCAATTCGGCGATCGCTTGCGCGACGCCGGTGCCGATCTGCGGCAGCGCGCCGAGCGCGTCGACGCCACCCGCGT
This sequence comes from Burkholderia latens, assembly GCF_902499045.1. Taxonomy (GTDB): domain Bacteria; phylum Pseudomonadota; class Gammaproteobacteria; order Burkholderiales; family Burkholderiaceae; genus Burkholderia; species Burkholderia latens. The sequence goes on along the minus strand of NZ_CABVPL010000023.1, from coordinate 3,257 downwards.
CGAACAGCGGACGGATGCCGCCGTCGATCGACTCGATCGTGTCGGCCGCTACGCGGTACGCGGCCGCCCGATAGGGATTCGCGCCCTGGTCGGCAAGCAGCTGCGCGGCTTCGCGCAGGCAGTCCGCGATCCGGCGGTTGTCCTCGTGCGTCTGGCTGAAGGTCGTCTGCATGGTGAGGGGCCGAGGAGGCGCAAACGGAATGGCCGCGGCGCGCGATGCGCCGCTTCACCTTTCATTTCAGCACATTGTCGCGGTAAGCGATGAGCAAAACTTGATGCGCGTCAATGGCAAACGTTGCACCTGGGGGAACCGGCCGCGCGCGTTCGTGCCCGCGATGGGGCACGAACGTGGCGGTGGGCGTCACGCGTCGAGGAACGACTGCGCGCCCTCGGCCTCGGCTACCGTGCGCAACGTCGCCAGCGCACGCTTCTCGATCTGCCGCACGCGCTCGCGCGACATTCCCGCGTCCTGCGCGATCGCATCGTAGGTGTCGGGCTCCGCGCCGCCGAGGCCGAACCGCCGGCGCAGCACGTTGGCTTCGGCCGGCGTGACCGTCCGCAGCAGCGACGACACGCATTCGCGCATCCGCGTGTCCGCGAGACGCTCGAACGGGCTGGCCGACGCCTGGTCCTCGATCAGGTCGACGAGGCCGGCATCCGCGTCGGGTAGCGGCGTGTCGAGCGACAGCGGTTCGGCCGGCAGCGCGAGCACCGCGCGCAGCTTGTCCTCGGCGAGGCCGGTTTCGGCCGCCAGCTCGGCCGGCGTCGCGCGGCGGCCGGTGCGCTGGCGGAACCGCAGCGCGTGCCGCTGTACGCGCTGGTACTGGTCGCCGACGTGCACCGGTACGCGGATCGTGCGCGAGCGGTCGGCCACCGCGCGCGCGACCGCCTGGCGGATCCACCAGGTCGCGTACGTCGAGAACTTGAAACCGCGCCGGTATTCGAATTTCTCGATCGCGCGCATCAGGCCGAGACAGCCGTCCTGCACGAGGTCGGGCAGGTCGACGCCGCGGTTCAGGTACTTGCGCGCGATCGACAGCACGAGCCGCAGGTTCGCTTCGAGCATCGCGCGCGTGCCGTCGCGCACCTTTTGCTGGCCGTCGCTCAACGCGGCGCCGAGCGCGCGGCGTGCGACCGAGTCGAAGCACGCGTCGTCGCCGCCGGTGACGGCAGCGGCGCCGACCGGTGCGGCCGCGAGCGCGCGCACGACGCGGCTCGCGTCGTCGACGGCCGATGCGACCCACGGGAGCGAGCCGAGCAGAGCGGCCAGCTGGTTGCGCGCGTCGCGGTATTCGTCCGAGCGGCAGCCGTGCGCGTGCAGCGCTCGGCGCACGGTCGCGACCGCGGCCTGCAGCGCATCGTCGCGCGCGGGGGACGGCAGCGTGTCGTCTTCTCCGCCGTCGACGGCGTCGCCTTCGTCGCCGCCCGCGCCGGATGCACCCGTGGCGCCGCGGCGTGCGAGCAGAGTGTCGACCGCGGCCGGATATCCGGCGAGCGCATGCAGGATCTGATGGCGGCCCGTTTCGATTTCGCGGGCGAGCACGATTTCGTCCTCGCGCTTGAGCAGCGGCACCGCATGGATGCGCCGCATGTAGAGCGCGAGCGGATCGGTCGATGCGCTCGTGCCGCGCGCGAGGTCGCCCAGGAGCGCGCGGCCTTCGTCGAGCGTGTCGCGATCGACGTCGACTGGCGCCGCACCCGCGAACGGCACCGGCTCGGGCGGCTCGTCGAGCACGGCGATGCCGATGTCCGCGAGCGCGGCGCGCACGACGTCCAGCGCGTCGGGGCCGTCGCTTTCCGGCGGCAGCGCGTCGACGAGATCGGCGTGCGTCAGATAACCCTGTTCGCCGGCGAGCGCCAGCAGCTGGATGATCGGATCGAGGGGCGTGTCCGCCCGAAGCGTGGGGCGTGGCGTAGTCATGTCGATGGCGGCGTGAGCCGCGTTCCTGTCTGGGCGGGCCGAAGCCCGCGGGTTTCAGGCCGCCGGGGGCCGCGAACACCCGTCCGCGCCGGTCAGCCTGACTCGATATTCAACGTGAGGGCGAATGCGCCAACTTCAACGCCGGCGCGGCAGACGCCGAAGCATGCCGCGTGCCTGCGCGGCCCCTGCGACGCCGCTGCCGCGCGGAAACAAAAAGTAACCGATCAAACCCGCGGAAATATGCAGTGGACGTAAGCTACAGTCAGGCGCGCGCCATGCGGTGCAGCGCATTCCTGCGGAGCTACGAGATGAATCCGATTTCCGCCGCGAGGCCTGCCGCCATCGTGCTGGCGACGCTGGCGCTGAGCGGCTGCTATTACACGGGCCCTTACGGCTATGTACCGTATTACGCGCCCGTGCCTGCCACGTTGTCGCAGCGCGAGATCCCGGCGGCGCCGGCCAGCGCGGCTTCGGCTGCGTCGGCACCGTCCGCCGCGGCTGCCCTGCCGCCGACCGCCGACGATTATGCGTATGCGCCGGCTGCCGTTTATGCCGCTCCCGTCTACGTGCCTTACCCGGCGTACTATCCCGCGTACTACCCGGCCTGGTACGGGCCGCCCGTCACGATCGGCCTCGGCTTCTGGGGGCATTGGGGCGGCGGATACCGCGGCGGGTACTGGCATCGTCCGTGGGGCGGCGGCCACTGGGGCGGGGGACACTGGGGCGGCGGCCATCGACACTGACGGACGCGCGGCGGCACCGCGCGGGAGAGCACCATGAGCAACACCATCATCCGAAGTCTGTGCGTCGTGCTGTTCGGCATGGCCGCCGTACCGGGCGTTGCCGACGCGCAGCGCAGCGCCTACACGAACTCGGGAGCCGAGCTCTATGCGGGGCCGGCACCCGACTATCCGGTCGTCGCGGAAATTCCGCCGGGCACCGCGCTCGACGTGTTCGGCTGCCTCAGCGACTACTCGTGGTGCGATGTCGCGCTGCCGGGCGTACGCGGCTGGATCGACGCGCAGCAGCTCGACTATCCGTATCAGGGGAGCTACGTGCCGCTGCTCGAGTACGGCGCGATCATCGGCGTGCCGGTGACCGGGTTCGCGATCGGCGCGTACTGGGACCGCTATTACCGCAACCGGCCGTGGTTTCACGATCGCGACCGCTGGGAGCGGCGCGCGGAGCCGCGCATCGGCCCCGGCGGCATGCCGCCCGCATACGGGCACCCGCAACCGGGCGGCCCGATACAGCGTGCGCCGGGCGGTGTGCCGCCTGCGCCGCCCGCGCAGCATGACCCGCGGCCGTCGGCCACGCGCGGCGGCTGGAGCGGCCC
>NZ_CABVPL010000022.1 GCF_902499045.1 Burkholderia latens | reverse complement strand
GCGCCCGTACCTGGGCCCGCGCCGATGCCCGGCCCCGGCGCCAATGCGCGGCCGCCGGCGGCCGCCGTGCATCCCGCGCCCCCGCAGGGCGCCGCGCCGCGGATGATGCCGCCGCAGGGCAATCCGGGCGGCGGTTACGGTGGCCGGTCGCAAGGGGGCGGCAACAACAACGGCGGCCATGGCGGCGGCGGTGGCGGTGCCCGCAGCGATGAATACCGCCGTTGATCGACGGGGCCGAGCCCGGCGCCGGAAGAAAAAAAGCCGCTCCGGAGAGCGGCTTCTCTAACGGGCGCCGAGGGGCCGTTCGAGCGGCGCGTCGCCGTGCGTCAGTCGTCGAGCAGCGACAGGTCGCGCACGGCGCCCTTGTCGGCCGACATCACGAGCTTCGCATACGCCTTCAGCGCCGCGGACACCTTGCGCGGACGCGGTTGCGCGGGCTTCCACCCCTTCGCGTTCTGCTCGTCGCGGCGGCGCGCGAGTTCCTCGTCCGATACCAGCACGTTGATCGTGCGGTTCGGAATGTCGATGCGGATCTTGTCGCCGTCGCGCACGAGGCCGATCGCGCCGCCCGCTGCCGCTTCCGGCGAGCAGTGACCGATCGACAGGCCCGACGTGCCGCCCGAGAAGCGGCCGTCCGTCAGCAGCGCGCATGCCTTGCCGAGGCCCTTCGACTTGATGTAGCTCGTCGGGTACAGCATTTCCTGCATGCCGGGGCCGCCCTTCGGGCCTTCGTAGCGCACGATCACCACGTCGCCGGCCTTGACCTTGTCGTTCAGGATGTTCTCGACCGCTTCGTCCTGAGATTCGGTCACGTGCGCCGAGCCTTCGAACACGAGGATGCTTTCATCGACGCCGGCCGTCTTCACCACGCAGCCGTCGAGCGCGATGTTGCCCGTCAGCACCGCGAGGCCGCCTTCCTTCGAGAACGCATGCTCGTACGAGCGGATGCAGCCTTCGGCGCGATCGAGGTCGAGGCTCGGCCAGCGCGTGTTCTGGCTGAACGCGACCTGCGTCGGGATCCCGGCCGGGCCGGCCAGATAGAACGTGCGGACCGCTTCGTCTTCCGTGCGGACGATGTCCCACTGGTCGAGCGCGTCCTTCAGCGTCGGCGCATGCACGGTCGGCACGTCGGTGTGCAGCTTGCCGGCGCGGTCGAGCTCGCCGAGGATCGCCATGATGCCGCCGGCGCGGTGCACGTCCTCGATGTGGTACTTGTTCGTGTTCGGCGCAACCTTGCACAGCTGCGGCACGCTGCGCGACAGACGATCGATGTCCTTCATCGTGAAGTCGATGCCGGCTTCCTGCGCGATCGCGAGCAGGTGCAGGATCGTGTTGGTCGAACCGCCCATCGCGATGTCGAGCGTCATCGCGTTCTCGAACGCCTTGAAGCCGACCGAGCGCGGCAGCACGCGCATGTCGTCCTGCTCGTAGTGCTGGCGCGTGAGTTCGACGATGCGGCGGCCGGCGCGCTTGAACAGCTGCTCGCGATCGGCGTGCGTCGCGACGACCGTGCCGTTGCCGGGCAGCGACAGGCCGAGCGCTTCGGTCAGGCAGTTCATCGAGTTCGCGGTGAACATGCCCGAGCACGAGCCGCAGGTCGGGCACGCCGAGCGTTCGACTTCGGCGACGTCCGCATCCGAATACGACTGGTCGGCCGCGATCACCATCGCGTCGACGAGGTCGAGCTTCTTCAGTTCGATGGCCTTGGTGACGGGGTTCGCGAGACGCGTCTTGCCGGCTTCCATCGGGCCGCCCGACACGAAGATCACCGGAATGTTCAGGCGCATCGCGGCCATCAGCATCCCCGGCGTGATCTTGTCGCAGTTCGAGATGCAGACCATCGCGTCCGCGCAGTGCGCGTTCACCATGTATTCGACCGAGTCGGCGATGATGTCGCGGCTCGGCAGCGAGTACAGCATGCCGTCGTGGCCCATCGCGATGCCGTCGTCGACCGCGATCGTGTTGAATTCCTTCGCGACGCCGCCCGCGGCTTCGATCTCGCGCGCGACGAGCTGGCCGAGATCCTTCAGGTGCACGTGTCCGGGCACGAATTGCGTGAACGAGTTGACGACCGCGATGATCGGCTTCGAGAAATCGTCGTCTTTCATGCCGGTGGCGCGCCACAGCGAGCGCGCACCTGCCATGTTGCGGCCGGCGGTGGAGGTTTTGGAACGGTATGTGGGCATTGTGATGGCTGAAGAAATATCGCGGAAAAGGGTGGAGGCACGGGAATAAAGGCCTCTCGCGCGCCCGTGCGAACAACCTCTTGAGCTGCGCCCTGGGCAAACCCGACGATTATCCCACAGCCGCCGGGCGGGCGGCGGGCGCGGGGCAGGCCGGCTGACGCGGGTGGGGCGGCGCGCGCGAGTGGGCAACCGAGGCGAACGAGGCGCACAAGGCGCGGCGCGAGGCCGCGAAGGTGGAATGGCGGAATGGCGGAATGGCGGACGCCGCCAACGCGCGAAGTCAGAAGCAGGCGCTCACCGGCGGAGCCCGGCAGCGGCATCATCCCCGTCTTGCCGGCGATGATGCCGCGCCATGCCGTCCGCTGCCGCGCGTCAGTCGAGCAGCGCCAGGATTTCGTCGTACAACGGCTTCGGAATCCGCACGCCGTGCGCGATGCTGCGCGCACGCGCATCGAAGCGCCGCTGCGACGGCAGCCGCGCGCCCTGGCCGGTGATCGACGCGAACATCCGCTCGCCGCGCGCGAGCCCCGCGTCGAGCTCGTCGCCGAGGAACACCTTCGGATCGAGCGCGATCACGAGTTCGCCGTGGCACGGCGTCGCGCCGACGCCTTCGTCGAAGTCCATCGACTCCTGGCTCGTCATGTCGCCGATCAGCGCGCCGCCGAGCAGCTCGACCATTGCCGCGAGCGCCGAGCCCTTGTGGCCGCCGAACGTGCGCATCGCGCCCTGCAGCGCGGCCTTCGGATCGGTGGTCGGCCGGCCGTCGGCATCGATCGCCCAGTCCGGCGGGATCGGTTTGCCGAGTTTCGCGTGCAGCTCGATGTCGCCGCGCGCGATCGCGCTCGTCGCGAAGTCGAACACGAACGGCACGCCGCCCGGCCGCGGCCACGCGAACGCGATCGGGTTGGTGCCGAACACCGGTTCACGCCCGCCTTCCGGCGCGACCCAGCTGTGGCTCGGGTTCATCGCGATGCCGGCGAGCCCTTCGGCCGCGATCGCCTCGACCTCGGGCCACAGCGCCGAGAAGTGATAGCAGCGGTTGATCACCATCGCGGCGATCCCGTGCTGCCTCGCCATCTCGACGAGCACCGGCAGGCCGGTTTCGAAGCTCAGCAGCGAGAAGCCGCGATGCGCGTCGACCGCCACGATCGACGACGACAGCCGGCGCAGCGTCGGCACGGCCTGCGGATCGACCTTGCCTTTCTTCAGCGAGCGCACGCACACGAGCAGCCGGTACACGCCGTGCGAATGGCACTCGTCGCGCTGGCCCTGCGTGATCACGCGCGCGATCGCGTGCGCGTGCGCATCCGACATCCCGTTGTAGGTCAGCACGCGCAGCGCGAGGGCGTAAACCTCATCGAGCGACAGGACGACTTCGGCGAGCGGCTCAGACATCGCGCGATTCCCGCGGCGCCGGCACGCCGTCGATGCGTTGCGGCACGTTCAGCGGATTGCCGTTACGGACCGCGTCGGGCAGCAGTGCGTCGGGCACGTCCTGGTACGACACGGGGCGCAGGAAGCGCTCGATCGCGCGCGCGCCGACCGACGTCGTGCGCGTGTCGGACGTGGCCGGGAAAGGGCCGCCGTGCACCATCGCGTGACCGACCTCGACGCCGGTGCCGAAGCCGTTGACGAGAATGCGGCCGGCCTTGCGCTCGAGCGTCGGGCGCAGTGCGGCGAACAGCGCGGCGTCGCCGTCGGCGAGATGCGCGGCGATCGTCAACTGGCCTTCCAGCGACTTCAGCACGCGATGCAGCGTGTCGGCGTCCGGGCAGCGCACGATCAGCGATGCGGGGCCGAACACTTCGTCGCGCAGTTCCGGGTGCGCGATGAACGCGTCGGCCGACGTCGCGAACAGTGCCGCGCGTGCCTGGTAGCGGCCGCCTTCGACGCCTTCGGCGAGCAGCTCGACCGCGTCGTGCGCGCGCAGCGCGGCCACGCCTTGCGCATAGCTCGCGTGGATGTGCGGGGTGAGCATCGTCTGCGCGGCGGTCGCCTGCACGGCGGTGGCCGCGGCGGCTTCGAACGCGCGCAGCGCGGGACCGTCGACGGCGAGCACGAGCCCCGGATTCGTGCAGAACTGGCCGGCGCCGAGCGCGAGCGATGCGACGAACTGCGGCGCGATCGTGTCGTGGCGCGCGTCGAGCGCGGCCGGGAACAGCAGCACCGGATTGATCGAACTCATTTCCGCGTAGACCGGAATCGGCTCGTGGCGCGCGGCCGCGATGTTCATCAGCGCGACGCCGCCGCGGCGCGAGCCGGTGAAGCCGACGGCCTTGATGCGCGGGTCCGCGACGAGCGCCTGGCCGATTTCACGCGACGCGTCGAACAGCAGCGAGAACACGCCGGCCGGCAGCCCGCATTCGCGCACGGCCTGCTGGATCGCGCGGCCGACGAGCTCGGACGTGCCCGGATGCGCGGAATGCGCCTTGACGATCACGGGGCAGCCGGCCGCGAGCGCCGATGCGGTATCGCCGCCGGCGACCGAGAACGCGAGCGGGAAGTTCGATGCGCCGAACACGGCGACCGGCCCGATCGCGACGTTGCGCAGACGCAGGTCGACGCGCGGCAGCGGCTTGCGGTCCGGGCGGGCCGGATCGATGCGCGCATCGATATAGCCGCCGTCGCGCACGAGCGACGCGAACAGCGCGAGCTGGCCGACCGTGCGGCCGCGTTCGCCTTCGATGCGCGCGCGCGGCAGGCCTGTTTCGGTCACGCAGCGCTCGATCAGGTCGTCGCCGAGCGCGACGATGTTGCGGCCGATCGCGTCGAGAAACGCGGCGCGCTGCTCGGGGCTCGTTTCGCGATACGTATCGAATGCATCGTCGGCGAGCGCGCAGGCCGCCTCCAGGTCGTGCAGGCTCGCGCCGCCGAATGCGGGTTCGAGCGTTTCGCCCGTCGCGGCGGCGATCGCGTGGAGGGTGCCGTTCCGTCCGGCAATGGCCGACTGGCCGATCAGGAGCTGACCTGTGAGTTGCATGGTTTTCCTCGAACAATGCGGGGCCGGGCGTGATGCGCCCGGCCGGAGTGGGAAGGGGAAACGTGTGGGTGTAAGTCTTCGTCGTCTTCGAGCTGCAGCTTGTCGGAGCGGACGCCGGTGTTGGCGCCCCAGTAATAGATGACGAGCGCGGCGGCCGCGACGACGGCCGTGTCGTACGGATGCGCGAGCTGGCCGGTGCCGCCGAAGCCGCCGAAATACGACAGCACGATCATCGCCGCGTAGAACGCGATCAGCCACGCGGACGAGCGCACCTGCTCGGCGAGGCTCAGGTGCGCGGTCGGCACCCAGCGGCGGCAGGCGAGATAGATCACGAACATCGCGATCTGCAGGCCGAGCAGCCAGGACACCGTGCTCCAGCCCGACCAGTAGACGATCAGCGCGGCGATCACGAACGACGCGGGCCCGGTGATGCCGAACGCGACCGCGCGGAACGGCCGCGGCAGGCCGGGCGCGGTGCGGCGCAGCGCGGCGACCGACACGGGCGCGACCGCGTAGCTGAGCACGAGCGCGGCCGACACGATGTTGATCAGTGCTTCCCACGACGGGAACGGCATCGTCCAGAAGATCGCGAGGCCGAACGTCAGCCACAGGCCCGCGCGCGGGATGCCCGACGCTTCGTCGACGCGCGTGAATACCTTGAAGAACGTGCCCGTCTTCGCCCAGCCGTAGACGACGCGCGGCGTCGCGTTCATGTAGATGTTGCCGCAGCCGCTCGGCGAGATCATCGCGTCGGCCACGACCATCACCGCGAGCCAGCCGACGCCGAGCGCGAGCGCGATGTCGCGGTACGGCAGCGAGAATGCCTTGCTGACGTCGTGCCAGCCGGCGGCGAGCATGTCGGTCGGGATGCTGCCGATGAACGCGAGCTGCAGCAGCACGTAGATCAGCGTCGACAGCAGGATCGACAGGATCAGCGCGATCGGGATCGTGCGCTGCGGATTGCGCACTTCGCTCGCGACCGACACGATCGGCGTGAGGCCGAGATACGCGAAGATGATGCCGCCGGCCGACACGGCCATCTCGATGCCCGGCATGCCGAACGGCGCGAAGCCGTGCGTGGTCAGGTTCGCGGGCTTGAAGAAGGTGAACAGCACCGCGATCACCGACAGCGGCACGACGAACTTGAACACGCTGATGATGTTGTTCGCCTTCGCGAACGTCTTCACGCTCGAATAGTTCAGATAAAAGAAGAAGCACAGCAGCGCGGCCTGCACGAGCCAGCCGAGCGTCGTCGGATCGCTCGACCCGGTCTGCGTCAGGCCCGGGAACCACGCGGCCGCGTACTGGCGCGCGGCGACCACCTCGATCGCGATCAGGCTCGAAAACGCGATCAGCGTGATGAACCCCATCAGGTAGCCGAGCAGCGGGCCGTGCGAGAACACCGGGTAGCGGACCACGCCGCCCGCGCGCGGCAGCGCGGCGCCGAGTTCGCAGTAGACGATGCCGAGCAGCAGCACCGCGAAGCCGCCCAGCAGCCACGAGAAGATGCCGGCCGGGCCGGCGATCGTCGACACGTGGCTCGCGGCGAACAGCCAACCCGAACCGAAGATCGCACCGAGGCCGATGAACGTGAGGTCGGTCAGCGACAGCTGTTTCTTGAATTTGCCGTGACCGCCGTCGGCGGGCACGGAACGGGAAAGCGGGACGGACGGGTGAGTGTTGCCTTGGCCTGGCATGGGTTTGTCTCCTGGGAAATATTGGGGCAGGCAGTCCTGCACCGCGCTCCGACGGAGCAGCGGCGCGGCGCCTGCCGGCCGGCGTGCGACCGGTTCGAACGAGCGGGCGGCCGTCGGACCGTCGATGCGCGGCGCGCGGTGGCGCGGCGGCGAACGGGCCCGTCTTGGCCATGACCGACCGGCAGCGGCGATGCAACGGCGGGGAAGCCGCTTCCCGCCGCAGGGCAGTCGGTCAGCGGTTTACCGGGGCCGTTTCGGCGCGGTGCGCGGTGTCGAACGCAATGGAAGCGCGCGGTACGAACCGGTGGTTGACGGCGGCGAACACCCCGCCCGCCGGATGGCGTTTCGGCTCACTGCAATCTCCTGCTGCGTATCGGCCGCGACATGCGCGTCGACGTGCAACCAGTATCGCCGTGCAAACGCCCGTCACGCTTGAGTCGTATCGCGGAGCAAAATGACGAAATCGGCACAGCGGCCGGAAGGGTTCCGAAAGGTGCTCCGCACTATGCCGATTTCGTCGCCGCCTTCATCGAAAAGCCACAAGCGGACGGACGCGCGACGGAGGAAGCTATGCTCCTTTCCCCACTTCGGACGGCTGATGATGAAGCGCATCCAGATCATCGATTCGCACACCGGCGGCGAACCCACGCGGCTCGTCGTGTCCGGTTTTCCGGCGCTCGGCAACGGCACGATGGCCGAGCGTCGCGACGTGCTCGCGCGCGAGCACGATCGCTACCGCACCGCGTGCATCCTCGAGCCGCGCGGCAGCGACGTGCTGGTCGGCGCGCTGCTGTGCGAGCCGGTGTCGCCGGAAGCGGCGGCCGGCGTGATCTTCTTCAACAACAGCGGCTATCTCGGGATGTGCGGGCACGGTACGATCGGCGTCGTGCGCACGCTGCATCACATGGGCCGCATCGCGCCGGGCGTGCACAAGATCGAAACGCCGGTCGGCACCGTCGAGGCGACACTGCACGACGACCTGTCGGTGAGCGTGCGCAACGTGCTCGCGTATCGCCATGCGAAGGGCGTCGAGGTCGACGTGCCGGGTTACGGCCCCGTGAAGGGCGACGTCGCGTGGGGCGGCAACTGGTTCTTCCTGATCAGCGATCACGGCCAGCGCGTGGCCGGCGACAACGTCGCGGCGTTGACCGCCTATTCGTCCGCGGTGCGTGCGGGGCTCGAGCGCGCGGGAATCACCGGTGCGAACGGCGGCGAGATCGACCATATCGAACTGTTCGCGGACGATCCCGAACACGACAGCCGCAGCTTCGTTCTGTGTCCCGGCCACGCGTACGACCGCTCGCCTTGCGGCACCGGCACGAGCGCGAAGCTCGCGTGCCTCGCGGCTGACGGCAAGCTCGAACCGGGCGTCGTGTGGCGCCAGGCGAGCGTGATCGGCAGCGTGTTCCACGCAAGCTATGTGCAGGCCGACGGCGGTATCGTGCCGACGATCCGCGGCAGCGCGCACCTGAGCGCGGAAGCGACGCTGCTGATCCAGGAAGACGATCCGTTCGGCTGGGGCATCGTGTCGTGAGCGAAACCAGCACCGACGTCGTCGTGATCGGCGCCGGCATCGTCGGCGCCGCGTGCGCGCATGAACTCGCGCGGCGCGGGCTGCGCGTGCTCGTCGTCGACGACGCGAGCGGCGGCGCGACCGGCGCCGGCATGGGGCACCTCGTCGCGATGGACGACAACGCGGCGGAGCTCGCGCTGAGTCATTACTCGATCGAGCTGTGGCGCGCGCTCGCCGGCGAGATGCCGGAAGGCTGCGCGTACCGGAACTGCGGCACGCTTTGGCTCGCGGCGGATGCCCACGAGATGGATCTCGCGCGCGCGAAGCAGGCGACGCTCGCTGCCCACGGCGTCGCGGGCGAACTGATCGATGCGGCGACGCTCGCGTACCTCGAGCCGATGCTGCGCGCCGGTCTCGGCGGCGCGCTGAAGATTCCCGGCGACGCGATTCTCTATGCGCCCGTCGCCGCGAGCTGGCTGTTGCAGCGTGTGCCGGACATCACGTTGCGGCGCGACCGCGCGGTGGCCGTCGACGGCCCGAGCGTGACGCTCGCGAGCGGCGACACGCTGCGCGCGCAGCGCGTCGTCGTCGCGAACGGCGTCGCCGCGCGCACGTTGTTGCCCGAGTTGCCGCTGCGTCCGAAGAAGGGCCATCTGCTGATTACCGACCGCTATCCGGGCCAGGTGGCGCACCAGCTCGTCGAGCTCGGCTACGCCGCGAGCGCGCATGCGAGCGACGGCACGTCGGTCGCGTTCAACGTGCAGCCGCGGCCCACCGGCCAGCTGCTGATCGGCTCGTCGCGCCAGTTCGATACGGAAGACGCGCGCATCGAGCCGCCGGTGCTCGCGCGCATGCTGCGCCGCGCGGTCGGCTATCTGCCGGATCTGGCCGACCTGAACGCGATCCGCGCGTGGACGGGCTTTCGTTGCGCGAGCCCCGACGGCCTGCCGCTGCTCGGCGAACATCCGGCGCGGCCGGGCGTGTGGCTCGCGGTCGGACACGAAGGGCTCGGCGTGACGACCGCGCCGGGCAGTGCGCGGCTCGTCGCCGCGCTGATGACCGGCGAGCAGCCGCCGATCGACATCGAACCGTATTTGCCGGGACGTTTCCTGACGACGTCCCCCGTAGCCGGAGCGCTGACATGAAACGACCCCCACGCTCACTTTGTTCGCTGTCGACCGGAGTTGGTGCTTCAGCGCTTGCTCCGGTCCCATGCAAGGCACCCCCCGCGGGGGTGGTCAGCCGCCTTGGGGCGGCTTGGCGGAGGCTGACATGATCATTCATCTGGACGGCCGCGCGCTGACGGTGGCCGACGGCGCGACCGTCGCGGCGGCCATCGCGGCGAGCGGCGACGACACGACGCGCATGTCGTGCACGGGTGCGGCGCGCGCGCCGTTTTGCGGGATGGGCATCTGCCAGGAGTGCAGGATGACGATCGACGGTCGTCGCCGTCTGGCTTGCCAGACGCTGTGCCGCGACGGGATGCAGGTGGAGCGGACGCGATGAGCACGGCGAAACAGGAACGACTGAGCGTCGAGGTCGCGATCGTCGGTGCGGGGCCGGCCGGGCTGTCGGCCGCGCGCGCCGCCGCACGAAGCGGCGCCACGATCGCGATCGTCGACGACAACCCGCGCGCGGGCGGGCAGATCTGGCGCCAGGCGGCCAACGCGACGCCGGTGCCGGCCGCGGCGGAACGTCTTGCAGCACTGCGGCAGCCGAACGTCACGCATCTCGCGTCCACGCGCATCGTTGCCGAGACGCAGCCGGGCACGCTGCTGCTCGAGGACGACGAACGCGGGTTTCTGCTCGAATTCCGCACGCTGATTCTTTGCTGCGGCGCGCGCGAGCTGCTGCTGCCGTTTCCGGGCTGGACGCTGCCGGGCGTGACCGGCGCGGGCGGCCTGCAGGCGCTGATCAAGTACGGGCTCGACGTGCGCGGACAGCGTACGGTCATCGCAGGCAGCGGCCCGCTGCTGCTCGCGAGCGCGGCGACGGCCCGTCAGGCCGGCGCGCAGGTGTCGCACGTGCTCGAACAGGCCGCGTGGCGCGATGTCGCCGGCTTCGGCGCGCGGCTGTGGCGCTGGCCGTCGAAGCTCGCGCAGGCCGCGAAGCTCGTCACGGCCGCTTACCGGGCCGACGCGTACGTCGTCGAAGCGTTCGGCGACAAGCGGCTCGAACGCGTGCGGATCCGGCAGGGCGAGCGCGAGTTCGAGGTCGGCTGCGACCGGCTCGCGTGCGGCTTCGGCCTCGTGCCGAACACCGTGCTGCCGAGCCATCTCGGCTGCCGGATCGAGAACGGCGCGGTCGCGGTCGATGCGCATCAGCGCACGAGCCGCGACGGCTATTTCGCGGCGGGCGAGTGCACGGGTGTCGGCGGCAGCGAGCTGGCGATGGTCGAAGGCGAGATCGCCGGCTACGCGGCCACCGGGCAGACGGCGCCGCTGGCCGCGCTGGTTGCGCGGCGTGCGCACTGGCAGGCCTTCGCGGACGCGGTGCGCGAGCGCTTTGCGATTCGCGAGCCGATCCGCCGGCTCGCGCGGCCCGATACGCTGCTGTGCCGGTGCGAAGACGTGCGCTTCGGCGCGGTCACAGACGCGGTCGCGCCGGCGTCGGGCTGGACGGCCGCGAAGCTGCAGACGCGCTGCGGGATGGGCGCATGCCAGGGCCGCGTGTGCGGCGCGGCCGCGCAAGCGCTGTTCGGCTGGACGCCGCCGGTGCCGCGCACGCCGCTCGTGCCCGCGCGGGTCGGCACGCTGATGCTGGACGACCCGGCGTCCTGCGACGGCGCCTGACGCGCCACGGTGACGCGGCCTGGTTCCTGCCGGGCCGCCTCACCGCTCAATCCACCTTCACTTTCTCCCATCCGCCCACCTGTGGAGCCGCACAGGCACGCAGGCACTCGATCGCGGCGGCCACGGCCGCGCGATTCGCGCTGTCCGGGTGCCAGTAGATCGACACCGCGCCCTGGCCCTCGAGCTGCATCGGCAGGATGCGGATCGCGTTCAATTGCTCGAAGCGCCGCGCGGCACGATGCGACGCGACGCCCAGCAGGTCGGTGTTGTTCAGCAGCGTGAGATTCAGGATCGACGAATTCGATTCCACGCAGTGCGGCGGCTGCACGCGGCCGGCGGCTGTCAGCGCGACCTGCAGCGCATTGTGCACGGGCGTGCCGGACGGCCAGACGATCCACGAACAGGCGAGCACCTCGTCCCAGCCCACCGATGCCGCGCCGGCGAGCGGATGATCGGGCCGCGCGACGAACACCACCGGATCGGCGTACAGCGCTTCGGCGTGCAGGTGCGGATCGACGGACGCGGACCCGGAACGGCCGACGACGATATCCAGCTCGCCGCGCGCCAGCTGAGGCATCAGCTGGTTCATCGTGCTTTCGGCCAGCCGCACCTGCGCGCGCGGCATCCGCTTCAGCAGTTGCGACACCGCGAGCGGCACTGTATCGGCGGCCGCGACGCCCGACGTGCCGATCGTCACCAGGCCGCTGCCGCCTTCGCGCAGTGCGGCCATGTCGTCGCGGGCGACATCGAGCTGCGCCTCGACGCGGCGTGCATGCTCGATCAGCGCGTCGCCGTAGGCCGTCGGCCGCAAGCCGCGCGCGTGCCGCTCGAACAGCGGCAGGCCGACATCCTCCTCCAGCTCCTTCAGCCATTTCGACAGCGCGGGCTGCGTGGTCGCGAGCGCCGCCGCCGACTGGCTCAGGTTGCCCGTGCTGGCCAGGCTCAGCAGCACTTGCAGATGCCGCAATCGCAGCCGGTAGGTCCAGTCCATCCCATGCTCCGTGCCGGAAGGTATATCCGAAATCATATGAATTAGATGATTTCGCCATTTTACCGGGTATGCCTGCGTCGAATATAAATTCGCTAACGGACTGCAGCGCGCGGTCCCCGCCCCGACACAGCGCCGACCCGATCGGCCGCCCCAGGAGACATCATGACCCGCCGCCACCCGGATCTGTCCCGCGCCGACTACTACGCCCGGATCGCCGACCAGCGTCTCGCGCCGTTGTGGGAATCGCTGCACAACCTCGTGCCGAAAACACCGCAGTCGGCCGCGCAGGCCGCGATCTGGAAGTACGCACAGGTGCGCGGCCTGGTGATGCAGGCGGGCAGCGTGATCAGCGCGGAAGAGGCCGTGCGCCGCGTGCTGGTGCTGGAGAACCCGGGGTTGCCCGGCAAGTCGAGCATGACGCCGACGCTGTACGCGGGCCTGCAGCTGATCCTGCCGGGCGAGATCGCGCCGAGCCACCGGCAT
The DNA here is from genome assembly GCF_902499045.1 of Burkholderia latens. Taxonomy (GTDB): domain Bacteria; phylum Pseudomonadota; class Gammaproteobacteria; order Burkholderiales; family Burkholderiaceae; genus Burkholderia; species Burkholderia latens. Next base: position 90,262 of record NZ_CABVPL010000022.1, on the reverse strand, counting down.
ACGCAGTCGGCGCTGCGCTTCATCGTCGAAGGCAAGGGCGCGTGGACCGCGGTGAACGGCGAGCGCACGACGATGCGTCCGGGCGATTTCATCATCACGCCGTCGTGGGCGTGGCACGACCACGGCAATCCGTCCGTTGAAGACGGCGGCGAGCCGGTCGTGTGGCTCGACGGTCTCGACATCCCGCTGGTCGGCAACCTCGACGCGGGTTTCGCGGAGAACTATCCGCAGGCCGAGCAGCCCGTCAGCCGCGCGGAAGGCGACAGCTTCGCGCGCTTCGGCCACAACATGGTGCCGGTGCGGCATCGCGTGAGCGACCCGACGTCGCCCGTGTTCAGCTACCCGTATGCGCGGACCCGCGACGCGCTCGATGCGCTGTACCGCAACGGCGAACTCGACGCATGGGACGGCGTGAAGCTGCGCTACGTGAACCCCGCGACGGGCGGCTGGCCGATGCCGACGATCGCGACCTTCATGCAGTTCCTGCCGGCCGGCTTCGACGGCCGCACGTATCGCAGCACCGACGCGACGATCTACTGCGTCGTCGAAGGCCGCGGCATCGCGCACATCGGCGACGCCGCGTTCGCGTTCGAGCCGCACGACATCTTCGTCGCGCCGTCGTGGGCGCCGGTGCGGCTGTCGGCGTCGTCCGACAGCGTGCTGTTCAGCTATTCCGACCGGCCCGTGCTGTCCGCGCTGAACCTGCTGCGCGAGGCGCGCGACTGACGCGGCCGGTTTTTCCGATTTCTCCGATTTCCCCGATTCATCCGGTGCGCCGCCGACGCGGCGCGCGGCCCTCTTTCATGCTCACGCTGGAGCCGCTCATGACTTATGTTTTCCCGCCCGAAGCGCCGGTGGCGCTTCCCGTCGCCGGTAGCGACGCCCGTTTCGCGGTCCGCCGCGTGTACTGCGTCGGCCGCAACTATGCCGCCCATGCGCGAGAAATGGGCTTCGATCCCGATCGCGAACCGCCGTTCTTCTTCTGCAAGCCGGCCGACTCCATCGTGCCGGTCGCCTATGGCGAAACGCTCGAACTCGCGTATCCGACGCAGACGCAGAACTACCACTATGAAGCCGAGCTCGTCGCGGTGATCGGCAAGGGCGGGTCGTACATTCCGCTCGAGCAGGCGCTCGAGCACGTGTGGGGCTATGCGGTCGGCCTCGACATGACGCGCCGCGACCTGCAGATGAAGATGCGCGAAATGGGCCGCCCGTGGGAAATCGGCAAGGCATTCGATCGCTCCGCGCCGGTCGGCCCGGTGCATCCGGTGAGCAACGTCGGTCATTTCGAACAGGCCGGCCTGTGGCTGACCGTCAACGGCGCGACGAAGCAGCAGAGCGACGTGTCGCACCTGATCTGGTCGGTCGCGGAAACGGTCGCCGACCTGTCGAAATTCTTCCGTCTCGAACCGGGCGACGTGATCTTCACCGGCACGCCGGAAGGCGTCGGCGCGGTGGTCAAGGGCGACGTGATGAAGGTCGGCGTCGAGCGTCTCGGCGAGCTGGCCGTGCGCGTGGTCTGACGCGCATTCGTCGATTTCCTCGAAAGGTCACATCGTGCAACTGCATAGCTTCTTCAACAGTTCGACCTCCTATCGGGTGCGCATTGCGCTCGCGCTGAAAGGACTGCCGTACGACACGCTGCCCGTGAACATCCGCACCGGCGAGCATCGCGACGCCGGCTACGTCGCGCAGGTGAATCCGTCGGCGTCGGTGCCGGCGCTGGTCGACGGCGATTTTCGTCTGGGCCAGTCGCTCGCGATCATCGACTACCTCGACCAGATTCATCCCGAGCCGCGGCTGGTTCCGCTGGAACCGCGCCAGCGCGCACGCGTGCTGGAACTCGCGACGCTGATCGCATGCGACATCCATCCGGTCAACAACCTGCGCGTGCTGCGCTACCTCGACAGCGAACTGCAGGTCACGCTGCAGCAGAAGAGCGCGTGGTACCGGCACTGGGTCGCGGAAGGGATGGCCGGCGTCGAACGCCTGCTCGCGCGTGCGGACACGGGCCCGTGGTGTTTCGGCGACGCGCCGACGCTCGCCGACGTATGCATCGTGCCGCAGGTCGCGAACGCGCTGCGGATGGACTGCGACCTGAGCGCGTATCCGCGCAGCCTCGCAGTGTATGAACACGCGCGGCGCGAGCCGGCGTTCGACGCGGCGCAGCCGCAGCGGCAACCGGATTACGTCGCGTAACACGAAGCAGGAGACAGACATGGGCGACACACACAACACAGGCCGTCGCGTACTCGTGATCGGCGGCGGCATCGGCGGGCTCGCGACGGCGCTGGCGCTCGCGCGCCAGGGCATTCGTGTGAAGCTGCTCGAGCAGGCCGAGCGCATCGGCGAGATCGGTGCGGGCATCCAGCTCGCCGCGAATGCGTTCAACGCGCTCGACGCTCTGGGCGTCGGCGAGGCCGCGCGTGGGCGGGCGGTGTTCACCGACTGGCTGCAACTGATGGATGCGGTCGATGCGCGGGAAGTCGCACGTATCGACACGGGCGCCGCGTATCGCGAACGCTTTGGCAATCCGTACGCGGTGATCCATCGCGCGGACATTCACCTGTCGATCTACGAGGCGGTCAAGGATCATCCGCTGATCGAATTCCGGACCAGCACGCAGGTGTGCGGGTTCGAGCAGGACGACAACGGCGTGACCGTGACCGATCAACATGGCGAGCGCTATCGCGCCGATGCGGTGATCGGCTGCGACGGCGTGAAGTCCGCGATCCGTCACGCGCTGATCGGCGACGCGCATCGCGTGACGGGGCACGTCGTGTATCGCGCGGTTGTCGACGTCGACAACATGCCGAAGGACCTGCAGATCAATGCGCCGGTCGTCTGGGCCGGCCCGCATTGCCATCTGGTTCATTACCCGCTGCGCGGCGGACGGCAATACAACCTCGTTGTCACGTTCCACAGCCGCGAGCAGGAAACCTGGGGGGTGCGCGAGGGCAGCAAGGAGGAAGTGCTGTCGTACTTCGACGGCATTCATCCGCTGCCGAAGCAGATGCTCGACCGGCCGACGTCGTGGAAGCGCTGGGCGACCGCCGACCGCGACCCGGTCGAGCGCTGGAGCACGGGCCGCGCGACGGTGCTCGGCGACGCCGCGCATCCGATGACGCAATACATCGCGCAGGGCGCGTGCCAGGCGCTCGAGGATGCGGTGACGCTCGGTGCGGCCGTCGCGCAGACCGACGGCGATTTCGAGGCCGCGTTCGCACTGTACGAACGCGCGCGGATTCCGCGCACCGCGCGCGTGCTGTATTCGGCGCGCGAGATGGGGCGGATCTATCACGCGAAAGGCGTCGAGCGGCAGGTGCGCAACGCGCTGTGGGTCGGACGCACGCAGGCGCAGTTCTACGACGCACTCGACTGGCTGCATGGCTGGCGTGCGGAGGATTGCCTGAAGTCCGTCCCCTGACGTTCTTCAGCCCGCATCCGGCGGCGCGCATGCCAACGACATCGCGCGCGACCGCCTTCATGGAGGAGACACCATCATGGCCGATACGCTGTCCATCGACGTCAGCGAATGGATCGACCGGCATCGCGTTGCGCCGTTTCAGGCCGCGATCGTCGTGTTGTGCTTCCTGATCGTCGCGATCGACGGTTTCGACACCGCATCGATCGGGTTCATCGCCCCCGTCATTCGCGCGGAGTGGGGCTTGTCGCCCGCGCAGCTCGCGCCGGTATTCGGCGCGGGGCTTGCCGGGCTGATGGCCGGCGCGCTCGTGTTCGGGCCGTTCGGCGACCGGTTCGGCCGCAAGCGCCTGCTGCTCGCCTGTGTCGCGTGCTTCGGCATCGCGAGTGCCGCGTCGGCGAGTGCGGGCGGGTTGACCGAACTGATCGCGTGGCGTTTCGTGACGGGCCTCGGGCTCGGCGGCGCGATGCCGAACGCGATCACGCTGACGTCTGAATATTGCCCCGCGCGGCGGCGCTCGTTGCTCGTGACGACGATGTTCTGCGGCTTCACGATCGGCTCCGCGCTCGGCGGGCTCGCGGCCGCGTCGCTGATCGAGCGCGATGGCTGGCGCGCGGTGCTCGTGGTCGGCGGTGCCGCGCCGCTGCTGCTTCTGCCAGTGCTCGCATGGCGGCTGCCCGAATCGGTGCGCTACCTCGTCAACACCGGCGCGGCGCGCGAGCGAATCGCGGCGATGCTCGCGCGGATCGCGCCGGACCCGCATCTCGCGCACGCGTCGTTCATCGCGCCGCGCGGGAAACCGGCCGGGTCGCCGCTGGGCCGTCTGTTCGGCCCGGACCTGTTGCGCGGCACGCTGCTGCTGTGGCTCACGTTCTTCATGAGCCTGCTCGTGATCTATCTGCTGTCGAGCTGGCTGCCGACGCTGTTGCGCACGACCGGCGCGACGCTGCAGACGGCCGCGCGCGTGACCGCGATGTTCCAGGTCGGCGGCACGCTCGGCGCGATCGTGCTCGGCTGGCTGATGGACCGCTTCGATCCGCATCGCGTGCTCGCGTGCAGTTACGCGGCGGCGGGCGTGTTCGTCGCGGCGATCGGTGTGCTGGCCGCATCGCCGGAAGGTGCCGCGCTGGTGGTATTCGCGGCCGGTTTCTGCGTGTCGGGCTCGCAGGTCGGCGCGAACGCGCTGTCGGCCGCGTTCTATCCGACCGAATGCCGGACGACGGGCGTGAGCTGGGCGAACGGGATCGGCCGCGGCGGATCGGTCGTCGGCTCGATGGCGGGCGGGGCGATGCTCGCGATGGGGTTGCCGTTGTCGACCGCGTTCGCCTTCGTCGCGGTGCCGTGCGTGATCGCGGGAATCGCGGTGCTGGCGCTCGGTGTGGTGCGGGCCGGCGCGAAGCGGACGGCCGTTGATGCGATTGCCGGCGAGCAGGCGTAGCGGCGGGGCGGGCAGGCGGCGCCGAGCGCGCCGGACGACGGCTGGATCCGATAGTATATAAATGTATATAATATCTTATCGTTAATCGTATGCGACCGTCCTCATGACCGCCGATCCTTCCACCGGGCTGCCCGAGCCCGACCAGATGCGCGCCGCCGCCGAATCGGCGTGCGCGCTGCTCAAGGTGCTGTCCAATCCCGACCGGCTGCTGCTGCTGTGCGAGCTGTCGCAGGGCGAACGCTGCGTGAGCGAACTCGAGGCGCGGCTGGATATTCGCCAGCCGACGCTGTCGCAGCAGCTCGGCGTGCTGCGGGACAACGCACTCGTCCGCACGCGCCGCGAAGGCAAGAACATCCACTATTCGCTCGACAGCCCGGCCGCGATCGCGGTGATGGGGGTGCTCTACGAACAGTTCTGCGGACCGGCCGCGAAGGGGGCGCGCCATGCAGCTTGATGCGCTTCATTTCACGCCGTGGCTGTCGCTTGCCGGGGGCGTGCTGATCGGGCTCGCCACCGCGTGGCTCGTGGCATTCAACGGACGGATCGCTGGCATCAGCGGGATCATCGGCGGCCTGTTCACGGCCGGTGCCGCGGAGCGCGACTGGCGCACCGCATTCGTCGCGGGGCTGATCGCCGCGCCGCTGATGCTGCGTATCGCCGGTGCTGCCGCGATGCCGCAGGTCGACGCGGGCTGGGGCGAACTGCTGGCGGCTGGCCTGCTGGTCGGAGTCGGTACGCGTTACGCGGGCGGATGCACGAGCGGTCACGGCGTCTGCGGGTTGTCGCGCGGCGCGACGCGGTCGATCGTCGCGACGGCGGTGTTCATGGTCGCCGGTTTCGCGACCGTATTCGTGCGACGGCACGTGATCGGAGGCTGAGATGCAGGCAGGATTCGCATTTTTGGCGGGGCTGCTGTTCGGCGCCGGCCTCATCGTGTCGGGGATGTCCAACCCGCAGAAGATACTCGGCTTTCTCGACCTGGCCGGTCGTTGGGATCCGTCGCTCGCGTTCGTGATGGGCGGAGCGATCGGCGTCGGCGTATTCGCATTTGCATGGGCGAAGCGCCGGACGCGCTCGTGGCTCGGTCTGCCGATCCAGTGGCCGGCCGCGCGGACGATCACCGTGCGGCTCGTCGCGGGGAGTGCCGTGTTCGGCATCGGCTGGGGGATCGCCGGGTTCTGCCCGGGGCCGGCGATCGTGTCGATCGGGCTCGGGTCGATCAAGGGCATCGCGTTCGTCGCCGCAATGCTGGCCGGGATGGCGCTGTTCGAATGGATCGAGCGTCGGCGGAAGGCGCGGTAGCGTCGAGGGGCCGCACGTCGCGGGCTGCCGAGGCCGCGGCGGCTGGGGATCAGGCGGATGGGTTCGATCGATCTGCCTCCGGAGACCGTGCGGGGCGAGCGCGCGCATGTTGTCGGGTGAGGCGATATGGCGGTCACACGAGGCTACCGGCGACGTCTCGAGCTACCGCGTCAGGACTGCTCCCGCACACGCCGCTCACTGAATAACCGAGCGGAGATCCGGTGCACCCAGGTGCGCCACGCAGCGAACCCGCCGCGCCGCACTGCGGGTTCCACGACGGTCGCGTCGGCCGGCCGGGCACCGCTGGCGGACAACGCCACATGACCGGCCGTCTCGATCGTCAGGCATTCGCCTTCGCCGAGCACGCGGCGAACGGATTGCGGCGCATCGGGCAGCCAGTCGAGCCCGGCTTGGGGCAACGTGATCGCGAGCGCGCCGTCGCGCACGATGACCTGGCTGCCCTTGTCGAACCACGCAAAGTGGCTTTGCCCGGCATCGAGCCGGATGTCCTGCGTTCGCATCGCGAGTCCTTTTTCCGTTTTTCCTGTTTTCCCGGTTTGCGCAGCCTCGCGATGGCGAGGCGACGGCGTGCAATCAGGTTAGGGAAACGCGCGCGGTCAGGACAGATTCAGGGGGCGGGAATCTGTTACGGTGCAGCCGCTGATTTTGTGTCGCTGTATCGGTGGGTTTCCCCGGAATCTGTATCTGGCGTGCGCCGAAGCGCGCGGGCACGATCACCCGCATGACCGCCATCACCGACCCGTCCCGCACGCCTTTGCCGATGACCGGCGAGCCGCTTTACGAACGGCTCGCCGAACATTACCGCCGCATCATCGCGGCCGGCACGCTGTCGCCCGGCGACCGGATGCCGTCGGTGCGCGCGTTCATGGCGCAACACGGCGTGAGCCTGTCGACCGCGATCCAGGCATTCCGGCGGCTCGAGGATACGGGCTGGTGCGAGGCCAAGCCGCGCTCGGGCTATTTCGTGCGACGGCGCGCAGCGGCCGCGCTCGAAACGCTGCCGGAAAGCGAAGGGCCGCCGCTGAGCGTCGAGCCGCCGTTCGCGGGGCTGCACGAACGCGTGTCGCGCGTGATCGATCGCGCGAACGCGGTGCCCGATGCGCTGAACCTCGGCGGCGCGTCCGCGCTGGCGACGCTGTATCCGGCCGAGCGCCTGCAGACGCTGGCGATCCGGCTGTTGCGGCGCAAGCCCACGTTGCTGACCGATGCCGGGCCGGTCGGCGGTTCGCCCGAATTCCGGCAGACGATGGCCAAGCGTGCGCTGTCGTACGGCGTGACGGTTTCGCCGGACGACGTGATGTCGACGAGCGGCGGCGTCGATGCCGTGAATCTCGCGCTGCGCGCGGTGGCGCGCCCCGGAGACACGATCGCGATCGAATCGCCGGCCTTTTTCGGCTTGATCCAGCTGCTCGAAAGCCTCGGCCTGCGCGCGCTCGAAATTCCGGCCAGCCCGACAACCGGGCTGTCGATCGAGGCGCTCGACGTGGCGCTGACCGCATACCCGGACATCCGGGCCGTGGTCGTCGTGCCGAACCTGCAGAACCCGCTCGGCAGCGTGATGCCCGACGAGCGCAAGGCCGCGCTGGTCGCGCTGTGCTCGCGCCGCGGCGTGGCCGTGATCGAGGACGAGCCGTATCGCGAGCTCGTCGAAGCGCCGCACGCGGTGATGCCCGTGAAGGCATGGGACCGCGATGGCACGGTGATCTACTGCCCGTCGTTCAACAAGGTGCTGGCGCCCGGAATGCGGCTCGGCTGGATGAGCGCGGGCCGCTGGCACGCGCGCGTGAAGATGCTCAAGTTCGCGCACAGCCGGCACAACGCCGCATTGCTGCAGGCCGTCGCGGCCGAATTCGTCGGCTCGGGTGCGTTCGATCGTCACCTGCACCGGTTTCGCGAACAGCTTCGCGTGCAGCGCGATGTGACGATCGACGCGATCGCGCGGCATTTTCCGGCCGGCACGCGGATGAACCGGCCGCCGGGCGGCATGCTGCTGTGGATTGCGTTGCCGGACGGCGTGCGTTCCGAAGCATTGTTCGATGCCGCGCTGGCGCGCGGGGTGAGGATCGCGCCTGGTTCGATCTTTTCGAATTCCGACCGCTTTGACGCGTATATCCGGCTCGCCTGCACGCGGGTGTTCGACACGACGCACGAAGCGGCAATCGAAACGCTCGGCCGGTTGATACGCGACGCGGCGGCCGCTGCGTAAGCGGGCCGGGTACCGGCCGGGCCGGCCGATCGGCTTGCGGCCCCGGCTGCCGTGACGGATGCACGGGACGGCCGATCCGGCTCGTTGCGCTTCCGCCGGCCGGCCGCCGCGCGACGACGCGCCAGCGATACGACTTCGGCGAGGTCATCGGCCGACCGCCTGCGCGGCCAGGTGCTGACGGATCAACGACAGGTAGCGATCGCCGACCGTGAAGTCGCGTGCCGCACGCGGGCGCTCCGCCCGGCGCAGCGTGGCCGGCACGCTCATGCCCAGGTACCGGCATACCGCGGACGGAAACGGTTTGCGCGTATGCCCGAGCTGGCGCGCCGCGCGTTCCACGCGGGCATCGCCGGCCTGCGCACGCAGCCATGCCAGTACTTGGCGATCGGTGTCGTTGACGATACGGACCAGATGTTCCATCGCGCACCTCACTGTTCATAAATACAGTACTGTAAATATAACCAGTATGTGAGGCGGCTGCAAGCGGGCGTGCGTGCGCCTGGCCGTTCGGCCAGGGTTCAGCGCGCCGGTGCGGCGGTGCGGGTTGTCCGGGCGGGAAGCGCCTTCGGCGTGGCAAGGGCGGCAGCCGCCATGAGATGCGTATAGCGCGCATCGGTCAGCGTGCCGAGGAACGCGACGATATCGTCGATTTCCGCGTCGGTCAGCGCGGGCGGCGTGCCCGGCCGGCGGTTCATCGGTGTCGAATTGACGTTGATGTTGCCGCGATAGGCGGCCGGCACGTCGTCGAACGTCGTTGCGCCGTGATACCAGTGGCCCGGATCGGTCGAGCGTGTGTTGTAGAACGCGACCGCGTCGCGCAGCGTCGTAAACACGCCGTTGTGCATGAAGCTCTGCTTGACCGCGACGTTGCGCAGCCCCGGCGTGCGCAGGTAGCCGCACCATTGCGTCGGTTCGGGCCAGCGCAGCCGCGCGGCCGTGTCGCAGAGCCCGTTGTCGAAATGGCGTGGATCGCGGTTCGCGGGCAGCGCGCGGTTGCGCGGCACCGCGATCGCGTCGTAGCCGAAGTCGGTGAACAGCGAGCGTTCCGGCCGGTTCGACGTCTCGGACAACGTATGGCAGCTCATGCAGTTGCCCTTGTCGGGGTTGCGGAACAGCGCCAGCCCGCGCATCTCGGCCGGCGCGAGCGGCGTGCGCGTGCGCAGGAACGCGTCGAAGCGCGACGTGAACGGTGCCATCTCGTCGCTCTGCAGATAGGCTTCGACGACCGCACCCAGTGCACGCACCAGCTGCCCGGGATCGCGCCGCACCGATGCGCCGAAGCGCGCGGCGAGATCGCCCGCCAGTTCGGTGTCGTCGACCTTGCGCAGCAGCGCGGCCGGCGACCGGTTGTTCATCTCGTTCGGATCGAAGAGCGGCCCGCGGATCTGCTCGGCGAGCGTGTCCGCGCGGCCGTCGCTGAAGAGTCCGCCGAACGGCGACGGCGCGGGCGCGTCGTCGTCCTGGTAGAAGTGGCGGCGCGGCACGTAGCGCACGTAGAGCAGCGATGGCGCGTTGCGCTGGCTGAAGCGCCCGTGGCGGCTGCCTTCCGGCACACCGGGCCCCGCGAGCGAGGCCGCCGACAGCGTCGGCGCGAACGCGCGCCCCGGATCGTGGCAGCCCGCGCACGACATGCCGCGCGGCTCGGACAGCCGCGGATCGAAGAAGATCCGGCGGCCGAGCGCAACGAGCGTCGGGTCGGGCGCGAAACGGGCGGTCGCCGCGTCGATCTTGCCGGTCACCTGTGGCGTGCCGTTGCCGATCGTGCCGACGACGCGCGACGGCGGCGCGCCGGGCAGCAGGGTCGTATCTGAAGGCGCGGCGTGGGCCGCAAGCGCCGCGCCGGCGAGCATGGCAGTTGCCAGCATGCGCACCGGCGAGCCGCCGCCGGCAACCGAGGCTGAAGCCGAGGCTCGACGCTCGGAAACGGCCGCAATCGACCGCGGCCGCATCCGCTCCCCGGTCATCTGCCAGCGGCGGCCGATCGAACCCGCCAAATCCGCCCAACCGTCATTCAATCGAACTCCGTCACTCACGGCGCGATGAACCCCGTCTTGTCGCAGGCGAGCGTCGTGCCCGACTGATCGCACGAAGCGAGCAGCTTGCCCGCCGCCGAATACGCATGGAACACCCAGCCCGTCGCGGGCGCCGCACGTCGCTCCATGATCAGGAAACCGAAGCTGTTGTTGTGCGACAGACGCTCGATCACGGCGCCGGGCGCGGGCGTCAGGCCCGCGGGGAAAGGATCGGGCAGCGCGACGTCGAGGTTGTCGCCGCCGTTGCCGGACACGATCGTCGCCGGATGCCCCGACGAGAAGTTGATCGCCTGGAAGTCATGCACGTGCCCGTGCAGCGCGACGTGGATGCCCGGCGGATAGTACGCCTGCGCGTTCAGGCTCGACATCACCGATTGCAGCGCGAGGTTGCCCGGCGCGGGCGTGCTGCCGGCGATCGGCGCGAACGCGAGGATCGGATGGTGGTTCGTGAAGATCGTCGTCGTCATCCCGGCTTTCGACGCGAGCGCCGCGACCGTCTGGAACTGCTTCTGGTAGATGCGGAATTGCGCGTCGGTCGTCTTCAGCGGATTGCGGCCGACCTTCGCGGTGTCGAACACGATCACCTGCGTGCCGCCGCCGAGCGACACCGCGTACGGATCCGAGTAGTTCGCGTCGTTGTCGTTGGCCGGATCGTCGCACGAACGGGCCGCCGAATACGGTCGCGGATCGAGGAAGCGGTACTAGCCCTGGCCGGCCCGCGCGCATTCCTCGTGATTGCCGCGCACGACCACCCACGGCGCCTTCGCGAACAGCGGCGCGGCCGGGCGGAACAGGTCGGCCTGCCACGTATCCCAGCCGTAGCCCCACGGGCTGTCCTTGCAGCCGGCGATGTCGGGCGGGCATGCGTTCTCGCGATAGTGATAGTCGCCGACGTGCAGCACCAGATCCGGCGACAGCTTCGCGACGCTCGCGGCGATCGTGTCGAACGGCCACACCGTCGCGTCGTTGCACGCCTGCCATGCGTTGTCGGCCTTCTTCATCCGGCAGCCGGTGTCGGCGATGATCGCGATGCGCTGCGGCTGCGCCTTCGGCAGCGGCAGCGCGCGACCCGCGACGCTCGCCGACTGCGCGCCGGCCGGCAGGGTCGTCTCGCAGACCGACACCGGGAAGCCCGACGGCTTCGAGTCGGCCGGATCGCTGGCGGTCGTCCGTTGCGCGACGGTCGCCGCGCCGACGCGCAGCGTCATGCGCGACAGTTTGCCGTCGACGGCAAGCTGCGGACACAACGGATCGCTCGCGGAAGCCGGCGTGTAGTTCGTGATCACGCGCGCGATCGCCTGGTTCGCATCGCCGATCTCGACCCACGCGGCCTGAACGTTGATCGCCGCACTGGCCGGATCGGCGGGCTTGTCGATGTGATTCGAACACGCGGACAGCGCCGCGAGCGCAACAAGCGGGGCGCAGCGCACGAACAGCGCGAGAGAGAGAAGTCGTCGCATGGGAGGCACCGTAGGAAAGCCGTCAACGATACGCAACACGAATGTAAGTAATGTGAATGGCGCGCGGGCCGTTCGGCTTGCGCGTCTTGACCTCAAGCCGGCTTGAAGCAGCATAGTCTGGATCACGACCATCACGTACAAAGGGAAAGGAGAATCGACGATGGAAGACAGCCGCGCAAACGAAGCGCAGTCCGCGCTGTGGAACGGGCCGTCGGGGCTCGCGTGGGTGGACGCGCAGACGACGCTCGACCGGATGTTCGAGCCGTTCGAGACGCTGCTCGCGGATGCAGCGGTGACGGTGTCCGCGCGCAGCGTGCTGGACGTCGGCTGCGGCACGGGCGCGGTGACGCTCGCGATCGCCCGGCGGCTCGGCGCGCACGCGCAGTGCACGGGTGTCGACATCTCGGCGCGGATGATCGAGGCCGCGCAGGCGCGCGCTGAACGCGACGGTCTCGACGTCGCGTTCGTGCACGCCGATGCGCAGACGCATGCGTTCGCGCCTCGCGAGTTCGACCTGATCGTGTCGCGCTTCGGCGTGATGTTTTTCGACGATCCGGTCCGTGCATTCGGGAACCTGCGGCACGCGGCGCGCGCGAACGCGCAACTGCGCTTCGCCGCATGGCGCGGCGCCGCCGACAATCCGTTCATGACGACGGCCGAGCGGGCCGCCGCGCCATTGCTGCCGGACCTGCCGGCGCGGCAGCCCGGCGCACCGGGGCAATTCGCGTTCGGCGACCGGCAGCGAATCGCGTCGGTGTTGGCGGACAGCGGCTGGGCCCACGTCGCGATCGAGCCGATCGATATCGCGTGTAGGTTGCCGGCCGCCGCGCTGGACGACTACGTCGCGCGACTGGGGCCGGTCGGGCTCGCGCTTCGGCAGGCGGACGAAGCGACACGCCGGCGCGTGATCGAGACGGTTCACGCCGCGTTCGATCGCTACGTGCTGGGCGCCGATCTGCGCTTCGACGCGGCGTGCTGGCTCGTTACCGCGCGGGCGCCATCGGTGTGACGCTTTTGCAGAGCGGCGCGTGTTCGCCCGTTGCCGCGCGCGTCGCCGGGAGCGGGCGTTGACGGCGGCGCGTGGTCGAGCGCCGCTTTCAGCCGCGCCGCGCCCGCAGCATCAACCACGCGCAACCGGCCGCGACGAGCGCGAGGCCGAGCAGCACCGCCTCGACGCCGAGCGCGAAACCCGGCGGCATCTCGCCGCTGTTCGGCACCGGCGACAGGTTCGAAATCAGCGCGGCGGCGCCGCCCGCCAGCAGCGCGACGCAGGCGATCCAGTAGAGCTTGCCGCGCGGCGCGGCGGTGCGAATCCGCCATGCCGCGACGCCGACGCCGCCGATGTAGAGCAGCACGAGCGTCCCCAGCGCGACGAGGTCGCCGGTGCGATTCAGGAAGCCGCTCATCGCGCGGCTCCGCCGGCGAGCGGCGGCAGGTCGATGCAGCGGGTGTCCGGCGCAAATACGGGCCGGGCACGGAGGAGGCGGAATTCGGGCATGGCGGGAATCCAGTTGTGGGCGCAACGAATCGCGACGCCGCCCGGCCGCGTACAACGCGCGCCGGACCCTGAGGCGGCGCGCGTCGAGTAAACCGCGGTGTCAGGGTTGCACGAAAGGTCATGCAGGATCGACCCGACGAATTGTAAGGGATCGAGACGACCGCGAAAACCGCGCGAACCGTGTCGTGTGCGGCGCGGATAGCGATCAAACGAGTGCGATTACGCGCCCGGACGACGCGCGAACATGCGCGTCCGGGGCAACGACGGCCCGCGCCGCGGCACGCGCTTCAGAACGTCACGGCAATGCCGGCCATGCCGACGAATTGGCCACGCGTCGTCGACGGCGTAAGCTGCTGCGAATCGCCGACGATCGGCGCCGCGTCGACGATATGGCCGGCGCCCTGCGCGCCGAGCGTGCGTCCGCTCGAATGCGTGTATGCCTGCAGCGCATAGAGCGTCGTGCGCTTCGACAAACTGTACGACTCCTTCAGCGAATACTGCTGGTAGCGGGCCGCGTCGGACATGCCGTTCGCCTTCGACGCAAGCGTATACGAGAACGCGCCGGCCACCGAGAACGTCGGCGTGAAGCGGTATGCGGCGAGCGCGCCGTAGGTATTGAACACCGCGGTGTCCGTGAACGCGGAGCCGTTGCCGGGCAAGTACTTCACGTTCGAGTAGTTGACGCCCATCGTCAGCGCGCCGAGCGTGTAATTGCCGGCGGCCGCGACCTGCTCGACGGCCTTCGCGGTCAGGTAGCCCTGGTTCAGCACGGATACCGCGAAGCTGCCCGACGCCGCGGTCGCCGGATTCAGGAAGCCGGCCGGCGAGCCCGAGCTGTTGATGCGCAGATAGCCTGCCGCGATTCCGACCGGCCCGTTCGCGTAGCGCAATGCGGCGCTGAACGTGTTGCCCTTGCCGGTCGCGCCGGCGATGCCGCCGAACGCGTACATCGCGCTCGCGGTCAGCCCGGAGAAGACCGGCGACGTATACGTAACCGAGTTGTTGACGCGGATCGTCGTGTCGAGGCCGTCGATGTCGCCCGGATGCGCGCCGATCGCGCCGGTGAGCCAGCTGCTCGACGCGTATGGCCCCACCAGCAGGAAGTAAGGCGTGTACTGGCGGCCGGCCGTCACCGTGCCGTAACGATCGTTGCGCAGCCCGACGAAGGCTTGGCGATTGAAGATCGTGCCGGCGGCGGCTTGCGCGCCGGTGTTCAGGTTGAAGCCCGACTGCAGATCGAAGATCGCGTGCGTGCCGCCGCCCAAATCCTCGTCGCCGCGCAGCCCGAACTTCGATGCATACAGGTTGCCGTCGCGCATGTAGATGTTCGAGTGGCCCTGCTGGTTGTTCACGTACGCGATCGAATCGTCGACCACGCCGTACAGCGTCACGCTGCTCTGTGCGCGGGCGGCGGGCGCGCCGAGCGTCACAGCCGACAAAATCAGGATTGCATAACGGTAGTGCGATGCTTTCATCGTCGATCTCCAGGTCTCTTCAACAGGCGGGAGGCTGAACGGCCTCCTCTGTGGCGGCGGCGGGCCGCGCGTGTGGCCCGCCGGGCAGGGTCCGGTGTCGCGCAGGCAGGGCGCTCAGTCGTCGAATGCCAACACGAGGTGACGCCATGCGCCGTTGCGCGCATCGTGTTCGACACGCGCGCCGCGCACCGCGAGCGCGCCTTGCAGCGATGCCGGCATCAGAACTTCGATCTGCCCGGCAGGCCGGATCATGCGGCCGTCCCAGCGGACCGACACGCCGAGCACGCCCGACGCCTCGCGTCCGGTCTCGATGCGCCACAGCCCGTAATCGCCGTCGCGCCATGCTTCGGTTTCGCCGTCGTCCTCGACGCATTCGCCGGATGCCACGCCGTCCTCGATGCGTGGTGCGACGAGGAAGCCGCGCGTATCGGCGCGCGTACCGAAATGCTGTTCCGCGACGTTCAGCGGCAGTACGCGGCCTTCGCGCAACAGCATCACCGGCGTGTCGAGCGGCGCGGGCAACGTGACGCTCGCGCCGCCGTCGAACGCCTGCGCGCTCGTGCAGCACATCCAGCGCGCGCCCGACGGCAGGTACACCGTGCGCTCGGTCTGGCCGGGATCGACGACCGGCGCGACGAGCAACGCGTCGCCGAGCATCATGTCGTCGGATGCGTCGTAGCAGCGCGCGTCGCCGGGGAAGTCGGCGAGAGTCGGTCGGAGCACGGGCTCGTAGCGTGTGGTCGACAGCCACAGCAGGTGATAGAGGTAAGGCAGCAGCCGGTAGCGCTGCTTGATCAGCGACGCGATCTGCGCGGTGATCTCCGGATACATCCACGGCTCGTTGACGGTGCCGTCGTCGTTCCACGAATGTATGCTGAAGCGCGGCATGAAGATGCCGAACTGCACCCAGCGCAGCAGCAGCTCGGGCGACGGCGCGGGGCCGGAGAAGCCGCCGATGTCGTGACCGATGTTCGACACGCCCGACAACGCGAGCCCGAGGCCCATCTTCAGGTTGTAGCGCAGCGTTTCCCACGACGTGTAGTTGTCGCCGGACCACGTCTGCACGTAGCGCTGCATGCCGGCGCCGCCCGAGCGCGACACGAGGAATGGCCGCTGCGCCGGTGCGTGCGCGCGCTGCGCGTCGCGCGATGCGCGCATCATCAGCATCGTTTGCAGCACCTTCGCGTCGCGCGCCGGAAACGGTGCGCCGAAGCCGTGCGCGATCGCGTCGGGCGACCAGATCTCGTATTCGTTGTTGTCGTTCCACGTCGACGCGATCCCGTATTCGAGCAGCGCCGACGTGACCTGCTGCTGCCACCAGCGATACGCGTCCGGTTGCGTGAAGTCGATGTACGCGCCGACCTCGTCCCAGAACTGCACCCATGCGGGCTCGCCCGACGCGGAACGGATCAGCAGCCCGCGCGCCGCGGCTTCGTCGAACGCCGGATGATCGCGCAGCAGGCACGGCTTGATGTTCGCGCACAGGCGGATCCCGTGGTCCAGGTAGTGCTGCACGAAACCCTTCGGATCGGGAAACTTCTCGCGGTTCCAGTTGAACACGTAGCGCTTCGCGCCGATCGACGTGTAGCCGGACGACAGGTGGAACGAATCGCACAGGATGTCGTGCGCGTCGCACTGTTCGACGAACTGGTTCATCTGCTGCTGCGCATCCGGCGCATCGGTATAGCTCATCGTCGAGCCTGAATAGCCGAGCCCCCACTTCGGCGTGCGCGCCGGGCGCCCGGTGAGCCACGTGAAGCGGCGCGCGGCCGCGAGCGGCGTGTCGGGCGACGCGATGAAGTAGTAGTCGAGATCGCCGTGCTCCGCGACGAAATAGCGATAGAGCCCGTGATAGTTGTCGAGCTCGCGGCCCATGTCGAACGCGCAGTCCGACAGCGTGTCGTAGAACAGCCCGAAGCCCTGGCACGCGTCGGGCGACCAGGTGATGTAGAACGGGATGTGCTTGTAGAGCGGGTCGGTGTGCTTCGCGCTGTAGCCCATCGCATCGATGTTGCGCATCTCGAAGCGCGCGCCGGTGCGATCGAGCTCGCCCGCGCGTTCGCCGAGACCGAACACCTTGTCGCCGCGCTCGCGCGCGACGTAGTGATACGCGCGCTCGTCCCACCAGCCGAAGTTGTACGCCTGCGTCGCGCGGTCGGCGAGCACGACGCGCCACGTGCCGTCGGCACGGCGCATCGACCACGTGCAGTGGCCGCCTTGCCGGCGCACCGCGACACGGATCTGCGCGGTTTCGATGCGCACGGCGTCGTCGTCTTCGGCGAAGTCGTAGTGCGGCAGCGCGAAGCCGCTCAGATCGAGGCGGTCGCGCCCGTCGAGCGGCACGTCGTCGAGGCCCGGTGCGATCGTCCACGTGCGCGGGTCGCGCGCCGTCGCGTCGGGCAGCACGCGCACGCGCACGATGTCGTCCTCGAGCACGAAGAGCTCGATGGTGGCGCCCGCGTCGGACGCGAGCAGTACGCGGTTCGCCTGCCGGGAGGCGACATGGAACACGGGCGGATGAAGAAGCGAAGTCATGAAGGCGATTCCTGATGAAGACGGATGTCACGCGTGCTGCGCGAGCAGGCGTTCCTGCTTCGACTGGCCGCGGATCAGCACCGCGAGCAGCGTGACGCCGACGATGTCGAACAGGCCGAGGCACGCGAACAGCGGCGCGTAGCCGATCTTGTCGGCGAGTGCGCCGACCAGCAGCGAGAAGCCGAGCCCGCCGATCCACGCGGCCATCCCCGCGAAGCCGCTCGCGGTGCCGACTTCCTCGGGATCGAACACGTCGGCGGACAGCGTGTTGACGAGCGCGGAGATCATCTGGTGCGCGAAGCCGCCGACGCAGAACAGCGCGATGGCCGTGTACGGCGACGACACGAGCCCGATCATTGCCGGCCCGAGCATCAGCACCGCGCCGAGCGCGACGCCGGCGACGCGCGACCACACGAGCGGCAGCTTGAAGCGATTCGCGAGGTAGGGCGACAGGTAGCCGCCCGCGATGCCGCCGAGGTCCGCCGCGAGAAACGGCATCCATGCGAAGACGGCGATCTGCGTGAGCGGCATGTGGCGTTCGGTTGCGAGATACAGCGGAATCCAGAAGCTGAAGGTCTGCCACGCGGGTTCCGCGAAGAAGCGCGGCAGCGCGATCGCCCAGAAGCGTCGCGCGGTGACGACGTCGCGAATCCGGCGCGCCGACACGGCCGGCATCGTCGCCTGGCCGTCGCGGATCAGCGTGCGCTCCTGCGGCGTGATGCGCGGATGATCGGCCGGCGACCGGTACTGCGTGTACCACAGCGCGGCCCATATGAAGCCGAGCGCACCGGTGACCATGAACGCGGCTTGCCAGCCGAACCGCATCGAGATGAACACGACGAGCGGCGGCGCGATCGCGGCGCCGAGCGACGTGCCCGCATTGAAGTAGCCGACGGCAACCGATTTCTCGCGATCGGGAAACCATTCGGCGACGGCCTTCATCCCCGACGGAATCGCGGCAGCCTCGAACAGCCCGAGCAAGCCGCGCAGGATGCCGAGCGACAGCCAGCCCGACGCGAAACCGTGCGCGACGCCGACCACCGACCACAGCATCGCGAACAGCGCGAACCCGAGCCGCAGCCCGATCAGGTCCACGACGAATCCGCACACCGGCTGCATGAGCGTGTAGCCGATCTGGAACGCGCCGACGATGTACGAATACTGCTGCGTCGAAATCGCGAATACCTGCTTCAGTTCCGGTGCGAGGACCGCGAGGGAATTTCGTGCGAGGTAGTTGAGGATCGTGCCCAGACATACCAGCACGATGATCCACCAGCGCAACGCCTTGACTGTTTTCACTGCCGTCTCCTGATCCATGCAAGTCGCGGGCGGACGCGGCCTGCCCGGTCTTGTTTGTACGATGTCAGACTTTGATGGTCGCCAATTCGCGCGGATATTCACCGAATAACGTTGTTCGATCGAACATTCCAGGGCAATCGGCGGCACACGTTATCTGACGACTGACCATTTTCGAACATCCTATGTTCGAATTCGAATCAGGTCAACGCGAATTTGCATTCGAACGAACTCACCTGGGGTTTTCCCGAGGGCGTAGCTGGAGACGGTTGGCCGGTGCAATGCCGGCCGACGGCACACGGGCCCGCGCGGCCGGTTCGACCGGCTGGCTCACGCGAATACGGCCGGGCCGTGACAACCCTGATGAAAATTTATTTTTTTCCGCTCGGCGGATTGTGTAAATTCATTTTCACCTACCTTGCAAATCCATTCGCATGACGTCTGCCGTTTCGCACGATGCCAGTCAGGATGAAGCCGCGATCGCGGAGCGCATTGCGTCGGCCATGCCGCGCATGACGCCGATCCATCGCCGGATGGGCGAGTTCGTGCTCGCGAATCCGTTTCGCGCAGCGACGATGCGGATCGACGAGCTCGCGCAGGCGGTCAACGCATCGATCGCGACCGCGAACCGCTTCGCGAAAGCGCTCGGCTTCGACGGCTATCCGGCGATGCGCGCGGCCCTGGTGCGCGGGTTCGAGGCGACGCTCGGCCCGGTCGAGCGGCTGCGGTCCGCGCAGGAACAGGAACAGGAGCACGGCGTGCGCGGCGCCGCGTGGATCGATGCGGTGTTCGATCAGGCCGTCGCGAACATCGAGAACACGCGCACGCAGCTGGACGCGGCCGACGTCGAAGCGGCCGTCGAGGCAATCGTCGGCGCGCGGCGCGTGCTGATCCTCGGCGCCGGTTCGAGCGCGTTCCTGACCGGGCTGATGGAGCACGGTTTGTCGGTGTGTCACGACAACGTGCAGTCGCTGGCGCTGCTCGGCGGCCCGTCGCATGCGGCGCGGCGGCTGTATACGGCCGACGCGCGCGATCTCGTGATCGCGCTCGCGTTTCCGCGCTACGTGAAGGACACGATCGAACTCGCGCGCCGGGCGGCGGCGCGCGGCGCGCGCGTGCTCGGCATTTCGGACGGCCCCGGCTCGCCGCTTGCGCCGGTCGCGTCGCTGAACCTGTACGTGAAAGCCGAGCGGCGGTTTGCGGCCACGTCCGAAGCGGCCGTGCTGACGATGATCGAGGCGCTGATCGATGCGGTCGCGCTGCGCACGCACCGCTCCGCGAAGTCCGCCGCCGAAATGACCGAATTCCTGTTGCCGTGGCTGGTTCAGCCGCAAGCGGCGCTGCCGGCTGCCAACCTTTCTTCCACCGGGCCGAAAAAATCATGACTTCATCCGCGATCGTCGCGATTCATGGCGGCGCAGGCACGATCCTGCGCGAGGCGATGGATTCCGACACCGAACGCCAGTACCGCGCCGAGCTCACTGCGATTCTGCGGGCCGCGCAGAAGGTGCTCGCCGACGGCGGCAGCGCGCTCGACGCCGTCACCGTCGCCGTGCGGATGCTCGAGGACTGCCCGCTGTTCAACGCCGGGCGCGGCGCCGTCTATACGGCCGAAGGCAAGCACGAGCTCGACGCGGCGGTGATGGACGGCGCGACGCTCGCGGCCGGCGCGATCTGCTGCGCGACCCGTGTGCGCAATCCGGTACTTGCCGCGCGGCGCGTGATGGAGGCGAGCGAGCACGTGCTGTTCGCCGGTGCGGGCGCCGACGCGTTCGCGGCCGCGCAGGGGCTCGAACTCGTCGAGCCCGGCTACTTCGACACCGAAGCGCGCCATGCGCAGTGGATGAAGGCGCGCGCGGCGGCCGGCCCGATGCTCGATCACGATGCGGCGACCTTCGCGTTCGGCGCCGCGCAGCCGCCCGAGCCGCTCGATCCGGACCGCAAGCACGGCACGGTCGGTGCGGTCGCGTGCGACCTGAACGGGCATATCGCCGCGGCGACGTCGACCGGCGGCATCACGAACAAGCAGCCGGGGCGCGTCGGCGATTCGCCGATCATCGGCGCCGGCTGCTACGCGGACGACGCGACCTGCGCGGTGTCCGCGACCGGCACCGGCGAGATGTTCATCCGGCTCGCGACCGCGCACGACATGGCCGCGCAGATCGCGTATCGCGGCGCATCGCTCGCCGACGCCGCGCACGACGTCGTGATGAACAAGCTGCCGCGCCTGGCCGGCCGCGGCGGCATCGTCGCGGTCGATGCGCACGGCAACGTCGCGATGCCGTTCAACACGGAAGGGATGTATCGCGGTTACGCGCGCGTCGGCGAGGCGCCGGTGGTCGGCATCTACCGCGACGATGCAGCCTGATTCCGGATCGCACGAGGAGAGCTTCGCATGACTTCGAGCCGAAACACGTCCGCACTGGTGCTGCCGGAACAGCGCGTCGTCGCCGTCGACGACCTGTCGGTGATGTTCCGCCGCGAAAACGCGACGTTCGACGCGGTGCGCAACGTGTCGTTTCACGTCGATCGCGGCGAGACGCTCGCGATCGTCGGCGAATCGGGCTCCGGCAAGTCGGTCACGTCGCTCGCGCTGATGCGGCTCGTCGAACACGGCGGCGGCGAGATCACGAGCGGGCGGATCGTGCTGCGGCGGCGCGGCGGCACGATCGTCGACCTCGCGCAGGCGAGCGCGGCGACGATGCGCGGCATCCGCGGCGCGGACATCGCGATGATCTTCCAGGAACCGATGACGTCGCTGAACCCGGTGTTTACGGTCGGCGACCAGATCAGCGAGGCGATCGCGCTGCACCAGTCGAAGAGCGCGGCCGACGCGCGCGCGGAAGCGTTGCGGCTGCTCGATCTCGTGCGCATTCCGGAGGCCCGCCGCGTGTTCGCGCGCTATCCGCACCAGTTGTCCGGCGGGATGCGGCAGCGCGTGATGATCGCGATGGCGCTGTCGTGCCGGCCCGCGCTGCTGATCGCCGACGAACCGACGACCGCGCTCGACGTGACGATCCAGGCGCAGATCCTGCAGCTGATTCGCGGCTTGCAGGACGAAATGAACATGGGCGTGATCTTCATCACGCACGACATGGGCGTGGTCGCCGAGGTGGCCGATCGCGTGCTCGTGATGTATCGCGGCGAGAAGGTCGAGGAGGGCGAATCCGAGCGGATCTTCACGACGCCCGCGCATCGCTACACGCGCGCGCTGCTCGCGGCGGTGCCGCGGCTCGGCTCGATGCAGGGCACCGATGTCCCCGAGAAATTCCCGCTGCTGAAGGTGGACGGCGCGAGCGCGGCGGCGCCTTCGGCGAACGATGCACCAGCCGCACACGGCGCTGCGGCCGACAGCCGGCCGCACGTCGATCACGCGGCGCCGCCGATCCTGCGCGTGCGCGATCTCGTCACGCGCTTCCCGGTGAAGAGCGGCGTGTTCGGCCGCGTGTCGCAGTACGTGCACGCGGTCGAGCGCGTGAGCTTCGAGCTGCGCGCGGGCGAGACGCTCGCGCTCGTCGGCGAGTCGGGCTGCGGCAAGTCGACGACCGGCCGCTCGCTGCTGCGCCTCGTCGAATCGCAGAGCGGCTCGATCGAGTTCGACGGCCGCGACATCAGCGCGCTGAAGGGCCACGACCTGCAGGCGCTGCGCCGGAACATCCAGTTCATCTTCCAGGATCCGTTCGCGTCGCTGAACCCGCGGCTGACCGTCGGCTTCTCGATCATGGAGCCGCTGCTCGTGCACGGTGTCGCGAGCGGCCGCGAAGCGCAGGCGCGCGTCGACTGGCTGCTCGACAAGGTCGGGCTGCCGCCGGAGGCCGCGCGCCGCTATCCGCATGAATTCTCGGGCGGCCAGCGCCAGCGGATTGCGATCGCGCGTGCGCTCGCGCTGAATCCGAAGGTCGTGATCGCCGACGAATCGGTGTCCGCCCTCGACGTGTCGGTGCAGGCGCAGATCGTCAACCTGATGCTCGACCTGCAGCGCGAGCTCGGCGTCGCGTATCTATTCATCTCGCACGACATGGCCGTCGTCGAGCGCATCAGCCATCGCGTCGCGGTGATGTATCTGGGCCAGATCGTCGAGATCGGCCCGCGCCGCGCGGTGTTCGAGGCGCCGCAGCATCCGTACACGAAGAAGCTGATGAGCGCGGTGCCGGTGGCCGACCCGGCGCGCCGGCACGCGCCGCGCCAGCTCGCGGCCGACGAGATTCCGAGCCCGATCCGCGCGGTGGGGGACGAACCCACGGTTGCGCCGCTCGTCGCGGTCGGCCCCGATCATTTCGTCGCGACGCATCGCGTCGGCGGCGCGTATTGAGTTGAAGTGAAATGCCGCGGGCCGGTCGCTTCGCGCCACGCCCCGACGAGCGCGCGCACGATGCGCGCAACGCAGCAGGAAGTCGAAACCGAAACGCCCGCGAGGCGTCACCGATCCACCTACAGGAGCCCAGCAACATGAACAAGCCGCATTCGTTCCCGATGTTTCGTCCGCGCGCGACCTTCGTCGCGCTTGCCGGCGCGTTCGCGCTGACGGCCGCGCTGCCGGCGTTCGCGCAGCAGAACGTGGTGGTCGCGGTGTACTCGACGTTCACGACGATGGACCCGTACGACGCGAACGACACGGTGTCGCAGGCCGTCGTCAAGTCGTTCTACGAAGGATTGTTCGGTTTCGACAAGGACATGAAGCTCGTCAACGTGCTCGCGACGGGCTACGAAGCGAGCCCCGACGCGAAGACGTACACGGTCAAGCTGCGCTCGGGCGTGAAGTTCCACGACGGTACCGACTTCAACGCCGCCGCGGTGAAGGCGAACTTCGACCGCGTGACGGATCCGGCGAACAAGCTGAAGCGTTACGGGCTGTTCCGCGTGATCGAGAAGACCGAGGTGGTCGATCCGCTGACGGTGCGCTTCACGCTGCGCGAGCCGTTCTCCGCGTTCATCAACACGCTCGCGCACCCGTCGGCGGTGATGATCTCGCCGGCCGCGCTGAAGAAGTGGGGGCGCGACGTGTCGCTGCATCCTGTCGGCACGGGCCCGTTCGAGTTCGTCGAATGGAAGCAGACCGACGACATGAAGGTGAAGAAGTTCGCCGGCTACTGGAAGAAAGGCTATCCGAAGGTCGATTCGATCGACTGGAAGCCGGTGGTCGACAACAACACGCGCGCTGCGCTGCTGAAGACCGGCGAGGCGGATTTCGCGTTCACGATTCCGTTCGAGCAGGCCGCGGACCTGAAGACCAATCCGAAGGTCGAGCTGATCGAGCGGCCGTCGATCATCCAGCGCTACATCTCGCTGAACACGCAGAAGAAGCCGTTCGACAATCCGAAGGTGCGCGAAGCGCTGAACTACGCGGTCAACAAGGAAGCGCTCGCGAAGGTCGTGTTCGCCGGCTATGCGACGCCGCAAACGGGCGTCGCGCCGGTCGGCGTCGAATACGCGACGAAGCTCGGGCCGTGGCCGTACGATCCGGCGAAGGCGCGCGCGCTGCTGAAGGAGGCCGGCTATCCGAACGGCTTCGAATCGACGCTGTGGTCCGCGTACAACCATTCGACGGCGCAGAAGCTGATCCAGTTCGTGCAGCAGCAGCTCGCGCAGGTCGGCGTGAAGGTGCAGGTGCAGGCACTCGAGGCCGGCGAGCGGGTCGCGAAGGTCGAGAGCGCGCAGGATCCGGCGTCCGCTCCGGTGCGGATGTACTACAGCGGCTGGTCGGCGTCGACCGGCGAGGCGAACTGGGCGCTGTCGCCGCTGCTCGCGTCGACGTCGGCGCCGCCGAAGCTCTACAACACCGCGTACTACAAGAACACCGCCGTCGACGACGATCTCGCGAAGGCGCTGGAGACCACCGACCAGGCGAAGAAGGCGTCGCTGTACGCCGACGCGCAGAAGCAGGTGTGGGCCGATGCGCCGTGGATCTTCCTCGTGCAGGAGAAGATCGTGTATGCGCGCAACAAGCGCCTGCACGGCATGTACGTGATGCCGGACGGCTCGTTCAACTTCGACGAAATCTCGGTGAAATGACGGCGGTTCGCCCGCTGTGCGGCGCCGGCGGCGCAAGCTGCCGGCGCGCTGATTCGATCGGTGCTCCATGCTGAATTTTCTCGTCAAACGCCTGTTCGGCCTGCTGCCCACGCTCGCGATCGTCGCGGTGCTGGTGTTCCTGTTCGTGCACCTGCTGCCGGGCGATCCGGCGCGGCTCGCGGCCGGTCCCGAAGCCGACGACGCGACGGTCGCGCTCATCCGCGCCGATCTCGGGCTCGACCGGCCGCTGCCCGCGCAGTTCGCGAACTTCTTCGTGAAGATCGCGCACGGCGATTTCGGCACGTCGACGCGCAGCAAGCGGCCGGTGTCGACCGAGATCGGCGAGCGCTTCATGCCGACGCTGCTGCTCACGCTCGTCAGCATGGTATGGGCGACGGCGTTCGGGATGGCGATCGGGATCGCGTCGGCGGTGTGGCGCAACCGCTGGCCCGACCGCGTCGGGATGACGATCGCGGTGTCGGGCATCTCGTTTCCGGCCTTCGCGCTCGGCATGCTGCTGATGGAGATCTTCTCGGTGAAGCTCGGCTGGCTGCCGGTCGTGCCGGACGGCACGTGGAAGAGCTACGTGTTGCCGTCGCTGACGCTCGGCGCCGCGGTCGCGGCCGTGATGGCGCGCTTCACGCGCGCGTCGTTCGTCGAGGTGCTGAACGAGGACTTCGTGCGCACCGCGCGCGCGAAGGGCGTGCACGAGCCGATGGTCGTGCTCAAGCACTGCCTGCGCAACGCGATGATTCCGGTCGTCACGATGATGGGGCTGCAGTTCGGCTTCCTGCTCGGCGGCTCGATCGTCGTCGAGGCCGTGTTCAACTGGCCGGGGCTCGGACGCCTGCTGGTCGACGCGGTGACGATGCGCGACTACCCGGTGATCCAGGCGATCGTGCTGCTGTTCTCGCTCGAGTTCATCCTGATCAACCTGACCGTCGACGTGCTGTACGCGGTCATCAACCCGACCATCCGGTTCAAGTGAGGCGACGCATGAACGCGACTGTCCAGCCCGCGGCGCCGGCCGCATCGAGTGCGATCCGCACGCCGTGGCGCGAATTCTGGCGCAAGTTCCGCAAGCAGACCGTCGCGCTGGCCGCCGGCGGCTTCGTGCTCGCACTCGTCGTGCTTGCGTTCGTCGGCCCGCACATCGTGCCGTTCGATCCGGAAAACTATTTCGACTACGACGCGCTGAACGCGGGGCCGTCGGCCGCGCACTGGTTCGGCGTCGACTCGCTCGGCCGCGATATCTTCAGCCGGATCGTCACCGGCACGCGGATCTCGCTCGCGGCCGGCTTTTTCTCGGTCGCGCTCGGCGCGCTCGTCGGCACGTTCTTCGGGCTGCTCGCCGGCTACTACGAAGGCTGGTGGGACCGCATCACGATGCGCGTCGCCGACGTGCTGTTCGCGTTTCCGGGGATCCTGCTCGCGATCGGCGTGGTCGCGATCCTCGGCAACGGGATGATCAACGTGATCTGCGCGGTCGCGATCTTCAGCATCCCGGCGTTCGCGCGGCTCGTGCGCGGCAACACGCTGATGCTCAAGCACATGACGTACGTGGAAGCCGCGCGCAGCATCGGCGCGTCGGACTGGACGATCATCATGCGGCACATCCTGCCGGGCACGGTGTCGTCGGTCGTCGTGTACTTCACGATGCGGATCGGCACGTCGATCATCACGGCCGCGAGCCTGTCGTTCCTCGGCCTCGGCGCGCAGCCGCCGACGCCGGAGTGGGGCGCGATGCTCAACGAGGCGCGCGCGGACATGGTGACGGCGCCGCACGTCGCGATCTTCCCGAGCCTCGCGATTTTCCTGACCGTGCTCGCGTTCAACCTGCTCGGCGACGGCCTGCGCGACGCGCTCGATCCGAAGCTGGAGCGCCGCTGATGCGCACGGTCGCGATGTGGAGCGAGACGCTGCCGTCCGGGCCGCGCGGCACGATCGCCGACGTGCCGGGCGTGACGGTCGGTCACGCGACGCTCGACGCCGGCGGCGTGCAGACCGGCGTCACGGTCGTGAAGCCGCACGCGGGCGACCCGTACCGCAGCAAGGCGCCGGCCGGCGCGGCGGTGATCAACGGCTTCGGCAAGAGCGTCGGGCTCGTGCAGGTCGACGAGCTCGGCACGCTCGATACGCCGATCGCGCTGACCAACACGTTCGGCGTCGGCGCGGTCGCCGACGCGCAGATCCGCGCGGCGCTCGCCGCGAATCCGCAGATCGGCCGCGACTGGCCGACCGTCAATCCGCTCGTGTTCGAGTGCAACGACGGCTATCTGAACGACATCCAGGCGTTCGCGGTGACGGCCGCGCATTACGACGAAGCTTGCCGCGCCGCGTCGCGCGATTTCGCTCGCGGTGCGGTCGGCGCCGGGCGCGGGATGTCGTGCTTCGACCTGAAGGGCGGGATTGGCTCCGCATCGCGCGTGGCCGTCGCGGCCGGAAGGCCTTATACGGTCGGCGCGCTCGTGCTCGCGAATTTCGGCCGGCTGCCGATGCTGACGCTCGCAGGCGTGCCGGTCGGGCGCATCGTCGTGCAGCGGCGGGCTGCCGCAGGCGCGCAGCAAACGCAGCAAACGCAGCAAAGGCAGGAAGCACAGGCAGCGCCGCCCGAGCAAGGCTCGATCATCCTGCTGCTCGCGACCGATGCGCCGCTCGACGCGCGGCAGTTGTCGCGGCTCGCCCGCCGCGCGGGCGCGGGGCTCGCGCGTACCGGTTCGGTCTACGGGCACGGCAGCGGCGACATCGCGCTCGCGTTTTCCACCGCGTACACGATCGCGCACGATGCGTCGACCGTCGCGCTGCCGGCGCTGGTTGCCGACGCGGCGCTCGATCCGCTGTTCATGGCCGCGGCCGAGAGCGTCGAGCACGCGATTGCCGACGCGCTGCTGCAGGCCGTGACCGTGGCCGGCCGCGACGGCCACGTGCGGCAATCGCTGCGCGACGCGGCGCCCGATCTCGCCCATCTGTTCAACAACGACGACGAAGGACGTCTCAATCCGTCATGAAGATCCTGATCTCGACCGACATCGAAGGCGTCGCCGGCGTGTTCGCCGTCGAGCAGACACGTGCCGGCAATCCCGAATACGAGCGTGCGCGCCGCTGGATGACCGCGGAGGCGAACGCGGCGATCGAAGGCGCGTTCGCGGGCGGCGCGCAGGCGGTCTGGGTCAACGATTCGCACGGCGGGTATCGCAACCTGCTGCCCGACGGGATCGATGCGCGTGCACGCGTCGTGCTCGGCAAGCCGCGCACGCTCGGGATGATGGCCGGCCTCGAACAACGGCCCGACCTCGTGTTCATGATCGGTTTCCACGCGAAATCGCAGGCGCGCGGCGTGCTCGCGCACACCATCAACAGCTTCGCGTTCACGCAGGTATGGCTGAACGGCGTCGAGCTCGGCGAAGCGGGGCTGTATGGCGCGCTGGCTCGCGAATACGGCGCGCACGTCGCGCTCGCGTCGGGCGACGACGTGTTCGCGCACGAAACGCGGCCGCTGTTCCCGGACGCGCATTTCGAAACGGTGAAGACGGCCGGCGGCGCAACGAGCGGCGAGACGCTCACGCCGTCTGCGTCCTGCGCGCGCATCGCCACCGCCGCACGGGAAACGGTCGCGCATGCGCTGTCGTGCGGCTGGCGCGCGGGCGCGCATCGACCCGCGCCGGCTGCGTGCACGCTGCGCGTGCAGACGGCCGCGCTCGCCGATCTGTTCTGCATGCTGCCGTCGCTGGAGCGTGTCGATGCGGTGACGTTGCGCTTCGACGGGCCGTCGGTCGAGCACGTCGTGCGTACGCTGAACAGCCTGTCGGCGATGTCGTTCATGTTGCGGTAGTGCGGGTTTTCGCTCCGATGAAGTCGCTATCCGGCCGATTCGGCCGTCGGGTCGCGCGGCCGTCCGGTCGCGCAAGCGCGGAGCGGTTCGTGGACCGGTCGAAGGTGATCCGCCTTCGATATCGGATATTCATGATGGAATTCGGGCCTTGAGAAATACGCTGCTAGATCCGTACGAACACATTCCGCGTAGCGTCGTCGTGACCGCCAACGACTACGCGGCCGGCACGACGTTTCCGGAGCGCGCGCACCGGCGCGGGCAATTCGCGTTCGCATCGCGCGGCACGCTCAGCGTGTCGACGCCGCATGGCCGCTGGCTGGTGCCGCCGCAGCGCGCGTGCTGGGTGCCGGCCGGCGTGCGGCACGAAGCGACGACGACCGGCCCGGTTACGCTGTTCAGCGCGTTCGTGGACGACGATGCGGCCCGCGCGGCCGGGCTGCCCGACCAGTGCGGCGTGTACGGCGTGTCGCCGCTGCTGCGGCAATTGATCGACGATGCGGTTGACCTGCCTGCGATGTACGACGTCGACGGCCGCGCCGGCAAGCTGATGGCGCTGCTGGTCGCGGAAATCGCGACGATGCCGCGGCTGTCGCTGCACGCGCCGCTGCCGACCGACGCGCGCCTCGCGACGATCTGCCGTCGTCTGTTCGCGTCGCCGTCGATCGCGGCCGATCTCGACCAGGTCGCAACCGATGCGGGCGTGAGCCGTCGCACGTTCACGCGGCTGTTCCGCGCGCAGACCGGCGTGAGCTTCGCCGCCTGGCGCCAACAGGTGTGCATGCTCGCGGCGATTACGCGGCTGAGCGACGGGCAGCCGGTTACGCGGGTCGCGCGCGATCTTGGATACGCGAGCGCGAGCGCCTTCACGTCCGCGTTTCGCCGCATCCTCGGCGATACGCCGAGCCGGTATCTGGAGGTTCGCCGCTAGCCGGAACGAACCTGCGGCGGGTGGCGGCGGACGACGGACGGGCACCGCCGCGCGCCGGCGGCGGACGAAAAAAACGCGCCTGCCGGATTTCGGTCAGACGCGCTTAAAGGCACTCGGTCAGAAAATGCGCGATCGGCACGCGGTGTGACGTGCGCTCATCGAAGCGAAATTGCTTCTTCAGACGATTCAATGCGATTGACGCATTGCAGATAACGAATCATACGTCGCGTAACGCGCAAACGATATCGCGCCCGGCGCACCATCGATGTGCAGTCGCAGCATCCGTTTGAATCGCGCGTTCGATTGCGGGGTTCCAAGGGCCGAATCATCGGTGCCGGTCGTCGTGCGCGCGCGTGCTGCGACACAGCATCGAATGTTGGCGCCCCGAAACGAAACGCGCCGCGCGATGCAATGCCTGCCGGTATCGCATCGCGCGGCGAGTTCGGAGCGCACACCGGCCTGAGCCGGCTCGCGCGTCTCGCGTCACACGTCGAAGAACACGGTTTCTTCCGGTCCCTGCATGCGGATGTCGAAGCGGTACACGACGGGCCGGCCCGGCTGCGCGTCGCGCTTCGCGACGAGCGTCGCACGGCGTTCGGCCGGTACCAGGTTCAGCACCGGATCGGCCGCGTTCGCCGCGGCTTCGTCGTCGAAATACACGCGGGTGAACGCGTGGGTGAGGATTCCGCGCATCATCACGGTCACGTTGATGTGCGGTGCTTCGTCGGCGGAGATGCGGCCCGGCTTCACCGTCTGCACGACGTAGCGTTGCTGCGGATCGGTGCCGGTGCCGACGCGTGCGAAGCCCGTGAAGCCGGACTTCGCGATGTCGTCACGCGACGCGGGATAGCGGCCCGCGGCGTCCACCTGCGTGAATTCGAGCACCGCGTCGCTGACGACGTTGCCGTCGCCGTCGAACACCTGGCCGACCAGCAGCACGTGCTCGCCGTCGACGTCCGGCGTCGCGATCGCCGGCGTGAACAGGCTCTTCAGGTCGTAGTCGTATTGCTGCGGGCACAGGCCGTACGCGAAGTACGGGCCGACCGTCTGCGAAGGGGTTTGCTTCAGCGTCGTCATGGTTCAGCGCTCCATCGGGGTGGCGTCGCGGCCGCGCAGCACGATGTCGAATTCGTAGCCGAGCGCATAGCCTTCTTCGGTGATGTCCATCGAGAAGCGCGAGATCAGCCGGTCGCGCGCTTGTTCCGGCGTGCCCTGGAAGATCGGGTCGTACGCGAGCAGCGGATCGCCGGGGAAGTACATCTGCGTGACGAGGCGCGAGCCGAAGTAGTCGCCGAACAGCGAGAAGTGAATGTGATTCGGGCGCCACGCGTTCGGATGGTTGCCCCATGGATACGCGCCGGGCTTGATCGTCAGGAAGCGGTACCGGCCTTCGTCGTCGGTCAGGCAGCGGCCCGCGCCGAGGAAGTTCGGGTCGAGCGGCGCGTCGTGCTGGTCGACCTTGTGCACGTAGCGGCCGGCCGCGTTGGCCTGCCACACCTCGACCAGCGTGTTGCGTACGGGCTTGCCGCCTTCGTCGAGCACGCGGCCCGTGACGACGATGCGCTCGCCGAGCGGCTCGCCGTTCTTCACGGCGTTCTTCGTCAGGTCGTGGTCGAGCGCGCCGAGATCTTCGGCGCCGTAGACGGGCGCGTACGGGTCACGCAGCTTTTCCTTCAGCGGGATCAGCGGGCGCGTCGGGCCGCGCTTCACGGACGAACGGTACTCGGGGTGGATATACGCGGGATGCGACGGCCAGTCGCGCGGCGTGAGGATCGTGGGGGAATCCATCGGGCGTCTCCTGATAGGTATTTCGCGAAGTGGATGGCAGGACTTTAGCCTTTCCGGAAAGTTATGCAAAATGACCTTTTTTCGTGAATCGCATAACTGGTCGTTATGTTTGCCGGCGCCGATGGACATTCGCCGGACGCACGGCCGGTCCGGCCCGGCAGAAGCGATCGGGCTGCGCGTCTTCGGCGGCGGCTCGGTGCACGGCGGACCGGCCCGCCCGTCGGTGCTTTCCCGTATGTTCCCGTCGTCACGGGCCGGCCCTGTCCCGCGTGCCCGTGATGTTTGTTCATCGTGCCGATCGCGAACGGATCGGCGAGCGGTCCGGATTCCACGCACCGCGGCGCCATGACCGATCCAGCCCCCATCGATCGCTTGGACCTTTCCGGAAAGTTATGCAAAATCGCGTGATATCACCTTTCGTATAACCGTCTGTTATGAATAACCGTATCGCCGACGGCCGCGTCAAATTCCGGCATCTGCAGTGTTTTCTCGCCGTCGCGCAGCTCGGTGGCGTGCAGAAGGCGGCCGAAAGCCTTTCGATCACGCAGCCGGCCGTGTCGAAGACGATCGCCGAGCTCGAGTCGATCCTTGGCGTGAAGCTGTTCGAGCGCGGGCGGCACGGCGCGCAGCCGACCCGCGAAGCGCAACTCTTCATCCCTCACGCGAACGCGTGCGTGCTCGCGTTGCGGCAGGGCGTCGGGCTGCTCGCGCGCGAAGGCGGCGCGGCCGCCGCGACGCTCGAAATCGGCATGCTGCCGACGGTTGCGGCGTCGCTCGCGCCCGCGCTGATGAAGGCGCTGGCGGCGCGCTGGCCGCGCGTCGTCGTGCGGATCGCGACGGCCGCGAACACCGAGCTGCTGGAGCGCCTGAAGGCGGGCGCGATCGAATGCGCGATCGGGCGTCTGTCGGAGCCGGAGCGCATGATCGGGCTCGCGTTCGAGCAGTTGTACAACGAGCCGCTCGTCGCGGTCGTGCGCGCCGGGCATCCGCTGCTGGCGAGCGCCGCGCCGGCCGCCGAGCTCGCGCGCTATCCGGTCGTGCTGCCGCCATTCGGCACGCTGATCCGGCAGTCGGCCGAGCAATTGCTCGGCGCGTGCGGGGCGCCGCCGCTGGATTCGTTCATCGAGGTGCTGTCCGTGTCGGTCGCGCGCGCGCTCGCGCTCGAGAACGACGCGGTGTGGTTCGTGCCGCTCTATGCGGCCGAATACGATTTGTCCGGCGGCGCGCTCGCGCTGCTGCCGCTGCCGTCGGCGGGCACCGACGAGCCGGTCGGGCTCGTGCTGCGCACCGACGCGCAGCCGTCGCCCGTCGCGCGCACGCTGATCGACGCCGTGCGCGAGATCGCGCAGGCCCGTTTTGGCGACGTGCGCTCGACGCGGACGCCGCGCGGCGCGCGCAAGCCGGCTCGACGCGGCCGTTGAGACGCCGCAACGCGCCACGTCGGACGGCGTTCGGCCGTTATCCGTTTATCGCGACGCGTTGGCCGTCCGGTCAGTAGCGAGCATCGTCGCGCTTGGCATAACGTATCGTTTTTGATACGATTCATGACACGACGATGGTGAGACAGCAGATTCAGATCACGCTCGGCGTGCGGTTCTTCCGCACGGCGCGCGGCAACGAGCCGGTGCGCGAATGGCTCGACGCGCTCGGGCAGATCGAGCGCAGGACGATCGGCGAAGATATCAAGACCGTTCAACTGGGCTGGCCGCTCGGCATGCCGCTGGTCCGGAAGATGGCGAAGGATCTGTGGGAGATCCGCGTGACGTTGCCGACGCGAAATGCGCGTGTGCTGTTTACCGTGGTCGGCAACACGATGGTGCTGTTGCACGCGTTCTTCAAGCAGTCGCAGCCCACGCCGTCCGACGATCTCGACGTCAGCGTCGCGCGGCTGAAAGCGCTTGCTCGCGCCATCTGAATTTTCCGGTTGCGCCGGCACGGGTCATCGCCGATGGCCGGCCGGTCACACCTGCATTGGAGTACCCATGACGACCACGAACAACCCGCATATCGGCAGCGACTTCGACACCTTTCTCGAAGAGGACGGCCATCTCGAGGCGGCCACCGCCACCGCGATCAAGCGCGTGATCGCGTGGCAGATCGGTCAGGAAATGAAGGCGCAGCACATCACGAAAACCGCGATGGCTGCCCGGATGAAAACCAGCCGCGCCGCGTTGAACCGGCTGCTCGACGAAACCGACACGAGCCTCACGCTCGCGACGCTCGCGAGCGCGGCGACCGCGCTCGGCAAGCGGCTCAGCTTCGAGCTGGTGCCGGCCTGACGCGCGCGGCCACGCAAAGCATGGCCGGTTCCCGACGGGCCCGCGCATCGCGGTGAGCGGGCGCGTCGGTCCACCGGCATGAACGCCGGCACGCGATCATGCGCGCGGTCCGGCCATCCGCAGATAAACCAGCGCACCGCCCGCGAGCAGCAGCGGGCACACGATATACCAGCCCGTCGTCAGGAACAGCCCGGCGACGGCGACCAGCGAAATCCACGCGCAGCGATACGCGATGCTGCCGCGCGGCAGCAGTTTCAGCGCGGCGGCCGCGCCGAGCCCGTACACCATCACGAAGCATCCGGACGTCACGAGCACGAGCGGTTTCGGCCCGACGTCCGACAGCGTGGTTGCAGCGAGCGCGACGGCTGCGAGCAGCGCGATCACGCCGAGGCTGCGCCGCGGCACGCCGCCGACCTGGCTGCCTTGTGCAAGCCACGCGGGCAACGCGCCGTCGCGCCCGAGCGCCGCGCCGAGCTTGGCCGCGCCCGCGAAATACGCGTTCATCGTGCCCAGCGTAAGCAGCAGCGCGGCCGCGGCCGCCAGCACCTGCGCGTTGCCGCCGATGCCGCCGGCGATCAGTTCCGCGAGCGGCGCGCCCGATGCGCCGGCCGACGGCCCGAGCACCATCACGCTCGCGGCCGCCACCGACAGATACAGAAATCCGACGACCACGACCGCGATGCCGGCCGAGCGCGGCATGTCGTGCGCCGGCCGGCGGAATTCGGCGGCAAGATGCGTGATCGCTTCCCAGCCCGCGAAGCTCCACACGAGCAGCGCGGCGGCCTGGCCGACCGCGAGCCAGCCATGCGGCGCGAACGGATGCAGGTTCGCGGTGCGCGCATGCGGCGCGGATGCGAACACGGCCGCGAGCAGCAGCGTGACGAGCAGCGCCGACAACACGAGCTGCATGCGGCCCGACACCGTGACGCCGAACGCGTTCGCGGCCGACACCGTGGCGATCAGCGCGGCGGCTGTGACGATCACGGTGACATGGCCGCCGCCGGTGACGGCCGCCACGTACGCGCCGCCGAACATCGCCGCCGCCGGCGCGCCGGCCGGCACCGCGAAATAGAAGCACCAGCCTACGATTGCCGCGGCCTTCGGTCCGAACGCGCGCCGCGCATACGTCGATACGCCGCCTGCGTCCGGATAGCGGGCGCCGAGTGCGGCGAAGGTCGCCGCGAGCGGCCCCGACAGTACGACGAGCGCGGCCCATGCGAGCAGCGAAGCGGGGCCCGCGACCTCGGCCGCGAGCGCGGGCAATGCAATGACACCGGTGCCGAGCACCGCGCCGATATACAGCGCGGCGCCCTGGAAAATCGTCAGCGAGCCCGCGCGGTGAACGGCGGGCGAATCGGCATGCGAGGGCATGGAAGACAGTCTCCGGAATGCTCGTTCTGCGCGCGGTCGTGTGCGCGATGAATCGTTCGATGCTACCCGAACGCGTGTGGCGATGCCGCGCGGCGTTCAGTAGTCCGCGCGGCGCCGGATGTCAGCCTGTGTCAGGAATCCCGGCAATTTCAGTGGCGGCGCGCGAGCCGC
Organism: Burkholderia latens; assembly: GCF_902499045.1. GTDB lineage: Bacteria > Pseudomonadota > Gammaproteobacteria > Burkholderiales > Burkholderiaceae > Burkholderia > Burkholderia latens. Next base: position 55,193 of record NZ_CABVPL010000022.1, on the reverse strand, counting down.
AGACGCGCCTCCTCGCGCGCCGCGGGCGGCAGGTCGGGCGCGTAGCGGAACGTGCCCGACACGAGGGACGCGACGGGCACGCCGTCGCGGAACAGCACGCGGTTGCCGGCCAGCGCGGGCACCTTGTCGCCGGGCAGCAGCGTGCCGGCGAGGTTCAGCGGATCGGCGCCCGTCACGCACACGTATTGACCGTCGCCCGGCTGGCGGCGCAGCTCGCGCAGGATCGGGATGGCCTCCGGCAACGCAAATTGCTCGCCTGCAAGCCCCGCGACGAAGCGGCCGCCGCGAATCTCGCCGCGGGCTTCGAGGCGCTGCAGCACACGCACGAGTTCGCGCCAGCTCGGCAGCCAGTCGGCTTCGCGTTCGAGCAGCCGCCAGAACACGACGCCATAGCGGCGCAGCAAGGTCCATACGATGTGTTCGAGCGCGTCCGGATCGGTGGCAGGCGCACCGCGCTTCGGTGTCGATGTCTGCGTCTGGATTTGTGCCGGCGCGCCGTTCGGTGCCGGCACACGTTGCACCAGCGCCCAGCGGCCTGCGTCATCCATTCCGCCGATCAGTGCGCCGCCGCGCCGCGTGCGCGGCGCGTACGTCGGGCTGCGCTTGACCGCCGGCTTCAGCAGCGCGCGCAGTCCGGCGAAGCTGTCCGCATTGACGAGGCCGGCCGACACGAGTTCGCCGAGCGCCTGTTCGAGTTCGACGGGGAGCATGTGCAGGTCATCGAGCAGCGCATCGAAGAACATCGCGCCGTGCGTGGCGAGCGCATCGCGCACCTGCGTCGCGCGGGGCGACAGCGCCGGCTGCGCGTCCGGATCGCGCAGCGCCTGCCAGGCGCCGAGGTGCCGGCGCGGCAGCAGCACGATCGGCGTCGTCTTCACGGGTGTGCCGGCCGCGCGCGTGGGTGCGCCGATGCGGGTCCACACGAGCTTGCCCGAGCGGCACAGTTCGTCGAGGCCGCCGGCCGTGTAATCGGTCAGGCGCGCGGGCAGCAGCGCGTCCTCCCATGCGCCCGCCGCGGCTTCGTAGCCTTCGAGCTGTTCGACCACGGCCGCGAGCGCGTCGCGGCCGGTGCCGCGCGTGTCGGGCGTCAGATGCTGCCAGTGGAACAGGAAGCGCATGAAATCGGCGCGTTCCACCGGTTCGATCTCGCGGCGCAGCCGCTTGACCGTATAGCGATGAATGCGCGCGAGCAGGTGGCGTTCGCACCATTCGTCGGTCGTCGCGCCGGGCGTGAAGCGGCCGCGCATCACGTAGCCTTCGCGCTCCAGCGCCGCGAGCGCGGCCGCGGTCGCCGCGGGCGGAAGGCCGAGCGGCCGCGCGATGGCGTCGGCCGTCAGCGGCCCGAAACCGGTGAGCCGCGCGCGGATCACGTCGACGAGCGCGGCGTCGGGCTCCCAAGGCTGCGCGCACGCGGGCGGCACTTTGAGCACGGGCGCGACCCGTGCATCGGGATGCAGCGCGCGCATGCAGAGCAGCCGTTCGACCGGCACCCACAGCGCGGCGCCGTCCGGCGTGACGAGTCGCGTCGCCCGGCGGCGTTGCGCCAGTTGTGCGAGCCACTCGGGCCAGCCTTCATGCTCGTGCGCTTCGTTATCGGCGATACACGCGAGCGTCAGCAGCGCGTCGTGCATTTCGTCTGCATCGCGTACCAGCGGCCACGCTTCGTCGCGCACCGCGTCGATCGCATCGGCGTCGAGCGCACCGAGATCGTCGGCCGATTCGGGATCGCTCCAGCGACGCGACTGCACAGCTTGCGTGCGGCGCTCTTCGAGCGGTGCGTCGTCGAGGAACGCATACGGTTTCGCGTTCAGGATCTCGGCCGCGAGCGGCGACGGCGCGGGCAGGTCGCGCGCGATCAGTTCGATCGCGCCGCTTTCGATGCGGCGCAGCAGCGCGAGCCAGCCGTCGGTGTCCATCGCGTCGTGCAGGCAATCGTCGAGCGTCTGTTCGACGAGCGGATGGTGCGGGATCTCGCGTTCGCCGACGATGTTTTCCAGGCAAGCGACCTGATCCGGGAACACGGTCGCGAGCAGGTCGTCGCTCTTCATCCGCTGCAGTTGCGGCGCAGTGCGCCGGCCGCCGGTGAAGCGCGGCAGCGCAAGCGCGGTCGTCGCGTTCCAGCGCCAGCGCACGCCGAACATCGGTGCGTCGAGCAGCGCCTGAACGAGCACGTGCTCGGCTGTGGCGGAGCGCAGGTAGCGCCACACTTCGTCGAGCGCGAAGCTGTGCGCGAGCGACAGCGACAGAATGATCGCGTCGTCGGTCGCGGCGGCCTGCAGCTCGAAGTTGAAGCTGCGGCAGAAGCGTTTGCGCAGTGCGAGCCCCCACGCGCGGTTGATGCGGCTGCCGAACGGCGAATGGATCACGAGTTGCGTGCCGCCCGATTCGTCGAAGAAACGCTCCATCACGAGCGTGTCCTGCGTCGGCAATGCGCCGAGCGCGGCCCGCGTGCGCGCCAGATACTCGGCGATCTGGCGGGCTGCGTCGGGTGACAGGCGGAGTTCGTCGACGAGCCAGCGCAGCGCCGGCGCGAGCCGGCTTTCGGCGGGGCGGGACGCGGCGCAGGCGGCGTCGGAAGTGTCGTCGCGCGAGTCGGCCAACGCGTCGGCTTCGGCCGATGCCTTTCGCGCGTTGCCGTGCGCGGCGGGCTTCCCGGCAGCAGCGCCGCTCGGGCGCGCGGTGCGGCCGGCCTCGGTTTGCCGGTCGCCCTCGGCGAACAGCGCGTCGAGCCGCGCACGCAGCCGGCCGACCGCCGCCGACAACTCGTCGCTGCGCCCGAGCCCCTCGCCGAGCCAGAACGGAATGCCCGGCGACTGGCCCTGCGCATCCTCGACCCGCACGCGGCCCGTTTCCACGCGAATGATCCGGTACGACTGGTTGCCGAGCTGGAACACGTCGCCGGCCAGGCTCTCGACCGCGAAATCCTCGTTGACGGTGCCGACCTGGATGCCCTGCGGTTCGAGCAGCACTGCGTAGTCGGCCATGTCGGGGATCGTGCCGCCCGACGTCGTCGCGGTCATCATCGCGTTGCGGCGCCCGCGCACCGTGCCGCCGACCACGTCGCGATGCAGGTACGCGCCGCGCACGCCGCGGCGGCTCGTGAAGCCTTCGGCGAGCATCTTCATCACGTCGTCGAAGCGTTCGCGCGGCAGGCGCGCATACGGCGCCGCGCGCGTGAAACTCGCGTAAAGCGCATCCTCCTGCCATTCCGCGCACGCGACTTCGGCGACGATCTGCTGCGCGAGCACGTCGAGCGGCGCTTCGGGAATCCGCAATGCGTCGAGTTCTCCGCGCTGCACGCAGTCGAGCAGCGCCGCGCATTCGACCAGCTCGTCGCGCGACAGCGGGAACAGCCGGCCCTTCGGCACGCCGCCGACGTGGTGTCCCGAGCGGCCGACGCGTTGCAGGAACGGCGCGATCCCGCGCGGCGAGCCGACCTGGCACACGAGATCGACGTCGCCGATGTCGATGCCGAGTTCGAGCGACGCGGTCGCGACGAGCAGCTTCAGCTCGCCGCGCTTGAGCCGCTGCTCCGCGTCGAAGCGATGCTCTTTCGCGAGGCTGCCGTGGTGCGCGGCGATCGCGTCCTTGCCGAGACGGTCGGCGAGATGGCGCGCCATGCGCTCCGCGGTGCGCCGCGTGTTCACGAACACGAGCGTCGTGCGATGCGCGGCGGCGAGCGCCGCGATCCGGTCGTACACCTGTTCCCACACGTCGGTCGCCATCACGGGTTCGAGCGGCACGTTCGGCAGTTCGAGCGCGAGGTCGCGTTCGCGCGTATGGCCGGTGTCGACGATCGTGCAGTCGCGCGGCGCGTCGGGCGGGCCGCCGACCAGGAAGCGCGCGACCGCGCCGATCGGCTTTTGCGTGGCCGACAACCCGATGCGCGGCAACGCGCGGCCCGTCAGCGCGTCGAGCCGTTCGAGCGACAGCGCGAGATGGCTGCCGCGCTTCGACGACGCGAGCGCATGGATCTCGTCGACGATCACCGAGCGCACGCTCGACAGCATTTGCCGTCCCGACGTCGACGACAGCAGCACGTACAGCGACTCCGGCGTCGTCACGAGAATGTGCGGCGCGCGCTTGCGCAGCGCCGCGCGTTCGGCCTGCGTCGTGTCGCCGGTGCGCACGGCGGTGCGGATCGCCGGCACCGGCAGGCCGAACTGCGCGAGCGATGCGGCGATGCCGGCGAGCGGCGCGTCGAGGTTCACGTGGATGTCGTTCGACAACGCCTTCAGCGGCGATACGTAGACGACGAGTGTCGCGTCGGGCAGCGCGCCGTCGTGCGCGAGCGCGTCGCGCACCAGATCGTCGAGCGCACACAGGAACGCGGTGAGCGTCTTGCCGGAGCCGGTCGGCGCGGCGACGAGCGTCGAGCGGCCGGCCTTGATGTGCGGCCACGCGAGCGCCTGCGCGCCGGTCGGTGCGGCGAACGTGCGGCGGAACCATGCGGCGACGGCCGGATGGAACACGTCGAGCGCGTGGGTGGGGCGGGTGGCGGTGACGTCCATCGGAGCGTTGAAATGGGGTGCGAGCGTGCGCGCGATCGCGCGAATCGTCAGTGTGCCAGACGTCGCGGGCGCGTGCCGGGCACCGCGCGTGGGGCGCGCGTTCGGGGATCAGATGAGGCGCCGTGCCACCGTTTCAATAGGCGTGCGTGCGGACGGTTGCCGCCGGCGCAGCGTGCGGAACCGGGGAGGAGGGGCACGCGTGTTCGACATGGACCGCGGCCCGCGCGGCCTGATACGCGACTACACGCGGTGCAGCCAGCCGAGCCAGTGTTCGACGAACGGCGCGTGCGTCCACAGCGATTGCGCGAGCCACAGCGTGCCGCCCCATGCGGCGGCCACGATGATCAGGTCGCAATGTCCGCTGTTCCACAGGTTCAGCGAGTGGCGCCGCCAGATCCACGGCACGCCGAGCGGATTCGGCCAATCCGCCAGCAGGTGCATCACGCCGCCGCACGCGAAGCCGAACAGCGGCGCGGCCCACAGCGAATGCGGATGATGCGTGAGCCCGTGCCATCCGAGCGCGAGCAGCGCGATCCAGCCGATGCCCCAATGCGTGACCGTGCGGTGCGTGATCCACAGGCGGCGCTTGCGGGTCCACCACGCGACTTCGAGCCAGTCGGGCGCAGTGCCGCCCGCGACCCCGGCGACGAACGCGGCGAGCAAGCCCGCATGCCAGGGGCCGGTCGAGCCGGTTTGTGCGACGAGAACGGCGGCAGCGACGCCGGCCGCGAAGCCGGACGCGTGATGCGCATTGTGTGATGCCATAGGAAGCGAGACGAACAAACGTGAGTGCCGCGAGAACGAAAACGGATGATGCGGCGCGAAAGCGGGGCGCTATCTTCTCAGATCGGCCGGCCCGGTGGGCCGCCCCGTAACAGTTTTTTGCATGCGCGGAGGGACTGTCACCGCGCTTTGCAACTTTCGGTTCTTTTTGCCTCGCCGGAGGCCCGGCGAGGCATGCAAATTTCGACCGAAGTGCGCGATCGACTCCATTCGGCTGTGGCCGTCCGCCCGCGATTCGGACGGTTTCGTCACGTGCAGCGTGTTCGACCCCTTTTGTCCTCCTATACTACGAGTCCGCACGTGGCCATCTGCGCGCCAGCGGCCACAAGCGCATCGGGTGCCTTGCCTGCCTGAAGGAGATCCACATGGGGGACATGCAATGACTACGCTGAATCGCTTCAAAACATCCGCTGCCGTGCTCGCCATGGCAGCCGGCCTCGGTTTTCTGCCGAACGCGCCCGCGCATGCAAAGGGGCCGCAGCCGGCCGTCCTGACGAGCTCCGCGGTCGCGGTGGCCGACAAGTACAGCGCGGACGCCGCGGAGCGGATCTTCAAGCAAGGCGGCAACGCGATCGACGCGGCCGTCGCGATCGCGTTCACGCTCGCCGTCACGTACCCGGAGGCCGGCAACATCGGCGGCGGGGGCTTCATGACGATTTACAAGGACGGCAAGCCGTACTTCATCGACTATCGCGAGCGCGCGCCGCTCGCCGCGACGAAGGACATGTACCTCGACAAGGACGGCAACGTCGTCAAGGGCATGAGCCTGTACGGGCCGCGTGCGGCCGGTGTGCCGGGCACGGTCGCGGGCATGTGGGAAGCGCAGAAACGCTTCGGCAAGCTCAAGTGGAAGCAGGTTCTCGCGCCGGCGATCCACTATGCGCGCGACGGCTTCGTCGTCGACGAGCAACTGGCGCAGCGCGGTGTCGACGCATCGAAGGAGTTCGGCGGCAAGACGAACTTCGACAAGTACTTCTCCGGGCTGAAGGCCGGCGCGAACTTCAAGCAGCCCGATCTCGCCGACGTGCTGACGCGCATCGCGAACAACGGCGCCGAAGGGTTCTACAAGGGCAAGACGGCCGAGCTGATCGCCGCGTCGATGAAGACGGGCGACGGGAACGGGCTGATCACGACCGAGGATCTCGCGCAGTATCGCGCGGTCTGGCGCGAGCCGGTGCAGGCGAAGTGGAACGGTTACGACGTGATCACCGCGCCGCCGCCGAGTTCGGGCGGCATCGGCCTCGTGCAGCTGCTGAAGATGAAGGCCGACCTGAAGAAGGACTTCGACGGTGTGCCGCTCAACTCCCCGCAGTACATCCATCTCGTCGCGGAAATCGAGAAGCGCGTGTTCGCCGATCGTGCGCAATATCTCGGCGATCCCGACTTCTACAAGGTGCCGGTCGCGCAACTGACCGACGATGCGTATATCGCGAAGCGCGCGGCCGAAGTCAATCCGAAGGAGCCGTCGGATACGAAGAGCGTGCAGCCGGGCCTCGGCACGTCGATGCCGGAGAAAGCGGAGACGACGCACTTCTCCGTCGTCGACAAATGGGGCAATGCGGTGTCGAACACGTACACGATCAACGGCTATTTCGGTTCCGGCGTGATCGCCGACGGCACCGGGATCGTGCTGAACGACGAGATGGACGACTTTTCCGCGAAGCCGGGCGTCGCGAACATGTTCGGCGTGGTCGGCAGCGACGCGAACGCGATCGAGCCGAAGAAGCGCCCGTTGTCGTCGATGTCGCCGACGATCATGACGAAAGACGGCAAGGTGTCGCTCGTGATCGGCACGCCGGGCGGCTCGCGGATCTTCACGTCGATCTTCCAGGTGATCAACAACATCTACGACTTCAAGATGCCGTTGAAGGAGGCCGTCGGTGCGATGCGGTTCCACCATCAGCTGCTGCCGCCGAACACGATCTTCTGGGAGCCGTACCACCCGATCGAAGGCGAGCTCGCGAAGCAGCTGGAGGCGCGCGGCTATACGCTGAAGGGGCAGGACTTCAGCGGCGACATCCAGGTGATCAAGATCGACGGCAGGACGCCGGAGGCGATGGCCGATCCGCGCGGGCGCGGGGTCACGCGGATTATCCGCTGACGCGACAGGCCCGATGCGCGACCGCGACCGAGGCGGTCGTGCGAAAGGCGATCGATGCCGGGCGCATGCCCGGCATTTTTCATCGTGCGGCGGCATCGCGCGCTTGCGTTGCCGTTTTCAGCGGCGCATGCGCGTACGCGATCGGGCTCGGCCGAACGGCACGCAGGCGTCCGCTGCCGCCGATATTTCCGCGAATCCGGTGTGGCGAGCGTGCTGCCCGGGTTCCGCTTCGGCCGGGCGGTCAGCCCCTTTTTCATCAATTTGACGCGCGACGCTGGGATAATGGAGGCGTTTGCTGCGTCAATTGAAGGAAGGAGGCGCCATGGGCGACAACGAAAGCCGCACCGAGACCGACAACCTGACCGATATGGCATCGCGCGACGCGCGCCAGCGCCGCTTCGAGGAAGATCTCGTCGACGCGTACGACGAAGAACTCGAAATGGAGCTCGACGATCGCCGCTTCGACGACGGCGACGATCTGCTGTTCTCGCAGGAGCGCCGCGAAGCGCGCAAGCAGTACTTCCGGGAACTGTTCCGCCTGCAGGGCGAGCTCGTGAAACTGCAGGACTGGGTCGTGAGCACGGGGCACCGGCTGGTCGTGATTTTCGAGGGGCGCGACGCGGCGGGCAAGGGCGGCGCGATCAAGCGGATCACGCAGCGCCTCAATCCGCGCGTGTGCCGCGTGGCGGCACTGCCGGCGCCGAGCAACCGCGAGCGCACACAATGGTATTTCCAGCGCTACGTTGCGCATCTGCCGGCCGGCGGCGAGATCGTGCTGTTCGACCGCAGCTGGTACAACCGCGCGGGCGTCGAACGCGTGATGAATTTCTGCACCGACGATGAATACGAGGAGTTTTTCCGCTCGGTGCCCGAGTTCGAGAAGATGCTCGCGCGCAGCGGGATCCAGATCGTCAAGTACTGGTTCTCGATCACCGATCACGAGCAGGAACGGCGCTTCCAGAGCCGGATCGAGGATCCACTGAAGCAGTGGAAGCTCAGCCCGATGGACCTCGAAAGCCGCCGGCGCTGGGAGGCCTATACGGCAGCGAAGGAAGAGATGCTGCAGCGCACGCACATTCCCGAGGCGCCGTGGTGGGTCGTGCAGGCCGTCGACAAGAAACGCGCACGCCTGAACTGCATTCATCATCTGCTGACGCAGGTGCCGTATCACGAGGTGCCGCGCCCGACGATCGATCTGCCGCAGCGCGAGCATCACGAGGACTACATTCGGCGGCCGGTGCCGGACGACATGATCGTCCCCGAAGTCTACTGAGCCGTTCGGGTTCGGGTTCCGGTTCGGGCCTGGGCCTCCCGGCCCGGCCGGATGCGTGCGCCGTGCAACGCGGCGCGCGTCAATCGCGGATCAGGAATGCGGAGCGGTCGCGCCCGGCGATCCAGGCCGGTGCGCGGCCGCGTCCGCTCCAGGTGGCGCCCGTGGCCGGGTCTCGGTATTTCGCGCCGGTCGTGAACAGCTTCGCGCGATCGCTGTAACCCTGCCCGAAGATTTCGCGTGCGGTCAGCGCATAGTTCGTCACGATCTGGCGCACCTGCGCGAGTGCCGCGTTGCGTTCGCGGCGGCGCGCCGCGCGGATCCGTTGATCGAGTTCCGCGAGCTGGGCTTGCAGTTTCTGCAGTTGCATGCGTCCGATATCCCCGTAGCTGAATTCTGATTGTTGGCGATGCGCGATGGGATGCGCGCGCGCATGCGCGGTGGCGGCATGTCGCCGGAGTCAATGTTCCCCGGCCGCACCGGTGCGAGACGCGGCGCGGGAACGCAACGAGATTAAATTTCGCCGCGCGCTTTTTCTATCGGACGCATCTGAATTTTCGCGGGAATCGGCATGAACCCGTGATGGCGATGCACGGGCGCCGCTCGCTCGTTACAGGTCGGGGAAGCCGGAGCGGCCCTGCGTCAGGTCGAACAGTACGGTTTTCGCCGCCGCTTCGGCGGTTTCGGGCAGTTTCACGACGAGTCTGACCGTCATCCCGTACGCGCTGTCCGCCAGTTCGTAACCGACCTGTTCGATCCAGCGGCGCACGCGCGCTTCGTCCGGGTAGCCGATTTCGATCGCGAACCGCGTGTGGCGGATGCGCTCGACGCGCTCGGCATCGAGCAGCGCCGATGCGATTGCGTCGGTGTACGCACGAACCAGGCCGCCCGCGCCGAGCTTCACGCCGCCGTAGTAGCGGACGACCGCGCCGAGCACGCCGTCGAGGTCGTGATGGCGCAGCACTTCGAGAATCGGGCGCCCGGCCGTGCCCGACGGTTCGCCGTCGTCCGACATCCCCGACTGGCCGCCCGCGAGCAGCGCCCAGCAGACGTGCGTGGCCGCCGGATGCTCGTCGCGCAGGCGCTGCAGCGCGTGCATCGCGGCGTCGCGGTCTTCGACGGGGATCGCGAACGCGATGAAACGGCTCTTGCGGATCTCGAGTTCCCGGGTGTACAGGGTGGCGAGCGAATAACTCATTGAGCGGAAAAAAGGGGATTCGGCATCGAGCGCATTATGAGCCATTCCTGCGCGCGATCGACTCAACGTTCGCCGGCGGAGATCGCGTCGATTAACGGCCAGCCACGAACGCTCGGGAAATTGATCAATGGTTAAATGCCGCGCACATCGCGCCTTGGCGTTGATCTTTTGTAACGGTCCTGTTACAGTTCCGCCGCACCGAGGTGCCGCCTACTCAATCGCCGCGATTGATAATCCGGGTGCCGGTTTCGCGAACATCACGATTTCCAGTCTTTTCCTGGCATTGCCGGAGGGGAAGCCGATCGCGCGAGTCCGGTATTCAATGCGCGCGATGGGCGGATTTCAGGGAAAGAGGGCGCATTCACCCGATACGGGTGGCGCTATATAAAAACACTGAAGAGTCACAATCCCAACGAGAACAAAATGGCCGATTTGCATTGGACCATGCCAATCGCCAGATGGACGTCGATTTCGACCGCGGGGGTACCGGGCGTCGAAGCCCTCGATCCGATGGTGCGACGCCGCTTGAGCCGACTGTCGCGTCTCGCGCTTCAGGCCGCCTATGACTGCGCGGGATCGGAACAGCCGGTCCGCATGGTATTTGCATCGCGTCACGGGGAACTGGCGCGGACCACCGGCATTCTCGCCGACATCGCCGCGGCGGAACCCGTGTCGCCGACGGCCTTCAGTCTCTCGGTCCTCAATGCCGTGACGGGCGTATTCGGAATCGCCCGTCGCGACCGGTCGGCCGCGACGGCGATCGCGGCCGGACATGAAACCCTCGGTTACGCGCTGCTCGAGGCTTTTTCCCAATACGAAACGTCGCCGGCCTCGCCGGTGTTGCTGGTCTATGCGCACGAGCCGGCCGATCCCGTCTACGGCGATGCCGGCGACGATCCCGACAGTGTCGGGCTCGCGATTCTGCTCGGCGCGGACGAACCGTCCGGCTATCTGGCCTGCGAAATGACGACGGGCGGCGCGGGTGACGTGCACGGCACAGGCGATGCGGCCGGTACGCAAAGCGCAGCAGTGCTGCATTGCCTGTCGGCGCGCTCGCCGGCATGGTGGTCCGGTCAACACGCGTCGTGGCAATGGAGCTGGCATGATCGCGCGGCTTGACTACGGGTGGCGCTTGTTCGCAACCGGTGCGAGCCTCGCGTTTTTCGCGCTGTGCGGATCGCTGTTCTCGTTACTGGCGATCGTCGCTGGCGGACTGTGGCCGCATCGGCGCTCGCGCCAGCGTGGCGTGACGCTCGTCATTCACCATTTCTTCCGCGCGCTGGTCGCGCTACTGCAGCGCATCGGCGTGATGACGCTCGAGGTGAGCGGCGTCGAGCGTCTTGCCGAGCACGGCCCCGCCATCGTTGTCGCCAACCACCCGACGTGGCTCGACGTCATGGTACTGCTGTCGCTGACGCCGAAGGCCTGCTGCGTCGTCAAGCGCGGCCACTGGGGCAATCCGTGTTTCTGGGGCATCGTCCGTGCGGCGGAGTACGTGAGCAATGCGGACGCCGTCACGCTCGTCGAGGCGGGCGCGCGCCAACTGGCTGCCGGCTACACGATGATCATCTTCCCGGAAGGGACGCGCAGTCCGGGCGGCAATCGTCTGCATGCGTTCTCGCGCGGCTTCGCGCATATGGCGCTGCAGTCCGGCAGCCGCATCCAGCCGGTGCTGATCGATTGCGACCCGCCGGTATTCACCAAGGCGCTGCGCTGGTATCACGTGCCCGGTCGTGCCTTTCGCATGCGTATCGACGTGCTCGAGCCGCTGGACCTGAACCGGCTGGCAGCGGGCGCTGCATCGCCGTCGATTGCCGCCCGGAGCATCGCCCGCGAGGTGGAAGTGCACATTACCCAAAGCCTTTTTCAGCATGGATACTTTAAAACTGCAAATTAAGCAGCTTCTGATCGAAATGCTCGATCTCAGCGACATGACCGTCGACGACATCGACGACGATGCGCCGTTGTTCTCGACTGATGGCATCGGCCTCGATTCCGTCGATGCGCTCGAAGTCGGCATCATGCTGCGCAAGAAGTTTCAACTGACGATCGCCGCCAACGACGAGCGTACGAAGGCGCATTTTCGATCGATCAATACGCTGGCGGCGTTCATTGCCGATCAGCAGTCTCATCAGGCACCGCACGAAGCCGTGCTGGAAAAGGGGAGCCAAGCGTGACCGACGCAGAAATCCTGGAGCGCATCCGCGCCATTTTTCACGAGAATTTCGCAATCGAGCCGGAGCAGGTGACGCCCGAGACGCACCTGTTCGAAGAGCTCGACCTGGACAGCATCGACGCGGTCGATCTCGCCATCAAGCTTCAGGAAATGACCGGCAAGCGCATCAAGCCCGAAGAATTCAAGTCCGTGCGCACGGTCGGTGACGTTATCGCCGCCGTTCACGCCTTGCTCGCACGCGCCTGACGATGGCGGTGACGGGCATGCGGGCTACGAGCGGCACGGTCTTGTCGCATTGGGCGCGTGTCGCGGCCAGGGCCGCGCTTGTCGTGGCCTATCCGCTCGTCATCCTGTTCGCATGGCAAAGCATGTCGCCGCGTTACGTCGGCTGCCTGCTGGTCGCGTTGCTGTGGTTGCAGCGCACGACCGGCAAGGGCGCGCTGGCGCACGCGCTCAAGCGGCTCACGATGCTCGACTGGTGCGTGGCCGGCGCACTGACCGCGCTGTCGATCGCGATCGCCGTGACCGATAGCGAGCGGCTTCTTCATCTCTATCCGGCGTGCGTGAGCGCCGGCTTGCTGGTCGCGTTCGGCGCGACGCTGTGGCGCGGTCCGACCATGATCGAAAAATTCGCACGACTGACCTATCCCGAACCGACCGTGGAAATCGTCCGGTACACGCGCCGCGTCACACAGGTGTGGTGCGCGTTCTTCATCGTCAACGGCGGTATTTCGATCCATACGGCGCTGTACTGGAGCAGCGCGTCGTGGGCGCTGTACAACGGGCTGATCGCATACGTGCTGATCGGCGCGTTGATCGTGGGCGAGTGGATGTGGCGCAAGGTTTTCATCGCCGCGGCGCGAAAAAGGACCGATGTCGCATGATCGCGCTTAACGAGATCCTGTGCGCCGATGCCGACGGCGGCGTGGCGGTCTGCCGTGACGGCGCTCAGGTGCTGACGCTGGGCGATCTGCGTGCCCGTGCCGACGCCATTGCGCGGATGGTGGCCGCGCGCGGCGCGCGACGGGTGGCTATCTGGACGGACGATCCGTACGAGTTTGCATGCGCATTCTTCGCGGTCGCGGTCGCGCACGCGGAGGTCGTGATTCCCGCCAGTAATGCGCCCGGCTATCTCTCCGGTCTCGATCACGCGTACGACCTGATGCTGGATGCGCCGGCGTTGGCCGCGTGCGCGCGCGACACCGACGACGCATCGGCAATTCCCGCGCGCGCGATCGATGCCGCCGTCGCGGTGACGCTCTACACGTCGGGCAGCACCGGCACCGCGAAGCCGGTGCGAAAGTCGCTCGCGCAGTTCGATGCCGAAGTGAGAACGCTGCAGCGCGAATGGGGCGGTTGCGTCGGTACCGCGGTGACGTTGTCGAGCGTACCGCACCACCATATCTACGGACTGCTCTTCAGAATCCTGTGGCCGCTGGCGGCCGGTCGCGCGTTCGACCGGGCAACGGTGCTCGAGCCGCTGCAACTGCGGCAGCGGCTGGCCGGCTACGGTGGCGGTGTCGTCGTGTCGACGCCGTCGCAACTGATGCGCTGGCCGGCATTGCCCGGTTTCCCGATGCAGGCGCCGATGCCGCGCGCGTTCTTCTCGTCCGGCGGCCCGTTGCCCGGCGATGCGGCCGCCGCGTATTCGAACGCGTTCGGCGCGGCGCCGATCGAGATCTTCGGCAGCACCGAAACCGGCGGCATCGCGTGGCGTCGCCAGGACGTGTCGCACGCGTGGCAGCCGCTGACCGGTGTCGGCGTGCGGTGCGACGACGACGGCGTGCTGTCCGTTCGCTCCGCGCATCTCGGCCACGATCGCTGGCACCGCACCGACGACACCGCACGGTTCGACGCGGACAGCCGTTTCGTGCTCGCGGGGCGGCGCGATCGCGTCGTCAAGCTCGACGGCAAGCGCGTGTCGCTGCCCGAGCTCGAGGCGCGGCTGCTCGCGCACGCATTCGTCGAGCAGGCGGCGGCGGCGGTGGTCGACGGCACGACACGCGCGCACGTCGGTGTCGTCGCGGTATTGACTGCCGCGGGGCGCGACGCGCTGGCCGCCGACGGACGCGTCGCCCTTGCGACGACCCTGCGCCATGCGCTCGGCGCTTACTTCGACGCGGCGGCGTTGCCGCGCTACTGGCGATTCCTGCACGCGATGCCGTTCGACGCGCGCGGCAAATTGCCGGCCGCCGCGCTGGCGGCCGCATTCAGAGCCGCACCGGAAGGCTTCGAACTGCTCGCGTCATGGCGCAGCGGCGACGCGCTGCATTACGAGCTGCGCGTGCCGGCTACGCTCGCGCATTTCGAAGGGCATTTTCCGGGGCTGCCGATCCTGCCCGGTGTCGTGCAGATCGATTGGGCCGCACGCCTTGCCGCGCGCGAGATGCCGGCCGTGCGCGAAGTCCGTTGCGTCGAACACCTGAAATTCAAGGCGCCGGTGCCGCCGGGCGCGGTGCTGGCACTGCGCATCGCGCACGATCCGGTCCGCGGATGCACGCGTTTCGCGTTTCGCCGCGGCGCGCGGGAATGCACGTCCGGTGTGCTGGTCTATGACGCGGCGGACAGATGAACGGTACCTGCATCGTCATTCCGATCTACAACCATCGCGACGCGATCGGCCGCACGTTGGCGCGGCTCGCCGTGCATGGCCTGCCGATCCTCGTGATCGACGACGGCAGCGACGAGCCGACGCAACAGGTGCTGGCTGCGCTCGCGGAACAGTACGCGTCCGCCGTGACGCTGCTGCGATTGCCCGTCAACGCCGGGAAGGGCGCAGCGGTCATGGAAGGATTGCGTGCGGCGCGCACGCGCGGATATCGGCACGCGATTCAGATCGACGCCGATGGCCAGCACGACGCGGCCGACGTGCCGAAGTTCGTGGCGGCCGCGCAGGCCGAGCCGGACGCCGTGATTCTCGGCCGGCCCTGCTTCGACGACAGTGTGCCGAAGGCGCGCCTGTACGGCCGTTACGTTACGCACGCGTGGGTGTGGATCGAGACGCTGTCGCTCGATATTCCCGATGCGATGTGCGGCTTTCGTCTTTATCCGGTCGATGCCGTCTGCGAGCTGATCGACGCAGTATCGATGCCGACGCGGATGGCTTTCGACAGCGAAATTCTGGTCCGTCTTCACTGGCGCGGGTTGGCATTCAGGACGATCCCGACGCGCGTCGTGTACCCGGCCGACGGCTTGTCGCATTTCGACGTGTGGCGTGACAACGTGCGCATCAGCCTGAGCCATACGCGCCTCGTCGCCGGGATGCTTGCGCGCGCGCCGCTGCTGTTGACGCGCCGGCTCGCCGGCCGGCGCGGTGCGTCGCCGGCGACGCGCCCGCGCGCATGGTGGCGCATGCCCGAACGCGGCAGCCGTCTCGGCATGGCGTTGCTCGCGCTGAGCTGCCGATGGTTCGGCAAGGGCTTCACGTCGCTCTGGCTGCATCCGATCGTCTGTTATTTCGTACTGACGAATCGCACGGCGCGCGCCGCGTCGCATGCGTATATCCGCCGCCTGCGCGACGTGGAAGCGGCGGCCGTGCCGAAGCCGGGATGGCGCAGCGCGTACCGGCACATGCTTGCGTTCGCGCAGGCGGGGTTCGACAAGTTCGTCGCGTGGTCCGGGCGGCTCGACGAACTCGACGTGCGTTTCGACGATTCGTCCGCGTTCGATGCGCTCGCGGCGAGCGGGCGCGGCGCGCTCGTGATCGGCGCGCATCTGGGCAATCTCGAAATGACGCGGGCGCTGGCGCTGCGCGATGCGCACACGAAGGTCACGGCGATCGTCTACACCGAGCATGCGAAGCGGTTTACGGGCGTGCTCGCCGGAGCGAATCGGGAATTCGGCAAGCAACTCGTCGAAGTGTCGGACTTCGGACCGGATACGGCGCTGATGATGCAGTCGCGTATCGATGCGGGCGAACTGCTCGTGATCGTCGGCGACCGCGTGCCGCCGCGCGACTCCGGCAAGACGGCCGACGCCCGTTTTCTCGGCGCGACGGCCCCGTTCGCGCAGGGCCCGTACATCCTCGCGCACGCGCTCGGTTGCCCGGTCTACCTGTTCTTCTGCCTCAAGGAAGCGCGCGGCTACCGGCTCTATTTCGAGCCGTTCGCCGACCGGATCGAGCTGCCGCGCCGGGAGCGCGCGGGCCACGTCGCGGCGTGGGCGCAGCGCTATGCCGCGCGGCTCGAACACTATTGCCGCAAGGCTCCGTATCAATGGTTCAACTTCTTCGATTTCTGGGCGCGGCCCGATGGAGGTCCGCGTGGCGGAGCATGACATGAACGACGCCGCGGCACGCCCGGCCGCAACTTCGAGCCGGCCGGCCGTCGTGGTCGGCGGCCGGCATCTGACGATCGAGGACGTCGTCGCGATCGCCCGCGACGGCGCGCCGGTCGCGCTGAACGCCGGCGCCGAATGGCGCGCGCGGATCGAGCGCGGCGCCGCCTGGCTGCGCGACTACCTCGCGAATGGCGGCACGCTGTACGGCGTTACGACCGGGTACGGCGACGCGTGCGTCGTCGAAGTGCCGCCGTCGCTCGTCGACGCGTTGCCGCTGCAGCTGACCCGGTATCACGGTTGCGGGATGGGCGACTGGTTCGATCCGACGCAAACGCTGTCCATCATCGTCGCCCGGCTCAATTCGCTCGCGTTCGGCTTGTCGGGCGTGCGCCTCACGTTGCTGGAACGGCTGGCCGACCTGGTGAATCACCGCATCCTGCCGCGCATTCCGTCGGAAGGCTCGGTCGGTGCGAGCGGCGACCTGACGCCGCTGTCCTATATCGCCGCGGCGCTGGTCGGCGAGCGCACGGTCGTGTTCGACGGTGACGAGCGCAATGCGCGCGACGTATGGCATGCAATCGACCGCACGCCGCTGACGCTTGCGCCGAAGGAAGGGCTCGCGCTGATGAACGGCACGGCGGTCATGACGGGGCTGGCCTGTCTCGCGTTCGCGCGCGCCGATTACCTGACGCGGGTGGCGGCCCGACTGACGGCATTGACGACCGTCGCACTCGACGGCCGGGCCGGACATTTCGATGCGCGGCTGTTCGACGCGAAACCGCACGCGGGGCAGGCGCAAGCGGCCGCGTGGATCCGCGCCGACCTGGCCGGGCGCGACGAATTGCCGGGACGCCGGCTGCAGGATCGCTATTCGGTCCGCTGCGCACCGCACGTGATCGGTGTCGCACGCGATGCGTTGTCGTGGATGCGCCGCGATATCGAGAACGAATTGAACAGTGCGAACGACAATCCGCTGATCGACCCGGACGAAGGATGCGTGCTGCACGGCGGCAATTTCTACGGCGGGCACATCGCGTTCGCGATGGACGCGCTCAAGACCGCGGTGGCCAACCTCGCGGACCTGATGGATCGTCAGCTCGCGCTGCTGGTCGACGACAAGTTCAGCAACGGACTGCCGCGCGACCTGACGGGCGCGGCCCCCGATCGCGCGCCGATCAACCACGGATTCAAGGCCGTGCAGATCTCGTCGTCGGCATGGACCGCGGAGGCGCTGAAGCATACGATGCCGGCGAGCGTGTTCTCGCGCTCGACGGAGTCGCACAATCAGGACAAGGTCAGCATGGGAACGATCGCCGCGCGCGATTGCCTGCGCGTGCTGGCGCTGACCGAGCAGGTTGCCGCGGCGCATGTACTCGCGACCGTGCAAGCTGTCCGCCTGCGGCTGCGTGACGATCCGCAGACCCAGCTGTCGCCCGCGTTGCGCGCGTTCATCGACGACGTGGGCCGGCAATCGCCGCTCGTGGTGGAGGACCGGCCGCTCGAAGCGGAACTGCGCGCGCTGACCGCGCGCCTTGCCGCATGCGAGCCGATCGGCGGACTGCTTGACGGCCTCGCGCAAGGGGAGGCGGCATGAGCGCATCTCGTCCGACGCTGAGCGCGACCGCGCGCGTCGAAGTGCTGTTTCATGACGTCGATGCGATGAACGTCTGCTGGCACGGCCACTACCTCAAGTACTTCGAAAGCAGCCGCGCGGCACTCCTGCGCATGATCGACTACGACTATCCGGCGATGCTGGCGTCGGGCTACATGTGGCCGGTGGTCGAGGCGCATCTGAAGTACGTTCGCCCGGCCCATTACGGTCAGCAGCTCGACGTGCGCGCGACGCTGCTCGAATTCGAGAACCGGCTGAAGATCGGTTACGAAATCGTCGACGCCGCGTCCGGCGAGCGCTTGACGAAGGGGTACACGGTGCAACTGGCCGTCGATGCGGCGACGCGCGAACTGCAGTTCGTGTCGCCGGCGGCCCTGACCGAACGGGTGCATGCGCAATGGGCCTGAATTCGCACGGCGGCCGGTTCGCGGCGGCGATGCTGACCGCATGCATGACGCTCGCGAGCGGCGCGGCGTCGGCTGCTCCCGCGCTTGACGCGGCCGCGCGGCCCGCGAGCACGACGCTAGTGTCCGATATCGCGGCGCGGCTCGCGCAGGTCGGCGCGATTCGCGCGGATTTTCGGCAGACGCAGACGCTGTCGGCGATGAAGCAGCCGCTCGTCAGCACCGGATCGATGTTGTTCGATCGAAGGTCGGGCGTCGTGTGGCGCATCGAAACGCCGTACAAGGCCACTTACGTGATCACCGACGGCGGCGTGCGCGAAGTCGGCACGGACGGGCGTCTCGTCGCGGCGAGCGGCGGCGGTCGCGGTGTCGCGCAAGTGTCGCGGATGATGCGCGACATGCTCGGCGGCGACCTGTCGGCGCTGTATGCGCAATTCGACGTCGATGCGAGCGGCACGCCGGAACGGTGGCGGATGGTGTTGCGGCCGAATCAGCCGCAGCTCGCGCAGGCGGTGCGTGTGCTGCAGATGACCGGCGGCGCGTACCTTGGCCGACTCGACATGACGTTCGCGAACGGCAACGTGAGCACGCTCGAGTTTGCCCGGCCGACACCGGTCGTCGCGCCCGCGCCGGCCGAGCGCGCGTGGCTGGAGGCGCGCTGATGAGCACGGCGCGCGACGTGACCGACGGCGCGGGCGGCCGCAACCGGCGGCGCATGCTGTGCGCCGCATGGCTGCTCGTTACGCTCGCGGCCGTCGCGATCATCCTGTGGCGCTTCAGCGGGCCCGCACCGCTGCAGACGAACCTGCTCGCGTTGCTGCCGGCCACCGAAGCGAATCCGGTTGCCGAACGCGCCGTCGACCTGCTCGGCGATGCGCTCGGCAATCGCACCGTCTACCTGGTGAGCGACCCCGACGCCGCTCGCGCCAAGGCTGCCGCGAAACTGTTCGGCGCACGGCTCACCGCCAGCGGCGCATTTCGTTCGGTAACGGTCGAGGTGCCGCCGTTCGATCTGTCGCAGATCGCGGCCACCTACCTGCCGGCTCGCTTCGGTTTGCTGACGGACGCGGATCGCAGCGCGCTCGAACGAGGCGGCGTCGCGCTCGACGAGCAGCTGGCCCGGCGGCTCTATGCACCGCCGGACGACGGCCTGCAGACCGCCGTTGCCGATGATCCGTTCGGCTGGCTGCAACACTGGCTCGGCGCGCTGCCGCTCGCGGCATCCGATCTGTCGATCGAGGACGGGATGCTGGTGTCGCATCGCGATCGCGCAACGGGCGTGCTGGTGATGACGTCGCTGCCGGGGTCGGCCTATGAATCGAAGATCCAGCATGCGGTACGTGTCGCCACGGCCGATGCGGAACGTGCGCTCGCGGCCGACTTCCATGGCGTTCGCATCGACCGGGCGGGCGCGGTGTTCTACGCTGAAGCGGCGCGCGCCAGTGCCGAGCGCGACGTGCACGTGATCGGCGCGGTGTCGCTGGCCGGCATCGCGCTGCTGCTGATGAGCGTATTCCGCTCGCCGCGCCTGCTGGTGCTCGCATTTGCATCCACCGCGTTCGGCATCGTTTGCGCGCTGGCGGCGACCTTGCTCGTATTCGGCAAGCTGCATCTGCTGACGCTGGTGTTCGGCGTGAGCCTGATCGGCGAGGCCGTCGATTATTCGATCCAGTACTTCGTCGCCTATTTGTCAGCGGGGCGGCAATGGGATGCGCGGCGCGGCGCAGCGGCGGTCAGACCGGCGCTCGCGGTCGCGCTCGCGACCAGTCTGCTGGGCTACGCGATTCTCATGTGGGTGCCGTTCCCGGCGCTCAGGCAGATCGCGTGCTTTGCGATCGTCGGGATCCTCAGCGCGTTCGCGGCGGTCATCGGCTTTTTGCCGCTCGCGCTTGTCCGCGGGCCCCGCCGCGTGCCGTCCCGCGCTTTCGCGTACGCAGCCCGCGTGCTGAGCGGCTGGCAGGCGCTGCTCGCAGGCCGGCGCGCCGTCGCCGCCGCCGTGCTGGTGGCGCTGGCCGCGATTCCGGGCTGGGTCGTCCTGAAGAGCGACGACGACATTCATCTGCTGATCCAGCGCGATGCAAATCTCGCACGGCAGGAAAACCGCATCCGCGCGGCAGTCGGGCTCGCGAATACCGCGCAGTTCTTCGTCGTCCAGGGTGCGTCTCCGGAAGAGGTGCTCGAGCGATCGGAGGCACTGATTCAGGCGCTCGATCGGCAGCGGGTCGGCCGCGTCCAGTCGATCGCGACGTTCGTGCCGTCCGCTCGGCGGCAGGCACACAATCGCGCGGCGCTGGCCACGCACGTATTTGCCGATGCGGCTGCCCTGCGCGAAAGCCTCGCTCGCGCGGGCTTTCGCGACGAGGTCGCCGATGCGTGGATGCGGGCGTTCTCACGCGACGTCCCGGCGACGCTGACCGTCGACACCTGGCTGGCGGCACGCTGGTCGGCACCGTTCCGGCATCTGTGGCTCGGGCAAATCGACGGCGGCGCCGGTCCCGTCGAAGCGGCGCTCGCGATTCCGGAGCGAGTCGACGGGTCGAACGCCGCGACGTTCGCGGCCGTCGCGCGGACGCTGCCGGGCGTATCGTGGGTCGACAAGGCCGCGAGCGTGTCGAGCCTGTTCGGCGCTTATCGGGTCGACAGCGGCCGGTGGCTGGCGGCCGCGTTGATCGTGGTCGCTGCGCTGCTGATGTGGCGGTATGGCGTGCGCGGCGGCATCGTCACCACGTTGCCCGTCGTGTTCGCGATTGCGTTGACGCTCGCCGCGTTCGGCTACGCACGGGTGCCGCTCACGCTGTTCAACTGGCTCGCGCTGATGCTGGTGCTCGGCGTGGGCGCGAACTATGCGGTGTTCCTGCGCGAAGGCTGCCTGCGCGACGCGGCCGGCGTCGGCGCCGTATGGACCGGCGTGCTGCTGTCGGCGGCCACGACGTTGCTGTCGTTCGGGATGCTCGGCGCGAGCGCGATGCCCGCGCTGCGCAGCTTCGGCACGACCCTCGCGATGGGCATCGTCTTTTCCGTGCTGTTCGCACCGCTCGCCACGCCGTCCACGAAGGAACGCCGCGCATGAACTCGACACAGACGGCCGTCTACCTGTCCGCACCCGGCATGATCAACGCGCTCGGCGCCACCACCGATGCGATCGTCGACGCATTGCGCGCCGGCATCGCACCGGGCATGGAGCCGCGTACCGAGGTGCCCGGCGGCGGCTGGGTCGGGCGCGTCCGGACCACGCTCGACATCGAGCCGCCGCCGGCGCTCGCGCATTTCGATTGCAGGAACAATCGGCTGCTGCTCGCCGCGTTGGCGCAGATCGCGCCCTGCGTCGACGCGATGATCGCGCGCTACGGCCCGGGCCGGATCGGCGTCGTGATCGGCACGAGCACGTCCGGCATCGAGGCGGCCGAGCAGGCGCTCGCGCATCGTGCCGCGGCCGGCGGGATGCCCGCCGGGTTCGACTATCGGCAAATGGAAATCGGCACGGCGGCGCCGTTCGTGCGCGCGGCGCTGCGGCTGGCCGGGCCGGCCTACACACTGTCCACGGCCTGCACGTCGAGCGCGAAGGCATTCGCGGCCGCGCGTCGCCTGCTGCGGTTGGGACTGTGTGACGCCGTCGTCGTCGGCGGTGCGGATTCGCTATGCGAGCTGACGCTCCAGGGCTTCGCGTCGCTCGAATCGGTCAGCCCGGGCCGGACCAATCCGATGAGCCGCAACCGGAACGGCATCAATATCGGCGAAGGGGCCGCGCTGTTCGTGATGAGCCGCGACGAAGCAGCCGTGCGGCTCGCCGGTGTCGGCGAGTCGAGCGATGCGCATCACATCTCGGCACCGGATCCTGCAGGGCACGGTGCGGAAGACGCGTTGCGCGCGGCGCTCGCGGACGCCGGCGTCGCTTCGTCCGCGATCGGCTACGTGAACCTGCACGCGACGGCGACGCGCCTGAACGACGAGATGGAAGCGAAGGTGATGGCACGGGTATTTCCGCACGGTGTGCCGGCGAGCGGGACCAAGCCGTTGACCGGCCACATGCTCGGCGCGGCGGGCGCGACCGAGCTTGGCTTCGGCTGGCTGACGCTGGCCCGCGGAATCGCACTGCCGACACACCTCTGGGACGGCGAGCTCGATCCGGCGCTGCCTGGACTCGACCTCGTCGAAAGCGAGCGGCGGCTGAGCGGCAGTGCAGCAGGACACTATGTGATGAGCAATTCGTTCGCTTTCGGCGGCAGCAATGCCAGCCTGATTCTGGGAACCTGACATGCACGCCGTATCATTGATCGACGCGCTGCACGACGGCGCGGACATCCCCGTCGGCAACGTGACGGACGTGTTGCCGCATCGCGGCACGATGCTGCTGCTCGACGCGATCGAGCGCTGCTCTGCAACGGGCATCGAAGTGACCGCGATCGCACGCCGCGATGCGTGGTACGCCGACGGCAACGGAGCGATGCCCGCGTGGATCGGCATCGAACTGATGGCGCAGGCCATCGCCGCGCACGTCGGCTTGCTTGCCGCGCATGCGGGCGGCCGCGCGAAACCGGGCGTGTTGCTCGGTGCGAACCGCTACGTCGCGCATCGTCCGGCGTTCGGCGCGGATACCGTGTTGCGCATCATGGCCCGCGAGCTGTTGCGCGGCGACGAGGGGCACGGCGCATACGAGTGCGCGATTCACGCCGAAGGCGCGTGTTTCGCGGAAGCCGTCGTCAAGGTGTACCAACCGGACGATTTCCAATCTTTCATCGAAGGGAGCTTCAATTCATGACTCGGCGAGTTCTCGTGACAGGCGCGAGCCGCGGCATCGGCCGCGCGGTGGCACTGCGTGTGGCGTCCGACGGTTTCGCCGTGACGGTTCATTGCCGCAGTGGCCGCGCCGACGCGGAAAGCGTCGCCGCGGAGATTCGCGCGCAGGGCGGCACGGCGGGCGTGCTGCAGTTCGACGTGCGCGATCGTTCGGCGTGCCGGCGTGAACTGGAAGCCGACGTCGAAGCGAACGGCGCGTACTACGGCATCGTCTGCAATGCGGGCGTGACGCGCGACGGCGCATTCCCGGCGCTGTCCGAAGAAGACTGGGACATCGTGATCGAAACCGGGCTGGACGGGTTCTACAACGTCGTCCATCCGCTGACGATGCCGATGGTGCGTCTGCGCAGTGGCGGCCGCATCGTGACGATCGCGTCCGTGTCGGGCGTGATGGGCAATCGCGGCCAGGTCAATTACAGCGCCGCGAAGGCCGGGCTGATTGGCGCGACCAAGGCGCTGGCGGTGGAACTCGCATCGCGCAAGATCACGGTCAACTGCGTGGCGCCGGGGCTGATCGACACCGGCATGCTCGACGACATGCCGCTCGAGCAAGCATTGAAGACGGTGCCGATGGGCCGCGTCGGCCAGCCCGACGAAGTCGCGGCGGTAGTCGGCTTCCTGATGTCGGATGCGGCGACCTACGTCACCCGGCAAGTGATCGGCGTCAACGGCGGGATGGTGTGATGAAGCGAGTGGTCGTGACGGGAATGGGCGGCGTGACCGCCTTCGGTCAGCATTGGCACGAAATCGAAGCGCGGCTGCGTGAAGGACGCAATGCAGTGCGGCGCATGCCGGAGTGGGACTGCTACGAAGCGTTGCATACGCGGCTCGCGTGTCCGTTGCCGGCGTTCGAGCTGCCGAAAACGTATCCGCGCAAGAAAACGCGATCGATGGGGCCGGTGTCGATGTATGCCGTGCGTGCGAGCGAACTGGCGCTGGCGGACGCGGGATTGACCGACGACCCGTCGATCCGGGACGGCCGGATGGGCGTCGCGTACGGGTCGTCGTCGGGATCGGTCGAGCCGATCCGGGCGTTCGGCACGATGATCGAAACGGGTTCGATGCGGGACGTCACGTCGAACAGTTACGTCCAGATGATGCCGCATACGACCGCGGTCAACGTCAGCCTGTTCTGGGATCTGAAGGGACGCATCGTGCCGACGTCGTCCGCGTGCGCGTCCGGCAGCCAGGCGATCGGCTACGCATACGAGGCGATCGCGACGGGCAAGCAGACGCTGATGCTCGCGGGCGGCGCGGAAGAATTGTCGGGGCCGGCGGTGGCGGTGTTCGACACGTTGTACGCGACCAGCACGCGCAACGATGCCGCGAACCTGACGCCGCGCCCGTTCGATGCCGCTCGCGATGGCCTGGTGGTCGGGGAGGGCGCCGCGACGCTGGTGCTCGAGGAGTACGAGCACGCGATCGCACGCGGTGCGACGATCCACGCCGAGATCGTCGGCTTCGGCTGCAATTCCGACGGCGCGCACATCACCCAGCCGACCGCCGAGACGATGGCGGTGGCGATGCGTCTCGCACTGGACGACGCAGGGCTCGACGCCGGTGCGATCGGCTACGTCAATGCGCACGGCACGTCGACCGATCGCGGCGATGTGGCGGAGAGTCATGCGACGGCGTCCGTGTTCGGCGAGCGCATGCCGATCAGCTCGCTGAAAAGCTATGTCGGGCACACGCTCGGCGCGTGCGGCGCGCTGGAGGCGTGGTGGACGATCGAGATGATGAAGCGCAACTGGTATGTGCCCACCATCAATCTCGAGACGGTGGATCCGGCCTGCGCATCGCTCGACTACATCGTCGGCGACGCGCGCCGGATCGATGCGGAATTCGTGATGAGCAACAACTTCGCGTTCGGCGGGATCAATACGTCGTTGGTCTTCCGGCGGGCTGCTTCGTGACGGCGCGCGTCGTTGTCACCGGGCTCGGCATCGTATCGTGTCTCGGCAATTCGCTCGATGACGTATCGGCCGCGCTGCGCGCCGGTCGCTCGGGCGTGACCCGCATCGACGCGTGGCGCGAGCGTGGTTTTCGCAGCCAGGTCGCGGGGGCGGCGTCGGTCGGAACGGCGCTGCGGTTCGCGCGCAAGCACGAACGGTTCATGGGCGACACGGCGCGCTTCGCCGCGCATGCGGCCGCGTCGGCGCTCGACGACGCGGACCTCGATGCCGGCCTGCTCCGCTCGCCGCGCGCGGGCGCGATCGTCGGGTCGGGCATCGGATCGATCGCCGATTACGACGATGCGATGGCCGTCGCGCAGCGTCGCGGCATCGACAAGACGCCGCCGTATGTCGTTCCGAAGGCGATGGGCAGCACGGCGTCGGCATGCGTTGCGCAGCTGTTCGGTATCGAGGGCGTGTCGTACTCGCCGTCGTCCGCGTGCACGAGCGCGGCGCTCGCGATCGGGCACGCGGCGCAACTGATCCGGTCCGGGTGCCAGGACATCGTGCTGGCAGGCGGAAGCGAAGCGCTGCACGACAACATGACGTTGATGTTCGACGCGATGGGCGCGCTGTCCAGCGGTTTCAACGACACGCCGGAATGTGCGTCGCGCCCGTATGCGCTTGGCCGCGACGGCTTCGTGATCGCGTCCGGCGCGGGCATGCTCGTGCTCGAATCGCTCGAGCATGCGCGCGCGCGCGGCGCACGCATCTACGCAGAAGTCGCGGGGTTCGGTCAATGCACGGACAGCGCCGGCATGGCGGCGCCTCACGCGCCCGGCATCGCACGCGCGATGCGCGCCGCGTTCGCCGGCACCGAACGACGCCCGGACTACGTCAACACGCATGCGCCGTCGACACCGCTCGGCGACATCGAGGAACTGAAGGCGCTTGCCGACGTATTCGGCGGCGACGTGCCGGCGTTCTCGTCGACGAAAGGCATGACCGGACATCCGCTCGGCGCGAGCGGTGCACATGAGGCGATCTATACGCTGCTGATGATGCGCGACGGCTTCGTCGCAGGGACGGCCGTCGGCCGCGAAGCCGATCCCGCCATCGCGGGCATGCCGCTCGTGCGCGACGCGCGCGAAGCGACGATCCGGCGCGCGTTGTCCGTTTCGTTCGGCTTCGGCGGCAGCTGTGCAAGTGTGTTGTTGGACGCCTGGAAGGGCGATTGATGTGAACTTACTGAGCTGAGAGGACGATAACAATGAAGCACAAAGGACACCTGGCCGGCATGCTGGTCGCGGCATCGTTGCTGACCGGATGCGGCACCGTGGTGCGTTCGCTGCCGCTGCCGCCAGCGGCGACCGCAGCGGACGCGAGCGGCGTCGCGATCTATTTCGGGGCGCAGCCGCATCCGGACGTGAAGACCAGCATCGGTCCGCGTTCGGAGTCCGTGCGCGTCCAGCGCGGCACGCAAACCGAGCAGCCGACGTGCGAGCAGGCGCTGAGCGAGGCATTGAATCGCCTTCGCACGTATGCGAAGAATCATGGCGGGAACGCGGTCATCAATGTGACGACGCGTTTTCATGACAAGCGTTCGAACTCGACGACCGAATTCACGTGCGGCGTGAGCGGCAGCGCCGGCGCGATCGCCGTATCGGGCGACGTCGTGCAACTGAACGCACAATAACGGGGTCCACGTGAAATATCGCATTGCAACGGCACTACTCGCCATGACGTTCGCGGCCTCGACCGCATACGCACGGGACACGATCCGCGACTATCCGATCGAGAGCGCGTTGAAGAGCGACGAAGGCAAGCTCGATGACGGCGTCGCGCTGTATTTCGGCGATCAGGCGCATCCGCGCGTGCTGAAGTCGTACGGTTCGTTCGCGACCAACAAGAAGACCAACGCGTTCGGCAAGAGCGACGACGCGGCGTGCCAGCACGTGTTCCTGTCGGCCGTGATCGAACTCCAGGCGCGCGCGCGAAAGGAAGGCGGCAATGCCGTGATCGGCATCAAGAGCAACTATCGCAACGTGTTGCGCTCGAGCGCGACCGAGTACACGTGCGGCGCCGGTGCGGTCGTGGCCGGCGCGGCACTGACGGGCGAGGTCGTGACGTTGAAGCCGTAACCGGCACGCGGCAGGAAGGGGCCGCCGAACGGCGGCCTTGCTCAGACAGGCTTGCGTGCAGCCACGTTGACCAGCGTCTCGCGGCGCTTGCCCGGCTTCGGTGCGTACAGGCCGATGCGCTCGAGCAGCCCGAAGTCTTTCGCGCGGCTCCACCACAGATACGGAAACGACACGTTGCGGGATTCGAATGCAAACCCGGCGTCGCGAAGCATGGCGAGGTAGCCGTCGGCGCTTTTCTGAACCTCCATCGGATGACGGAACAGTAGCCGGATGACCCAGGACTTGATGTACGCGTCGGTCGATTCTGCGAACAGCAGCAGCCCGCCGGGTTTCAGCACCCGGAGAAACTCGCTCAGCGCGGGCTCCTGATCGACGAGATGGTGAAAGGTTTGATGGCAGAAGACGATGTCGACGCTCGAATCGGCGACCGGAATCCGCGTGCAGTCGGCATGGTGCAGCTCGACAGGCGTCGCGCAGCGGCCGGCTTCGGCCGCCGCATGTTCGAGCGATTCGCGGTGGCAATCGATGCCGATGATCCTGGCGGGCGAGAATGCGTCGGACAGCAGGCGGAACGACTTGCCCTGGCCGCAGCCGGCATCGACGATGACGGGCGTAACCGGCAGCGGTGCCGAGATGAGCCGCTTCAGATCGTCGATGGCAACCCTGAGCACATGATGCTCCCACGTATGCGTGCGAAGAAACCAGATGCCGAAGCGGGTTTCGGGAACATAGGCGGGAGCGTGCGTGCGGTAAGACGTCATGGGTCTCTCGTCGGAATCTTGGATTTGTTGAGCGCCTATTGTAGTTTGCAACGCCGGATCATGGCGTGAGAAACATAAGATACCCAATCAATTGAAATGAGTTGGCCAGCATGAACCATATGAAACCGAATTCCGCCGACGTTGCGATCATCGGGGCCGGGCCCTCCGGTGCCGTCGCCGCGGCGCTGCTGTGCAAGGCCGGCCGCTCGGTACTGGTGCTCGAACGCCAGCATTTTCCGCGTTTCTCGATCGGCGAAAGCCTGTTGCCGCAGAGCATGCAGTATCTCGAGGAGGCGGGCATGCTGCAGGCCGTCGTCGAAGCCGGCTTCCAGTTCAAGAACGGTGCGTATTTCGTGTACCGCGACAGAATGTCGTCGTTCGATTTCCGCGAGAAGTTTTCCGACGGCTGGGGGACCGCATATCAGGTCGAGCGCGCAGCGTTCGACGATCTGCTGATTCGCCGCGCGGCCGAGCAGGGCGCGGACGTGCGGTTCGGCCATACCGTGCGTGCGTTCGAGCCCGGCGATACGCCGCGGCTCGACGTCGCCGACGAAGCCGGCAACGAATATTCCGTTCATGCGTCGTTCGTGCTCGATGCGAGCGGGTTCGGGCGCGTGCTGCCGCGATTGCTGGGGCTAGAGGCGCCGACCGGCCTGCCGACCCGCGCGGCCATCTTTTCGCACGTCGCAGACGGCCTGCCGGCCGGTTCGACCGATCGCGACAAGATCTGCATCGCGGTCCACCCGGAACGGCGCGACGTGTGGTTCTGGATGATTCCGCTGACGAACGGCCGCTCGTCGGTCGGTTGCGTGGCGGATGCCGGCTTTCTCGACGTGCCGGAATCCCGGCAGGAATCGTTGTTGCGTGAATTGCTGCAGAGCGAGCCCACACTGTCGCGATTGGTGGGAAGCAAGCCGTTCGTGATGCCGGTGCGGCGCATCTCCGGCTATGCGTCGAACGTCGAGCGTTTGCATGGCCCCGGCTATGCACTGCTCGGAAACGCGGGCGAATTCCTCGACCCGATCTTTTCGTCGGGCGTGACGATCGCGATGCGCTCGGCGCATCTGGCGGTTGCCGCGCTCGAACGCCAGTTGCGCGGCGAGACGGTCGACTGGGCGCGCGACTACGACATCGCGCTGCGCAAGGGTATCGACACGTTCCGCGCGTTCGTCGAGCGCTGGTACTCGGGGGCGTTGCAGGACATCGTGTTCCATGAGGACAAGGCGTCCGACGTGAAGGACATGATCTGCTCGATCCTGGCCGGCTACGCGTGGGACGAGACGAATCCTTTCGTACGGGAACCGGCACGAGGGCTCGACGTGCTCGCTGAATTCTGTCGTTCCTCCAGCCTCGGCTGATTCGCCCGAGCGGCATGTGCGACACGGGGCGATGCGGACGGCGCGGGACGTCCCGGCTGTCCGATTCGCCCGTCGTCATTTGCGCCGGCGCCGTGCCGGCGCGAAGGTCGCGGCGATCTTGACCATGTTGGCGCGCGCGCCGAGCGATGTTCCGCTCGGCGCACCGTGCCGCCTGCCGATGACTCAGCTACCCTGCAGCCGGATATCGCGCGACGACGCACCGACATACACCGTCCCGCCCGGCACGAACTTCCAGCCGTTGCGCGACGTGTCCCACACGCTCTGCATCCGCGGCGACACCGTCACGCGCACGTGCCGCGCTTCGCCCGGGTTCAACCGGATCTTCTCCCAGCCGACCAGCCGTTTCGGCGGTTCGTCCTTGTACGGCACGCCGAGATAGACCTGCGGCGTTTCCGCGCCGGCGACGCGGCCGTCGTTGCGCACGGTGAACGCGACGCTCAGCGAGCCGTCACGCTGACGCGATACCGACAATCCCGAATACGCGAAGTGCGTGTACGACAGCCCGTAGCCGAACTCGAACATCGGCTTGATGTTGTGCGCGTCGTACCAGCGATAGCCCATGTTGAGCTTCTCCGCATAGACCGGATCGTTTTCGAACGCGCCGTTTTGCCCCCAGGTCGGCGTGTCCTGATCGCGCGCCGGGAACGTGACGGGCAACTTGCCGGACGGATTCACGGCGCCGAACAGCACGTTCGCGATCGCCTTGCCGCCGCCTTCGCCCGGATACCACGCCTCGACGATCGCCGACACGCTGTCCTTCCACGGCATCAGCACCGGATTGCCGCTCTGGACGACGACGATCGTGTGCGGGTTCGCACGCGCGACTGCTTCGACGAGCGCATCCTGGTTCGACGGATTCGCGAGGCTCAGGCTTTGCAGATCGCCGAAGTCCTCGCCGGCCGGCTGCGCGACCACGACGATCGCGACGTCCGAGCGGCCCGCGAGCGCCGCGGCCTGGTCGATTTCCTGCTGCGTGTACGCGCGGAACGGCGACTGCTGGTCGCTGTTGCCCGCGAACGTCACCTGGGCCGCCGGCGCGAGCGCGCGGATCGCCGCGACGATCGGCACGTCGACCTTGAGCCACGGATTGCGCCACCAGCTGCAGCCCGTCGACGATCCGAACGTCAGGCCGCCGCAGCCGGCGAACGAACCGCTGACCGGGTCGCGCGTGTTGCCCGAGCCGCCGCCGGACAGCACGGCCGTGTCCGCATGGCCGCCGATCACGGCGATGCGCGACAGCGCGGACGCCGCGAGCGGCAACTGGTTGCCGTCGTTCTTCAGAAGTACGATCGACTGCTCGGCGACGCTCTGCGCGAACCGGTTGCCGGCCGCGAAATCGATCGTGCCGCCCCCCTTCGCAGGGTCGTCCATCACGCCGACGCGGATCATCACCGCGAGCTTGCGGCGCACCATGTCGTCGAGCCGGCCGGTCGACACCGAGCCGTTCGCGATCGCCTGTTTGACCGCGGCCGGCGTCAGGTAGACGGTCGAGCCGACGTCCTCTTCCTCGTCGAGCCCGGCGTTGATCGCGGCGGCGGTGCTGTGCGTCGCTCCCCAGTCGGACTGCACCTGGCCCTGGAAGCCCCATTCGTTCTTCAGCACGTCGTTCAGCAGGTGACTGTTCTCGCATGCGTACGTGCCGTTCAGGCGGTTGTAGCTGCACATCACGCTGCCGGGCTGCCCGCGCTTCGCGGCGATCTCGAACGGCAGCAGGTAGAGCTCGCGCAGCGTACGCTCGTCGATCTGCGTGTTGCCGCCCATCCGGCCGTGTTCCTGCTCGTTGCCCGCATAGTGCTTGATGGTCGCGATGACCTTCTGCCGCTGCGTGGCAAGCGTGCGCTCCGCGAGCAGGTCGCCGGCGAGCAGCGGATCTTCGCCGAGATACTCGAACAGCCGGCCGCCGCGCGGCTCGCGAGCGAGGTTCGTGCCGCCGCCCAATCCCATGCCGAATCCTTGCGCGCGCAACTGAATCGCGACCTGCTTGCCGTAGTCGTACGACAGGCGGCGATCCCAGCTCGCGGCCACAGCGATCGTCGCAGGGAAGGTGGTGCTGGGCTGAGACGTGCTGCCGGATCCCGTCGCCGAGTCGACCATGTTCAGATCGGGAATGCCGAGCCGCGGCACGCCCTGGATGTAGCCGGCACCGCCGCCCGGCACCTTAGACATTTCGTATTGCGAATGGATGAACTGAAGCTTCTCGTCGAGCGTCATCTTGCGCACGAGCAGGTCGGCGCGCCGTTGCGCGGCGGATGACGCGAATGCGTCGGCGGCGTCGCCGCGTGAATCGAAATCGGCGTTCGCTGCATAGACGCTGGTGCAGAGGGTCGCTGCCAGCACGGCGGCCGGCCAGAGTGTGTCCCGCATGTTGCTCTCCATGATCGTATTGCCGGTTGTTCGAATGTTCTCTGGAGCTGCGCACGTCCGGTGGATTCGCACCGGACGCATTCGGCTGGCGATGCTGGTTGGTTGCGCGTCGGCATGCCAGGCGGGCGGGGAATCGTTACGGCCGGTTGGGCCCCGGTCGAGTCATGCGGACGGCGACGCGGACCGTCCGACACTGCCGAATCGGATGTAGCGATTCTCTGCAGCGACCAATCGTACGAATGTAGTTTGACTACAGCATCGGTGTTTATACCGATACGTACGATCTTTCTTCGATCGAACGGCGGCGGCGCGAGCACAAGCGGTCATCGCTGCCGGTTGCTGCGGTGCGGGGGGGTAAGAAGTACCTGGCGCGCGTGCTTGGGGCGCATACAGCTTGATGTGCCGCAAGAGAAGGCTCGTTGCAGGCGCATCGAATCGAAAGTCGGCAGATTCCGACCGCCGAATCGTTGCGGTGCGGTGTGCTGCTACGCTAGCCGCGCCGTGCGGCGGGGTTGCCCGGCAGTGGAACGCCCGCGCGATAGACGACGATCGCGAGCGCGGTTGCGACCGCGGCCTCGGCCGTCAGCACGGCGGCCGCGGCGCCCAATTCGGCGAAGTACTTCGCGAGCACCGGGACGAGCACGATGTTGAGGATTCCGGATGACATGAGGATGCGCGTAAATGCGGCTTTCATCCCGAGTGGCAACATCGTCTGAACGCCGAACAGGTCGGTCATGCCGGCCATGAATGGAATGAACGCCATCCAGCGCAGCACGTGGACCGTCGGTTCGTATGACGGTCCATAGAGCATTCGAACGGCGAGCGGTGCGCCGAAGAAGATCACGAGCGAGATGCCGAGCACCATTGCGATCTGCACGGCGAATAGCTTGCGCAGGAACGAAAACGCGTCGGTGCGCGCGTGCCGCATCAGATAGCTGATGCGCGGATAGGTCGCGGCCTTCAACGGCTGCAGCATGCTGAGCGCCGCGCGGATCAGCTTGTCACCGGCGGCGAAGTATCCGGCCGCGACATTGCCGGAGACGAAGCCGAGCAGTACGGTATTGGTCGACGCATAGAACGCGATCGATGTCGAAGCGAGAAACACCTGCCAGCCGCCTTTCAGCGATTCGGCGATGTCGGCGGCGCCGACGCGCACGAAGTCAACTTCCCGGTTGAAGTACAGGTACGCGGCCAGCGCGATCGCGGACAGCGTGGGCACCGCCGCGTTGACGATCATCGCGCGATCGATGTCGGCCGGGCTGTGCACGAGCGCGAACATGGCCGGCAGGCTCAGGATGCGGCCGATGAACAGGATCACGCTGAGCGCGCGCAGCTTTTCCATCCCCTGGAAATACCAGCCCGGCGTGAATGCCACGCCGGCGACCATTCCGAAACCGATCAGCAGCAGGTCGCGGTCTTCGCTGAAGCGCTCGACCGCGAAGATCAGCACGACGAGCACGATGAAGCAGATTACCGCAATGCCGATCTGCGCGTACAGCGTCGCCCAGAAGATGCGCGAGCGTTCGGCGCGGTTGTCGCGAGCGAGTGCGATGCGTGGCGTGGCGGTCAGGTCGAAGCTGTAGCTTGTGCAGTTGGTGAGATACGCGATAACGGCAAGCGAGAACGCGAGCTGCCCGTAGCCTTCGGGACCGAGTGCGTGCGTCAGCAGCGGTGCGATCAGGAGCGGCACCGCGTACATCGAAATCTGCAACGTCAGCAGCAGCAGGAAGTTCTTCTTGAGGTTTGACATTCGCTCGGTCGGCGCCGTGGGTGTCGCAGCGCGGCGGCATGGGGCCGCGCTGCGCGCGTGCATCCGGTCGGCGCTGAGCCGGCTGCATGGATTCGCGGCTCGTTCCCGCTGGCGCCGGTTTCGTCCGGCGTCGCCGGACACGGCCACATCGTATGGCGGCCATGATACGGGCCGCACTGGACGACTATGTTCGCGAGCCTACCGTTCGAGGATTCCGTTTTTGCGCGTGGCATGAATCGCTACACGGCGTGCGACGTTGAATGTATTTGTAAGCTGGCGCACCGAAGGAAGCTCGAACCGGGTGCTCTAATCGAGCGCACTGTTTTGGTTCACGACGGAAACCGCCTGACGACCTCGAGCATGCAGCGCTGGTCCCCGCGAGCAACGGGAGTAGGGACAACGCATGGAACAGGTCGCCCGGGCCGCGCAGGGGCGTGGCTTGGGACGCTGCCGCGTGACGGTGCGTTCTTCGTCCAGCAATCGCACGATCGTGGCATTGCCCATTCCGGTGGAGCCGCCGGGCCGCGTGTTCACGTCCGATAAAAATACCGATCCGAGGAGTACCGATTGAAGCCGATCACGTTCGGCAGCTGCGTGGGGTGGCTGCACGAAGGACAGACGACACAAGGCGTGATCCTGTGCGAGTCGTTGGGCCACGAGGCATCGTGGACGCACAAGATCATCCGGGCGGTGGCGGAGCGCCTGGCCCGCGACGGCGTCACGGTGTTGCGGTTCAACTATCCGTGCACTGGCGATTCCGCGGGCGACGATCGCGACGCCAATCGGTATGCCGCCACCATCGACAGCATTCACGACGCAATCAACATGCTGCGTGACCAGGTCGGTGTCGCGTCGCTGACGCTCGTCGGAATCCGCGCGGGCGCGCTGTTCGCGATGCTCGCCGCAACGGGCGACGGCAGGCGCGCGTCGCCGCGTGTCGACGCTTTCGCGGCACTCGCACCCGTCGTGCGCGGGCGCGCATATCTCCGCGAGCTGTCGTTCGTGCACCGCCAGTGGCTCGACATCACGTCGCCGGCGATTCGCGCCGCACATCGCGACGAACCGTGCATGAACGTGCTCGGACACCGCTTTCCCGACGACTTCGTCGATGCATTGAAGGCGGTCGATCTATGCGACGTCGTGTGCGATGCACCGACGTTGCCCGGCGCGATGCTGCTGGTCGATCCCGATCAGGGGGACGGACCTGCGTTGCGTGATGCACTGCTCGCGCGCGGCGTCGACGTAGCGATCGAGCCGTTCCGCGAATGGCCGACGACGATGCTGGATGGTACGCGCTCGCGCCTGCCGCTCGCGGCGATCGACACGCTCGCGAACTGGATCGCCGAACGGGCGCCGCGTGCGTCCGCCGGCATCGAACCGGCGGGGCCGCCGTGTCGGTCATGGAATGGCGAATCGGCTGTCGCGCTCGACATGACGGACATGACCGAGCAGGTTGTCGCGGTCGGACCGGATCGGCTGGTCGGTGTGCTGTGCCGTCCCGCCGATACGGGGCCGGCGAATCCCGCCGCGCCGGCGCTCGTGATCGCGAATACGTCGACGAATCCGCGTAGCGGAGAAGGGCGCTTCAGCGTGCGCCTCGCGCGGACGCTCGCACGCGCCGGCGTCACGACGCTGCGGATCGACGTGAACGGCGTCGGCGACAGCGGGGCCGCCGCGCCCGACGACCAGTCGGGCCTCGTGTATTCGACTCAGTCGAGCGACGACGTGGCGGCCGCCGCGGATTGGCTACGTGCGCTTGGCTACCCGGAAGTGGCCGCGGCCGGGATTTGTTCGGGCGCGTATGCGGCGTTGCATGCGGCGGTGAAGACGCCGTCGCTCGGCGGCGTGATCGCGATCAATCTGGCGCGCTTCGTGTGGCCGGCCGGGCTCTCGCTGGAGGCGGTTCAGAAGCAGCGGAACAACTCGGTGCGCGGCTACTGGCTGTCGGTGCGCGACTGGCAGAAATGGAAGCGCCTCGTGCGCGAACGGCGCGACTTGCGGCCGATCGTGCGGGCCGTCGCCGCCAATGCGATCGCACGCGTCAGCGTGCCGGTGAAGGAGGCGGCTGCGCGCCTCGGCTGGAAGCCGCGCGTCGGCACGCCGCGCGGCGTGATGCAGGTGCTGGCGCAGCGCAATGTGCGCACGACGCTGGTGTACGGCGCGCTCGATCCCGGTATCGATGACGTGCGACGCCACTTCGGTGCGATCGAGCGCGCGTTCCGACGTTCGCGCCACGTGCGGCTGCATCTGGAGCCGCAGGTCGATCACGCGGTATACGGCGCGCTCGGCACGGACATCGTGATCGCGCTGTGCATGCAGGCGCTCGGCCGAGACTCGGCGAGACCGGTCGTGCGCGTCGCCGATCCCGCCGCGCCTGAAGCGGCGGCCGGATCGTACGCGAACGTGTCGGTCGGCAGGCCATGATGTGTGCCGTGCCGCACGCGTTGTACGTACCGGCGCGTTGGGGCGGGATCGCGACGTCGTATGAAGATCGGCGTTCGGTGGGGTCGCTCACAGACGCGGCGTTCGCCGTGGTGTCCAATCCGCTATCGATGCATGCATGGTCATGCCGCGGCATGACCGGCTCGAATGTGTCAGTTTGGAGTGCCCGGCTCCGCATACTGCGATTTTTCGTAGGGTGATGCGTACAACGTGTCGTTTCGCCATACGTCGTAGTCAGCCGGCGGAAGGGTCGCCTGCGCGCGATGCGGACGCGTTGGCACGAGCGGCCGGCGCAGTGTGCTGCGGGCGCGCGCCCCGGGTTGCGCGGCGGCGCTCGACGCGGGGCCCGCGAACGCGGTCGCCGCAGGTTCAGCTGCTGCGCTTGCGGTGGCGGCTTGCGCCGAACGTTGCGGCGGCACCGTCGCAACGTTCGGCGAAGACGCAAAAGACGGCGTGTCGGCGGGTGCGCGGGACAGCGTCTGTGCACCGGCGGCACACATGAAGCCGGCAGATGCGATGAAGACGAATGATGGAAGCGACGAAGAGAAGTTCATGACGAATCGTACGGAGTGACGTGCGGTGAAGAGGGCGGTGCGGCAATCCATTGGGAGCCGCGCTGGGCAAGCGTAATGCCGGAATTCGCCGCGTTCGGCGGGTTACCGCACAGTTTTGGAAGGGCACCATGTCAATCACCACGCAACCGGAATCGACGCTCGCGACGCCGACGCCACGCAGGGCCGCTGCCCGCGCATGGTGGCTGTCGCGCATGGCGATCTCGGCGGCCGCGTGCGCCCTGAGCGCCTGCGTGTTGTCGCCGGGCATGACCTACCGTTCACCGGCCGAGCGCGACGCGTATGCACGCGTGGCCGCTGACGCATCGGGATCGGGTGGCCTTGACGGCGTGCAGAACGTGTCGAGCGAGGACCTAATCGAAATCACGCCGGCATTCGTCGCGCAGCACCATGCGGGGCGGCCGGCCGACGTCGATGCGGAAATTCGCCAGCTGTTCGGCAAGCCTATGCCGTACACGATCGGCCCCGGCGACGTGCTGAGCATCGTTGTATGGGACCACCCCGAATTGAACCTGCCGACGACGCAGACGATCGGTGGCGGCGACGGCGTCGGCGCCAGCTCCGTCGCGACGGGCTACACGGTCGATGCGAACGGCAACGTGCAGTTCGCGTATGCGGGCCTCGTGCACGTCGCCGGATTGACCGAGGCGCAGGCGCGCGCGCTGCTGATGAAGCGGCTCGGTGAATACGTGCGCAAGCCGCAGCTCGCGCTTCGTGTGCAGAGCTATCGCAGCAAGCGCGTCTATCTCGACGGCGAGGTGCGCACGCCCGGTCTGCAGATCGTCAACGACATGCCGATGACGCTGCCCGAGGCGATCGACCGTGCGGGCGGCTTCACCGCGACGGCGGATCGCTCGCGGGTTTCGGTGACGCGCGGCGACAAGACCGTGAACGTGAGCCTGCCGGCGCTGATCGCGGCGGGCGTGAATCCGTCGAACATTCTGCTGCGCGACGGCGATCTCGTGCGCGTGCGCGCGGCGAGCGATGCGAAGGTGTTCGTGCTCGGCGAGGTATCGCGGCCCGCGACGCTGACGTTGACCGACGGCCGGATGAGCCTCGGCGAAGCGCTCGGCGACACGGGCGGCGTGAGTCAGTACACGTCGGACGCGCGCCAGGTATTCGTCGTGCGTCGCGGGCCAGACAACCGTCCGCGGGTGTACCACCTCGACGGCAGCTCGCCTGCATCGTTCGCGCTTGCCGATCAGTTTCCGCTCGAGCGGCGCGACGTCGTGTTCGTCGATGCGTCGTCGCTGGTGCGCTGGAGCCGCGTCGTGAACCTGCTGATTCCATCGTCCGCGCAAGGTGCGCTGACGGCGAAGGCCATTTCGCCGTGACGCTCGCGGCGAATTTCGTGACCGCGACTGCGCGTCGCGCCATACGGGACTGATGCTGTATGAACACTTCGACCCTGCCTGACCCGAAAAGCGGGCGCATTCTGCGGCCGTCCTATCCGGTGCGTCGCTACTGGAGCATGCTGTATGGCGGCCGCCGCCTGATCTTCTGCACCGCGCTCGCCGGCGCGTTCGCCGGCGGCCTGTATGCGCTGTGCGCGCCGCCGGTCTACCGCTCCGACATCCTGTTCCAGGTCGAGCAAAGCCAGACCGATTCGAAACAGACATCGCTGCCAGGCGATCCGTCGTCGGTCTTCGATCTGAAGACGGACGCATCGACCGAGATCGAGGTGCTGAAGTCCCGCGCGGTGCTCGACCGCGCGATCGACAGCACCAACCTCGCGCTCGACGCGCGACCGCATTACGTGCCGTTGATCGGCTGGCGGTTCGTGGATGCCGCCGACGGGTTGTCGTCGCCGTTGCCCGGTGGCTACGTGTACGGCACCGAGCGCATCGACGTGCCGACCTTCGACGTGCCGAAACGCCTGCTCGGCAAGCGCTTCGCGCTGACCGTCGGCGATGACGGTGCCTATACGCTGCAGCGCACGGGCCTCTTTGGCCGGAAAGGGCCGGTATGGGAGGGCCGTATCGGCCAGCCGCTGCACATCGAGTCACCTGAAGGGCCGATTGACGTGTTCGTGCGAGACGTGGCCGGCAAGCCCGGCGCGCGCTTCGACCTGACGCGCTACAGCGACGAGGAGGCGACCACGTGGCTGCAGAAGAACGCGCTGATCTCCGAGCGCGGCAAGCAGTCGAACCTGGTCGGCGTGACGCTCGACGGCACCGATCCCGTGCACGACAGTCGCGTGCTGAACGCCATCGGAGACGCGTACCTGGCGCAGAACACGCAGCGCAAATCCGAGGCGGCTGACAAGCTGATTCGCTACATCGATGGCCAGTTGCCGCAACTGAAGGCGCAACTGGAAGCGGCGGAAAACCGCTTCAACGCGTTCCGCGCATCGCATGGGACGGTCAATACGAGCGACGAAGCGCTCGCATTGCGCCAACAGTCGGTCGACATCGAAACGCGGGTGCAGACGCTGCAGCAGCGGCGCGAGGAGCTGATGACGCGTTTCATGCCGAAGCATCCGGCCGTCGTGGCCGTCGATGCGCAGCTTGCCGACGCGCAGCGTTCGCTCGACATGACCCGCAAGCAGATCCAGCAGCTGCCGACCGTCGAGCAGGGCGTGCTGCAGCTGCAGCGCGACGTGGCCGTCGACACCGCGCTGTACACGAACCTGCTCAATACGCGCCAGCAGATGGTCCTCGCGCGTGCCAGCAAGACCGGCACGGTGCGGATAGTGGACACGGCGAAAGTCGCCGAGCAGCCGATCGGCCCGCATCGCGCGGTTGCCGCGGCGAGCCTGCTGATGGTGGGCCTACTGGCCGGCGCGGCGATCGTGATCGCGCGGCAGCGTGTCGTCGGCACGATCGGCGATGCGGAGGAAATCGAATGGGCGACGGGGCTGCCGGTGTTCGCGACGGTCCCGCACAGTGCGGCCGCGGCACCGCGCCTCGACGCAGGCCGGCGCGTCCCGCGCAGGTCGACGGCGCGGGTCGACACGCACGACGCCGCGCTCGAAAGCTTGCGCAATTTTCGCGCGTCGCTGCAATTGTCGATGCCGGCCGCCCCCAATCCCGTCGTGCTGATCTCCGGGCCGACGACCGGTGTCGGCAAGTCGTTCGTGGCCGCGAACATCGCGTCGCTCGTCGGTGCCGCGAAACGGCGGGTACTGCTGATCGACGCGGACTT
This sequence comes from Burkholderia latens, assembly GCF_902499045.1. Taxonomy (GTDB): domain Bacteria; phylum Pseudomonadota; class Gammaproteobacteria; order Burkholderiales; family Burkholderiaceae; genus Burkholderia; species Burkholderia latens. Next base: position 15,618 of record NZ_CABVPL010000022.1, on the reverse strand, counting down.
GCGCAAGGGCTCGCTGCACGACCGGTTCCGCTACAGCCGCGCGGCCGGGCTGTCCGACGTGGTGGCTGGCACCCACACGCTCGACGAGGCAATCAGGCGCGGGGTCGCACCGGGCCTCGATTTCATGGCGATGGGCAACGTCGTTCCCGATCCGGGGCAACTGCTGCTGCAGCCTGCGCTCGCCGAACTGATCGGGCAGGTCGCGTCGCGCTACGACATGGTCGTGCTCGACGCTCCGCCGTTGCTGCCGGTCGCCGATGCGCTGGTGTTGGGGCGTCTGGCCGGCACTGTGTTCCTTGTCGTGCGGAGCGGCGTGACGACGCTGACGGAGCTCGACGAAAGCGCGCGGCGGCTCGAGCACGCGCAGATCGGCGTACGCGGTGTGATTCTCAACGATCACACCGGCGCGCCTGGACGGTACGACTATGGCTACGCGGACACGAATACGCATCAGGCTGCGTCCGGATACGTCGGCGCAATGGCACAGCGGCAACGAGTGGAACGCGCGTCATGAACCGGCGAGCGGGTAGGACAGCGGCGAACACGCGGTGCGGCCGCGCGACGCCACCCTGGATGGCGAGCATGCGCGACCGGGCAGGCGGTTATACGGGCTACTGGTGGGAAGATCCCGCGCGCCTCGTGCTGATGTTCATCTTGCCGCTGTATGGCCTGCTTTCGCTCGACCTGCTAGGTGAGCAGAAATCGATTGCGCGAATCTATTTCGACGGTTACTACGCGTTCGTCGGGGCATTGTTCCTGATGGTGCTGATGGCAGCGGCGTGGCTGGCGACGGCCGAGGCTTGCACGCGGCGCGGGCCGCCTACCGCCGCAGTCGAGTTGTCGCCTCGGGTGCTCGATCTCGTGTTTGCGCTTGCGCTGTTCGGCTATGTGCTGTTGCTGAGTGGCATCCTCTCGCATCCGGCGCTGCTGGTCGCGTTCGTACGAGGCGAAGCGAATGCATACGACATGCTTGAACTGAAGGGGCGCATCACTGGCCTCAGCACGTTCACGCAGGCCACTGCGCCGTTCGTCGTGCTGTATTTCTATGTGTTCAGGACGCCCTTAAAAGGACTGAATCGCTACAAGATCTATTTTGCCGTACTCGCGGTTCTGACGCTGCTGCGCAGCTTCATCTTCGCTGAGCGGCTTGCACTGATCGAGATGGCGATGCCGCTGGCGCTGATGGTCGTGCGGTTTCGGCTCGGCGGCAGATATTCTCGTCTGTTGTCGGTCGGCCCTTATGCGGCGATCCCATTGCTGTTCGGCCTGTTCATCGCGAACGAGTACAACCGGTCGTGGGAAGCCTATTACGTCAACATCTACGACAACCTGTTCGATTTTGCACTCGAACGTCTGGGCCTGTATTACTCGACCGCGTTGAACAACGGTGCGGGCATCGTGAGCGTGCTGGGCTGGAACCAGGGCCACCCGATGTTCACGTTCGACTGGCTTTTGCACTTCCCCGTGATCGGCGCGACGTTGCAGCCGTGGCTCGATTCGGGCGACAGCATCAACCTGTTCCTGAACGGCTACGCCGATCCCGAGTTCAACAACCCGTCGGGAATCTTCGTCCACTTCTACGAGTGGGGCTGGTTCGGCTTGCTCGACGCGATCACGCTCGGATGGGTGGTCGGTCGAAGCTACGCGGGCTGGCGAACCGGTAACGGGTTCTGGTGCTGCGTCCATGCGGTGCTGTTCGTGTCGGTCATGGAAATCATGCGGACGCCGAACCTGTTCAGCGGACGGAATTTCGTGCCGGTCATGCTGTTGATCGTCGTGTTCCGTTGGTTTGCCAGGGAAGCGATATGTGCCGCGTCCGAAACGCGCGTCACGGAGATTGATCCCGTGTTGTCGCGATAGAAGCGGTGGCCGCGCGGTGTGGGGCGTGCCGCGCCGAATCAATGTCATCGATTCCGCTTGATCATTACCCGACTGCTGCTACGATCCATGGCTACTCACAAACAGAAATTCGAAATTCTGGACGGATTGCGCGGCATCGCGGCAATCAGCGTGATGCTCATGCATTTCCTTCAGGATCTGCCGATTCCAATACTGCAGAGCGCGTATCTTTCGGTAGACGTCTTTTTCATGCTGAGCGGATTCATCCTGACGTACTCTTACGGTGAACGATTGCGTCATGGCACGTGGCTGGACACGTATCTGAAGCGACGCGTGATTCGCCTGTATCCGATGATATGCATCGGAATAACGATCGGGTTCGTTAGCCTCGTCGTCATGAAAATGAATTCCTCAGCGGCGTTTTCGTTGGGCAATCTGGCGGCAGCCACCGGCCAGAATTATTTTGTCGTTCCATATCTCGGCCGTTTCCTGGTATCGGGATTTGCCGGCGCCGCGAATCACGGCCTGCCGGCCGTCAACGATCCCGGTGTGTTCCCGCTGAATCCGCCGGCGTGGTCGCTGTTCTTCGAGTCGTTCGCGAGCGTCGCGCTGGTCGCGGCAATCAGGATAAGCGAGCGGAACCTGCTGAGACTGGCATACGCATGCTTCGGCGCTTTCGTCGTGTACGGTGTGCTTGTGGGTTTCGACAACGGCAAGATATCGGTCATTCTCAATCAGGGCTGGTCGGCGGACAATTTCATGGGCGGATTCTTCCGGGTCGGCTACGGGTTCCTGTTGGGCGTTGCGATCGGAAAGATGTACGACGCGAATCTCTCCGCGAAACCGCACTGGTTCATCGCCGGTCTCGTCAAGAACGACTACATGCTGTTTGTCGCATTCGTGATGGTCGTTGCGTTTCCGACGTCGATCAAAGGCACGTATTCGATGGCGATTTTGCTGTTCGTCGCACCGGCGCTCGTCTATCGCGGTGCGATGCTCACGCCAAGCGGCAAGACGATGGCACGGATCAGCGCGTTCCTCGGCTGGATCTCGTATCCGCTTTACTGCGTGCACTATCCGATTGGCAGGCTGGTGTTCGCGTATGCGCCGCAGGCCGACATCCACATCGTCAGAACAGCGATGGTTGCCGCGCTGCTTTCGACCGTGGCCGCGGTCGGTTTCGCAAAGTTCATCGAGGAACCCATCCGGTCGTATCTGAGCGGGCGCTTGTTCGGCGATCGCGGGGTTGAGGCCGGCAGCGCGATCGGCGCCGGTTGAGCACCGAAGTCCACGCAGTACCGCTGCGTCCGTGGCAGCACCGGCGTACCGAGAACGCTACAGCGTGTCGAAAATCTCCGTCATCATCTCGGCACTTCGGCTCCAGCGGTATTTCTCCGCGTGGAGCTTGCCCTTGCGTTTGAGCTCCGCGCGGAGCTCAGCGGAATCGAGCACGGTCCGCAATTTCCGCGCGATGTCGTCCTGCGAATACGGATCGCAGTACAGCGCGGCATCGGCGCAGACTTCCGGGAGCGCCGCTGATTGGCCGACGATGACCGGGCAGCCGTAGCGCATTGCTTCAAGCGGCGGTATGCCGAAACCTTCGTAGAGCGACGGATAAAGGAAGCACGCGGCGTTCTGATACAACGCCTTCAATTGCTCGTCGCTGATGTAGCCGACGTACTTGATGTTCGGTTCTGCTGCTGCCGAGACATGATCCTGCCTGCCGAACACGGTGGTGTTCTGCATCCCGACGATGACGAGGTCAATGGAAAGATCGTCGACTTGCCGGAATGCCGCGATCAGCCGCGCGAAATTCTTCGTCGGATTCATGCTGCTGACGGCGAGCACGAAGCGCTCGGGCGTCAGCCCGTGCTTGCCGAGGACGCTCGTGTCCGGCTCCAGTGCATCGAGATGATCGGCGCCGAGCGGCACGATGCGGATTTTCTCGGGCGGAACGCCACAGTGGTGTGCGAGGCGATCCCGCGAGAAGCGGGAGTTGGTCAGCACACACGAGGACGTGCGGGCCAAGATCCAGAACATGACCCGGTACCACATGCGAAACGTCCTGGAAAAATGCGCCGGTGTGTCGAACACCGCTGCATCGTGCATGTAGATGATCTGGTTGCCGATGAAAATGGAAGCCGAATTGCCAAGATTGACGATGCGGCCGCGGCGCGCGAAGAGGGGCAACACCAGTTGTTCCCAGACCACGCCCTTGTAAAAGCCAACCTTGACCGTCGTTGTGCCGTTCACCGCGACGGCAGGTTGGCGCGGCACCAGGACCGTCACGGGATCATGCGGGCGAACCTTGATCAGCGCGGCGATCAGCTCGCGCGCGACGCGTTGCACGCCGGTCGTCTTCTGCGTCGTGAAGCGGCCGTTATAGACGAGTTGTGTCGGTTTCTTCGAGGGGGGCATGTCGGTCATCGAATGGCGAAATCAAAATCAGGCTTTGACGTGATCCGCGGCGACCGGCTCGAAATCCCGCGTGTCGACGCGAAGCTCGTCGGTGCCAAGTCCGTAAAGCGCATGCCATTGGCGGAAGATCGCGTTCATCGAAAAACGCTGCATGGCCCGTTTTCGCGCAGCTTCGCCCATTTGCTCGCGAAGCTGTCGGTCATCGCGGAGCGTGCTCAGGTACTCGGCCATCTCATCGGCGGTGGACGCGACGTACCCGGTCACGCCGTGAATCACCACGTCGCGATTGCCGATTACGTTCGTCACCACGGCCGGGATCCCGGCGACCTGCGCTTCGATCAGCGCGACCGGCATGCCCTCCCAGCGGGAGGTCTGGACGTAAATGTCCAGTTCAGACGTGAGCGTCAGCGCTCGCTCGCGGGTTACCCAGCCGCTGCATGTGACGGCCTCGCGCCGGGCGGAATCGGGAATCTCTGCCGCGTCGCCACCGATCCAAAGAAACTCGACGTCGGCGCAGTGCAGCTTGTCGGCGAGTTGCACGAATGCTTGATGATTCTTCTGGAACGACGCGCGACCGCTCATCCCGATGACGACCTTGCGGTCGTCACGCGTTCGCCGAGGCGGGATCTCGGCTACGTTCACGCCGTTTTCGACCAGCACCGCCGATTTCGCGCGAACTCTTTCGTTGATCTCGCCGAGCTCGCTGCCCGAGCACGCGACGATGGTGCCGCCAATGTGCGCCGCGATGCGCTCGAAGCTCAGATACGCGAATTGCTTCACGCGCGACACGTCGGAGCGCAGGAAGGAAAGACCATGCGGCGAGTAGAGGACCGTGGCATTCGGCGCAGCGACCCGTGCGGCGATACGTCCCAGCACGCCGGCCTTCGACGAGTGCAGATGAATCGCGGTCGGCTTGCAGCCGCGCAGGGTTCGCACCAGCGCGTGCAAGCTCCGCAGGTCCTGCCGAACGTTGACTTCGCGCACCATGTCGACGTAAACGAGCTTTACGTCGGGCCGGAACAGCGTCGAGAAATCGCTCGGTGTTTCCGGCCGTATCGAATGAAGCACCGTCACGTCGACGCCCGATGAGGCGGCGTGGTTGGCAAGATAGGTCAGCATCGACAGCACGCCGCCGCCGAACGCCTCGGCAATATGAACGATCTTTTCTTTGGTCATCTCTCGGTCTGTCGATTCGGTCACACTGTTCGTTGCTGAGCGCGACGATCGGGCGGCGTATCGTCAAGTCGTCAGCGGGTCATGCACACTAGGCGGAATATCTATTACGCATTCCTTATTGATTAATGTATGGCAGTATCGGCTATTGCTTCCTGCCGGCCGTAGTCGGTCGGTCGACTACGCTACACGGCTGCGAATATCTGCCGTCATGCGTGCATCAAATCGTGTGGACTATTGTGCAGCGCATGCTCGGCGCACTGGGTGCGATGGCTAACCGAACAAGCGATTCGGCCGGCTCTGTAGCGATCGAGCCGCGTTCATTGCACGTCAACGCGTCGAGCGGGCAACTTGCGCACACGGGCAAGTGGATTGGACAGGTAGCGGATCGCGCGATTGCTCAGCGCGGATGACGGCAGCAAACATGCGAGCGACAACACCGCGACCGCCGCCTTCTTGGTAGGACGCCAGAACGGATTGCGCAGTACCGTGTGCCAGTAGCGTCCCGATTCGCAGAGGAACCAGCGCCAGCGTCGAGACAACGGTGCGCGGTACAGCGTGCTCGCGAAGCGTGCCTTTTCGATCGCGAAGTCGAGCGGGGCGATCGGCAGCGCTTCCTGCAGCCTCGCGCCGGCGAGCGTGCGCAGGATCGACCAGCGGCGCTCGGCCTTCAGCGCACCAGTGGCCGCGTCTTCCGAATTGGCGAGCGCAAGGGCTGGGACATCGGCTGCGCCTGCGTTCGGCTGCTGGTGAACGCGATAGCCGCCAAGCGTCGCGTCGATCATGTGGACGGCACCGAGCAGCGCGATGCCGTAGATCGCGTAGAAATCGGCTCCATGCTGATTGTCGGCGGTGACGGGCACGGGAAAGATGCGCTTCAGCGCAGCGACCCGATACGCATTGCCCGATGCGGGGGGCGACGGGTACAGCCAGCCGGTGCGCAGCAGGCGACCGCAATCTGTATCGACTGCCGATTGCGGCACGCTCGCGCCGGTCCGCACGCCATCGTGCGCGATCACGTCGAGCCGGAAATGGACCTTCACGAAATCACCGGATGCGAACGCGGCGAGCACGCACGCCGCAGCGTCCGTATAGAGCAGGTCGTCCGCGTCGAGCAGGATCACGTAGCGCGACGTGACATGTTCCAGCGCGCGGTTGTACGCGGCAACCTGGCCGCGATTTTCCTGGAACACCGCTGTCACGCGCTCGCCGTACGAACGAATGATGTCGCGTGAATCGTCCGTCGATCCGTCGTCGACGATCAGCACGTGGACATCGCGAACGGTCTGCGCGAGCGCCGAATCGATCGCGTCGCGCAGGTACTTACCGTGGTTGTAGTTGCAGATTGCGATGGTCAGATCGGTCATGTGTGAAAGTCGAATGAGCGACGCGCGGACAATCATGATCATGATACGGATCGCGTGGCAGCGCACAGTTCGCGAGCCTACCGTTCGGGAATTCGTGTCGCGCGCGGAATATCGCGTCGGCGGATGCGGCGCGGGAGCGCTTGGTCCGATGGCGCACCGAAGCCGTTCGGAGCCGCTGATCTAATCAACGTCAGAGCGTCGCCGCTTTCGTCGGCTTTGCGCACGTGCGATGCTGTCGGTCGCCGGCACGTGCCGTTCGACGCGCACGCAGACTCACCAAGGAAACGATTCGATATGCATGAATTGCAACGCCTGTCGCGCAGCGTAATCGCCGGCATGTGCATGGCGGGCGCGCTATCGCGGCCCGAACCCGCCGTACCCGCAACCTCCGCCACCGAATCTGCTGCGCTTCATGCGGCCGTACCGGACGCGTACGTGCGTCCGGATCCTACCGCTGCCGATCAAGGGGACGCGTTGCAGCGCGCGCTCGATGCGCTGCGGCCCGCGCAGCGGCTCGTATTCGCACCGGGGCGCTATGTTGTCGGCCGCTCGCTCGTCGTGCGGCAGGCGGAAGTGGTGCTGTCGGGGTTCGGCGCGACGCTGATCGCCACGGCACCGAACGATCAGACGATCGAGTTGCGCGGCGACGGTACGACGCTCGTCGGCTTCCGGCTCACTGGAACGGGCACGACGCGTCTCACGACGCCGGAGTCGACCAAGATCGAGGTAACAGGGCGAGACGTGCAGGTACTCGACAACATCGTCGACGGCGGCGCAGGTGCCGGCATCTTCGTGTTCGGCGGTGCGGATGTCGCTATCGTCGGAAACGAGGTGCTGTCCACGCTGGCGGATGGCATCCACATGACGCACGGCTCGCATAACGTGCTGGTACAAGGCAACGTCGTGCGCGGAACCGGCGACGACATGGTGGCCGTGGTGAGTTACCAGGCCGAGGGCGTGCTGACCCGCAACGTGATGATTGCCGGTAACTCGCTGGAAGGTAACCCGTGGGGCCGTGGCATCACCGTCGTCGGCGGTGCGAACGTGACGATTTCGAACAACATCGTGCGCAACGTGCAGGTCAGCGCCGGGATTCTCGTCGCGCAGGAAGACAGCAATCGCACGGCCGGCTCGTTCGACGTCCGCGTCGAGCGCAACGTGATTGCCGATATCCAGACCGCAAGTGGCCGGACCGATTTGCGCTCCCTCACGCAGCAGGCGGCGATCGAGGTCAGCACGTGGTCCGGTTCGGTGTCGCGCGTGTCCGTAACCGGTAATCGCGTGACGAATGCGCGGTTCGACGGCATTCGGTTGTGGGGTAACGTGTCGGACATACGCTTGGCGGACAATCAGCTGTCCGGGATCGGCGGGATGTCGGTGCGCGTCGGACCTGACGGGGAATGCGCAGCCGGTTCGCCCGCGAGCAATCAACCAACTGGGGCTCCGTGTGCGGGCGCGCGCCAGTCTCGGCCGGGCGCGCCAGACGCGCGCGGCGCCGATATGTCGTTGCTGCCGCGCGTGCGCGAGTCCGTCAGACGAGCGCGATGGTCGCAACGCGGTACGGATTGATTGCGGGCCGCGTGGCGTTCGCGCCGTCCGCCTCGCGCGGCGCGCGCTTGAGCGATGCACGCGCGCCTATCGGACGCTATCGAACGGTGTCGCGCTCCTCCGCTCTCTCCTGAGGCTCGTCCGGTTTGCCTGATTCGCCGGTCGACAGCGGTACGACCGGCGTCGGCTGCGTGCAGCTCGTCCCGGACCGTGGCTGCACAGGTCCGACGACCACCCGCCCGTACTGATCGTCGAACCGCACGATATCGTCTTCGCCGAGATAATCCCCCGACTGCACTTCGATGATCTCGAGCGGAATCCGCCCGGGATTCTCGAGACGGTGCACTTCGCCGACCGCGATGTACGTCGATTCGTTTTCACTGAGCAAAAAGCTGTCGTTGCCGCGCGTGACTTTCGCGGTGCCGCGCACGACGATCCAGTGTTCGGCGCGGTGGTAATGCATCTGCAACGACAGCCGTTTGCCCGGTTCGACGACGATCCGCTTTACCTGGAACCGTTCGCCGAGATCGATCGAATCGTAGTGCCCCCACGGCCGCTGCACCTTGCGGTGTTCGCTCGCCTGCGGGCGCCGCTCGGTCTTCAGGCGCGCGACGATGTCCTTCACGCGTTGCACGTCGTGCTTGTTCGCGACGAGCACCGCGTCGGGCGTCTCGATCACGACGACGTCCTTCATCCCGACGCACGCGATCAGCCGGCCCTCGGAGCGCACGAGGCTGTCCTGCGTCTCGTCGAACACGACGGGGCCGCGCGCGACGTTGCCCTGATCGTCCTTCGGCATGATTTCCCAGATCGCGTCCCAGGTGCCGACATCCGACCAGCCGGCCGAAAGCGGCACGACGATTCCTTCGATGCCGAGTTCGGCGCTCTCCGACAGCCGTTCCATTACCGCGTAGTCGATCGAGTCCGACGGGCATGCGTCGAAGGCGGCCGCATCGATCCGGAAAAACGGATCCTCGGCGATGCCCGCGCGCCACGCCGCTTCGCATGCCGAATGAATGTCGGGCGCGAGCGCGCGAATCGCCTTCAGCCAGATCGACGCACGCGTGACGAAGATCCCGCTGTTCCACCAGTAATCGCCCGATTGCAGGTAGCGGTCGGCGAGCGCGGCGTTCGGCTTTTCGACGAAGCGGCCGATCGAATAGCCGCCTTGTCCGCCGAGGCGGCCGGCGCGCGGCTCGCCGACCTGGATGTAGCCGTAGCCGGTTTCCGCCCGGCGCGGCAGCACGCCGAGCGTGACGATCGCGCCTTCCAGCGCATAGCGCGCCGCACGCCCGACGGCGTCCTGGAACGCCGCGACGTCGCCGATCACGTGATCGGCCGGCATCACGGCGAGCACGGGATCGTTCGCGAGCGCGCTGGCGTCGAGCGCCGCGAGCGTCAGCGCAGGCGCCGTGTTGCGCGCGGCCGGTTCGAGCAGGATGCGCGCCGGCGCCGCGCGCCCGAACACCTGAGCGGCGCTCATGATCCGATGTTGTTCGCCGCACACGAGCAGTAGCGTGTCGCCGAGCGACGCGTTCGCGATGCCGTTCAGGCGTCGCGCGGTCGCCGACAGCGGCGATTCGTCCGAGGTCAGCTCGATCAGCTGCTTCGGATACTGCTCGCGCGACAGCGGCCACAGCCGCGTGCCGGAACCGCCGGCGAGAATGACGGGCAGGATGCACGGCAGGCCGGGTTCGGGAACCGGATGCAGGGTGGTGGTCATCGATTGGCTCCGGTATCGGCGGACAGCCGGTTGTGTGCACGGCCGTCGACGCGCGGCTCGTCGCCGTGCGGCCGCGGCGTCGAGACGGCCCGCGACAGCAGCTGACGCAGCGCACCGGCCGCGCGCTCCGCCGGCCGCACGAGACCGACGAACGGCGAGCCCTGTTCGAGATACGGGCCGTAGGCCTTGCGGAATCCGAAGCGTTTGTAGAACGCCTGGCGCTGCTCGGGCACGTGCGTGCGCACGGCGACGTCGGGCCACGCGGCGCGCGCGGCCGTCAGCGCGCGCTGCATCAGCTGCTCGAGCGTCGCGTCGTCGCGGCACGCCTCGCTCGTCAGCACCTTGTCGATCACGACGTCCGGATCGACGTCGTCGCCGGGCAGCACGCGTGCATATGCGACGACTTCCGCGGTATCGCCGGTTTGCCGCCGCGCGTACACGTGCAGCGCGTGCGCATCCTTGCCGTCGATGTCGAGATGCGTGTGCGCGTCCTCGACCACCAGCACCGCATTGCGCGCGCGCAGGATTGCATACAGATCGACGGCGCTCAGACGGTCGAATTCACAACAATGCCATTCCATGATGCGGTCCTCGTGTGAAGCCTTCAGCACGCCGCGCCGCACGAATGCGTTCGTTTCGTGCGGCGCGGCAATACTCATGATGCGGATGCCGAGCGCACCGGTCTGTTCGAAAGCGTACTCACGTTCCGGTTTCGCGCGGCAGTGCCCGCCGGTCGGCGCGGGCGCGTGCCGCGAGCGGCGCAATGTGCGGCAGCACACGGTGGCCGGGCATGGGCCTCCCGATAATTGAGAGAGTTGACCGATCCTTTCAGGATGCCTACGGTCTGTCGGGAGGGCGACGTATAGCGCCGGGGTGCCGGCAGCAGGCCCGGGCATGCGCGATGCGGGCCGGTCATACCGCGCTGCGGCAGCCGGCCTGCCCGAACCTGCCGGAAGCCTCCGGAACCTGCCGGCCAACGGTGATGCCGTACCGGCCGTGCCCGAGATCGGCACGGGCGGCGCGTTCGTTACGACGTTGTAACGAACGCGCCGACGCGGCGCGTCGCCGATGTGTCATGCTCGTGTCGCGGCGGACATGCGATTACCGCCCGGAGAAACGGGCGCTCCGGATTTTTTCTGCGATTTCGGCGAGAATCTCGGGCAATGGATGGCCCTGATGTTGCAGAAAAGTAGTATTTGCCACTGATTGACGACAATGGTCGTGGATAATCAAATCTGAGTCGTCAAACGCGCGGCGCACCGGGTTGTCGCACGCGTAACCGGCTGAAGCGGCGTTTTCTTTTGGTAACAAGGGCATTCCAACGGCGGTGTAAATTCAGGAGCGGATCAAACGAGGGCGTCATTCCGGAAGCGGGTTGGCGGCCATCCGGTTCAGCATCGAGCGCGACGGTCGAGTACGACGCGACGCAAATGCGGACGGAGTTTCCGTTTGCCGACGTGCCCGGCCTGACGGCGCGTCGCATCAAAGCCGGAATGCCGCGGCCCCGGGGGCTGCGCGTTCCCTTCGAGTTCGATGACAACGAGGCCGGACGACATCCGGCTCGACCTCCGGGGGCTCTCGCCGTGTGTATTTTCGATCTTCGCCAAGGCTGTGGAAACGCAGCGCGGACAGGCGGCCATGCGCCACCGTCGGCGCGCACGCGAATGGTCCGCGGAGTGCAAAAAGTGATGGTTCGTTATGAATATGCCAATAACGCGCGATAAGAGCGCCGACGGGGGGAGGACGAACGGGCAGCGTCCTCTGATTTACTGGACCCAGTCGCCGTCCGTCATGCTTCGCAAGGAACTCGCGCGACGTGACTGGAAAGTGACGATCGTCGCGCACGCGAGCGAGCTGCGCGACACGTCCGGCGAAATCACCTGCGGCATCCTCGATCTGAGCGGCGGCCACGCCGACGCGATCGGCAGCATCGCGTCCACGTGCGCGTCGATGCGCGACGTCGTGTGGGTCGCGCTCGTCGAGGCCGGCCAGACGGCATCGCCGAACGTGCGTGCGCTGCTGCGCGATTATTGCTTCGACTACATCACGTTGCCCGCGTCGCATCAAAGGATCGCCGATACGGTCGGCCATGCGTACGGTATGGAATGCCTGTTCGCGCGCGATCGCGAGCGGCTCGAATCGCAGGAGCACGGCATCGTCGGCACCTGCAGCGCGATGCTGCGGTTGTTCGACACGGTGCGGCGCTTCGCGCGCACCGACGCGCCGGTGTTCGTGTTCGGCGAGACGGGAACCGGCAAGGAGCTGACGGCCGTCGCGATCCATCGTCATTCGGAGCGGCGCAACGGCCCGTTCGTCGCGGTCAACTGCGGCGCGATTCCGCCGCACCTGCTGCAATCGGAACTGTTCGGCTACGAGCGCGGCGCGTTCACCGGCGCGAACGCGCGCAAGATCGGCTACGTCGAAGCCGCGAACGGCGGCACGCTGCTGCTCGATGAAATCGGCGACCTGCCGCACGAGAGCCAGGCGAGCCTGCTGCGCTTCCTGCAGGAACGCTCGATTCATCGCCTCGGCGGCAGCGATCCGGTGCCGGTGGACGTGCGGATCGTGTCCGCGACGCACGTGGACCTGCGCGAAGCGATGGAAGAAGGGCGGTTTCGGGCGGACCTGTTCCACCGCCTGTGCGTGATGCGCATCGACCAACCGCCGCTGCGCGCGCGCGGCAAGGACATCGAGCTGCTCGCGCATCATATGCTCGAGCGGTTTCGCGGCGACGCACGCCATCGCGTGCGCGGCTTCTCGACCGATGCGATCACGGCGCTCTACAAGCACGACTGGCCGGGCAACGTCCGCGAACTGATCAACCGCGTGCGCCGCGCGGTCGTGATGACGGAGGGGCGCCTGATCACCGCGCAGGACCTCGAGCTCGAATACTGTCTCGATGCGGCGTCGCCGTCCGTCGCGGATATCCGCAAGTCGATCGAGCGTGAAGCGATCGAAACGGCGTTGCTGCGCACGCGCGGACGCGTCGCGGCGTCCGCGCGCGAGCTCGGCGTGTCGCGTGCGACGCTTTATCGCTGGATGGAGGCGTACGGCATCGAGCGGCCGCGCGGCACGGGCTCGTCGGACTGACGTGCGCAGCGCGGCCGGCGGCCGCGCGTGGGGTCCGCCAACCTGGTATTGGCCGCGTCAGGCGACCGGCGTCGCGCGGACGGTGCGCGCGGCGTTGACCGCGCGGATCTCGACGCTCGGCGGCACGTCGCCGGCGCGCGATTCACCGGTGCCGGCGAGCGGTATCAGTGCGACGCGCGCCGGCGTGCCGGGCGCGAGATCGAACCAGTCGTCGCGCGGCACGTACCCTGGCGCGTCGATCTGCACGTGGCGCGCGACGTGGCGCGTATCGATGTCGACATGCCACGTATCGTCGCTGCGCGACACGCATGCGTCGATGACGAGTTCGCGGCGCGCGAACACGGCCGGATGCGTGCGGGACGGGAAGTAGAACGCCTGCGACAGCAGCGTGCCGTCGTCGCCGCGCAGCGTCGCGACGACGGCGTCGTGCTCGCACGGGCCGAAGCGATACGCATAGGTCCAGTCGAAGAAGCGGCCGAGCAATTCGGCCGACCCGAGCCGCATCGCGTCGTGCGCGGCGATCCGCACCGGCGCGGCTGCCCGTGCAACGGGCGTGCGGCCGTCGCGCAGCGCGACCAGCTCGACGGCGGCCGACAGCAGCGCAGGGCGTTCGTTGATCACGTGCACGTCGAGACCGTTCAGCCCTTCGTCGACGAGCAGCACCTGCACCGGCTGGAGTACCTGGCGCAGCGCATACCATGCGGACTTCGGCCGATGCGTCGCATCGATCAAGCCCCAGCCGGCGCCCGGCATCACGTCCTGAAACTGCCAGACGAGCGCGCCCGCGCAGCGCGAACCGGTGCGCCGCCACTCGGAGAACGTGTCGCGCATCAGATCGGCGATTACCGCGCGCGACAGCTCGAAGTAGCGCGACGGATCCTCGCGCCGCAAGCGGTCGGGCGCCACGTCGTACAGCGTCTGCAGATAGTGGTCGCGAATATCGTCGAAATCCCACGACGTGCCGGGATCGCGCGGCACGGCCGCTTTCCATCGCGGCTCGTGAACGCCCGGCCAGCCGAGGCTCGCGAGCATCGCATCGCACGGCACGTTCGCGAACGCGAGGCATTCGCTCGCGAAGCGCACGTCGGCGCGACGCGCGTCGTCGATCGGGCGCAGGTACGCGCCGACACCATAGTAGTGCGACACGCGCTCGCGCGGCACGAACGGCAGCACGCCGCCGTCGGGCGAATCGGGAACGTAGACCGTATCGGGTCGTCGTGCTGCCGCATGGCTGGCGAGGCGCTCGGCGGTCAGCTCGAGAAAGCGCTGCTTCGGCGCGAGCCCCGACATCGCGGCCTGCTGCGCGATTTCGCTGCCGCCGCACAGTACCGCGAGCGACGGCGATGCGCGATGGCGCGTGAGGAACTGTCCGGCTTCGCGATCGATTGCGTCCGCCAGCGCGCGATCGTCGAGCCCGTAGTCGAAGTTCGCGAACATGAAGTCCTGCCACACCATCAGCCCGAGCCGATCGCACCACGCGTGGAATGCGTCGGCCTCGTAGGTCATCGTGCCGCCGACGCGAATCATGTTGAAGCCGGCGTCGCGCGCATACCGGAGCAGGCGGCCATAGGCCGCATCGTCAGCGTGCAGCGCGAGCGGCTCGGCGCTGCTCCAGCATGCGCCGCGGGCGAACACCGGCACGCCGTTCACGCGCAGCCCAAAACCCTTGCCGTCGTCGCCCGCATGCTGCTCGATCGTGCGAAAGCCGGTCGCGCCGAGCGGCCGCCGCTCGGCGCCGATGTGCAGCGCGACGTCGTAGAGCACCGGTTCGCCGTGCGTATGCGGCCACCAGCGGCGCACGTTCGGCACGGCGACGGCCGCATGCAGCCGGTCGGCGCCCCCGCGCTCGAGCGTCGCGTGATGTTCGCCGCATGACAACCGGGCCGCGAACGCGTCGGGCAGCGGCGCCGCGAACACGAGTTCCGCATCGAGCCAGCCGGTGTCGCCGTCGACGCGCGCGTGCAGGTCGCAATGAATCAGCACCGGGCCGTCGGCCGGATCGAGCACGTCGACGGGCCGCCATGGACCGGTCGGCACGCAACGCGGGAACCAGCCCGGCATGTGCCCGAGCAGCGACGTACGCACGGTGCGCAGCGTCGCCGGCTCGGCCAACCGCGTGCGCCAGCGCGCACGGCGCGGCGCTCGCGCGTCGCGCAGGTGCGGCGCGAGCGCGCGGAGGCAGATAAACAGCCGATGCGTGCCGTCGAGCGTCACGGGCACGTCGTGCGCGACGAACATGCTGTCCGAGCACAGAATCGGCGTGTCGTCGAGCCACGCTTCGGCGAGCGTCGCGAGACCGTGGAAACGCAGCACGCGCGGCCCGTGCCCGCGCAGGTCGACGCGATACCAATGGTCGCGCTCGGCGAGCGTCGCCGTCTCGTCGGTGCGGCCGGCCAGCGCAAGCGCCTGCGCGACCGTGCCGGGTACGGGGGCCGCGATCCAGCCGGCGCCGGCCGGCAG
>NZ_CABVPL010000021.1 GCF_902499045.1 Burkholderia latens | reverse complement strand
CGCCAGCATGCGCCGAAACCCTCGAACTACGACATTTCAACTTTGCTCAGATGCGACATTACAACTTTGCTCTTACATCAAAAAATGCGCTAATTCACCTTATGTAAAATCACAACGGCGACAGAAACCCCACCCGACATCGACGCTTCTTCCATTACCCCATCCCGCCGCAGCCCAAAAAAGCGCGCCGCGTACCCCGCGACGCGCCCCACACTCAATCCACGCCCATCAAACCGCCATCACCGTCACCGACTTCGTGACGAGATACGGTTCCAGCGCTTCCGGCCCGCCTTCGGACCCGTAGCCCGAATCCTTCACGCCGCCGAACGGCATTTCCGGCCACGGCGTCGCCGGCTGGTTGATCCACAGCATCCCGACCTCGAGTCGCTGCGTCAGCAGATGCACGTTCGCGAACGAACGCGTGAACGCATAGCCGGCCAGCCCGAACGGCAGCCGGTTCGCTTCCGCGATCGCGTCCTCGAGTGTGTCGAAGCCGCGGATCGCCGCGACCGGGCCGAACGGCTCGTTGTTGAATACGTCGGCTTCCAGCGGCACGTTCGCGATCACGGTCGGCGCGAAGAAGTTGCCTTCCGAGCCGATCCGTTCGCCGCCGGTCTCGATGCGCGCGCCGACCTTGCGCGCATTCTCGACGACCGACGCCATCGCGGTCAACCGGCGCGGATTCGCCAGCGCGCCGAGCGTCGTGCCTTCGTCGAGCCCGTTGCCGACCTTCAGCCCCTGCGCGTGCTGAACCAGCGCGCGCGTGAACTCGTCACGGATGCTGTTGTGCACGAGGAACCGCGTCGGCGAAATGCACACCTGGCCGGCGTTGCGGAACTTCGCGCCACCGGCGGCCTTCACGGCCAGCGCGACGTCCGCATCTTCGGCGACGATCACCGGCGCGTGGCCGCCCAGCTCCATCGTCGCGCGCTTCATGTGCTGGCCCGCGAGCGCGGCGAGCTGCTTGCCGACCGGCGTCGAACCCGTAAACGTCACCTTGCGGATCACCGGATGCGGAATCAGGTACGACGAGATTTCCGCCGGATCGCCGTACACGAGACCGATCACGCCAGCCGGCACGCCCGCATCGACGAACGCGCGCAGTAGCGCGGCCGGCGATGCCGGGGTCTCCTCCGGCGCCTTCACGAGGAACGAGCAGCCGGTGGCGAGCGCGGCGCTCAGCTTGCGTACGACCTGGTTCACCGGGAAATTCCACGGCGTGAATGCCGCGACCGGACCGACCGGCTCCTTCACGACCGTTTGCTGCGCGCCGAGGTTGCGCGGCGGCACGATCCGGCCGTACACGCGACGGCCTTCGTCCGCGAACCATTCGATGATGTCCGCGGCCGACAGCACTTCGACACGCGCTTCCGTCAGCGGCTTGCCCTGCTCCTGCGTCATCAGCTGCGCGATGGTGCCGGCACGTTCGCGCACCAGCGCGGCGGCCTTGCGCATCATGGCCGCGCGCTCGTGCGCGGGCACCTTGCGCCATGCTTCGAAACCGCGCTGCGCCGCGGCCAGCGCGCGGTCCAGATCGGCGATGCCCGCGTGGGCGACCTTGCCTATTACCTTGCCCGTCGCCGGGTTCACGACGTCGATCGTCTTGCCGCTCGCGGCGTCGACCCACTCGCCGTCGATCAGCAATTGCGTATCCGTATAAGTCACGTTAGCCATCCAGACACCCCTACTTGCGTCGATAAAAACGCGCGCGGCCACGAAGGCCGCGCGCCGGTTGACAGAAAGAGCTGCATTGCCGGTCGCCTTGCAACCGGCAACGTTCGAGGACGGGCACGCAGCACACGTGCCCGTCATCAACCGCAACGGCGGACCGCTCAGCGCGCCGCTGCCGTCGCCTTGCGGAGTTTCGCGACATCCGCCGCCTGTACGGCCGGCGCGCCGTTGTTCCAGCCGGCACGCATGAACGTCAGCACGTCGGCGATCTGCTGGTCGTTCAGCTGGTTCGCGAACGCCGGCATCGGATACGCGGACGGCACGCCGCCGATCACGAGCGTGTCGCTGCCGTTCAGCGTCACGTTGATCAGCGACGACGCATCGGCCTCGAGCACGTTCGGGTTGCCGGCGAGCGGCGCGAGCAGCGGCGCGTAGCCGCGGCCGTCCGCGCCATGGCAATGCAGGCAGTAAGCGTTATACACCTTTGCGCCCGGATCGTTCGCCGGCCGGCCCAATGCGACCTGCGTCGCCTTCGGCTCGTAACGGTAAGGCGGCGCACCGTTGCCGCCCGCGGCCGGCAACGACTTCAGATAGCGCGCGATCGCCGTCAGATCGTCGTCGGTGAGTTCCTGCGTGCTGTGGTTGATCACGCTCACCATCGAACCGAACGCGGTCGCGTGCCGGTTCGCGCCGGTTTTCAGGAACTGCGCGACGTCGGCCTCGTTCCAGCGGCCAAGCCCGGTGTTGTGCTCGCCGGTCAGGTTCGACGCGAACCAGTTGTCGATCGATGCACCGGACAGGAATGCCGCGCCGCTCTCGTCCAGCGCCTTCTCCTGGAAGCCGACGCCGCGCGGCGTATGACACGACCCGCAATGCCCGAGCCCCTGCACGAGGTACGCGCCGCGGTTCCACGTCGCGTCCTTCGCCGGCTTGTCGGTATACGGTGTCGTGTCGAGGAACACCGCATTCCACAGCGCCAGCGGCCAGCGCATGTTGAGCGGCCACGGAATGTCCGACGCACGATTCGCCTGCTTCACCGGCTCGACGCCGTGCATGAAGTACGCGTACAGCGCCTTCACGTCGTCGTCCTTCAGCTTCGCGTACGACGGATACGGCATCGCCGGATAGAGGTTATGGCCGTCCTTCGCGACGCCCTTGCGCAATGCGCCGGCAAACTCCGCTTCGGTATAGCGGCCGATGCCCGTGTCCGGATCGGGCGTGATGTTCGTCGTGTAGATCGCGCCCATCGGCGTGACCATCTTCAGGCCGCCGGCGAACGGCGCGCCGCGCGGCGCGGTATGGCACGCAACGCAGTCGCCGGCCTTCGCGAGATACGCGCCGCGGGCGATGAGCGCGCTGTCGGCCGGCGCCGTTTGCGCGGCTTGCGCTGCAGTACCGGCCATCAACGCGGACAGCGCGAGCAGCGATCCGCCGAGCGTGCGGGCCGCGCGATTCACGTGGTGCAGACGAGTCAGGGTCAGGTTTCGCATGGTTCGTCCCTCCCCCTCAAGCCGTCTTCAGCTGGTTGCCGACCGGCAGCTTGCGCAGCCGCTTGCCGGTCGCCGCGAAGATCGCATTCGACAGCGCCGCGGCCGTCGCGGCCGTGCCCGGTTCCCCGATGCCGCCCGGCGCTTCGGCGCTTTTGACGAGATGAACCTCGATCGGCGGCGTCTCGTTGATTCGCATCACGCGGTAGTCGGTGAAGTTGCTCTGCACGACGCGGCCGTCCTCGATCGTGATCTCGCCGTACAGCGCGCCCGTGATCCCGAAGATGATGCCGCCCTGCACCTGCGCGTCGATCGTGCTCGGGTTCACCACCATCCCGCAATCGACCGCACACACGGCGCGCTTGACCTGCACTTCGCCATCGTCCACGGCGACGTCGATCACGATCGAGAAAAAGCTGCCGAACGCGTGCATCACCGACACGCCGCGCCCTTGCCCCTTCGGCAGCGGCGCGCCCCAACCGGCCGCCTTCGCCGCGACGTCGAGCACGTTGCGCGCACGCGGCGTCTTGCCGAGCAGTGCGCGGCGGTATTGCACCGGGTCGGTCTTGGCCTGTGCGGCCAGTTCGTCGATGAAGCTCTCGACGACGAACGTACTGCGCGTCGGCCCGACGCCGCGCCAGAACGCGGTCGGCACGTGGCGCGGCTCCTGGCGCACGTAGTCGACGAGCTGGTTCGGCAGGTCGTACGGCAGCTCGGCCGCGACTTCCACCGCGTCCGGATCGACGCCGTCCTTGACCGCGGGCGGCGCAAAGCGCGCGAGGATCGACGAGCCGACGATCCGGTGCTGCCACGCGACCGGCTTGCCGTTCGCGTCGAGGCCGGCCGAGATCTTGTCGTAGTAGCACGGCCGGTACATGTCGTGCTGAACGTCTTCCTCGCGCGTCCAGATCACCTTCACCGGGGCATTGACCTGTTTGCCGACCTTTACCGCCTGGCCGATCATGTCGGTTTCGAGCCGCCGGCCGAACCCGCCGCCGAGCAGGTGGTTGTGCACGACGATCTTGTCCGGCGACAGCCCGGTAAGCTGCTGCGCGGTGTCGCGGGCGCGCGTCGGCACCTGCGTGCCGACCCAGATCTCGCAGCCGTCGCTACGCACGTGCACCGTGCAGTTCACGGGCTCCATCGTCGCGTGCGCAAGCAACGGCTGCTCGTAGACGGCATCGACACGCGTCTTCGCATTCGCGAACGCGTTGCCGACGTCGCCCTCCTTGCGAGCGACCGCGCCGTTGCCGTTTGCGGCCGCATGCGCGAGATCCGCGAAAAGATCCTTCGTCGACACCTTCGCGCCCGCGCCTTCGTTCCACTTGACGACGAGCGCCGACGCGCCGCGCTTCGCGGCCCACGTGTGATCGCCGACCACCGCGACCGCATTGTCGACGCGCACCACCTGGCGCACGCCCGGAATCTTCTTCGCGGCGGTGTCGTCGACGCTCGCGACCGTGCCGCCGAACACCGGGCTGTTCACGGTCACCGCGTACAGCATGCCGGGCAGGCGCACGTCGAGCCCGAACTGCGCGGTGCCGTCGACTTTTTCCGGCGAATCGAGCCGCTTCACCGGCTTGCCGATCAGCTTGAAATCTTCCGGTTTCTTCAGCGCGACGTCCTTCGGCACCGGCAGCTTCGCTGCGGCATCCGCGAGCTGGCCGTACGCCGCGCGCCGGCCGCTCGGCGGATGCTGGACTTCACCATTTTCGGCGCGGCACGTGGCCGGATCGACGTTCCATTGCTTCGCGGCCGCTGAAACCAGCAGCGTGCGCGCGGTGGCGCCTGCACGGCGCAACGGTTCCCACGCGTAGCGCACCGACGTCGAGCCGCCGGTAAGCTGGCCGCCGAGCAGCGGATCGAGGAACAGCTTCTCGTTCGGCGGCGCATGGTCGAGCGTCACGTTCGACAGCGGCACCTCGAGTTCCTCGGCGATCAGCATCGGCAACGCTGTGTAGACGCCCTGCCCCATCTCGACCTTCGGCATCACCAGCGTGACCTTGCCGCTGCGGTCGATCTGCACGAACGCGTTCGGCGCGAATACGCCGGCGCGCGCCGTTTCGTCCGCATCGCCGCCGATCACCGAGCGCCGCGCATCGTCGCCGGCGGCCGGCATGCTGAAGCCGAGCAGCAAGCCGCCGCCCGCGGCCGCGCCGAGCGACATGCCCAATTTGAGAAACGAACGGCGCGACACGCCCGCGCCGGCCCGGCCGGCTTCGATCAGTCCTCGTGACATGTGAGCCTCCGCAGAGCCGCCTCGACGAGGCCGAGCGCCCCCTTGGGGGGCAGGGAACGAAGTGAACGTGCGAGCGGTTTCATCTCACGCCCCCTTCGCGGCGTGCTTGACCGCCGCGCGAATCCGGTTGTACGTGCCGCAGCGGCAGATGTTGCCGGCCATCGCCGCGTCGATGTCGGCGTCGCGGGGGTTCGGATTCGATGCGATCAGCGCGGTGGCCGCCATCACCTGCCCCGACTGGCAGTAGCCGCACTGGACGACGTCGAGCTCGCGCCACGCTTGCTGGATTTTTTGCCCGGCCGGCGTCGCGCCGACGGCTTCGATCGTCGTGATCTTGCGGCCCGCGACGGCCGCGACCGGCAGCACGCACGAGCGCGCGGCGACGCCGTCGAGATGCACGGTGCACGCGCCGCATTGCGCGATGCCGCAGCCGAATTTCGTGCCGGTCAGGCCGACGACGTCGCGCAGCACCCACAGCAGGGGCATGTCGTCGGGGGCGTCGACCGTGCGGTTTTCGCCGTTGATATTGAGGGTGACCATTCAGCCTCCGAGGGCCGGTGTATTGGGGAAGCGGCGCGACCGGCGCGCCGGGTTGTTCATCGCCGTTGCGCCATGCAGCGGCTGCTGCCGCGCGGCCCGGGTGGGAACGAGCCGCGGCGGGAATGCTTCACTTCAATCCGGCTTATTCGGCCGCGTCGATGCCCGACAGCACCTTGATGACGGGCGGCGCCGAGAACCAGTCGGCCGACTTGCTGCGAAACGCGGTGAAGTGCGGACTCGCGAGGTGCGCGTCGAATGCGGCCTGGTCGTCGTAGATCTCGAACAGATGCAGCGCCGGCGAACCGTCCTGCTCGCGGAACAGGTCGTAGCGGCGATTGCCCGGTTCGGCGCGGGTCGCCGTGACCATGCTGCGCAATTCTGCCTCGACGGCCTGCGCGTGCTCGGGCTTCGGAAACACCGAAGCCATTACGTAAAGCGCCATGTGTTCACTCCTTGGGAAAACGGAATCGAGGATGCCACAAGCTGGCGTCGCGCGACGCCAGCGTGCAAACGAACGGAACTCGAATGGATCGCGTCAGGCCAGTTCGTCCGGCCCCACGCGCACGACGACCTTGCCGAAATTCTTGCCGGCGAGCAAGCCGATCAGCGCGTTCGGCGCATCGGCGAGATCGGGAATCACGTCCTCGCGTGTCTTGACCTTGCCCTGCGCGACCCACTCGCTCATCTCCTTCAGGAACGCCGCATAGCCCGTCGCATAGTGGTCGAGAATGATGAATCCCTGCATCCGGATGCGTTTGCGCAGAATCGTGCCCATCAGCGCCGGCACGCGGTCGCGACCGGTCGACGCCGCGGTCTCGTCGTAAGCGGCGTCGTTGTAGTGCGCGATGATGCCGCACACCGGCACGCGCGCATGGTCGTTGAGCAGCGGCCACACTGCGTCGAACACGGCGCCGCCGACGTTCTCGAAATAGACGTCGATGCCGTTCGGGCAGGCTTCCTTCAGCTTGGCTGCGAACTGCGGATCGCGATGATCGATGCACGCGTCGAAGCCGAGCGTGTCCTTTACGTACGCGACCTTGTCGGCGCCGCCCGCGACGCCGACCACGCGGCAGCCCTTCAGCTTCGCGATCTGGCCGACCACCGCGCCGACCGCCCCGCTCGCGGCGGCGACGACCACGGTTTCGCCGGCCTTCGGCTCGCCGATCTTCAAGAGGCCGGTGTACGCGGTGAACCCCGGCATGCCGAGTACGCCGAGCGCATACGACGGATGGGCGAAGTCGCGGCCAAGCGGAATCAGGTCGCTGCCGTCGGACAGCGAATAGTCCTGCCACCCGCCGCCCGCGACGACCAGGTCGCCTTCGCGATATGCGGGCAAATTCGATGCGACGACGCGGCTGACCGTGCCGCCGACCATCACGTCGCCGAGTTCGACGGGCGGCGCATACGACGGCGCGTCGCTCATTCGGCCGCGCATGTACGGATCGAGCGACAGCCAGACCGTGCGCAGCAGCACCTGGCCGGCGCCGGGCACCGGCACGGCGCCGGTCTCGAGGCGGAAGTCGTTCGGGGTGGGCGCGCCGACCGGGCGCGAATTCAGGACGATTCTGCGGTTTGCTGTGTTG
Source organism: Burkholderia latens (assembly GCF_902499045.1). Taxonomy (GTDB): domain Bacteria; phylum Pseudomonadota; class Gammaproteobacteria; order Burkholderiales; family Burkholderiaceae; genus Burkholderia; species Burkholderia latens. The sequence goes on along the minus strand of NZ_CABVPL010000021.1, from coordinate 97,405 downwards.
CTTTGCGGCATGGGAATCTCCGTCAACAGGAATGGGCGTGCAACGGGCACGACCGGATCAACGTTGGGCACTCGTGATGCGCATCGCGGCGGCTGTCCCGGCCAGCCGGCAGCGTCGCAGCGATGCGGTGAAGCAATCCGGCTTCGGCGTAAGTAGACCAGTCGTCTAGCCCTCGCGGAAAAACAAGGCGCGCCAAAGCGCGCCGGGTTATGCCTGCTCGCCGTCATCCGCGACGGACGGCAGGTTCAGCATACGCCGCGTTTCGCGCATCGCGCGTTCGAGCGGTTTGCGGTTGCGGTGAATCTTTTCCAGCAGCGTGGCGCCGAGCCACAGCTCGTACAGGATCGCGGCCGTATGCGCCGGATCGTCGACGCCGCTCAACGACCCGTCGGCCAGCCCGGCCTCGATGCCGCCCGCGAGCCGCTCGATGATCTGGCTGGTGCCGCGCCGCAGAACCGCGCGCATCGACTCGGACAGATCGGACACCTCCGCGCCGAGCTTCACCGCGAGGCACTTGCCTTCGAGATCTTCCGCGCACTGCGTGTGCAGCCAGTTGCGCCAGTACGTCATCAGGCGCTGCGCGCCCGTGCCGGCCTGACGCTCGAGCAGATTGTCGAGATGCTCGAGATAGCCGTCGAAATACGATTCGAGCAGCGCCTCGCCGAATGCCTCTTTCGAGCCGAAGTAATGGTAGAACGAGCCCTTCGGGATCCCTGCCGCAGCGAGGATCTCGTTCAGACCGACCGCCGAAAACCCCTTGTGGAGCATGATCGGCTTCGCGATATTCAGGATGTGCTGGCGGACTTCCGCGCCTGAAGATGCATTCATGATGACGTATGGTAGCAACGATTAGACCGGTCGTCTAGCAAAGTCGAGCCGGCGAATTGAGCGGCACTTTACCCGAATCGCGACGCGTCGCGGGCGCGTCGTCACCCGTCTATCGCGCGGATGTCATGCGGGTTTGGGAGCGCGCTTCCGAATGACGGGCTTGGCCGCGCGCAGCGTGCCGCCGGCCGGGCGGCCCGGCGCCCTGCGCATGGGGCCGCGTGTTGCTCGTTCGGCTCGTTCCACTCGCTCGGTGCGTTCGGCGCGCAATGCGTCGAGTTCGGCGACGTACGCCGCGTTCGCCGCGCGCGCGCCGTCGAGCTGGCCTTCGAGCATGCCACAGCGATGTTGTGTGTCGGCCAGTAGCGCCTGCAGCGTCGCGAGATCCTTACGGTGCCGTGTGTCGCGCTGTTCGGCGCGCGCAGCCGCCGCGTCAAGTTCCTTTTGCAGCCGGGCGGCGGCGAGCCGCTCGCGGTCGATCTCCTGAAGCGCCCGTTTTTCCGATGCACGCAGACGGTCCTCGGCGCGGTTTGCGTCGTCGCGCAGACGATCGAGCTGCGACGTGAAATCGGCGCGGGCCTGCGCCAGTGCGCGATCGGCGTCTGCGTTGTCGGACTTCAGCCGGTCGACTTCCGCTTGTAATGCTCGGCGCGATGCTTCGTCGGCCGCCCTCGCCTGCTCGAGCTCATGGATGCGCACCTGCGCGGTCAGCAATGCCGCCGTGCGTTGCTCGAGCGCCGTTTCGGTGCGGGACAACTCCGTTTGCAGCGCGGCGACCTCCGCTTTCGCCGCCGTGCGCTCGGCCTCCACTTCGGCGCGCAACGCATCGAGCGCTGCGGCGGCTTCCGTGCTCGACCGATTCCATAACGCGGCGACCAGTTCGCCGGCTGCCGCCTGCAGGTCGGCCGGAAGGTCCGGATGCTCAATGCGAACGCGGCTCTTTTCCCGCAATTCGGCCCAGAACTCGCCGAGCACCGCGGTGGGCGTGCTCATGCTTCCCTTGCGCACGAGCTGGTAGAGGCGGTTCGCGGTCGGCGTGATACCGAAACGGAAGAACATCAATGCACAGACCTCGCGGTACAGCTCGCGGGTTTTGGGGAAATTGGCCTTCAGCCGGTCGATTTCGGCGATCAGGCGGTGTTCGTGGGCGGCGAGGTCGGACATGGCTGAGTTCGCATGGAATTTTTGTGAATAATATAACGTAAACCGTTAAATATCCAATCATAGCCGCTCTGATGTTTGACATTATTTCTATAATGTCGAGCTTCCAGCGCCGCACGGCCGTTCTTCGGTGTCACGCAACCCGTGCGCTTAGTCGCGTTCGTATTGCCGCTCCTCTCCCGCCACGCCTTCTTGAAGCTCAAGACGCGTCGACGACCGGTCTTCACCTGTTGCGTGGCCGCGTCCGGCTCACATTCCGACTGCCCCGCCCGCTGAGCGCCGTCAAGAATCGAGTCGCCGTAGTGGCGGCCAGTCCTCGGCCGTGGCCCGCGGTCCGCGGCACGCTTTGCCGCTTGACCGCGCCTCTGCTCCCCGTCGCTGTCACGTCCGTGCAATCGGCAACCGGTAGCGTTCCAGGCTGCTCACTCTTTCGACAGACAAATCCGCCATGCAACGCACCTCGCGTGCCATGCCCCACGTTTATGCGGCCACGTCCCGCGTTCTCGCTGTCAGTCTCGCGATCAACCTGCTGTTGCTCGTTGCGGAGGCGGTCGCGGCATGGTCCGCACATTCGTCCGGGCTGTTTGCCGACGTTGCACACGCTGCGATCGATCTCGCTGCCGACACACTGATACTCGTAGCCTGCCGGCTCGACGCGCGTCTGCCGCCGGAACGGCGCCCGGCGTACGAGCCGCTCGCGCTGGCGGGGCTCGGTGCGTTGCTGGTCGCGACGGGCGTGCAAATGATCTGGCATGCGGCGAGCCGGTTGGATGCGCCGCCCGCAGTGCAACCCGATGCGATGACGGTCGCGCTGATCGCCTTCACGTTGACAGGCAAGGCCGCGCTGTCGCGCTGGATGCTGTGCAAGGCTCGCGAAACCGGCTCGGCGCTGCTCGAAGCGAGCGGCTGGCATGTGCGGAGCGACGCGCTGTCCGCGTTGCTGGCGGCGCTGGCGACGTGTGCCGCGTGGGTCGGCCTGGGCCGGCTCGACGATGTCGCGGCGGTTGCGATCGGCGTCGTGGTGATTCGGACGGGCGCCGGATTCATCCGGCGCGGTTGCGCGCAATGGCCCGCATTGTCGGCGTGGGTAAATCGTTCGACGCGGGGATTGTGACGACGTGAGACCTGATGAAGCGCAAGTTTCGGCCACGCGCAGTGTAGGTGCCGCTCGCCTTTGCCGGCGGCTCATGAAACGAACGAGGCTCGCACTGCACGAGCGTCTTCTGCAACAGCACGTATCGACCGTATCGCCGTACGCCGCACGTTGACCATCGCCAATGTGCCGGCAGACGAACGCGTGCGTCGTCAACCGATGTAGGGCTGTACAGCGCGCGACGTCCGTCACGCCGAAAGCGCCGCACTCCCCGGCAGGATCGGCCCGAGCGTCGCTTGAATCACGTCCGTCTTCGAGACGTCGCGCCCAGATGCGTGCGCGCCGCGCATTGGCGCCCGCTGCGGGCCGCGTGATAGTGGGCTACCGGCGCTCGGCGAATGTCCGTCTGACAGGCTATCATTTGTTTTTATCAAATACAGTTTATGGTTTGTATTTTGACGATACATACCATAGACTGTATTTTTCCAATACAAGCGATCGCCTGTCATCTCGCGGAGAGCCTATGGCATTCCCTGTCCAGACCTTGAGCCAGTTGCGCCCGATCCTCGTCGGCTTCCGGAAGTCGGCGGGGTTCACGCAGGCGCAGCTCGCCGCCCGCCTCGGCGTGACGCAGCAGTCGTACGCGCAGCTCGAAGCGAATCCGTCCGCGGTCAGCATCGACAGGCTCTTCAAGGTGCTGAACGTGCTCGGCGTTCGCCTGACGCTCGAGCCCGCTACGCCGGACGTCGCATCGCCGCCCGACACGGCGCCCGCGCCCACGGCCAAGCGTGTGGCGGCCGCGCGACGGCGTTCGTCCGATACGTCCGATCCACCGGCCCGCCCGCCAGCCGCGGCGAACGCGCGATCCGCCGCCGAGCGAAAGCGCGCCGCCGCCGCGGCGCCGCGCAAGCCTCGCGACACCAAGCGGGAGGACTGGTGACGATGGCCCGCCGCCCTCGCCACGACCGCCTCGGCCTGTGGATGAACGGCATCGCGGTCGGCTACTGGGAAGTCCGGCGCGGCGTCGAGCGCCTCGTGTACCTGCCGGCGTGGGTCGACGATCCGCAGGGGCGTCCGCTGTCGCTATCGTTGCCGTTCACGCCCGGCAACCAGCCGCACCAGGGCGCGATCGTCGCCGATTATTTCGACAACCTGCTGCCGGACAGCCAGCCGATCCGCCGCCGTATCGCGCAGCGCTACCGGCTCGGGTCGACCACGCCGTTCGAGCTGCTCGCGTCGATCGGCCGCGATTGCGTCGGTGCGCTGCAGCTGTTGCCGCCCGACGACGCACCGGCCGACCTGCAGGCGATTAATGGCGCCGTACTCGACGACTCGGCCGTCGCCGACGTGCTGCGTCACGCGACCGCCGCACCGCTGCCCGGCCACGCGGAGCCCGACGGCGAGCTGCGCCTGTCGATCGCCGGTGCACAGGAAAAGACCGCGCTGCTGCGCCACGGCAATCGCTGGCTGCTGCCGTCCGGCAGCACGCCGACCACGCATATCTTCAAGCTGCCGCTGGGACGCGTCGGCAACATGCAGGCCGACATGCGCACGTCGGTCGAGAACGAATGGCTGTGTTCGAAGATCGTCGCCGGCTACGGCCTGCCCGTCGCCGCATGCGACATCGGCCGCTTCGAGGATCAGAAGGCGCTGATCGTCGAGCGCTTCGATCGCCGGCCGTCGCGCGACGGCACGTGGATCCTGCGGCTGCCGCAGGAGGACATGTGCCAGGCGACCGGTACGCCGTCCGGCGCGAAATACGAATCCGACGGCGGCCCGGGCATCGCGACGATCATGGGCATCCTCGCGAATTCGGCCGAGGCCGCGCAGGACCGGATCAACTTCTTCGTCACGCAGCTCGTGTTCTGGGTGCTCGCGGCGATCGACGGCCACGCGAAGAATTTCAGCATCGCGCACCTGCCGGGCAACACGTATCGCAGCACGCCGCTGTACGACGTGCTGTCCGCGCATCCGATCATCGGCACGCGGCGCAATCAGCTGCCACCGCGCCGCGCACGGCTCGCGATGGCCGTGTGCGGCAAGAACCGCCATTACGTGATCGGCGACATCCAGCCGCGCCACTGGATCGCGCAAGGTGCGCGCGTCGGCCTGACCGAGGACGACGTACGCGCGGCGATGGCCGGCGTGGCGGCACGCACGGAGCCGGTGATCGCCGACGTCGCGTCGCGCCTTCCCGCGGATTTCCCGATGGACGTGGCCGATGCGATCTTCGACGGGATGCGCCGCCACGCGCGCAAGCTGGCAGCGGCCGATTAGCGGCATGCGCAACTCGGTTGCGCGTTCCGGCCCGACTATGCGCCGGCGCTTCGCCGATTCCGCGCGCTCGCTCGGCTATCCGCCGAGCGAGCTGCCGTCACCGTTGAACAGCCGTCGCTGCGGCGCATGCGGCGCGGACGCGGCGGATCGCCCGGCGTTCCCGATCGAGATGCTGCAACGTATGTTCGATGCGATCGGCCGTGTTCGCGCAGTCTGCAAGATCGGCGTGATCGCTCGCGCTGCTGCGACCGTCGCCGCTCAACCGGCGTCGCGTGCGCGCGCGAGCGCTGCGAGGTTGCCTTCTCCGAACCCGTGGTGCCCCTGCCGCTGCACGATCTCGAAGAAGATTTCGCCGGGCCGGCGTTTGACGAAGGTCTGGAAGAACAGGCGCGGCACGCCGTCGCTGCCGACTTCGCCGTCGACCAGCACCGCGCGGCTGCGCAGCGCATCGAGATCGACACCATGCCCCGGCAGCCGCGCATCGACCTCGTCGTAATAGCGCGCCGGCGGCTCGATGAACTCGACGCCGTTCGCACGCAGCGCATCGACGCTCGCGAGGATGTCGTCGGTCGCCAGCGCGACATGCTGGACGCCTTCACCCGGATGGTCCGGCAAATACGCATGCATCAGCTCGGTGCGGCGCGTGCCTTCTTCATAGACCGGAATCCGCACCGCGCCGCACGGCGACACCATCACGCGCGATTCTTCCGACACATGCCAGTGCGCGTCGATTTCATGGATTTCGCGGAAGTGCAGCAGGTCGTGGTAGAAGTCGAGCCATTCGCGCATGCGCCCGGCGCCGACCGTCTGCGTGAAGTGGTCGACCTGCTGCAGGCCCGTGCCCGCGCAGTGGAGATCGGCATGCGCGGTCGCGATGTCGATCGGCCGGAAATCGATGTCGAAGATCGAGATGTCGCCGACGCCGCCCCGCTGGCCGCCGCGCCCGCGCCAGCGGTCGACGAAATAGAGGTGCGAATCGCCGATTCCCTGGATCGCGGGAATCTTCAGCTCGCCGACCCCGATGCGCTCGCCCTCGAACGCCCACGCGCCGAGCTCGATCGCGCGCTCGAACGCGCGCCGCGCGCTGGCCACGCGCAGCCCGATCGCGCAGACGCCCATTCCGTATTCCTCCGCGTAGCGCGCCGCGAAGGAATCGGGCTCGGCGTTGATCAGGAACTGCATCTGCCCTTGCCGATACAGCGTGACGTTCTTGCTGACATGGCGCGCGACCGCCTTGAACCCGAGTTGCTCGAAGCGTTGCGCGAGCGCGTCCGGCACCGGTGCCGCGAATTCGACGAATTCGAGTCCGGCCATCCCTAGCGGATTGGCGGCCGGATCGGCAACGGGCGGCGTATCGCTGGACAGGGGGTGGGAAGTGCCGGGCATTCCAGTCTCCGGGGGCATGCGTTGGATGGGGATGACGCCCGGCGTGCGCGGCACGCCCGGCCGATCGTGTGGCGGCCGGACATCCGCCCGATCCGGGCGAGGTTTTGATGGTCCCGATTTTAACCAGATCGTTCACGGCGGCACACCCTGGCTGAACGGGATATCGGCCGCTCGCCTGGTGCAAACCCCAAAATCGTTCGATGATCGCACGCAATCGAACGATAATCGCTCGCGCTGGCCGATCGGCCGATTGCAGGGACAGAGCGCGCGCCCTATCCTCCGTTCTCCCTTCGCCTTTGACTTAATGCAGCGTCAGGCGCGGCGCCGCCACGATTCCGCGATGCGCCGTGCCAGGAGACTCCGCCATGACCCCCACCTTCGACACCCTCGATGCGGCCGCGAGCGCACGCGCGCGCAGTCAGGCCCGCAAGGCCGCAATCGGCAGCTTTGTCGGCGCCGTCGTCGACTGGTACGACTTCCTGCTGTACGGGATCGTCGCCGCGCTCGTGTTCAATTCCGAGTTCTTCCCGAAGGTCGGCCCGACGATGGGCACGCTCGCGGCGTTCGCGACCTTCGGCGTCGGTTTCCTGTTCCGTCCGCTCGGCGGCGTCGTGTTCGGCCATTACGGCGACCGGCTCGGCCGCAAGCGGATGCTCGTGCTGACCGTGATGCTGATGGGGCTGTCGACCGTCGCGATCGGCCTGTTGCCGACCTTCGCGACGATCGGCTGGTGGGCGCCCGTGCTGCTGGTGCTGATGCGCGCGATCCAGGGCTTCGCGGTCGGCGGCGAATGGGGCGGTGCGGCGCTGATGGCCGTCGAGAGCGCGCCGAAGCGGAAGAAGGCGTTCTACAGCAGCGGCGTGCAGGTCGGCTATGGCGTCGGGCTCGTGCTGGCCACCGGAATCGTGTCGATCCTGAGCCATACGCTCGGCGAGGCCGCGTTCAAGTCGTGGGGCTGGCGCCTGCCGTTCGTGTTCAGCATCGTGCTGGTGCTGATCGGGCTGTGGGTGCGCAAGAGCATGGACGAGTCGCAGGAGTTCATCGAAAAGGTCGAACACGGCAACCGCAAGCTGCGCCTGCCGGTGCTCGAGGCGCTGACGCGCCATCCGAAGGCGTTTGTGCTGATCGTCGCGCTGCGGCTCGCCGAGCTGTTCACGATGTATATCGTCACCGCGTTCGCGCTCAGCTATTCGACGTCGAACCTCGGCCTGTCGCGCGACCTGTTCCTGAACATCGGCCTGCTGGTCGGCGCGGTCAGCTGCGTGACGATCCCGTGCTTCGCGTGGCTCGCCGACCGCTTCGGGCTGCGCCGCATCTACCTGGTCGGCGCGCTGATCGGCCTTGCATCGGCGGTGCCGTTCTTCGTCGCGCTGGAGTCGCGCTCGATCGCATGGATCGTGCTGTTCTCGATCCTGCTGGCCAATGCCGCGCACGACATGGTCGTGAGCGTCCAGCAGCCGCTTTTCACCGAGCTGTTCGGCGCGGAATACCGCTACAGCGGCGCGGGCGTCGGCTATCAGTTCGCGAGCGTGGTCGGCGGCGGATTCACGCCGTTCATCGCGGTGGCGCTGGTCAGCCTGGCCGGCGGTTCGTGGCATCTCGTCGCCGGCTATCTCGCGGTGGGCTGCCTGATCTCGCTGGTCGTCGCCGCGCGGATGCGGGCAGCGCAGTGATCGCGCGACCGGATGGCCGGCCCGACTCGCGGCCGGCCATTTCAACCACGGGTGCCGGTTACGGCGAGCCGCTCCGCCCAACGTCAAACACCGTCAATCGTGCGCGCGGAAGCCCTTTTTCCGCTCCGAACATTCCACGCCGGCCGCCGACCAATGGCATCATATGGGCCTACGTCAGTCACCGATACGCCCCCATATCATGTCGAATCTCATCGTCCACGGCGGCACCCCGCTGCGCGGGGACATCAAGCCGTCCGCGAACAAGAACGCCGTCCTGCCGATCCTGTGCGCCACCCTGTTGACCGATCAGCCGCTGCGCCTCGTCGGCGTGCCGGACATCACCGACGTGCGCAAGATCCTCGACATCTTCCGCACGCTCGGCAGCGACGTGTCGGTCGACTTCACGACCGGCATCCTCGATCTCCACCACCGCAACACCACGTTCGACCCGGCCGTTCATCGCCTGCCCGAAGCGATGCGCTCGTCGATCATGCTGATTCCGCCGCTGCTCGCGCGTTTCGGCGTCGCGCGCCTCGAAAACGACGTGAAGGGCTGCACGCTCGGCGTGCGCGAAATCGATCCGCACGTCGAGGTGTTCGAGCGCTTCGGCGCGCACATCGAGCGCACGCCCGATTCGCTGATCGTCCGTGCCGACGGCCCGCTGACAGCCAACGATCACTGGCTCGACTACGCGTCCGTCACGACTACCGAGAACTTCGCGTTGTGCGCGACCGCGGCGAGCGGCACGTCGACGCTGATGAACGCGGCGTCCGAGCCGCACGTGCAGGAGTTCAGCCAGTTCCTCGCGATGATCGGCGTCGCGATCGAAGGCATCGGCACGTCGCGCCTGTGCGTGACGGGCGGCGGCAAGCTCGGCGGCGGCGAATTCCGCTTCGCCGAGGATTTCCACGAGATCGCGACGTTCCTCGCGCTCGGTGCGATCACGGGCGGCGACATCAGGGTCCGCAACTCGTCGCCGGAGCATTTCCCGCTGATCGACCGCACGTTCGCGAAGTTCGGCGTGAACGTCACGCATCGCGACGGCTGGTCGCGCGCGGAACGCGACGGCCCACTGCGCGTGCGCAGGCCGTTCACGCAGAACATCCTGACCAAGGTCGAAGCCGCGCCGTGGCCGTACCTGCCGGTCGACCTGCTGCCGATCTTCATCGCGCTCGGCGTGCGCGCGGAAGGCAGCGCGATGTTCTGGAACAAGGTGTACGACGGCGCGCTCGGCTGGTCGGGCGAACTGTCGAAGTTCGGCGCGCACGTGCTGCTGTCGGATCCGCACCGGCTGATCACGTTCGGCGGGCTGCAGTTGACGCCGGCGCGCGTCGAGAGCCCGTACATCATCCGTGTCGCGATCGCGTTGCTGATGGTGGCCGCGAGCATCGAGGGCCGCTCGGAAATCATGAATGCGCTGCCGATTCGCCGCGCGCATCCGCATTTCGTCGAAAACCTGCGTTCGGTCGGTGCGAACGTCGAGTGGACGAGCAGCGAGTAAGGTTCGTACCGATGCGGCGCGCGTCATGGTCGCGCCGCATCCCTGTTCTTGCACCTTCCTGCCGTATCGGCCGCTTCGATGAGCGGCCGCGTAATGCGCTGCCATCGGCTGCCATCGGTTCACCTGAGCGCACCTCGTGCTGCTTCACTCCTCTCCCCGCAGTCCACGCCAGCCCGATGAGGCGTCGTCGGGACGTCTACTCCCACGATCCGACGACTTGTTCCCGCTCGCGGAAAAGCAGATTCGGATCTGTCCAATTGCCGAGACGTAAGCTCCGGCCATAGGCTGCCTTCCTGGCCCGGCGGATACCGCCAAAAACCGCGCTCCCGCGCTTCATCAGGAAAATGCAACGCTTATGGAACCTCGCTTCACCCTGGCGCAGATGCGCGACGTCTGGATCGATGCGTATCGCCGCGCCGACGTCGAACAACTCGCTTTCGTCGCAAGCCCGTACTTCTTTGTCCAGCACGAGGTTCGCATTCGCACGAAAGCGCAATTTCTTGCGCGAATGCGCATCGTGGCGGCCGAGCGCGCGCCGGACAGCCTGGATATCGAATACCGGGACGAGACCAAGCAGATCGTCGTGCGCTGGCAATCGGCGACGATAACGGGCATCGGGTCGGTCTGGATCAACCAGGCAATCGATTCGCGGTTCGATTTCGTCGAACAGTGGTACGTGATCGACGCGCGATGGCGCATTGCCGGGCTGCGTTATGAACAGCGGTAAGCTGGAGCGTGCCGAGCCCGCACTCCCCGGCCGGCTCAGTGCGAGGCGCTCGGTCATCCCGCCTGAACCTGCAATCGCGGCGCAGCGTGCCCCTGAAGCGCCTCAACGGCAGCAGTAGCATTGACGTAACGAACGCTATATCTGCACGATCCGATTGACGAGCAAGGCGGATCGACTGCTCTCCCATTACACCGTTACCCTTGAATTCGCGCGATAATCGCCCACTCCCGCGCGAATATCGCGCACCCTGCCCGCCCGCGATGACGAAAAAGCCCGACCTCGACCGACGCGACTGGATTGCCGGCCTCGAAAAAGGACTGATGATCCTCGAAGCGTTCGACAGCCAGCACGCACGCATGACGCCCACCGAGGCCGCGGCCCGCACCGGCCTCACCCGCACGGCCGCGCGCCGCTACCTGCTGACGCTCGAATCGCTCGGCTACGTCTATTCCGACGGCAAGCTGTACGGCCTCACGCCGCGCGTATTGCGGGTCGGCTGGTCGTATTTCGATTCGGCACGCCTGCCGCGCACGGTCCAGCCGTATCTGCAGCAACTGAGCGCGTCGCTGAACGAATCGGCGTACGTGAGCGTGCTCGACGGCTGGGATCTCGTGTTCATCGCCCGCAACGGCGTGTCGCGCGTGATGACGACCGGCTTCGTGCTCGGCGCACGCGTGCCGGCCCCGCTGACGTCGCCCGGCGTCGTGCTGCTCGCGCATCATCCGGATCGCGAGGCCGTCCGCGCGTGGCTCGACGAGACCGAACTCGCGCCGTTCACGCCGCACACGATCACGAACAAGCCGCGCCTGCTCGAACAGGTCGACCGCGCGCGCGACGCGGGCTTCGCGGTGATCGAGCAGCAATTGCAGGTCGGCGTGCGCGGCATCGCGGTGCCGCTGAAGAATCGTCACGGCGAAGTCGTCGCCGCGCTGAGCACGAACATGCCGATCGGCGCGGAATCGACCGACGCGGCCGTGCGGCGCGTGCTTCCGCATCTGCAGGAAACCGCGCTGGCAATGCTGAACGTGTTGTAGCCGCAGTAGCCACGCTTACGACACCCGGCCTGCGCGACGGCATCACCGGATCCGCCACCATCGCGGCAACAGATCGCGCACCTCGCGCCGCCGGTAGCGATCGTCGATCAGATGCACGACGCCCTCGTCGTGCTCGGTGCGGATCACGCGCCCGGCCGCCTGCACGACCTTCTGCAAGCCCGGATACAGGTACATGTAGTCGTAGCCGTTGCCGAAACGCGCGTCCATCGCGCGCCGCATCTGCTCGTTGACGTCGTTGACCTGCGGCAGCCCGAGCGTCGCGATGAACGCACCGATCAGCCGCTCGCCGACGAGGTCCACACCTTCGGAAAACGCGCCGCCGAGCACCGCGAAGCCTACCCCGCGTCCGCCCGTGTCGAAGCGCGCAAGAAACGCGTCGCGCTCGCTTTCTGCCATGCCGGGCGCCTGCGCCCACACGGGCACGTCCGGATGGCGCGCCTGCATCAGTGCGACGACGCGCCCGAGATAGTCGAAGCTGCTGAGAAAACCGAGATAGTTGCCGGGCCGCGCCGCATACTGCGCGGCGATCAGGTCCACGATCGGCTCGAGCGAACGGTCGCGATCGCGCCAGCGGGTCGACACATGGCTCGCGACGCGCACGGTCAGTTGCTCGGCGCGAAACGGCCCGTCGACGTCGAGCCAGCCCGTATCGGCCGGCAGCCCGAGCGTGTCGCGATAGAAGTGAAACGGGCTCAGCGTGCCGGAAAACAGCACGGTCGCGCGCGCGGCTTCGTAGCGCGGTGCGAGAAAGCCGGCCGGAATCACGTTGCGCACGCACAGCGTCGACTGGATGCGACGCCGGCGGCCGGCCGGCGCGACGCCGTCGAACCCCGCCTGGCGCGGCGTCGGCTCGCCGTGCAGCATCGCGTCGAAGATCGACGCGCTGTCGAACGCGTCGGCCAACACGCCGAACTGGATCGCCTCGAAATGAAAACGCAGCAGCGCATCGTCGTTCGCGCGCGGCGCATCGATCAGGTGTTCGCCGATCGCCGCGACGAGGTTCTGGACCGCCGACACGATCGGGCCGGGAATGTCCGGATACGCGGCGTAACGCTCGGCCTGCGCGCGATTGAGCGCACCCCACGCGCGTGCGAGCCGGTCGAACGCCTTGCGCAGCGCCGCGGGCGCCGCTTCGCGCGCGGCCGCGAACGCGAACGGGTCGAGCGACGCGCTGTACATCTTGCGGGCGCGATCGAGCAGGTTGTGCGCTTCGTCGACGAGCACGCCGACGCGCCACTGGTTCTGCTGCGCGAGCGTGTGCAGCATCGCGCTGCCGTCGTAGTAGTAGTTGTAGTCGCCGATCACCATGTCCGACCAGCGCGCGAGCTCCTGCGCGAGGTAGTACGGACAGACGTCGTGCGCGAGTGCGGCCGCGCGTACGGTGCCGCGATCGAGCAGTCCCGCACCGATCGCCGCATCGCGCGCGGCCGGCAGCCGGTCGTAGAAGCCCTGCGCGAGCGGGCACGATTCGCCGTGACACGCGCGGTCCGGATGCTCGCACGCCTTGTCGCGCGCGACGAGTTCGAGCACGCGCAGCGGCAGCGCCGGCGTACCGGCGCCGAGCGTCGTCGCCGCCTCGAGCGCGAGCGCGCGGCCGGGCGTCTTCGCGGTCAGGAAGAACACGTGATCGAGCTCGCCCTCGCCGCACGCCTTCAGCAACGGGAATATCGTGCCGAGCGTCTTGCCGATGCCGGTCGGCGCCTGCGCCATCAGGCAGCGTTCGTCGCGCGCGGCCCGATAGACAGACACGGCGAGCTCGCGCTGGCCGCTGCGGAACTGCCCGTGCGGAAACGTCAGCGCCCGCAGCGCCGCATCGCGCGCGGTTCGATGCGCGCTCTCGCGCTCGGCCCAGCCGACGAAGCACGCGCACTGCTCGGCGAAGAACGCGGCGAGCGCGCTTGCGCTCAGCGTTTCCGTCAGTACCGTCTCGCGCTCGGACACGATGTCGAAATACACGAGCGCGACGTGGATTTCCGCAAGGCCGCGGGCCTCGCACATCAGGTGCGCATAGACTTTCGCTTGCGCCCAGTGCAGCGCGCGATGATTGCCCGGCATCGCGTCGAGGCTGCCGCGGTAGGTTTTGATTTCGTCGAGCCGGTTCGCGACCGGGTCGTAGCCGTCGGCGCGCCCGCGCACGGTGAGCGTGCCCCAGGTGCCGGTGAGCGCGATCTCGGTTTCGTAGCGCGCGCCGCGTTTCGACGTGACGGCGCCATGACCGGCGATGCCTTCGAGCGCGGTCGGCGCGGGCGTGAAGCGCAGATCGAGATCGCCGCGCCGCGCGGTGAACTCGCACATCGCGCGCACCGCGACGACATAGCTCATGCCGACAGCCCCGCCGCTTCGGCCTGCCCGATACCGACGCCCGAGCCCGCCCATTCGACATCGACGACACGCACCGGCATCCCGTGCGCGATGCAGTACGCGAGCCAGCGTGTCTGGTTGTCCTGCAGGCGATCGCCGGGCCCCTTCACCTCGATCAGCTCGTAGCGCCGCTCGCCGGGCCAGAACCGCACGAGGTCGGGCAGCCCCGAACGGTTGCTGCGAACGTCCGCGAGCAGGCGCGTGAACCACAACCGCAGATGCTCGGGCGGCAGGCAAGCGAGCGCCTGGTCGAGCAGCTCGTCGGTCAGCACGCCCCAGAACACGAACGGCGATTGCAGCCCCATCTTCGTCGCGTAGTGCAGGCGAATCGTGTCGCGGTACGCGCCCGAATCGAGTTGCGCGAAGCACGCGGCAAACGCGTCGGCGCGGCGCAGCGCGAAATCGGGCGCGTGCAGATCGGCCGGCCCGCGCTGGAACGGGTGGAAGAACGCGCCGGGCACGGCCGCGAACACGGGCTCCCAGCACAGCAGACCGAACAGCGAATTGATCAGCGTGTTCTCGACGTAATGCACCGGCGCGTCGGGCTGGGCGAGATGGTCGCGCACTGCGAATTCGACGCAGACGAACGCCTCCGGGCGCGCCAGCACGAGCGTCTCGCGCGGCGCGCCGGGCGCGGCGGCCGCTCGTTCGACCGGCTGCCCGAGACGGCGCTGCAGGCGCGGCAGCATCCGTTCGACACGCTGGCGCTCCTCGTCGCTCTCGAATGCGCCGCGCGCGTCGAGCGCCAGCGCGAGCGCGTCGTCGTCGCGCCCGCAGCGCTCGAGCACGCGAATGCGCCGGTGTCGGCTGCCCGGCCACTCGCTGCGCGCATACGCGTCGAGCGCGGCGTTCCAGTCGCCGCGCCGTTCGCAGGCCTGCCCGAGCGCGAACAGCAGCTTCGCGCGACGCGTCGCGAGCCACGGCTGCGTGCAGCGGACCGCATCGATCGCGTGCAGCAAGTCGTCGAACGGCAGATCGTCGGGCCACCCGCCGAGCGCTTCGCGGCACGCTTGCAGCGCGAGGTACGCATCGACGTCGTCGCGGTGCTGGAACGCGCGCGACGACGGCGCGATCGGCACGCTTTCGTACTGGAACACGCCGAGATCGGCGAGCACGAATTCGCTCCAGTCCTGATGCAGATTGCCGAAGAACATCAGCCGCAGCCGGTCGCACAGCGCGCCGACGGTCACGCGCAGCACGCGATCGTCGGCCTGTGCGCACCACGCGTCGAGCGGCTGCGCGACGGCGTGCCCGGGCCGCAGCCGTTCGAGCCAGTCGGGCTTGCGCTCGCCGGCGTGCGCGGCAAGCGACGGGAACATCTTCAGCAGATCCGCCTTGGTCGACAGCGCGAACAGTTCGTCGAGCGTGAGCGCGGGGGCCGGATCGACCCAGTCGAGTTCGACGAGCGGCGCGGCGGCCGCGAGCGTGCTGCCGATTTCGTCGTACACGAGCTTGCTCGCGCGGAAGTCGGTGGCGGTGCGCATCAGCATCCGCACGAGCAGCGCGCGCGACGCTTTCGGCAACTGCGCGAACTGCGCGAGAAACGCGTGCTCGTGCACGTCGAGCAGGTCGTCGTAACGCTCGCCGAGCCAGGCCAGCGCGCGTTCGAAATTGGTCAGGTAGTAAAACGCCGGGGGCGTCGGCGATGCAGGCGTCACGGGGGATCGATCACTGTACGTTTGTACAGGTTCGAATCATATCAAATGTGCCGGAAAACGCCGCACGCGGACCGCACTGCGCAGCCGCCCCGGCTTCGGCACCGCAAGGCCGGGTGGCTCAGAACTGGTAATTGACCGACATGTCGAACACGCCGTTCGTCGACTGCTGCGTGATCGGGCTGCGCCGGGCGCGGCCGACGAGCTGTTCGATCGCGCCATCCATCGTCACGAACCAGTGCTTGTTGACGAACCAGACCATCGTCACGCCGGCGCCGAACGACTTCATCCCGGCGCTCGCCGAATAAGCCGGCAGCCCGGAACGCGCGGACGCGCCCGGGTTCACGCCGAACCAGCCGTTCATGTAGCGCGAGTCGGCGAACGACACCGTCGGCCCGGCGAACCAGAAGAAGTGCTCGTTGCTGCCCGGCATCGGCATGTACGCGGAGAAATCGCCGACCCAGCCGTTCGAGCCGCCGATGCTGCGCCGCACGTCGGCACGCAACACGAGCGGAAATTCCTTCGAGATCACGTAATCGGCCGCGAGTTTCATCACCGGGGCCGCGTTGATGTTGTCGAGGCCGTTCAGGTGATCGAGATCGTCGGCGGAGCGGCGTCCGAGGTCATAGCCGACCGACAGGCTCACGCGCCAGTTCGGCCCGCGCAGCACGTTCGCGCCGAGCCCGTCGCCGGTCGACAGGAAGAACAGGTCGCGATAGCGGATGTCGAGGTTCGGGCCGCCCATCACGCGATAGCGGTCGGAGCCCGCGTAGCGCGGCTGCAGCGTCATCGCCGCGCCGACGCTCACCTGCCACGTACGCACGTTCGGATCGAACAGCTTCTGCAGCGGGACGCCCGCCGAGTACTGCCACTCGCCGAGCGGCGAAGGCGTCTGGGCCGACGCATCGCGGGCGCCGGCGGCCATGAGTGCGGCGAAGGCCGACAGGCCCGTGACGAAGCGGCGAGTACCGGGTGACAGCAACGGGCGAGCAACGGTCATCAAGATGGTCTCCGTCGGTTGCGCTGAAGGCGCCTGAAGGAAAACGCGTCGCGTCTGTCCGGCTGCATCGGCAGACGGTCGACGGCGCGAACGTAGCGTGCGCTGAATAAGTGAACATCCTACGCGACGCGCGTGAAGCCGCAAAGCGCCCGTCGAGCACGGGCACTTTGCCGGTTTCCGGCACGAGCCGGCGGAAAATTGCGGATTCAGAAACGTTCGACGTGATAGTCGCCGGCGAGCGCGGCGGGGCTGCGGGTCGACATCATCCGCGAAAACCCGTCGGCGAGCCGGCCGAGCGCAAGCTGCTTCTGGCTCGCGTCCCAGTGCGTATAGGTGTCGTACGCGGAATCGTCGAACGACACGGTGACGGCGACCGGCCGGCCGCTGGCGCGAAAGCCGATATGCAGCACGCCGCCCGGCAGTTCCTCGATGTGGTAACGCAACGAACGCGATTCGAAATAGCGGCCCAGCACCTGAGCGATCGCGCGCTTGTCCGGAGATTGCACGTGAATGTCCATGATGGTCCTCCTTTCAGTGATCGCGCGGCCGGCGGCGGTCCGCTGCGCGGTCCCGGCATTCGCATCGGCGACGGCTGCGACGGCGGATCGCCGTGCGGCGGGCCCGGCGGCACGGGCGGATCGACCGGATCGTCGTGCTCGGGCAGCGTCGGGTCGGGATCGACGTCGGGCGTCGGTTCGGGACGGTGCAGCATGGATGGCGTGTTCATGTCGCTCCTGCGCGGCGGCTCGCGCGTGTCGATTGGCGCGGCGACCGTACGCAATCACCGTGCCCGTTCGCGCGTGCGACGCAGCCGGTCATGCGTCGTAAGCGGCCATCACGAGCCATATCGTCCGCCCTTCGGCGGCGAGCCGGACCGCGAGCGCGAACGGATCGGACGGCGCGCAGTGGGCGGCCAGCGCCCGCTGCGCGCTGGCGGGCCCCGTGTAGACCGTATGGTTCAGCTCGCGCACTTCTTCCTTGCCGTCGAACACGCGCCGCTCGGGCCGATAGACCCGCGATTCGCGCTTCCAGGTGTCGAAGCGCTCGCGCACATCGTCGAAATCGCCGCCGCACGCGTTCGCGTCGTAACGTATCCTTTTCGTGGGGTCGTTCATCACGATGTCCTTTCGTCCATGCCGGCGGCTCGCGGCGCGTCTGTCGATGTGCTGGCCGGCCTCCGACGCGCGACGGCTGCAAGCGTCATGCCGCGCGTCCGCGCAGGTACGGCGCTTGCGCCCCTGCAATCCGTAAGGAGGTTCGATCATGACCGCTCACGCCACCGGCCGCCGCGACGCCGTGTCACCGGCCGCCGGACCCAGCCTCTTCGCCGCATCGCGCAAGCGGTCCGACGACAAGACGGAGGAGCGCATCGACGAAGGGCTCGAGGAGACGTTCCCGGCCAGCGATCCGCCCGCCGTCGGCGGCGCGACCCGCATCGACCCCGCCAAGCCGTCCGGCGAACGCGACAAGCGCAAGCCCGACGCCCCACCACCGCCCCGCGATCACGGCTGACGGCGGCACCCCGGCCCTGGACGCGCGGCAGCGCTGCGCCGGGCCGGCACGACCGGAGTGAAGTGATGAAACGCATGGAACGAGCCTGGAACGAAGTCAGCGGCGCCGCGGGCGTCGCGGCGCTTGCCGCGATCGAGAGCGCGGTGGTATTCGCGATCGTCGTGATGACGGGCGTCGGCCACTGATCGACGCGCGCCACGGCTGCCGCCGTGGAAGATGTACAACCCGGCTGGCAAATTTCTCCGTGCCCCGGCCGCACACGCGCAACGCGTACCGGCCGCATGCGGCACGCGTCCTGCTACCGGATCGTCTCGCTCACTAAGGAGGCGTTCATGTATCGCGTCAACGAGATCATGTCGCGCGACGTGGTGTGCGTCGCGCCCACCGACACGATTCGCCATGCGGCCGCATTGATGCAGCGCTTCGACATCGGCGTGCTGCCGGTCTGCGACGGCGACGAACTCGTCGCGATCGTCACGGACCGCGACCTCGCGGTGCGCGCGCTGTCGCATGGGCACTCGCCCGACACGCCGGTGAAGGCCGTCGCGTCCGCACCCGTCCAGTGGTGCGTCGAGGACGACGGCGTCGGCGACGTGCAGAAACGCATGGCCGACGTGCAACTGCACCGGATGCCCGTGCTCGACGCGCAGCACCGGATCGTCGGCATCGTGTCGCTGGGCGACATCGCGACACGCGCGGGCGGGCCGGCCCGCGACGAGCTGGCGAACACGCTCGAGGACGTGTCGCTGCCGCGGCGCCAATGATCGGCCGTCCTCTCACCCGCGCCGCGCGCGCGTCGTGCGCTGCGCCGCTTCGACCAGGAGGCAAGCGATGACAACCGACACACCTTCGCGCATCGTCGGCGACAACGGCCGCTCGTCCGGCGGCCCCGGCCCGGACGTGATGGCCGCCGGCACGCTGGAAGGCGACCGCGTGCTGACGATCGACGGCGACGACATCGGCAAGGTCACGAACATCATGCTCGACGTGCGCGCCGGCCGGATCGCGTACGCGGTCGTGTCGTCGGGCGGCTTTCTCGGGATCGGCGACAAGCTGCTCGCGGTGCCGTGGAGCCTGCTGACGCTCGACGTCGAGCGCCGCTGCTTCGTGCTGCCGGTCCCGACCGAGCGCGTGCGCGAGGCGCCGGGCTTCGACAAGGACCGTTGGCCGTCGATGGCCGATCCGGCGTGGGCCGAAGCGGTGCACGCGCACTACGGCGCTGCGCCGTACTGGTTGATCGAGGAAGGCGAAACGGCGCTCGACTCGCCGCCGTACGAGGCATCGCCCGGCGGCCCGGAGAGCGACACACGACGACACTGACGAGCGGGTGCGCGGGCGCGGTCCCGGTCAGTGCGCGGCCGCGACCGACTTCGCGAGTTCGCGCGCGGCGCTCAGATGAGCACGCAGCGTCGGCAGCGCGGCGGCCGCGAACGCGCGAAGCTGCGGGTCGCGGCCGTCGCGCGCTTCGGTTTCGTACAGCCTGATCGCCGCTTCGTGCGCCGCCGGCCCGGCGATCGCGACATACCCGGCGTCGAATGCGCGCCCAGTCCTGGCGCGCAGCGCCGTCACGGCCGGATCGACCAGCATCTTCGTCTGCACCGGCACGCCTTTCTGCGCACCGAGCTTGCGCAAATCCGTGGTCATGCGGTCGTGATCGTCGAGCATCTTGCGCGCGAACGCCTTCACGCCCGGGTCCGACGAGCGGTCGAGCGCGAGCTGGCTCGCCTGCAGTTCCGTCTTGCCGATGATGCCGGCCTTGTCGACGAATTCGGCATCGATGCCGGTCGGCCGCCGCGTCATGTCCGCTTCGTCGGCCGTCTCGCCGGGACGAATCACGCCCGGCGCGACGTGCACCGACGATGCTGGCGGCGCCGGCGCATTGCCTGTCGCGCCGAACGCCGCCGCGAACATCCCTGATACCAGCATGCATGCGGCGGCGGCGAGCACGACGGAGCGGCGCGCATGCCGGCCGGGCAGTCGCCCCCGCACCGCGTTCGCCGCGGTCCGATCCAGTCCGGCCGCGCGCTTGATGAACGTGCCCGTCATGCCGGACGATGCGCGGACGTGAAGAAATCCGTCCACGCGCCGTTGCTCCACGCGCCCTCGACGCGCTCGATCGACAGCGCGCCGGCCGCCCGCAGCGTGCGCTCCGCGAACGTCGCGGTGCGGCGCGTCACGTGCGCGGCGAGTACGACACCGTTCTCGCACTCCTTCAGCGCGCCGTGTCCTTCCGGCGCGTCGCCGCGCATCTTGCCGAGCGCGCCGCACAACGCGCCGACGTAGCCGCCGACCAGCGGCACGCCGATCCACGCAAGCGGCGAATGGAGCCCGCCCAGGTACAGCAGCGCGGCTCCGGCCAGCCCGACGACCGCGCCGATGCCCACGCCTTCGAGCGCGCCGAGGCCGCCGGGGCGCGCCGCGGAATCCGCATACACGTCGCCGCCCAGCCAGAACAACGCATGCTGCCCCGGTGGGTTGAGAAAGAAGACCTTCACGTCGTCCCGGTGCATGGCGTGGCCGCGCAGTTGCGCGGCACAACGCTCCGCCTGCTCGAGCGTCGAGAAACGGCCCGCGATGATGGTGTCCATGTCGAACTCTCCTGCACGGTGCCGCGCAGGGCCGCAAGGCGCGCGACGCCCGACCGGCCCGACGCTTGCCCGCGCATCACGTTACTTCCGGCGGATTTGCAGCCTGTCGCGCACGCCGCTCACGCCGGGGATGTCGTGCACGACGCGCACCGCGGTCGCATGTTGCCGCTCGTCGGGCACGCTGCCCGTCAGCTCGGCCACGCGGCCGTGGACCTGCACGTCGATGTCGTCGGAGGCCAGCCCGCGCTCGGCGACGAGCGCCGCCCGGATACGGGACGCAAGGGTCGCATCGCGCAACTGGCCGCCCACCGCCGACGCCTGGCTCGCGAGCTTCGTCCGCACGCTCTCGTCAGCCGACGCGCTGCGCGGCGTCGCGATCCACACACACGACAGCAACAGTATGCGCGCGATCGGCACGACCGGCAGGATGCGTGTGACGCGTGCGGCGCGGGCGCGGATGCCGTCGCGCGGCGTATGGTCCGGTCGTCTCATCGTGCCTCCCTGTGTGGTTGAGCGGGCTGCGCCCTGCCTCAATGGCGGCGCTGGCCGCCGGATGCGGTGTCGACGGGCGACACGTCCGCGATTACGCCGGCGAGCGTCGGCATGTCGACCGGCTTGGACAGATACGCGTCGAAGCCGGCGGCCATCACGCGGTTCCGGTCGGCCGAGCCCGCGTGCGCCGTCACCGCGACGACGGGCACGTGCCTGCCGCCGTCCGGCAAGTGGCGGATGTGGTCGAGCAGCCAGAAGCCGTCGCCGTCCGGCATCGCGAGATCGGACAACACGACGCTCGGGCGCTGCCGGGCGATCACGCCGAGCGCATCGCGGCCCGACCGCGCGGTGGACACCTGCGCGCCGAGCGTTTCGAGCGCCGCCGCGAGGCTCGCGAGCGACGTCGCGTCGTCGTCGACCACGAGCACGCGCTGGCCATCGAGCGCGACGGCGGCCGACGCGCCGCCCGGCCGCAGCGGGCGGCCCGTCGAATCGTCGTCGCCCCACTCCGCCGGCAGCGTGACCGTCACGGTCGTGCCGCGTCCGGCGCCGTCGCTGGTCGCCGTGACCTCGCCGCCGTGCAGCCGTGCGATGTTGCGCACGATCGACAGGCCGAGCCCGAGCCCGCGTTTCGGCGACGCCGACGCGCCTTGCGGCCGGTTGAACGTATCGAACAGATGCGGCAGGCGTTCCGCGGCAATGCCCTGCCCCGTATCGGCGACCGACAGCCGCACGCGCGCGCCGGCGCGGGCCAGCGATACCGTGATGCGACCACCCGCCGGCGTGAACTTGATCGCGTTCGACAGCAGGTTCGTCAGCACCTGGCGCATGCGCTCGCCATCGGCCGAGATCACGCACGTCGGCAGTGCGCACTGCGTGGCCAGCTCGAGGCCGTTCGCCTGCGCGGTGCCGGCGACTTCGCGCACCGCGTCGCGCACGATCCGCACCAGGTCGACCGGCGCACGTTCGAGCCGCATCCGGCCGGTCGCGAGCGACGATGCGTCGAGCAGATCGCCGACCATCCGCGACAGCGAGCGCGCGCTGCGGTCGATCGCGTCGATCGCCTGATGCGCGAAGCCCTGACCCTCGACGCTGCGCAGCACTTCGACCCAGCCGTAGATCACGTTCAGCGGCGTGCGCAGCTCGTGCGACACGGTGGCCAGCAACTCGTCCTTCATCCGGTTCGCTTCGTCGGCCTGCACGCGCGCGTCGCGGGCGCCGCGCAACGAACGCAGGTGGCGCCGTTCGTCGTTGCGGCGCTCGTGCGCGTCGCGCAGCGTGATCGACATGCCGGTGCAGTTGCCTTGCGCATCGACGATCGGCGATGCCGCGAAGGTCGCGCGAAAGCACGTGCCGTCGCGGCGCACGCACAGAATGTCGAGCGGGCCGGCCGCCGCGTGCGCGCGCGCGAACGAAGCTGGAACCGGATGCCGCCGCAGCCAGCGCGGCGCGATCAGCGTCGTGACGTCGCGCCCGATCACGGCTGAGGCGTCGATGCCGAAGATGCGGCGTGCCGCCGGGTTCCAGCTGGTGATCCGCCGCGCCGCATCGACGCCGACGATCGCGTCCGGCGATGCGTCGACCACGCGCCGCAGCAGCACGTCGTCGAGCGCGCGCGCGGCGGGCGCCGGCTCGGCCCGCACCGAACGGGCATCGTCCTCGTCGGCGTCGTCGGCCCCGTGCAGCCGGTCGTTCGCCAGCAGCGGTTTGACGACCGTCACCAGCACGCATTCGATGAAACTGATCGCGACGAACGCGCCCGCCTGCGCGAGCCAGTCGGCCGGCGGCGCGGCCCGCCACCACAACGCGCTGATCACGGCGACGCTCGCGGCCGTCGCGGCGAGCCCGCCGACGAACGACGTCAGCCAGGCTGCGGCCGCGACCGCGGCGTAGAAAGGCAGCGGCGCAAACGGCGCATGCACGCCGACGACATGGATCGGCCACGCCTGCAGCGCGGACGCCAGCGCGACGGCCAGCACGACCCACGCACCCTGCCGAAACAGCTCACGGGTCAAGGTCCTCATCGTCTCCCTGCATCGCGCCGGCGGCCGTTGCTGGACGGCATGC
This sequence comes from Burkholderia latens, assembly GCF_902499045.1. Classification (GTDB taxonomy): domain Bacteria; phylum Pseudomonadota; class Gammaproteobacteria; order Burkholderiales; family Burkholderiaceae; genus Burkholderia; species Burkholderia latens. The sequence continues at coordinate 74,032 of NZ_CABVPL010000021.1, read as the reverse complement.
GGCCTTTGCGGTCGGCATGCCGCGAAGCGTGCCGGGCGAGCGACAGTCGGCACGCAACGGGCGTACCCGTCGCGTCATCCCGGCCCGCGTCGCCGTGCCGCGCGTGGCGCGGAAATGTCCATGTTCGTTCGACCCCGCGTGCGCCGCGCATGAAACGGTAAAGATTGCGGATAACTTGCGCTTGTTTATCGGAGAAATGTAAAAACGCACCGCCAGGCCGAGTCCGCTGCCGGGAACCGGCAACGCTGCGTTGCGATCGCCGATCTCTAGCGCGCACGCGCCCGGCATTGGAAATTTCTATATCGCGGCACCTTCCCTTCCGTTCCGCTGTCGATGATAAATATTGCAACGAAGGGAATGCGTGGTGCCGATTTTCAAAACGGCCCGCTGACGCCTATGGCTGAAACCGCAAACCGTCCGAAGCAACGCGCCGACGCGCGCCGGCTGTCCGGCCGCTCCGCGGCGATGCGCACGTTGCTCACCCGTATCGAGAAAATCGCGCCGACTCGCGCGAGTGTGATGATTGCCGGTGAAAGCGGGGTCGGGAAGGACATCGTCGCGCGCCGGCTGCATGATCTGAGCGGACGCTGCAACGGGCCTTTCGTTCCGGTCAACTGCGGCGCGATTCCGGCGGACATCGCCGAAGCGCAGCTGTTCGGTCACGAGAAAGGCAGCTTCACCGGCGCGATCGCGCAGCGCGAAGGGTTCTTCGAAGCCGCATGCGGCGGCACGCTGCTGCTCGACGAGATCACCGAAATGCCTGCGTCGCTGCAAGTCAAGCTGCTGCGCGCGCTCGAATCGAACACGATCGTGCGCGTCGGCGGCACCGAAACGATTCCAGTCGACGTGCGCATCGTGTCCGCGACCCGCCACAATCCGGCCGAAGCCGTGTGCGACGGGCGGCTGCGCGAGGATCTGTTCTACCGTCTCGCCGCCTTCGCGCTGTACGTGCCGCCGCTGCGCCAGCGCAGCGGCGACGTCGAGGCGATCGCGCACGAGTTCGTCGACGCGCTCAACGCGCGGCACCGCTCGCACAAGCGGCTGACCGACGCGGCGCTCGCCGCATTGCGCGCGTATTCTTGGCCCGGCAACGTACGCGAGCTGCGCAACACGATCGAGCGCGCGTACATCCTCGCGGACGAAGGCATCGACATCGCGCTGCCGAAGCCGGCGCTGCAGCCCGACCACACGTCCGACGGTGCGATGGCGCTGCCGCTCGGCGCGACGCTGCACCACGTGCAGCAGCGCTTCATCGCCGCGACGCTGGAACACTTCGGCGGCAACAAGCCGCAAGCCGCCAAAGCGCTCGGCATCAGCCTGAAGACGCTCTACAACCGGCTCGCGCTGATGCGCGACAACGACCACCGCGCGTGAGCGTCGCCGCACGCGCGGTCGAGCGTGCGAGGTGCTTCGCAGGTCATGCGACCTTGAACTGCCCGACCGTCGTCGCGAGCGCGTTCGCCTGCGTCTGCAGCGCGGTCGCGGCTGCGGTCGATTGTTCGACGAGCGCCGCGTTCTGCTGCACCATTTCGTCAAGCTGCGTGACCGCGCGATTCACTTCCTGAATGCCGCGCGTCTGCTCGTTCGCCGCATGCGTGATCTCGGAGATGATCGTCGTCACGTTCGCGACGTTCGCGACGATCTCGCGCATCGTCTCGCCGGCCTGACGCACCTGCCCCGACCCGGCCGATACGCTCGCGACCGTCGATTCGACCAGCACCTTCACCTCGCGCGCGGCCTGCGCGCTGCGTTGCGCGAGACTGCGCACTTCCTGCGCGACCACCGCGAAACCGCGGCCCTGCTCGCCGGCACGCGCGGCTTCCACCGCCGCGTTCAGCGCGAGGATGTTGGTCTGGAACGCGATCCCGTCGATCACGCCGATGATGTCGCCGATCCGGCCCGACGCTTCCTCGATCTTCTCCATCGTCGACACCACGTCCGACACGACCACGCCGCCGTGCGACGCGATCCGCGACGCGGCGGCCGCGCGCTCGTCGGCCTGGCCCGCGGCGGCCGCCGACTGGCCGACCGTCGCGGTGATTTCTTCCATCGACGCGGCCGTTTCCTCCAGGCTCGCCGCCGCCGATTCGGTGCGCGACGACAGGTCCTGGTTGCCCGCGGCGATTTCGTTCGCAGCCGTGCGCACCGATTCGCTCGCGTCGCGAATCTGGCGCATCACGTCGTTCAGCTTGTCGACGAAGCTGTTGAACGAGCGCGCGATGTCGGCCACCTCGTCGCGGCCTTCGGCCGGCAGGCGCTGCGTCAGATCGCCCGTGCCCGAGCCGATCGACGCCATCGCCTGACGCACCTGCGACAGACGGCGGAACGCGGTCGTGGTGATCGCGCCGACGATCAGCGACGCGACGCCGACGATCACCACCAGCGTGATCAGCGAAGCCGTCAGCAGCGACCGCATGCCGGCCGTCGCTTCGGATTTGTCGAGCAGCACCAGCGCGTACCAGTCGGTGCCCGGCACGGCCTGCGCACGCACCAGCTTCGCGTCGCCGCCGACGTGCACTTCGACCGGCGCGGTGGCCGCGGCCAGCGACGCGGCGCTCATCCCGCCGAGGTCCGGCGACACGTCGGCGACCGGTTTCAGCGTGAGCTTCGCGTCCGGATGCGCGACGACGTGCCCGTTGCTGTCGATCAGCATCCCGAAGCTCGCGGGCGTCGGGTGGATCGTCTTCACGTTCGCGATCACGCTGTCCATCGCGACGTCGGCCGCGACGACGCCCTTCAGCGCGCCGTCGCGCAGGATCGGCACCGCGAACGTGACGACCAGGTTGCCGGTGCCCGCGTCGACATACGGCGGCGTGACGACCGGCTTGCCGGCCTGCGCGGCCTGCTTGTACCACGGGCGGCCCGTCGGGTCGTAGTCGGGCGGAATGCCGGTCGGGTCGGAGAAATGGAACGCCTTGTCCGCGTAGCCCGCGTACACGTTCGTGAAGCCGCCGGCCGCCGCCATCTGCTTGAAGACCGGCAGCGGATCGGGCGACAGCGCGGCATCCTGCAGCGACGCGATCATCCGGCTCTTGGTCGCGACCCAGTCGCCGATGCCGACCACGTGACCGCCCGCGACCGATGTCAGGTTGCGGTCGATCGCGTCGTCGTTGTACGAGCGCGCGATGAAGTAATTGATCAGCGTGGTGGCGACGAGCGCGAATACGACGATGGCGACGCACGCGGCAAGAATGCGGGTGCGGATGGACGAGAACATGGCAACGACTCGGTAAGGGAGCGCGAACGCGCGGTGGACGAATTCACCGGGTAAACGGCATTCGCGCGGCCGACTTGAGGCCGTCGTGACAATTCGATGAAACGTATGACGAAAGGCGCGCCCGATCGCAAGCGGATTGCCAGCACGCTCGCGTGCGGCGACCGAGCGTCAGCGATGCTGACGCGGGCCGGCATCCTGTTCGTCGTCGTGCTGCGTGCCGCGCGATGTATCGCGCTCGAGTTCGTCCTGCGCGCGCATCCGTTCGCGCAGGTGCCGGATCGCGAACACGTGGATGTAGTCGTGCACGCGTGCATCGGACGACAACGCGCGCACCTCGTCGTCGAGCATCGTACGCAACTGGTCGGCGCCGATCGCGCGCTGTTCGGCGACGGCCTTCAACGATTCAAGCAGATTGTCCTGGGACATCGACGGGCTCCTGACGGTCGAGGAACGAAAGGAAAATGGACGTTACGGAAGATTAGGATCTGGATCGCCGCCTGGCGTGCGATGCGCCGGCGCGTGCTTGCGCACGATCAACGGCACGTTGCGTGCCGCCGCGCCGATCCGTCGCCGGACCGGCACGTGCGCAGAATCCGCGGCGCGCATGGCCGCGAACGACTGGAAGGATTTACCGCGCCGCCCCGACGCGCGGCACCGCCGCTCGCGCTGACGATTCAACGTCGCGCGGCGCCGATGCAGTTGGGGAACTTAGACCTGCCGAAATCCCGAGTCAAGCACGCTGCCGGTTTTCATCCGTTCCAATGCGCCGGATCGCGGCGCGCCGCATCGCGCGGCGGCCGGGCATCGGTTCGGCGTGTCAGCGGATTCCGATAGCCGGCACGCAATGCCTGACAGCGACTTCAGCGTGCGCCGATTGGCAGCGCCGTCTTCGCGGCCGATACTGATGTCATGAACGATGCGTTCATACCCGGTCATCGCTCAGCCGGCCATCGAGCCGGCGCGCGGGGTCCGGCGCAGGAGACCAATCATGGCACATCGCAACTTCCCGGCCCGGGACGGACAGCGGCGCACCCGCGCACCGTCCGCTTCCGCGGCGCCGGCCGCTATCCGCCCGTCCGACGATCTCGACGCGTTGCTCGCGCTCGCGCGCGAATCGGGTCTGCTCGTCACGCTCGACGGACAGATCGGCCGCGAGAAATACCAGAGCGTCGCGGGGTCGGTACGCGCGCTGCAGCGGTTCGCCGCCGCGCTCTGCGCGCGTGCCGGCGCCGACGCGCCCGTCGTGTCGACGCCGCGCCGCAAGACCCGCCCCGGCTGGCCGCGACTGCGCAATCGCGCGCCAGGCGGACGCGCACGCCTGCGCGGCGTACGTCGGCGCGTTCGAGCGTGCCGAGGCGCACACTGCCGCTCCGATGTTCGCGCGCTCGGCTCCGCGTAGAAGCGCGTCATGCGGCCGGCGCGGCACGGAGCCGCGTCATGCGGCAACGCCAATTCGGCAGAGACCGCTGCGCGCCCGGCTCGCGACGGCACCGCGGATGTCGTCAACCATACCGATCGCGCCGCGCCGTTCAACGCGGCGACATCGGCGCGAAAAGTACTTGTGAGGAACATGCTTTGCATGGGGCCAGGAAAGCGGACGGGGTGAGATCACCCCGTCCGTTGTCCAAGGCAGCCGCCGGCTGCCTACCCTCGTGCCAGAGAGTTCGTCGAGCGATTCGCGAACGACGCGATGCGCGGCCCGTCTTCAGAAGACGAATGGACCGCCACGGCGCTGAACCGTCGCCACGCATTCGGACGCCTGCCGATTAGCCGCACCGGCGCGTTGCGCGACTGTCTCACGTGATGGGCTCGACGTTTCTGATGCAGGTCAACCCAAGTTCGCTCACATCGTCCGCGCGCGTTGCGCGCTTCACTCGGCGCCGCGCACGAGGAGCACCGGCACCTCCGCGAGATGCGCGACCCGGCGCGCGACGCTGCCGATCAGCCAGGCGGCGATGCCGCGCCGGCCGTGCGTGCCTACCACCAGCAACTCCGCGTGCCAGTGCACGGCTTCCCGCATCAGCGCATGCGCGACGTCGTCGCTGGTCGGACGGGTTTCGACGATTCCACGTTTGGTCGGATTCCCGGTCGCATGGAGCAGCGGACCGACGCGCGCGAGCGCATCTTCGCCCTCCGCGCGATACGCATCCTCGAGCGCTCGCACCGGCACGATATCCGTCAGACGAACCGCGCGATCGACGACGTAGGCCGCGTACAGCAGCGTCATCGGCGCCGCGAAACCGAGCCCCGCGCGTACCGCGTGCAGCGACGGCTCGCTGCCGTCGACCGCGAACATCAGGCGCTGCAGCGGCCCTTCCGACGGCCGCTCATAGCCGGCAGGCACGATCAGCAGCGCACAGCGTGCGCGTGCGGCCAGCGTGTCGGACATCGCGCCCTCGACGAGCCGCAGCAGGCCGTGGTGCGGATTGGCGCCGACCACGAGCACGTCGGCATGCCATGCCGACGTATCGTTCGCGAGCGCGCCGGCCACCGTGCCGCCCGTGACCGACGTATCGATGACCGCCTGCTTGATTTCCGCGCCGCTGCCGGCGAACAGCTCGGCGGCACGCGCGAGCGTCGCCTGCGCTTCGCGCGTCATGTCGTCGCGCACCGAGGTCAGCAGCGCGTCGATGCGCGGAATGTCGGGCAGTACGAGGCGCGGGTTGTCGATCGCACAGACGATACGCACGGGCATGCCGGGACGCAGCAGCGTGCGCGTGTAGCGGGCGGCGGACAGCGACTCCGGCGTCAGGTCGACGGCCAGCGCGATCCGCGCGAGTTCAGGGATGGTTGGTGCGGGCTGCATGGCGAAGGCCTCGTTGTTGACGCGTCGTCGCGGACGACGACCGGGGCTTCGCGGGGATGTGGCACGCGCGACCCGACGGCGAGCGCGGGCGCGGGAATCGGCGGATGACCACGCGAAGCGCGGACAAGCGATTCAGACAGCATATGACGTCCTGCCGGCGCGTGCATGATCGGGATCAAACGCGGGGCGGGCTGCGCCATGCGGCGCGCGTATGTTCGGCGCGCGCTGTGCAGCGCGGCCGCCCGCGCGTGGCTCGCTTACGGCGCGGTCGATGCGGGTGCGCACACGGCATTCCGCGCACGACTTATTTCGACAACGTCGCCCTCACCGTATATTCGCCGCCCAGCGCCGCATGCTCGGGCCGCACGAAATACCGCGACGAATCCAGATCGGCCGGCATCGGCTCGACCGGATAACCGTGCTTCTCCCACGCATCGAGGCCGCCCTTCAGCGCCTTGATGTTGTGAAGCATCTTCTTGCGCTGCATCTTCGCGATGAGCCGCTTCGCGGTTGCCTCGTTCGGGCACACGCAATACACGACGATCGGCCGCTTCAGCAGCTCGGGATCGAGCAGATCCGGCGAATCGAGATCGACCGGCACCGCCCCGGCGATCCGGTACGGCTCGCGCTCGCGGATCGCGCGCGGCCGCGCATCGAAGATCAGCGGCGGCTCGTTCGACGTCATCATCTCGACGAGCTGCGGCGGCGAGATGCGCACCTGCGCGAGGTAGCGCCGGAACTGCACGCGGCGCACCCAGCGGTACAGCAGGAACGTGATGAAGATCGCGAGGAACGCGTCGAGGATCGTGCCTCCGCTCGAACGCACCCACAGCACGAACTGAACGATCTGGTCATGCACGGCCGCGCCGCCGACGAGCCAGACCGCGGCCCACAACGACGCGCCGGCCAGATCCCAGAACAGGAACACGCCGACGCCGATCGCGGTGGTGCCGAGCAGCGGCGCCGACACGAGCCCGAGACCCGGCAGGAACTTGGAAAGGACGAGCAGCGGCGCGCCGTATCTTTCGAAAACGTTGCGCGCGAAGCGCAGCGTGGTGTCGAGCGACAGCGAGAAACGCACGAGCGCGTTCAGCAGACGCCGGCCGCGCGTGCGGCCCATGAAGAACCACAGCGAATCGGCGAGCATCGTCGCGCCGATCGCCGCCGCGAACATGCTCGCCCAGGACGCCTGCCCCATCGCCGCCATCGTACCGCCGAGAATCAGCATCGGCACGGCCGGCACCGGCACGCCGAGCTGCGTGATCAGTACGCTCGCGAACACGGCCCACGGGCCGAGCGACGAGGGAATCGCAATGGGAAAGTGCCACACGGCGGCGCTCCTGGAAGACATGCGGACCGTGCGACGGGGGCGCCGCCGATACGGCTGGCAGCGATCGCCGCGGCACGTCCGCGCCGATCCTGCACCACGCTGCATTCTAAACGGGTTTGGCCGGGGCCGCGCGGAACGGGCGCCTCGGCGCGCCTACGCGTCGCCGCGTTGCGCGAGGCCCGCGACGTATTCGGCGTACTCGGGGAAGACGGCGGCCAGGGCCGTCGGGTCCGCGAGCTCGAATTCGGCAAACTCGAACCCCGGCGCGACCGTGCAGCCGACGAGCGCGACGTGTTCGGCCGACGCGCACCGTGCGCCGAACCAGCGTCCGGCCGGCACGACCGCCTGGAACACCGTGCCGGGGTGCGTGAGCGGGTTGCCGAGCCGGTGAATCGTCAGCCCGTCGTGTTCGTCGAGCACCCACACTTCGAGCGGATCGCCCGCGTAGAAATGCCAGACTTCGTCGGAGCGGATCCGGTGCCACGACGAATACGCGCCGTCGCACAACAGGTAGTAGATCGCGGTGGACGCCGCGCGCGGCGCCCCGTCGGCAGGACGCACGACCGAATCGGTCGCACGGTACGTTTCCCGGAAGTAACCGCCTTCGGGATGCGGCTGCAAATCGAACTGGCGAATCAGGTCGGCGGCGGAGATCGGCATGGCGAATGACGTCGGTAAAGGGGGAAGCCGGGCACGCGGCGTATGGCCACGCCGATCGGGCAAGCGATCGGCCGCCGTCGCGTGCCGCTGCGTCGCTCGCCGCGGCCATGCGCGCGGCGGCGGAACCGCGCGCAACGAACGCGGCGCGCGACGATGAAGCGGACACCCGCCGATGCTGCCAGAAGTGCGGGCCGCGATGCAACCGGCCGCGCGTGATCACGCGGTCGCGATGCGGCGCTGTGCTGCATGGGGAGCCCCATGCGCGACGCACCACCGCGCATGCCGCCGACGCGAAGCGGGTGGGCGACGCACTGTGGGCCCCGCCGCGACGCGCCGTCGTCAGCGCGCCTTTGCCGCCGCAACCGGCTCGTCGTGCCGCACCAGCAATACCGGCCGGTCGGCCGCGCGCAGCAGCGATTCCGCGACGCTGCCGAGCAGCAGCCGGCGCAGGCCGTGCCGCCCGCTCGTCCCCATCACGATCAGATCGGCGTCGGCTTCGGCCGCGGTGCGCATCAATACCGCCGCGACGTCCTCGCCATACGCGTCGAGCGCGCGCACGGTGCCCGGCACGTGCTGCAGTTCGAGCACCGATTTCGCGTAGTCGAGCACCGGCGTCGCGGCGTCGACGGCGGCCACGTCGCCGTCGCGTTCGGCCGGGAAACCCGCATCGACGTCGACGAGTTGCGGCCTGTGTTCGACGACATACGCGCACGTGACCTCGCCGCCCGATGCCGCCGCGATCCGGATCGCCTCGTTCAGCGCGAGACGCGCGCTCGGGCTGCCGTCGAGCCCGACGAAAATCCGCTTGTACATGTCTGCCCTCCGACCGGGCACCCGTCGCGCACGCGCGCGGCGGCGTACCCGTCACCGCGGGCCGGCCCGATGCCGGCTCGCCTGCCGAACAGTCTGCCTCGGGCGCCGCTGCGCGGGTTGACACGCGTCAATCGCGGCCGGGACGCCCGCTGCTCCGCCCTACCAGCGCATTTTTTACTGACCCTATTACAAAAAACGTGTAAAACGCGCACAATTTCGTCTTGAAAACAGACGTCGCACGCGGCCGGTGCGAGTTTTCCCCGGTTTTGCCGCGCTGCCCGGTGCAATGGGCGGCCCCGCCACCAGAATGGCCACCGAATGACCGCTAGTGGAACCCCGTCGCGTGCCGCCCGAGGGCCCACGCGCTTCCAGATCATGTTACGCCAGCCGCTCGCGGCCGGCGTCGTCGCGCTGTTTGCCGGCGCGGCCCTGTCGCTCTGCGTCGCGCTGCTGGTGCGCGAACAATGGCAAGCCGCCGTCCATACACGCTTCGAGCGTCGCACGACGCACGTGACGGCGATGCTGCGCCATGAGCTGCAAGCCGGCGTCGCCGTCCTCGAAGGCGCGCGCGGCGCATTCGCGCTCGCGCCGCAGATGACGCCCGAACAATGGCGCCGCTATGCGGACACGCTCGATCTCGACAGCGGACGCTCGCCGGTCCGGCAAATCGGCTATGCGCCGTTGTCGCCGGCAGCGCGCGCTGCGCTCGCCGGCCACGCGCCGTTGCCGGCCGGTCCGCTCGCGGTCGCGGCGCTTGCCGCGCCGGCGTCCAGCTCGCCCGGCGTGCACTTCGGCGCGCAGGATCGCGCGCCGCTCGCGCGCGCGCTGGGAACCGGCGATGTCGCGCTCGGCATCCATCCGGCGGACAACGACACGTCCCGCGACGCGCGCACGCTCACGCTGTTCCTGCCCGCGGCCGCGGCGTCGCGCACGGCCGTCACGCCGGCCCGCGCGCGTGACTCCGCCGCCGACGGCGTGCTGTTCGCCGAAATAAACCCCGGCCGCGTGGTCGAGCGCGCGCTCGATGCGGAACGCGGGCTGGACCTGCGGCTGAGCGCCGGCGACGATCCTCGGCCGATCGCGAGCGCCGAGACGACGACCGACGAGGCATCCGCATCGCCCGACCTGCTGCGGCGCACCGAGCGGCTGAATTTCGGCGGCACGGTGCTGACGCTCGCCTATTCCGCGGACGGCCGGCCGAGCGCGACCGGCGCGCAGCGCGCGGCGGGCACCGTGCTCGCCGCGGGCCTGATCGCGTCGTTCGCGTTCGCGGCGCTCGTCCATGCGCTGCTGCGCGGGCGCGCGGGCGGCGCCGATACCGGCGCCAGCAGCCGCGGCATCCTGAACGAAGCGCGGATGATGGGCATCATCCGTTCGTCGATGGAAGCGATCATCACGATCGACGAGAAGCAGACGATCGTGATCTTCAACCCGATGGCCGAACAGGTGTTCGGCGTGTCGGCGATGGAGGCGATCGGCGCGCCGTTGTCGCGCTTCATCCCCGAGCGGTTTCGTGCCGCGCACGCGAAGCACGTCGACCAGTTCGGCGTGACGGGCGTGTCCGAGCGGCAGATGGGCCGCCAGCGCGTGCTGTTCGGGCTGCGCGGCAACGGCGAGGAATTCCCGATCGAGGCGTCGATCTCGCAGATCCGCGATGCGTCCGGCAAGCTCTATACGGTGATGCTGCGCGACATCACCGAGCGGCAGCGCGCGGAGAATGCGCTGAAGCAGTCGCGCGAGGAACTGCGGGAACTGTCGGCGAACCTGCAGAACGTGCGCGAGGAAGAGAAGACGCGGATCGCACGCGAACTGCACGACGACCTCGGCCAGCAGCTCACCGCGCTGAAGATGGACCTGTCGGTGGTCGAGCAGCAACTGCGCGCGCGGGCCGATACGCAGCCGGACGACAGCCTGCTGTCGCACCTGCGCGGCATGCGCCGGCTGATCGACGCGACGGTCGCGTCGGTGCGCCGCATCGCCGCCGACCTGCGCCCCGTGATGCTCGACGACCTGGGGCTCGTGCCCGCGATCGAGTGGCTCGCGAACGACTTCACGAACCGCTACGGCATCGACGTCGAGCGGCACATCGAAACGGGCGGCCTCACGTTCACGAGCGCGGGCGCGACCACGCTGTTCCGGATCGTCCAGGAAGCGCTGACGAACGTCGCGCGCCATGCGGATGCGACACGCGTCGCGTTGCGGCTCGACATCGAGGACGGCTTCTGCGTGCTGCGCGTCGCGGACAACGGCCGCGGCGCGGCACCGGGCGGCACCGCGCACGAGGACAAATCGTTCGGCCTGATCGGCATTCGCGAACGCGCCCACATGCTGGGCGGCAGCGTGACCATCGACACGGCGCTCGCGCGCGGCTTCTCGATCACCGTCGCATTCCCGCTCGCCTCCGTTCAACAGGAAACCACCCTCACATGATCAAGGTGCTCATCGCCGATGACCATACGCTCGTGCGCGACGGTCTGCGGCACATTCTCCAGAACGCCACAGGATTCGAGGTGGCGGGCGAAGCATGCGACGGCCCGTCGACGATCGCGCTCGTTCGATCGACGCCCGCGCAGGTGCTGGTGCTCGATCTGTCGATGCCGGGCCGCAACGGCGTCGAGCTGATCAAGCAGATCAAGGACGAGAAACCCGCGTTGCGCGTGCTCGTGCTGACGATGCACGCGGAACAGCAATACGCGGTGCGCGCGTTCCGCGCCGGCGCGTCCGGCTATCTGACGAAGGAAAGCGCGAGTGCCGAACTGGTCGGTGCCGTGACGAAGGTCGCGACGGGCGGCGTCTACGTCAGCCTCGCGATGGCCGAGCAGTTCGCGCAGAGCCTGAACGAGCCGGCCGAGACGCTGCCGCATCAGCGGCTGTCCGATCGTGAATTCGACGTGTTCCGCCGGATCGCCGCCGGCCAGACGCTGACCGAGATCGCGCAGGCGCTCTGCGTGAGCGCGAAGACGGTCAGCACGTACAAGACCCGGATCCTGGAAAAGATGCAGATGCCGCACGAAGCGGCGCTGGTCCGCTACGCGCTGCGGCACAAGCTGCTCGACGAAACGGACGACGTGTAACGGACGACGTGTACGCGATCCGGCCGGCGACCCGCGCGGATCGCGCCGGCCGCGCGCCCGGCTGGGCGCGGCGACGCGCCAGTTGCGTTATTTGGCCGGCACCGGGCACGCGAGATCGCCTTCCTCGCAGGACAGATACCCCCTCAGCGTCTCGTTGCGCGTCTTGGTCAGATCGTCGAGGCAGGTCGACACGACCATCGGATATATGCTGCCGCCCTCGGCGTTCGCGCTGGAGAAGTTGCATTCGGCATCGCGGTACGCGATCCATGCGCGCTGCGCATTCACGAGTTTCTCGGCGAGCGGCTTCGCGTCGCGCAGGCGCGCGGTGACGGCCTGGTAGGTGCGGTTCAGCTCCGCGTCGGATTTCTTGTACGCGCGATCGGCACACGCGGTCAGCGTCGCCTGGTCCGTCGCGTTCGCGCAATTCGCCTGCGCGTGAGCAAGGTTCGCCGTCAGCGCGAGCGCGCACAGCAGGCCGGTCGAGACACGCATGGATGCTCCTGTTTGTTTTCGTTGAAGTCGTGGAACGGTGGTGCCGGGTTGGCCGCCGCGCCTCGGCGCGCGGCGATGCCGACCGCGATGCTAGCGCACGCGCGGCCGATTGTCAGCCGGTGCGATGCTTGCCGCAGATGCACGAAAGCCCGCACTCGACATACGAGTGCGGGCTTTCCGGTGCGGCCTCGCGTAGCGGCCCGCAGGCCGCGCGGCGCACCGCTCAGTGGCCGAAGTAGACCGACGAGCGATCGGCCACGGCCGGCACGGCCACGCGCTGACCGGACTGCGATGCCGCGACCGGGTTCGAGCCGTAGCCCGTTGCGTCGGCTTGCGCGCCGGTGTTCTGTGCCGCGGCGATCTTCGCCTGGGCGGCCTGGATGTTTTCCGGATAGTTCATCCAGTCGTTCGGGTTGTAGCCGGCCTTTTCGAGCTGGACCAGTTCGGCGCGAACTTGCGCGCGCGTCAGCGGCTGCTGGTTCGACTGCGCAAACGACACGACCGGGGCGGCCACCAGAGCGGCCAGTGCAACTGCGTTGATCAGCGACTTCATGATGCGTTACCTCCAGATTGTCTTGTCAGGCGCTTTCGACTCGGTAGTCGTTGCGCATGAGTGGAAGTCTAGGCGGCACCGCTATCAGGGTAAATACTTAAATCGCAAATTCACTGTTGATCGAATCCGTACAATTGCCGTGCATTCGGGTGAATCATCAGATGATTATCGCCACGTCCGTACCCAATAAGTGGCCGCAATTATTCGCGGGCAACCGCCACGCGGCGCCGCCCGCATCGCCGAGATCGAAGCCGAGCGGAACGCCGGCGCTGACGTCATCGCGCGCGAGCACGACATGATCGTGGGTAAGCCGCATCGGAGTGGCCGCGCGAGCGGTCGTGACAACGGTATGACGGCAGCCTCGCGCGAAATCCGAACGGTCCGTTACTGGGTACTGCTGGCCGCGTCGGGCGAAACCGGCGCAGGTGCCGGCGAAGGCGCGGCGGCCGGTGCGGAGCCGACGCTCCCGCTCCCCGCGTTGGCCGGGCTCGCCGCGCTGCCGCCCGCTGCCGGCGGCTGTCCGGGCTGCGGCTGCGATGCGCCCGCCGACAACGCAGCGGCCGACGCGGCCACTTCCGATGCCGGAATCCATTCCTCGACGATGCCGCCGGACGCAGCGTCGGGCGCCGATGCCGCGGAGGCAGCCGACGCCGCACTTTCGTCCGCCGCCGACTCCGGCTCCGGCTCGATCCGCTGCGTCCTGACCGGCGTCGGCGTCTTCTTCGGCTCGGACCCGAACCATCCGTCGAACAGGTCCGTCACGCGATCGCGCACCGACGCGAACCAGCCGGGCGACGGCTCGGTATCGAATTTCAGCTTGGCATCGACGATCCGTGCACGCTGCGCGCGCTGGAAGAAGTCGCCGACGATCGGCAGCGCACTGTGCGCGCCTTGGCCCCAGTAGTCGCTGCGCAGGGTCACGCGGCCGTCGTCGAAGCCGACCCACGCGCCGGCGACGAGCCCCGGCTGCATCAGAATGAACCAGCCGTCCGCGTTGTCCTGCGTGGTGCCGGTCTTGCCGGCGACGTCGCCGCGCACGCCGAAGCGCGTGCGGATGCTGCTGCCGGTGCCGCGCGTCACGACGTCGCGCATCACGTCGAGCAGCGTCTTGTCGGTTTCCGCATCGAGCGCGCGCTCCGGCGGCGCCGGCGCGTATTCGGCGAGCACGTCGCCGTGACGGTTCTCGATGCGCGTGACCATCTGCGGTGCGACGTACAGTCCGCCGTTCGCGATCGTCGCGTACGACGCGACCATTTCCTTCAGCGTCACGGGGCTCGTGCCGAGCGCGAGCGACGGCACGCGCTCGAGCGGACTTTCGCGCACGCCCATGTCGCGGGCAAGCCGCGCGACGGCAGACGGGCCGACCTTCTCCATCACCTGCGCGGTGATCCGGTTGCGCGACAGCGCGACCGCGTCGCGCAGCGTCATCGGCTTGCCGGTGGGCGGCACGTCGTCGTTCGGCCGCCAGATCTCGCCGCCCTTCAGCGGAATCTCGACTGCCTGGTCGATGAACGTGTCTTCGGGCTTCATCCCGTTCGCGAACGCGACGCCATAGACGAACGGCTTGAACGTCGATCCCGGCTGGCGCCGCGCCTGCGCGACGTGATCGAACGGCTCGCTCGTGAAATCGCGGCTGCCGACCCACGCGCGGATCTGCCCGTCGCGCGGATCGATCGCGACGAAGCCGGCCTGCACGTCGGTCTTCGCCTTGCATAGCGCGCGCATGAAGCCGCGATCGGCAGCGAGCTGCTTCATCGCCGCCGCGTCGTTCTTGCCGGCATCCAGCGCGGCCTTGTACTCGGGCGATTCGCGCATGAACGTGCGGAATACCTCGTTGTCGGTGCCGCAGCCGTCGCGGCCGCTCCATGCGTTGTTCGCGATTGCCTGCAACTGGTTCGCCTGCTGCGTCAGCGCCTGCGTCGCGATCCGCTGCAGCCGCGCATCGATCGTGGTGCGCACGATCAGCCCGTCCGAATAGATGTTGTAGTCGTTGCGGTCGGCCCAGCCGATCAGCCATTTGCGCAGTTGCTGCGCGAAATGCGGCGCGGGCCCCGGCGGCTCCTTCTGGCGCTCGAAGTCCACGCGCAGCGGCCGGCGCTGCAGTTGCGCGAACTGCGCGGGCGACAGCTTGCCGTACTTCACCATCTGGCCGAGCACGGTGTTGCGCCGCTGCAGTGCGCGCTCCGGGTTCAGCACCGGGTTGTAGTAGCTGTTGCCCTTCAGCATCCCGACGAGCGTCGCGCTGTCGAGCACGTCGAGCTCGTCGGCCGACTTGTCGAAATAGGTGCGCGCGGCCATCTCGACGCCGTACGCGTTGTACAGGAACGGCACCGTGTTCAGGTAGGTCTCGAGGATCTGGTCCTTGCTGTACACAGCCTCGATCTTCAGCGCGGTGATCGCCTCCTTCAGCTTGCGGGTGAGCGTCGGCGCACGGCCGATCTCGTCCGGATACAGGTTGCGCGCGAGCTGCTGCGTGATCGTCGAGCCGCCCTGGCGGTCGCCCGAGAACGTATGGAGCGCGGCCGACGCCGTGCGCTTCCAGTCGAGCCCGTGATGCTCGTAGAAGCGATGGTCCTCGGTCGCGATCAGCGCATCGACCATGTGCGGCGAAATCTGCTTGAGCGGCACCCATTCGCGATTCGACGGCTTGAATTCCGCGAGCAGCTTGCCGTCGGCGGACAGCACTTGCGCGGGCTGGTCGACGCGCGCCTTGCGGATGTCGCCGATGCCCGGCGTGAACGGAATCAGCGCCAGCACGTAAAGCAGGAACAGCGCCGGCACGGCGACGGCGGCGCGCAGCACGCCGCGGCGCGTCGGATGGCGGACATGGTGCCAGCCAGCGGCCAGCACACGCTTGATGGACACGGCGGCAGCGGCCGCGACGGGTTGGGCGCGCGCGACCCAGCTGGCACAAAGGTCACGCACTGACGACACGTTTCGGCGATTCACGCGGGTGGGGGATCTGCTGGAAAGGCTGCATCGTACCAAAAGTCGCGTCGCTCACCGGCTGGCGCGCGCCCCCCGCCGACGCGAATCGCGCCGGATCGCGCGGGTTGACGGCAAAAAAGGCGCGCGCCCGCAACGGGACGACGCGCCAGACCGGGTACGACTGCGTATCGCGCGCCGCTGTTCAGCGCACGAGGAAACCGTAGGTCAGCGGATCGCGCTCGTCGACGATCCAGTTCGCGAATCCGCAGATGTGCGCGCTGCCCTCCACTTCCGGGATCACGGCCGGGATGCCGCCGACCGTCGTTTCGCGCAGCACGCGCCCTTTGAATACCGTGCCGACGATCGACTCGTTGACGAGCGTGTCGCCGGCCGCGAGCAGCCCGCGCTGGTACAGCTGCGCGACGCGGCCGCCGGTGCCGGAGCCGGTCGGCGAGCGGTCGACCTCGCGATCCGCGAACACGCAGCAGTTCGCCTGCGTCGAGCCCGGGTGGCGCGGCGCGTTCGCGATGATCGTGCCGTAGATATGGTTGATTTCCGGAATCTCCGGATGCACGACCGGAAACTTCGCGTTCGCAGCGGCCTTCACTTCCGCGCCGAAGCGGATCAGCTGCTCCACCGCCGCCTCGCGCACCGGCAGGCCGAACGGCGCGCCGTCGACGTAGAAATAGAACGCGCCGCCGTATGCGATGTCGCCGGTCACGGCGCCGAACGACGGCGTATCGACCGACACGTCGCGCCGCCAGATGAACGACGGCACGTTGACGAAGCGCACCGGGCCCGCGTGCTCGCCGTCCCATTTGACGAATGCCTCGATGAAGCCGCACGGCGCGTCGATGCCCACGCGCGTCTCCGGCATCGTGCGCTGCACCCAGCCGAGCTCGACCGCGGCCGTCGACAACGCGATCACGCCGTGCCCGCAATGGTCGCTGTAGCCTTCGTTGTGCACGAAGATCACGCCGAAATCCGCGTTCGGCGACACCGGCTCGGTCAGGTAGCCGCCGTACATGTCGGCGTGGCCGCGCGGTTCGAACATCAGCGCGCGGCGGATCTCGTCGGCGTTCTCTTTGAGCCACGCGCGGCGCTGGACGATCGTGTCGCCGGGCAGGCGCGGCAGCCCGCTCGTGACGATGCGGAACGCTTCACCGCCGGTATGGACTTCGACGGTGGAAAGGGATCGGGAAATTTTCATCGAGGATCGAAAGCGTGAAGACGAAGGACAGCGCCCGCGCGCCGTCCGGTGACGATTACTTCGCGTACGGCACCGGCAGCCCGTTGCGGATCACGTAGACGGTGGTCGGCGCGCCCTTCAGGTCGCCGCGTTCGTCGAACGAATAGGTGCCCGCGACACCCGCGTAGTTCGATTTCGCGAGCTGCGCGATCAGCTTCGCCTTGTCGGTGGTCGTGCCGGCCTTGACCATCGCGTCGGCGAGCAGCTTCATGCCGTCGTAGTAATTGACGCCGTAGACCTGCGTATCGGTGTGATACGTGTCGTGATACTTCTTCAGGAATTCGCGGCCGGCCGGCGTCTTCTCGAGCGCGACGCCGCCCTGCGCGCAATAGACGATGGACGCGGCCTCGCCCGCGACCTTGCCCATGTCGGCCGAACAGATGCCGTCGCCGCCGAGCAGCTTCGCGCGCAAGCCGCGCTGCTTCATCTGCTTCGCCATCGGGGCGCCCTGCGCCGCATAGCCGCCGAGGAAGATCACGTCCGGGTTGCCGGCCTTGATCTTGGTGAGAATGCCGAGGAAGTCGGTGGCCGACGAGTTCGTGTACTCCTGATCGACGATCCGGATCCCGTTCGCCTTCGCGACGTTCATGAACTGCTCGGCGACGCCCTGCCCGTACGCGGTGCGATCGTCGATCACGGCGGCGGTTTTCGCGTTCAACGTCTTCGCCGCGAACGTGGCCATCGTGCCGCCGAGCTGTTCGTCGCTCGCGCCGATCCGGAAGATGTTCTTGAAGCCCTGGCGCGTGAGCGCCGGGTTCGACGCGACCGGCAGCATCGGCACGCCGGCATTCGCGTACACGCGCGACGCCGGAATCGCGACGCCGGAGTTGTACGGCCCGAGCACCGCAACGACACCCTTGTCGACCAGGTTCTGCGCGACCTGCACGCCCGCCTTCGGGTCGGCCTGGTCGTCCTCGGACACGAGCTTGAACGTGACCGTCTTGCCGGCGACCTTCACGCCGGCCTTGTTCAGCTCGTCGACGGCGAGGCGCGCGCCGTTCTCGTTGTCCTTGCCGTTCGCGGCCTGCGGGCCGGTCAGCGGCGCCGAATGGCCGATCATCACGACTTCCTGCGCGTGCGCGGAAGTCAGCGCGCCGGCGGCTATGGCCACCGAGAGCGCGGTCATGAGGTGTCGCATGGCGTCTCCTGATTGGTTTTATGCGAAACCAATGTAGGACACGCGTGGTTGCTACGCAAGCAATTTCAAAATGTTTGCGGTGAGGCTGGTCGATTCTCGAACCAGCCTGTCGAAGCCCAGCGGATTCGGCGTCACTTCGGCGCGATGTCGCGCCGCACGCGCCGAATGTGCTGCTCGACGTAGAACGCGGCCGCGTCGGCGTCGCCGGACACGACCGCCTCGTAGATCAGCCGGTGCTCGGACACGTAGAGCCGGATCCGGCCCGCGTCGTAGATGCCGTCGTCCTTCAGCCGCTTCCACAGCGGCTGATCCATCGTCTTCGCGACTTCGTCCGCGATCTTCACGATCAGCGCATCGCCGGTCATCAGCGCGAGCTGCCGGTGGAACAGCCGATCGCTCTCGTTCCACAGCGCGCGCTGCTGCGGATCGTCGATGTCGGTGATGGTCTCCATTTGCGCGAGGTAGCGCTCGGCGACGGGATCGGCGCGGCCGTGCGACGCCGCGAGCCGCGCGATCGCGGGCTCGAGGATGAGCCGCACGTCGAGCGTCGACGTCGGGCTGAAGTCCGCATCCGGCGTGTCGCGCGCGTCGCCCCGTTGCGCGAGCACGTCGAGCGGCGCCGATACGACGTAGGTGCCCGAATTGCGCTTGGTGAACACGAGCCCTTCGTTCTGCAACGCGCCGAGCGCCTCGCGCACGGCGGGCCGGCCGACCTGGAACAGCGCCGCGAGCTCGCGCTCCGACGGCAGCCGCGAGTCGGCCGGATAGCGGCCCGCGCGGATCTCGTCGCGGATCTTCTCGGCGACCTGTTCGTAGATCTGCAGCGGCCGGAAACCGGCTTCGAGCGATTCGGGACGTATGGACATCGTCTGGGACTCCTGCCCGGTCGGGACGGTGGTTCGGGAACGGGTTCGCACTATATCGGAGCCGCATCGGCACCGGTACAGCCGACGGCCCGTGTGGACGGATATTAGAACCAAAATCGGCGATCCGCCCGATTTCCCGGATTGCGGGACAGCGGGAAACTGGTATAGATTCGATCCACCATGCGTGCCGTCGCGCTGACCGGCGGCTTCCGCGGCGAGCGCGCGATGCGCGCGCCGCCCCGCGCTCCACGACACGACCGACCGACACGATGACCGCACTCACCCGGATTCCCGCCTTCGACGCTGCCGAAACGGCTGCGCTGCTCGACTACCCGGCGCTGCTCGCCACGCTGACGCACACCGTCGCCGAATACGCGGCCGGCGAAATCGGCAGCCCCGAACGGCTCGTCGTGCCGCTGCAGGCGGGCGGCGTGATGCTATCGATGCCGTCGAGTGCGCGCGACCTTGCGAGCCACAAGCTCGTGAACGTCTGCCCGGGCAACGGCGCACGCGGCCTGCCCACGATCCTCGGCCAGGTCAGCGCGTACGACGCGACGACGGGCGAAATGCGCTTCGTGCTCGACGGCCCGACCGTCACCGGGCGCCGCACGGCGGCCGTCACCGCGCTCGGGATCCAGGCGCTGCACGGCGCCGCGCCCCGCGACATCCTGCTGATCGGCACCGGCAAGCAGGCGGCCAATCATGCGGAAGCGCTCGCGGCGATCTTTCCGGATGCGCGCCTGCACGTACGCGGCTCGCGCGCCGGCAATGCGGCGGCGTTCTGCGCCGCACACCGCGCGCAGGCGCCGCAGCTCGCGCCGCTCGACGGTGACGCGATTCCCGACGCGATCGACGTCGTCGTCACGCTGACGACGAGCCGCACGCCGGTCTATCGCGAAGCGGCGCGCGAAGGCCGCCTGGTGGTGGGTGTCGGCGCGTTCACCGCCGATGCGGCCGAGATCGGCGCCGACACCGTGCGCCACAGCCGGCTCGTCGTCGACGATCCGGCCGGCGCGCGCCACGAGGCCGGCGATCTGATCGTCGCGCAGGTCGACTGGCGGCAGGTCGCGTCGCTGGCCGACGTGCTGGCAGGCCGCTTCGAGCGCCGCGGCCCGCTGCTGTTCAAGACCGTCGGCTGCGCCGCATGGGATCTCGCCGCGTGCCGCGCGGCGCGCGATGCGCTGGACGCGCGCCAGCGCGGCTGATTCGGCGACGACGGCGGCGGCCCCCGGCAACTGCTTGCGCGCCGCCCATGCGCCGCCGCGGCCCGCGCACGGCGCCGCCGGTTTTCCGTACGCGTTGTAGGAAACGCCCTACAACGCGTCGAAGCGGCCTACACGAACTTCCAATTCGGCCGATTTCATTTTTGGCGGCGCAACACGATACTGGCCGCATGAATGCCAGCCTGCCACCCGACGCCGCGCTCCGGGTGTTTCTCGTCGATCACGCCGTCGCCGTCCGGCAACGGATCGCGCTGCTCGTCGGCGCGATTCGCGGTGTCGTGGTGGTCGGCGAAGCGGAAGACGGCGAGGACGCGTGGATGCAGATCGTCGGCAGCGGCGCGGACGTGGTGATCGCCGACCTGCGGCTCGCGGACGGCAGCGGTCTCGACCTGATCGGCATGTTGTCGAAGGCCGCGCCGCGGGTCGTCACGATCGTGTTGACGAACCACTCGGCGCCGGCATTCAGAGAGGCATGTGCGGCAGCGGGCGCCGATCATTTCTTCGACAAGACCGCCGAATTCGACGCTGCATGCCGCGTCATCGAATCCCTGGTACGCGCTCGCGCGCACCACCCCTGACCGAGCCGGAGTGATTCATGTCTACCGCCACCGCCTGCGCCGTGCCCGTCGCGCGTCGGCCCGCGATTCCGCTTCATGAGGTTGCACGCACCGACGTCGCCAAACATCAGGTCGCGCGCTGCTCGGGCTGCGCGATGCGCTCGATGTGCCTGCCGCCGGATCTCACCGCCGACGACTACGGCCGGCTCGACGCGATCATCTGCTCGACCCGGCACGTTCGTCAGGGCGACGCGCTGTTCCGCACCGACGATCCGTTCCACAGCATCTACGCGGTGCGCGCGGGGTCGTTCAAGACGGTGATGATGCATCGCGACGGCCGCGAGCACGTGACCGGCTTCCAGATCGCCGGCGAAACGCTCGGGATGGACGGGATCGGCGGCGGCCAGCACTGCTGCGACGCGATCGCGCTCGAGGACAGCGTCGTGTGCATCATCCCGTTCGGCGCGCTCGAGGCCGCATGCCGCGAAATGAAGCCGATGCAGCATTTTCTCTATCAGATGCTGAGCAGCGAGATCGTCCGCGAATCGAGCCAGATGCTGCTGCTCGGAACGATGTCGGCCGAGCAGCGCGTCGCGCATTTTCTGCTGAACCTGTCGTCGCGCTTCGAGGCGCGCGGCTATTCGGCATCGGAATTCAACCTGCGGATGACGCGCGAGGAAATCGGCTGCTATCTCGGCATGAAGCTCGAGACGGTCAGCCGGATGTTCTCGCGGTTTCATCGGGACGCGCTCGTCGAAACGCGCGGCAAGCGCGTGCGGATCATCGACGCGCACGCGCTCGCGCAGGTCTGACGCACCGCGCGGCACGCGTTACCGCGTGACCGCCCGCAACCCCGCCGCGCCGGGCTCCCCCGCCTGCCACGCGGACAGCGCCGCCTCGGCCTGCGCGAACGCGCGGCGGATCGCGTCGTTCACGTCGCCGCTGGTGCTGGATGACAGCGATACCGGCGCACGATCGTTCGTCAGCAGCTCGAGCCGCACGTCGTATGCGCGGCCGCCGTCGGCGGTCGGCCGCGATTCGATCTCCAGACGGCAATCGTCGAGCCGCGCGCGGAATCGTTCGAGCCGCACCAGCTGCGCGCCCGCTTCCGCTTCGAGCGCGGCGGAACCCGCGAATCCGACGCAGACGATCTGCATGCCCACGCCCATGTCGTTTCTCCTGATGGGGCCGCACGCCGTCGACCGCGTTACCTGTTCCAGTGTGTGTCGGTTCCGTGCGCGGCGGAACCGCGCATCATGCGTATCGCGCCGCGCGGCGCTGGATGCAGCCGTGCGCCCCGCATCCGCCGGCGTGAAGCCGCTCATACGCTGAACGTCTGCGATGCCTTCATTTCGATCCACGTCATCCCGGCGCGCAGCCCTTCGATCGCCGCCTCGTGCTCGGTCGCGTACGCGTGACTGTGCTCGAACGTATGATGAAAACGCGCGGGCCCCGAGCCGTGCTCGACCGACACGCGACAGCGGAACTCGCCGGATCCGCACGGCCGCGTCTCGATTTCGACCGACCAGTCGCGTTCATGAAGCGTGCCTTGCAGTGTCATGCGCCCTCCTGCGGTATCAGACGCCGATCCGGAAATGACCGCTGTGCAGCAGCACCGGCCGGCCGCCGATTTCATCGAGCATTCGTCGTGCCATCGCCTCGATCGCCGGCCGATGCGCTTCGAACGCATCCAGCAAGTCGCGTTCGAGCAGCGACGGCGCGCCGAAATGGTCTTCCAGCGCTTCGGCCGTGACCGCGCACTGCACGCAGCGGCCGTCGACCAGCGCCGAAAACGCGACGACCAGATCGCGTGCGCAATATTCGGGCGGTTCCGGTGGAAAGACAATCTGCATCTGTTCGCCTGCCATCGTCGGGACACGTGATATCCATCACATCAGCATAGCGGCCGGCGCCGCCGCACGCTTGACCCACGTCAACGGGCTCGCTGCGCCGCACGTTGCGGCGCGTCATCGCATGGCCCGGCTGGCGCTCAGCTCGCGCCGGCGTCGATCGCCGCACCGCGCTCCGCCAGCAACTCGCGCAGCACGCTGCGATGGCAGCGGCGTTCGTCGTCGCAATAGCAGCCGATCGAGAACGCGCTCGTCGCCGACAGCGCGGCGAGCAGATCGAGCACCTTCGGCGCGTCGCCCTGCGCCATCTCCGTACGGAAGCGGCGCGCGAACGCGCGCCATTCAGCGTCGGTTTCAGCAGCCTGCGCTTGCGCGACGAGCTCGGCGCTCGGCGACAGCGTCGGCAACCATACATCATAGTAGTTGCGCGTCGCGAATTCAGCCTTGGGGACGCCGCGCGGCGGCCGCCGCACCGTGCCGATCCTCACGCCCTCGCCTGCCGTGCGCGGCGTGCCGAGCCGTACGATCCGAATTGCCATGCCGCTCCTTCATCGTGAATGCGATGCGTTCGATCCGTCATATCGTAACGCCGCGCCGCCGGCGCGCAAAAAAAACCGGCTGCCTCCGCGTGGAAGACAGCCGGTGTCGGCGACGGCGCCGGAGCGCCTGCAGGCGCTCCGGTCAGACGCCGCTCTTCAGCACCTTGCCGATCGCGTCCGCGACGATGCCGACGTTCGAATCGTTCAGGCCCGCGACGCACATGCGGCCCGAACGCAGGATATACACGCCGTGCACTTCGCGCAGCGCGTCGACCTGCGATTCGGTCAGGCCCGTGTACGTGAACATCCCGCGCTGCTTCACGTAGCGCGCGAGTGCCTCGCCGCCGACGTGGTCGCGCAGGCCGTCGTGGATCGACTGGCGCATGCGCGCGATGCGGCGGCACATCGCGGCGAGCTCTTCTTCCCATTGCTTGCGCAGCGCGGGCGTGTTGAGCACGGTCGCGACGACCTTCGCGCCGTAGGTCTGCGGGTTGCTGTAGTTCGAGCGCACCGCGCCGGCCAGCTGGCCCAGCACGCGCTCGGCAGCCGCCGCATCCTCGCAGACGACGCTCAGCCCGCCGACGCGCTCGCCGTACAGCGAGAAGTTCTTCGAGAACGAGTTCGCGACGAGCGCCGGCACGCCGCGGCGAGCCAGCTCACGCACCGCGAACGCGTCCGCGTCGAGGCCCGCGCCGAAGCCCTGGTACGCCATGTCGACGAACGGCAGCAACCCGTGCGCGTCGATCACGTCGATCAGCTTCTCCCACTGCCCTTCGTCGAGATCGACGCCGGTCGGGTTATGGCAGCACGCGTGAAGCAGCACGACGCTGCGTGCGGGCAGCGCGTCGATCGCCGCGAGCATCGCGTCGAACTTCAGGCCGCCCGTCGCTTCGTCGTAGTACGGATACGTGTTCACCGTGAAGCCCGCGCGCTCGAAGATGAAGCGGTGATTTTCCCAGCTCGGGTCGCTCAGCCACACCTGTGCGTCCGGAAAGTAGCGCTTCAGGAAATCCGCGCCGACCTTCAGCGCGCCGGAGCCGCCGAGCGTCTGCACGGTCGCGATGCGGCCGGCCGCGCGCGCCGGATGATCGGCGCCGAACACGAGCGCCTGCACGGCATCGCGATACGCGGCGAGGCCGACCATCGGCAGATACGGCTTCGGACCGAGATCGCGCTGCAACGCGGTTTCGGCTTCGCGCACGGCGTCCATCACCGGAATCCGGCCTTCGGCATCGAAATAGATGCCGATGCTCAGGTTGACCTTCCGATCGCGCGGATCTTTCTGGAAGTTCTCGTTGAGCGTCAGGATCGGATCGCCCGGGTACGCGTCGATGTGTTCGAACATGGCTATGTCGGTCTCGTTTGGAACAGTGGTCGGGGTGCCTGTGCCGGTGGGGTCAGCGCGCGGACGCGCGGTCGCGCAACGCGTAGCCGGCATTCTTCTGACGGAAGCGATACCCGATCGCGAGCACCGCGAGCCATACGGGGATCAGGTACACAGACAGGCGAAGGTCCGGCGTCAGGTACATCACGACGAGAATGCCGGCCATGAAGGCCAGGCACAGGTAATTCGTGAAAGGATAGCCCAGACTGCGGAACGAAGTCTGCTCCCCGGCGACGCGCTTGGCCTGGCGGAACTTCAGGTGGATCAGCGTGATCATCGCCCAGTTGATGATCAGCGCCGACACGACGAGGCCCATCAGCACCTCGAACGCCTTGCCCGGCATGAAGTAGTTGACCAGCACGCACACGCCGGTCGCGAGCGCCGACGCGCCGAGCGCGGCGAGCGGAATGCCGCGCTTGTTGACCGAGCACAGCACCTTCGGCGCGTTGCCCTGCTTCGCGAGGCCGAACAGCATCCGGCTGTTGCTGTACACGCCGCTGTTGTAGACCGACAGCGCGGCCGTCAGCACGACGACGTTCAGCACGTTCGCGACGACGTTGCTGCTCAGCGCATGGAAGATCAGCACGAACGGGCTGCCGCCGGTCACGACCTTCTCCCACGGATACAGCGACAGCAGCACGGCCAGCGCGCCGATGTAGAAAATCAGGATCCGGTAGATCACCTGGTTCGTCGCGCGCGGAATGCTGTGCTTCGGATCGTCGGCCTCGGCCGCGGTGATCCCGATCAGCTCGAGTCCGCCGAACGAGAACATGATCGCCGCCATCGACATCACGAGCCCCGACACGCCGTTCGGGAAGAACCCGCCGTGCTGCCACAGGTTCGCGATGCTCGCCTGCGGCCCCGCATGGCCGCTCACGAGCAACCAGCCGCCGAAGCCGATCATCCCGACGATCGCGGCGACCTTGATGATCGAGAACCAGAATTCCGTCTCGCCGTACGATTTCACGCTGGCCAGGTTCAGCAGGTTGATCGCGACGAAGAACACCAGCGCCGACACCCAGGTCGGCACGCCGGGCCACCAGTACTGCACGTAGATCCCGACGGCCGACAGCTCGGCCATGCTGACGAGGATGTACAGCACCCAGTAGTTCCAGCCGGACAGGAAGCCGGTGAAGTGGCCGACGTATTTGTCGGCGAAGTAGCTGAACGAGCCGGCAACGGGCTCGTCGACGACCATCTCGCCGAGCTGGCGCATGATGAAGAACGCGACGACGCCGGCCACCGCGTAGCCGAGCAGCACGGACGGGCCGGCCATCTTGATCGTCTGCGCGATGCCGAGGAAGAGCCCCGTGCCGAGCGCGCCGCCGAGCGCGATCAGCTGGATGTGCCGGTTCTTCAGCCCCCGCTTCAGGCCGTCCTTGTCGTTTCCAGAAACCATGTCTTCTCCACTCTGTCCGCCTCCGCCGGAAGCGGTGCGGCGCGCCTCGGTGTGCCGGGCGCTGTTTTTACTGTGCCGGCGGCCGTTCGTGGGGCCGCCGGGTTGGGGACTGCAATCTTCGTGCGACGACGCCCGATTCCCTGTCCGCGGGCCCGCCAGACCGGCCGCCGACCGTCGCTGCCGCCCGCAGTGCTGCGGCCGCACACGAAAATCCGGCGTCAGTTTAGCGTCGCGACGGCGAAATCGGGTTGCGTAACCCGCTCATGCAAACCCTACATTATGAGATAAGATTGCATCCGGGAGACAGATGAGGAAACAAAAATGCCTGAACCGGTTCTCGATCGCATCGATCGCCAGTTGCTGTCGGTGTTGCAGGAGAACGGCCGCGCGTCGAATCTCGACCTGGCGAAGGCCGTCGGCCTGTCACCCGCGCAGACGTTGCGGCGCCATCGACGGCTCGAGGAGATCGGCGCGATCCGCCGTTACGAAACCCGTCTGTGCCCCGACACGCTCGGGTTCGGCGTCACCGCGTTCGTGCATGTGACGATGGAGCGCGGGCATATCCGCGACCTGTCGAAGTTCCAGAAGCTCGTGTCGGACCTCGCACAGATCCAGGAATGTTTTTCGGTGACGGGCGACATCGACTACGTGCTGAAGGTCGTCGCGCACGATCTCAAAGGGCTGTCCACGTTCCTGCTCGAGACGCTGATGCGCATTCCCGGCGTGAGCGGCGTGCATTCGAGCGTGTGTCTCGACGAGATCAAGTGCACGAGTGCGATGCCGGTGGAGAGTTGACGCGGCGGCTCGCGCGACGCCGGCCGGCACGTTGCGCGGCGGCCGTGCTCAGTGCCCCGCGTCGAACGCACTGATCAATAGCGCGCCGCACGCAATCACCAGGCACCCGCCCGCCCGACGCGGCGTCAGCCGCTCGCCGAGATAGACGCGCGCGATCAGCGCCGCGAACACCACGCTCGTTTCGCGCAGCGCCGACACCGGCCCCATCGGCGCGCGATCCATCGCCCAGATCACGATGCCGTACGCGAGCGCCGCGAACACGCCGCCGCAGGCGGCCTTCGCCGTCTCGCCGACATCCTGCGTCAGCCGCAACGGCCCCGCCCGCAGCCGGTAGTACGCGGCCATCGTCGCGCCCGTCAGCACGAACATCCACGCGGTATAGCCGACCGTGCTGCCGCTCTCCCGCACGCCGATTCCGTCGACCACGCTGTACGCCGCGATCGACACGCCGGTCGCGAAAGCGGTCGGCAGCACCTGCATCATCCGGTGTTTCGCGCCGCGCCCGCGTTCCAGCCCGATCGCCATGATGCCCGCGCAGATCAGCACGAGCCCGCATTGCGCGCCGATGTTCAGGCGCTCGCCCGCGAACGCCGCCGCCCCGAGCGTGACCAGCAGCGGCGCGGTGCCGCGCGCGACCGGGTACGCGACGCTCAGGTCGCCGTGCTCGTAAGCGCGGACGAGCAGCAGCGTATAGACGACGTGAAGCGCGGCCGAAGCGACGACGTAGAACCAGCTCGCCGGCGTGATAGGCGCGGCGGCAGGCAGGAACAGCAGCGCGAACAGCCCGATCGCGATCTGTAGCACCGTGGCCGAGCGCAGCCGGTCGCCGCTGCTGCGAACCAGCGCATTCCATGATGCGTGCAGGAACGCCGCGCACAGAACGGCAAACAGAACGGGGATCGGCACGCGGGACCTCGATGACGGTCGGAGGCCGCGCGGCGCGCGGCAGGCGTTCATCGTATGAATGCGTCACCGGATTGTCAAAAAAGCGACGCATGGCGCCCCGAACACGTCCCGGCCACGGCTCGCCCTTTCCGTCCCGAGCCGCTTGCGCCGCCACATCCGGCACACGGCGGCATGTGACGGCGAAATTGCAGACGGTCTGGCCCTTTCCGTTCTCTTTCGCATCGCACCGGGTCGTAATGAAACCGATACCGCAGCGCAACCGTCGCGAAAACACTCCGTCCCCATATCTTCATACGCGGCTGTTCCAATGCGCGTGCTCCCTCGCGCGCTCCGCGCCGAACCGACACGGCGACGGGGCCGTTCTCCACCATCGATGACCTTAGCCTGGAGTTTCCCGATGTTCCGTCAAGCCTTGCTCGTCACTGCCTGCGCCGGTGCAGCGCTGGCGCTGTTCGCCTGCGGCGGCAGCGACGATCCCACGTCGACGCCTCCCGTGTCGTCGCAGGACGCACTGCAGACCGCCACGCCGATCAAGCACGTCGTCGTCATCTACGGCGAAAACGTGTCGTTCGACCACTACTTCGGCACGTATCCGAATGCGGCGAACCCGGCCGGCGAACCGGCGTTCACCGCGAAGGCCGGCACGCCGGCGATCAACGGGCTGACGGACACGCTGCTCACCGCGAACCCGAACTTCACGAACACGGCCAACGGCGCGGACGCCGCGAACCCGTTCCGCCTCGACCGCACGCAGGCCGCGACTGCCGACCAGAACCACGCGTACACGGCCGAGCAGCAGGCCGAGGACAACGGCCTCGCCGACCTGTTTCCGAAATACACCGGCAAGGGCTCGTCCGGCGGCGCCGGCGCGTTCGGCACGAAGGGCCAGGTGATGGGCTACTTCGACGGCAACACCGTCACCGCGCTGTGGAACTATGCGCAGCGCTTCGCGATGAGCGACAACGCGTATACGACGGTCTACGGGCCATCGACGCCGGGCGCGCTGAACGTCGTGTCGGGTCAGACCAACGGAATGCAGATCGTCAAGACGTCGAAGCAGCCGTCGACGCTCGCCGCCAGCTCGTACTACATCAACGACGGCCAGGGCGGCTTCACGATGATCAACGACGTCGATCCGGGCTACGACGTGTGTTCCAGCACGACCGATCAGGCGATGATGAGCGGCAAGAACATCGGCGACTTGCTGAACGCGGCGAAGATCACGTGGGGCGGCTTCATGGGCGGCTTCAACCTGTCGACGACCAACAGCAACGGCACGACCGGCTGCAACCGCAGCACCGTCGCCACTGCCGTGAACGCCGCGACGGCCGACTACATCCCGCACCACAACTGGTTCCAGTACTACGCGTCGACCGCGAACCCGCAGCACACGCGCCCGAGTTCGGTCGCGGCGATCGGCTCGAGCGTCGAAGCCGACGGCAAGACGCCCGAACCGGCGAACCACCAGTACGACACCGACGACTTCTTCGCGGCCGTGAAGGCCGGCAACTTCCCGTCGGTCAGCTTCCTGAAGGCGCCGGCCGCGCAGGACGGGCACGCGGGCTACTCGGATCCGCTCGACGAGCAGGCGTTCGTCACGAAGGTCGTCAACTTCCTGCAGCAGCAGCCCGACTGGCAGAACACGGCCGTGATCGTCACCTATGACGACTCGGACGGCTGGTACGACCATGCGTACACGACGCCGACGCATGCATCGTCCGACGCCGTCGATCAGGTCAACGGCAACGGCAAGTGCGGCACGGGCGGCACCACCGGCGTGAACGGCGGAACGGTGAACGGCCGCTGCGGCCCGGGCGTGCGCATCCCGCTCGTCGTGATCTCGCCATACGCGAAGCAGAACTACGTCGACCACACGCTGATCGACCAGGCGTCCGTCGTGCGCTTCATCGAGGACAACTGGCTCGGCGGCCAGCGCATCGGCGGCGGTTCGTTCGATGCGACGGCGGGCGACCTGCGCGGGCTGTTCGACTTCGCGTCGAAGCCGAACACGGCGCCGCTGTATCTCGATCCGACGCAAGGCACCGTGCTGAGCGCGGCGCCGTCGATCTGACCGGCATCGCGCAGCCGGTCGCGGCAAGCAGCAGGCCGGCGCATCGTGCGCCGGCCGTTTCCGTTTAACGCGCCGCGTTTGCGCGGCATCCGACTTTCGACCGACAGCATGACAGCTCGTCCCGCGTTCCCTTCTTCCGAATCATCCGGCGCCGCGGCGCCGCGCTCCGCTGCCCGCGTGCTGCGTCGCGCGGCGTTCGTGCTCGGCGCGGCGGTGCTCGGCTACGGCGCATTCGCGATCGCGTTTCCGGCGCGCACGCCGGCGGCGATCGGCGACGTCGTTGCCGGCTGGACCGGCGCGAACGCGCATCCGGTCGTGTTGCAGCGTCCCGCCGCGCAGCCGTTGTCGGCCGTCGCGCAACTCGGGCGTGCGCTGTTCGCCGATCCGTCGCTGTCGGCGTCCGGCAAGCAGTCGTGCGCGTCGTGTCACAGCCCCGATCATGCGTACGGCCCGCCGAACGCGCTCGACGTGCAGCCGGGCGGCCTCGCGATGACGCAGCACGGCTATCGCCCGCCGCCGTCGCTGATGTACCTGTACCGCCAGCCGAATTTCAGCATCGGCCCCGATGCCGGCGAAAACGATGCGGCGCCGAGCGTCGCGCAGCAGGCCGCGTCGGCGGCCGGTGTCGTCAAGGCGCAGAAGGTGGCCGGCACGGCGGCCGCGCCGCAACTCGTGCCGCAAGGCGGGCTGTTCTGGGACGGCCGCGCCGATACGCTACAGCAGCAGGCGTTCGGGCCGCTGCTGAATCCGGTCGAAATGGCGAACGCGAGCATCGGCGACGTGGCGCGCAAGCTCGCGCAGTCGCCGCATCGCGCGCAGTTCGAGCAGTTGTTCGGGCCGCGCGTGTTCTCCACGCCGCAGCTCGCGGTGTCGGAGGCCATGTTCGCGATCGCGCGGTATCAGGTGGAGGATCCGTCGTTCCATCCATACAACAGCAAGTACGACCGCTGGCTCGAGGGCCGCGCGCGCCTTACGCAGGCCGAGCTGCGCGGGCTGCGGCTGTTCAACGATCCGGACAAGGCGAATTGCGCCGGCTGCCACCTGTCGAAGCCCGGCAAGGACGGCTTGCCGCCGATGTTTACCGACTATCAGTACGAGGCGCTCGGTGCGCCGCGCAACCGCGCGCTCGCGCAGAACCGCAACCCGGCGTTCTACGATCTGGGCGTGTGCGGGCCGTTCCGCGACGACCTGAAGGACCAGACGCAATATTGCGGGATGTTCCTCACGCCGACGCTGCGCAACGCGGCGACGCGCCACGTGTTCTTCCACAACGGCGTGTTCCATACGCTCGACCAGGTGATGGCGTTCTACAACGAACGTAGCATCTCGCCGCAGAAGTTCTATCCGCGCGGCGCGGACGGCAAGATCGACATGTACGACGACATCCCGGCAAAGTACCGCGCGAACGTCGACGTGACCGATGCGCCGTTCGATCGCAAGCCCGGCGACAAGCCCGCGATGACCGAGCAGGACATCAAGGATATCGAAGCGTTTCTCGGCACGCTGACCGACGAGCCGGCACGCTGACGGCTGGGCCGCGGCCGCGTGCCGTCAGCGCCGCGTGCGGATGCACACGAACGCCGGCGCGAGCGACAGCTCCGCATGGAGCCGCTCCGACACGGCCTTCATCTCGGGCAGCGGCGCCGGTTCGACGAACCGGTCGAGCCGCCAGCCGGCGTCGGCAAGCGCGTTCAGGATGTCGGCAAGCGGCCGGCGCCACGCTTCGACATACGGCTTCGGTTCGCCGAAACCCGACCAGTGGAAGCCGAAACGGCTCGTGTCGAAGTACGTGCCGTCGCCGCGCGTGCGCGCGTCCATCCAGTCGCGCATCGGATGCGCCATCGAAAACACGAGCGTGCCGCCCGGACGCGCGACGCGCCGGAATTCACGCAGCGTCGGCGCGAGGTCGCGCACGTAGTCGAGCGCGAGCGAGCACAGCACCTTGTCGACCGACGCATCGGACAGCCACCCGAGCGGCGCCTCCAGGTCGCCTTCCACGACGTCGACCGCGAGCCCCGCGCAGCGCGTTCGCGCGAGCGCAACCATCTCCGGCGTCACGTCGAACGCATGCACGGTTGCGCCTTGACCGGCGAGATGCGCGCTGCAGATGCCCGGCCCGCAGCCGGCATCGAGCACCGTCAGGCCGCCGACGTCGCCGAGCAGCGCCAGCGTGGCCGGACGCTCGTACAGCGCGTTGTGCGCCTTCGTCGGCGCGATGTCCGCATAGCGTTGCGCGAAGCTCGCGTAAGCGCGGCGGCCGGGAGGCTCGGTCGGTTCGGTCATGCAGCGTCCGTCGGTGGAAACTGGGCAGGCCGATTCTGCCCGATCGGATAATGGTTGGCGACCTGCGCTCGCGCCGGCATCGGGGCAGGCGGTCGCGCAGCCGGGCGGGGATCGCTACTGCGGCTTCGTCGAATGCTCGGCGCGATAGGTACTGTTCGGGCGTAACACCAGCTGCTTCGCCGCGGCGTCCAGTTCGTTGCCGTGATACAGATCGATGCACTTCAGGAAATCGAACTTCACACCCGTGACTTCCGATTCGACAACCGGATTCCGGTAATCGCGAGCCAGGTACTTCTCGACCAGCGCGTGAATGACGTCAGGCGCACGCTCCATGTCGTAGTAGCTCCAGTCGCGCAACGCGCTCGTGCTGCTGCCGATGTCCTTGCTTACGCCGGGCGCCTGCTTGTACGCGGTAGCGAGGCACGCCGAGAGCACCATGTCCTTGAAGTTCTGGATGTAAGTCCGTGAGCCTGCCTCCGGCGACGCCTGTGCGGCATCCTTCGCCGCACCGATCGCCGGCTGAAGCGCGATGCACGCCAACGCGGCAGCGATCCAGGCTCCCCTCATGACGGACTCCAAAATTCGCGCGATCGGTGCGATACCGCGCGCCCGGTTCGTTGAAATAGCAGCGGTCGTAACACGTCCGCCCGTTGAACAGCGTAGCGTGACCCTGAGCATCCCTCCACCCGGACACCTCGAACAGGATGATGCCCTGTCGACCCGCAAGCGGACCTCCGGTCGACGGCGGGTATTTGACCGCCTCTGCCTTGCCCCATCGTTGCTCAAGAAAACGAATCAAGTCTCTGACACGAAAAAAGTATTGCCGATTGTCTCCGCCCGATACCGTTTGTCCGGGGATTCGCGGCATCGCCATACCGGCTTCGCCCAGGATATAACTCATCCTCACCGCACATGTATTGCTCCATCGCTCCGCTGGGTTCGGATTATTGACGTTCTTCTCGACGTATCCGCCTATCACTTTCGCGACGCGCTCGCCGGAATTTGCAGGGTCGTAGATTCGCCGAGATGCCGCCCAGGCAACGGTAAATGATGGTCTTGTCACTTTGGCTCCTTGTTATCGAAATGAATTCGACTCGAGGAACCGCATCGCGGGGTCGGGACTGCTCATGTCATCCGGATACCTTCGAATCCATCGAATCGAGGTGTCATGATGCGCGACTTGAAAGTTTTATGTAAGAATTGCGACCTGCCGGACGCCAGCCCCTAATTCCCGATTGTTGGGTCTTAGCATCGGATTTTCAGTGCTAATCCACTTTACAAGGGAATTACGCGCGCCCAGCGCCCTTCCAGTATCCAGGAGAGGCCCGCCGAACGCGCGAAGGCAAGACGCGGTTCGTCGCGCTCGCGGTACTCTGATGTGGCCGGCCGCGAGCCTGGCTAGCGCGCAACCGCCTCCGGCGTGCCGACGGCTGCGATCGCCTGCGCACGCCGCTCCGCCACCCGCTGCGCGAACCGGTACGCGACGAGCGAACCGGCCACGGCCAGCAGCATCGGCACGAGGCTGTCGTGATTCGCGCGCGTGAATTCGAGCAACAGCACGACGGCCGTGATCGGCATCTGCATCGACGCGGCGAGGAACGCGGTCGCGCCCACCAGCGCGCATCCACCAATCGACGCACCCGGCCAGACGACGCTCCACAGCCCGCCGAGCACGACGCCGAGCAGCGCGCCATTCGCGAGACCGGGCGTCAGCAGCCCGCCTTCGGCACCCGCGCGCAGGCTGCACGCCTCGATCGCCACCTTCAGCACGAGCAGCGTCGCCGCGAGCCCGATCGTCAGCGTGCCGTCGAACGCCATTGAAGCCGGCCCCTTGCCGTTGCCGAGCAGTTGCGGAAAGCGCATCGCCAGCACGCCGATCACCGCGAAGTTGAGCAGCGCAAGCAGCGGCAGCAGCCGGCCCTTCGGCGCATCGGCCCGTGCGCGCGTCGTGAGGCGCACGAAGCCGTACGCGGCGAAACCGAACAGCGGCCCGCAGACGATCGACCACGCGACGAGCGGCGTGCTCAGCACGAACGCAGGCACCGTGTACTGATGTTCGTTGCCGAGGCCGATCCACGCGACGGCCGCCGCGATCGCCGACGTGACGACGGCCACCACCAGCGCGCGCAGCTCGAACGTGCCGAGCAGCACTTCGAGCACGAACACCGCACCGCCGAGCGGCACGTTGTAGACGGCCGCGAGGCCGGCGCCCGCACCGCACGCGACCATCAATCGGCAATCCGCCGGCGTCAACCCCGCTTGGTGCGCGAGCCGCCCGGCCAGCAGCGAGCCGATCTCGCGCGGCGCGACCTCGCGGCCGAGCGGCGAACCGAGCGCGACGGTGACGATCTGCAGCAGCGCGTGGACCGTCGTGCTGACGAACGGCATCCGCGGATCCGCCGCGCGCACCGCGCGGCGGATGCTGACGAGCGGCCGGCCGTACCGGTACAGCGCCCACCAGCCGCCGCCCGCGACGAGCCCGCAGACGATGAGCACCGCAACGCGCCGCAGCGGGTCGGCCTCGCTCACACCGGTCAGGAAGCTTGTAGGGCCGACCACGTGCGCGAGGCTGTAGCCGTAAGCCACGTGCTGGATCGCGTGCAGCAGCAGTGCGAGCAGCATCCCGCCGAACCCCGCGCCGACGCCGGTCAGGATGGTGACGGCGGCCATCCGCGCGAGCGGACTGGCGGGCGGCGAAGCGGACGCGGGAGCGGACGGGAGATCGAGGCGCATGGTATCGGCGAACGAGCGTGGAAAAGACGGCGCGCACCGCGCACGCCGCTGTCAGCACCGAATCGTAGGCGTCGACCTCTCATGAAACAAACGTATTTTTTTGATCAACTCATGTATTTCACGCATACATAAACCAGCGCGACGCGTGCCGCCGTCGCCGCCGCACGCCTCCTCACTCCGGATACGCGACGCGCTCCGGCTCCCGCCGCATGATCACCTTGCCGTGGCGCATCGACAGCGTGGCCTTCGCCTGGCGGCGCACGGCTTCGTAGTCGCTGTCCGCGTCGAGCACGATCAGGTTCGCCGGGCGGCCGACCGCGATCCCGTAAGCGTCGCCGAGGTGCATCGTCGTCGCGCTGTGATCGGTCACGAAATCGAGGCAACGCTGCAGATCCTGGTAGCCCATCATGTGGCAGATGTGCAGGCCGGCATCGAGCACGCGCAGGATGTTGCCGTTGCCGAGCGGATACCATGGATCCTTGATCGAATCCTGCCCGAAGCACACGTTCAGGCCCGCGCGGTCGAGCTCCGCGACACGCGTGACGCCGCGCCGCTTCGGAAACGTGTCGAAACGCCCCTGCAGATGGATGCTCTCGGTCGGGCACGACACGAAGTTCAGGCCCGCTCGCTTCAGCAGCCGGAACAGCTTCGAGCAGTACGCGTTGTCGTACGAGCCCATCGCGGTCGTGTGGCTGGCCGTGACCCGCGCGCCCATGCCGCGCACGCGCGCTTCTTCCGCGAGCACTTCCAGAAAACGCGAATGCGGATCGTCGGTCTCGTCGCAGTGCACGTCGACGAGGCAGCCGGTGCGCTCGGCCAGCTCCATCAGGAAGCGGATCGAGCTGACGCCCTGCTCGCGCGTGTTCTCGAAATGCGGAATGCCGCCGACGACGTCCGCGCCGAGTTCGATCGCCTGCTCCATCAGCGCGCGGCCGCCGTCGAACGATTCGATGCCTTCCTGCGGAAACGCGACGATCTGCAGGTCGATCAGCCCGCGCGCCTCGTCCTTCACTTCGAGCATCGCCTTCAGCGCCGCGAGCGTCGGATCGGTGACGTCGACATGCGTGCGCACGTGCTGGATCCCGTGATCGCGCAGCATGCCGATCGCCGCATGCGCGCGCGTCTTCGTGTCTTCGTGCGTGATCGTCGCCTTGCGCTCGGCCCAGCGTTCGATCCCTTCGAACAGCGTGCCGCTCATGTTCCACGCCGGCTCGCCGGCCGTCAGCACGGCGTCGAGGTGGATATGCGGTTCGACGAGCGGCGGGATCGCGAGACGGCCGCCCGCATCGATATCGCCGGCACCGACAGGCGTGGCCGGCGTGATCGGCGCGGGCTGCACGTCGATCCGCGCGATCGTGTCGCCGTCGATGCCGATCGTGAACAGCCCGTCGCGGCCGCGCAGGCGTGCATTGAAAAGATTCATGTGGGTCTCGGCGTCATGCAGCGCCAGCGCGCCGCGTAGTGGGAAAAACCGGCATCGGGTGCGTGGTACCGCATTCAGTCGAAGTATTCGATCGTCAGTCCGGTCGCCGCGTGCATTTCTTCGTTCGTCACGTCGCGCACGTGCTTGCCGAACGTCCATACATGCCGGCCGGGATCGCGCGCCCGATACACGCGGTCGCCGTAGAACGCGTCGGCCGGCGCCTGCAGGATGTCCGCACCGGCCGCGCGCGCATGCTCGCAATGCGCGTCGATGTCCGCATCGTCGGGCAGATGCACGTGCACGTGCTGCGTATTGCGGTCGCCGGTGTCTTCCGGCGACGCGATGAAGTCGGCCCACGTGCCACCGATCATCACGAGACTGTCGCCGAATTTCATTTCGGCATGCGCGATGTCGCCTTCCGGTGTGGTCACGACGAGCGAACGCGCGAAACCGAATGCACGTTCGAGCCACGCGAGTGCGGCTTTCGGGTCGCGGTAGCACAGCGCGGCACTGAAGGACGGACGGTGATGCATGGTCATCGAAGTCTCCTTGTCTCGGCATGGATTCACCCATTCTCCACGCGCCCGGTGCGGCGATCAACTCCCCGCCCCGCCCGCACGCGTGTTGTCGATCCGCGACACGACACGTGCGCCGGCCGCGTGCCGGACATCGCGCCCTTCGCTGGAACGCCCGCCATTCCGCGGCCGCGCCGGATTGTGAACGCCGTGTGACGCACTCTTGCACGCATCGCAATGGAGCGCTCGCGGGCCGGCCGCCGGAATCGGGCGAACGCGCCCCTACACTTGCGCCCAACTTTGGTTATCCCATCCCACACGCAGGAGTCCCCGCATGAACAAAACCCTCGTTGCCGGCGCATGTGCCGCCGCGCTGTTCGCGCCGTTCGCGCACGCGCAAAGCTCGGTCACGCTGTACGGCCTGATCGACGCCGGCATCGCCTATACCAACAACGTGAATGGCGCC
This sequence comes from Burkholderia latens, assembly GCF_902499045.1. GTDB lineage: Bacteria > Pseudomonadota > Gammaproteobacteria > Burkholderiales > Burkholderiaceae > Burkholderia > Burkholderia latens. The sequence continues at coordinate 36,762 of NZ_CABVPL010000021.1, read as the reverse complement.
GCGCAGTGGCGCATGGCGTCCGGCGCGATCAACGGCAGCCGTTTCGGCCTGCGCGGCAGCGAAGATCTCGGCGGCGGCCTGAAGGCGCTGTTCGTGCTCGAGAACGGCTTCAACGCGAACAACGGTTCGCTCGGGCAGCACGGCAAGCTGTTCGGCCGGCATGCGTACGTCGGCCTCACCCGCGGCGGGTACGGCACGCTGACGCTCGGCCGCCAGTACGACACGATGGTCGATTTCGTCGCGCCGCTGTCCGCGACGGCCGGCGACTTCGGCGATGCGGGCTTCGCGCATCCGTTCGACAACGACAACCTGAACCACTCGGTGCGCATCAACAATGCGGTCAAGTACACGAGCGACACGATCGCGGGCTTCAAGATCGGCGCGCTGTACGGCTTCTCGAACTCGACGAACTTCGCCGGCAACCGCGCGTACAGCGTCGCCGCGAGCTACACGAACGGCCCGCTGAAAGTGGCCGGCGCGTACCTGCAGATGAACGGCACGAAGGGCTCGACGAGCGCGAGCGCCGGCGCGGCCGACGTGGCCGAAGCGAAGAGCGTGAGCCAGGGCGGCTGGTCGGTCGGCGCGGACCGCATGCGTACGTACGGCGGCGGCATCAGCTACGTGTTCGGCCCGGCGACGGTCGGCTTCGTCTATACGCGCTCGCAGTACGACAACACGGGTTCGTTCGGCTCGACCGGCCAGGTCGCGTTCAACAACTACGACGTGAACGTGCGCTATGCGGTAACGCCGGCCGTCAGCGTGGGCGCCGCCTATGTGTATACGGACGGCAGCGTGTCGAACCCGGACAGCAAGCACGGCACCGATCCGAAATGGCACCAGGTCGACCTGCAGGCCGTGTACAAGCTGTCGCGCCGCACCGACCTGTACGCGGAAGCGATGTATCAGCACGCGTCGGGACGCGGCTACCAGGCGTTCGTCAACACGTCGGGCGGCGCATCGAGCACCGCGAACCAGATCGTCGGCACGCTCGGCATGCGCACGCGGTTCTGACCGCCGCTTGCAGGATCCCGGCGCGCGCCGGCCGCCGGCCATGCCCGTATTGCGTGAAACGGGTTCGGCCGACACGGGCGGCGCGCGCCAATGTTGTGTCATCTGGAAAGCTGCCTGCCGGAAATCGGGGTTTTTGCCGCCGCACGCGCTGCATAGACTGGCACCGACGGTTCGGATCGCGCATCGGTCGCCGAACCGGCCTCACCCCCATCTACAGGAGAACATCGTGAAATCGCTCGTCGTCACCGCCGCTACTGCCGTCCTGCTTGCCGCACCGGCGCTGTCGTTCGCGCAGTCCGCCAGGTCGCCCGTCACGCGCGCGCAGGTGCTGCAGGAACTGTACGACCTCGAGTCGGTCGGCTACAACCCGGCGCTCGGCGACGCGGGCAACTATCCGGACGACCTGATGGCCGCGCAGGAACGCCTCGCGGCCAAGCGGCTCGCCGAGCGCAAGGCCGCGCAAGCCGCATATGGGACCGCCGGCGCGGGCGCAACCGAATCGGGCGTCGCGGCGAAACCCGCGCTGTGAATGCAGCGCGCCCGCATGACCGTTGTCGTGCGGGCGCGGTTTCCGTCGCGCGAGGCGGCCGGTCCAGCGTGCACCCCTGAACACGGCACACGCATGAACGGCGCTCAGGCGGCCTGCGGTTCGCTGCCGATTGCGTTCAGCGTCTCGACGTCGCGCGCGATCATCGCCGGCACCTGCGCACGCAGCATCTCGACCCACGTGCGCACCTTCGCATCGATGAAGCGGCGCGACGGATACAGCGCGTACACGTTCATCTTCTGCAGGATGTGGCTGGGCAGCACGCGCACGAGCGTGCCGTCCTGCAGCGCATCGATCGCCGAATACAGCGGCAGCATGCCGATCCCGATACCGTCGCGAATCGCGAGCGCGAGCGACTCGGCCGTATTGGTCTGCACGGGCCCGGCCACATGGATCTGCTCGACGCCGTCGGCGCCTTCGAGCACCCATTCGTGCGTCGGGAATGCCGGCGTGCAGAGCGTCAGGCACGCATGGGCGCCGAGATCCTGCGGACGCGCGGGCGCGCCGTGGCGCTTCACGTACTCGGGCGACGCGCACAGGATGCTGAACGTCGAGCCTAGCAGATGCGACACGAGTTCCGAATCGGGCAGCGACGACGCGGTCACGACGGCCATGTCGCTCGTGCCGTCGAACAGGTCGGGCATGCGCTGCGACAGCGACAGCTCGATCGACACGTCCGGGTACTGCGTGTGATAGCGCGTCAGCGCGGGCATCACGTAGTGATGACCGACGCTCGCGAAGCTGTGCATGCGCAGCACGCCAGCTGGCCGCTCGTGCGCGCAGCTTGCCTCTTCCTCCGCGCGATCGACGTCGGCGAGGATCTGGCGGCAGCGCCGCAGATAGCTTTCACCGGCCGACGTCAGCGCGAGACGGCGCGTCGACCGATTCATCAGACGGGTGCGCAGGCGCGCCTCGAGCTCCGACACCGCGCGCGACATCGCGCCCGTCGTGGAATTCAGCGATTGCGCGGCCGCGGTGAAGCTGCCCGTCTCGACGACGCGCGTAAACACCCGCATGTTTTGTAGCGTATCCATTCCTGTGAACCACGTGTAGCGGAGCCGCTATTTTCCTCCACCGGATGCGACAGATTGTTGCGCCGCCTGCAACTATCGTTTCCCCGTAGCCGCGTTAATGCGCGCGCGCCGCACTCCTACAATCGGCGCCTCATCAGTCGAACGGACCCGTCCGGACGCGCCGCGCCAGCGCACGCGCCCTTTCTTTTCATGAAGCCATCACCTGCGATCGAGCGACCTTCCATCGAACCGGCACGATGGAGCGCATGGCTCGATCCGCTGCTCGGCGCCGCGCGCGACTGGGCCGTGAGCGACGGGCTGATCTGGCTGCATCTCGCGAAGACCGTGCTGGCCGCGCTGCTCGCGATGGGCATCGCGATGCGGCTCGAGATGTCGCAGCCGCGCACGGCGATGACCACCGTGTTCGTGCTGATGCAGCCGCTGTCGGGGATGGTGTTCGCGAAGAGCTTCTACCGCGTGCTCGGCACGGCGGCCGGCCTCGTCGCCGCGCTCGCGCTCGGCGGGCTGTTCGCGCAACAGCCGGAGCTGTATACGGTCGGCATCACGCTGTGGATCGGCACCTGCATCGCGCTCGCGGTACGCAACCGCCACTTTCGCTGGTACGGGTTCGTGCTCGCCGGGTATACGGCAGCGCTGATCGGCCTGCCCGCGGTGATGACGCCGCAGACGCTGTTCCAGTCCGCGCTCACGCGCGCCGCAGAGGTCGCGCTGGGCATCGCGTGCTCCGGCGCGGTCAGCGCGCTGATCCTGCCGCTCAGCTCCGCGAAGGCGCTGCTGCGTTCGCTTGGCGCACGTGATGTGAAGTTCGCGGCATTCGCGGCCGGCGCGCTGTCGGGCGAGCTCGCGCGCGGCGATTTCGAACGGCGCTTCGCCGATTTCGTCGACGAGATCGTCGGCTTCGAGGCCAATCGCGCATTCGCGTCGTTCGAGGACCCGCACATTCGCGCGCGCAGCCGCCGGCTCGCGCGGCTGAACAGCGAGTTCATGAACGCCTGCACGCGGCTGCATGCGCTGCACCAGCTCGTGAAGCGCCTGCGCGCGAACCGCTCGGACGCCGTGCTCGACGCGCTCGCGCCTCACGTCGACGGGCTCGCGCAGCGGATCGCCGCGTTGCGCGACGAACGACAGCGCGGGATCGCGTCCGCGACCGGCGCGCTGCTCGAACTGCGCCGCTTTCATCGCGCGTTGCCGAAAGCCGCGCGCGCGTCGCGCCGTACGATCGAGGCGCATGCCGCCGGCGGCCTGCTCGATTTCGATACCGCGATCGAGCTGATGTATCGCTTCATCGGCGAGTACGTCGGTTATGCGGATACCTGCGCATCGCTCGACCGCGACGATCACGCGCTCGAACGCTCGGTCACGCGCTACGCGGTAAAGACCAATTCGTTCTTCGTCGGCTTCGCGTTCCTGCGCACACTGGTCGCCGTCGGTGCGATGAGCGCGTTCTGGATCGCGTCCGAATGGCCGAGCGGCTCGCTCGCCGTGATCGCGACCGCGATCGCGTGCGCGCTGAGCTCGACGTCGCCGCGTGCGCCGAAGTTCGTCGCGCAGATGGCCGTCGGCGCGGCGTTCGCGACGGCCGCCGGCTACGTGTTCCTGTGCTACGTGTATCCGAACATCGACGGCTTTCCGCTGCTGTGCGCGGCGCTCGCACCGGTGCTCGGCCTCGGCGCGTTTCTCGCGATGCGGCCGGGGCTGTCCGGCTACGGAATCGGCTTCGCGGTGTTCTTCTGCCTGCTGGCCGGCCCCGACAACACGATCGCGTATACGCCCGAAGTGCTGATCAACAACGGCTTGGCCGTCGTCGTCGCGATGCTGGCGTGCTCCGTCGTGTTCGCTGTGGTGTTTCCGACCCACATGCCGTGGCTCACCGCGCGCATCGCGCACGACCTGCGCCGCCAGGTCACGCTCGCATGCGAAGGCGCGCGAGAAGGCGTCGCCGCGCGCTTCCAGTCGAGCACGCACGACCTGATGGCGCAGTTGCGCACGCTGCTCGTCAAGCGCACGCGGCAGCATCGCGACGCGCTGCGGTGGATGCTGTCGACGCTCGAAGTCGGCCACGCGGTGATCGACCTGCGCGACGAGCTGCACGGGTTCTGCGTGTCGAAGCCACCGCAGGCGCTGCGCTGGACCGCGTCTGTCGATGCGGTACTGCACGAGCTGCCGCGCTTCTTCGACGATCCGACGCCGGTGCACCACGCGCGCACGCTGAAGTCGGTGAACCTGGCGATTCGCGCCGCGCAGCACGCGCTGCACGCGTGGTACGCGGTGCCTGATGCGCGCCGCCGGATGCAACGCATCGTCGGCTGCCTGCACTTCATCCGCAGCGCGCTGCTGGACAAGGACGCGCCGTTCAACCGCCACCGTCATTGACGAGCGGGACCGATCGACCGCAAGCGGCCGCGATCGATGCGCGCGCAACGTGATCCTTGTTCCGAATGGAAATAAGCTCTCCACCCGCAGCGCTTAATCCTTAAGCAGTGCGAGCCTATAGTTTCGTCACTGCCAGCGAGACTGGCACTGAACCAGGAGAAATCGAAATGAAGCCGCTGCACCTCGCCGTCGTTGCCCTGTCGCTCACCGCCGCTGTCGCGCATGCACAGCCCGCGCCGGCCGATGTCGCGCAGCAACCGGCGAACCGCGCCGAAGCCGCCCATCCCGCCGTTCGCGTCGAACGGAGCCAATCGACGCAGGAAGACCCGAACGCATGCGTGGGCCCGGTCAGCTTCTGCAACGTCTACTTCGGCAGCTGAGCATGACGGCGCGTCGTCACGGCCTCGCCCGCCGCGCGCGCATCGCACGTTTCGCATGCATGCGCACACGGCGCGCCGGCCGCTCGCCACAACGACACTGCGTTCCACGCCGCTTCGATTGAAGCGGCGCTTGCCGTTTCACGCGCCGCGCCGCGGCCGCCACCCTGCTTCACGCAACGCGTCGAGCAAGCGCGCCGGCCCGAGCCCTTCGACCCGCACGCCGCGCGATTCGACGTCGGTGCCCGCCACCAGCGCGTTCACGATCGCCTCTTCCACCGCTTCGGCCGCCGCGGCGAACAACGCGGAGATATGGTCGTTGTTCACCATCTTCACGGCCGTCGTCGGCGCGCCCTTGCTGCCGTAGTTCGCGGCCGGCAGCCCGTCGTTGCCGGTGGCGAACGCGAGGAAAATGTCGCCGCTCGAATCCTCGGTTCCGCCGCCGACGCGGGCGAGCCCGACGCTCGCCCGCTGTGCGAGCCGCGTGCATTGGTGCGGCAGCAGCGGCGCATCGGTCGCGATCGTCACGACGATCGAACCCATTCCGGCTTCGCCGTGCGCGTGCGGCGCGCGAAACGGCGAATGCACGTGGCGCAGCACTTCGCCGACCGGATAACCGGCCACGCGCAGCATCTCGCGCACGCCGTAGTTCGCCTGCACGAGCGCGCCGACGGTCCAGCCGCCCGCGTCCGCCGCGACCACGCGCGACGCGGTGCCGATCCCGCCTTTGAACTCGTGGCAGATCATCCCCGTGCCGCCGCCGACGCCGCCTTCCGCGACCGGCCCGGACTGCGCGGCAGCCAGCGCGCGCTGCACGTGCGCGGCGCTGACGTGCTGCCCCCAGATGTCGTTGAGCAGGCCGTCGTAGGTTTCCATCACGACCGGCATGCACCAGTACACGCGACCGGCCGCCGCGTCGCGTTCGTTCGCGACCAGCGCATCGCGCACCGCGCCGACGCTGTGCGTGTTCGTATAGGCGATCGGCGTCGTCAGCAGGCCGGCCTCGCGAATCCACTCGAGCCCCGTCGCATCGCCGTTGCCGTTCAGCACGTGAACGCCCGCGAAACACGGCGAATCGTGCGCGGCGCCCGCGCGCGGCTCGATGATCGTGACGCCGCTGCGGATCGATGCGTCGCCGTTCTCGACGTTCAGCGTGCAATGCCCGACCCGCACGCCGGCAACGTCCGTGATCGCGTTGAAGCGGCCCGGCGTGCCGAGTCCGATGCGGATGCCGAGATCCCTCGTGCGCATGATGCAATTCCTCCAGGCTTTCAATGGTTCGGTGTGCCGCACGGTCAGAGCGAGCGGAACGTATCGCTGTGACGCGCCCACACCGCATACATCGCGAGCGCAGCCACCAGCAGAGCGCCGATGATGATCAGGTCGGTCGGCTTCGTCGCGGTCGCGAGCGTCGTGTAGAGCGTATACGCGGCGCCGGCGACCGCGACGAGCGGCGTCGCGGGCCACAGCGGCATCCGGTAGTGATGTTCGACGTCGCGGCGAACGAAGCGGCTTGCCAGCGCGGCCAGTCCGACGATCAGGTAGATCAGCAACAACAGGTCGACCGTGAACGCGGTCAGCTCGTCGAGGCTCGACACGAACACCAGCCCCGACGACGGCACCGCGAGCGCGAGCGTCGCGAGCCACGGCGAGTCGAAGCGCGGATGGATCGTCGAGAACGCGCGGTTGCAACTGCGCGACCAGAGCGCATGCCGGCCGCTGCTGTACAGCAGGCGCCCCATCGCGATCACGATCGCGATGATCGCGTTGAACACCGACAGGAAGATCCCGCCGCTGATCACGCGCGACACCACCGGATTGCTCAGCGAGCGCACGACATAGCCGATCGGGTCCGCGCTCTTCGTTAGCTCGGTCAGCGACGGCGCACCGAGCACGATCGCGGTGAGCGGCACCAGTTCGACGACGAGAATCACCAGCAGCGAATAGATCACCGCCTTCGCGACATTGCGGTTGCCGCCGCGCAAGTCTTCCGCGAGATACGCGGCGGAGCCGAAGCCGTTGTAGCAGAAGATCGCCGTGCCGATCGCCGGCACGATCGCCGCGAGCGTGGCCGGCACCAGCGCGGTGCCGCTCGCGACGACCGGCGCGACGAGCACGTCGACGCCGCGATGCGGCGAGCCGAAGCCGAGCCCCGCGATCAGCATCAGCACGCCGATTTCGACGACGAGAAACGCGCCGGTGATCCACGCGTTCGTCTTGATGTTCAGCATCCCGAGCACGTAGCTGAGCAGCACGATCGTCAGCGCAACCGACTGGTTTCCGAAGCGCGTGCCGAGCGCGTTGTTCAGATATGGCGCGGCGCCGCTCGCGAGCACGGCCGGAATGAATACGCTGACCGACAGCACCGTGACGAAGGTCAGGTAGCCGGGCAGCGTGCCGAACACGCGCTTGGCCATCACGTATTCGCCGCCCGCGCTGCGATGCGCGGCGCTGAGCTCCGCGTAGCAGAGCGCGAACGCGAGCGCGAGCACGCCGCCGAGCACGAACGACAGCACGGCGCCGCTGCCGGCCTGCTGGATCGCGAACGGCGCGATCACGAAGATCGAGCTTGCGGGCGTCACGCCCGACACGGTGATCATCACCGCGTCGCGCACGCTGAGCGTCTGCGACAACGCGCGCGGCCCGTCTTGCGTGGCAGGCGCCGCCTGCAGCGTGCCCGTCGATTCCGACATCATCGCCATTTCGTTCTCCTGTTGCTTTGCTGCCGTTTTTTGAACGCCCATACTCGGGCCCGAATCGTTGCGTGGCAGTCTAGGAAGCCAAATTCGGGACCGCTATTCCCCCTTCGTGTTACGCCCTCCGGTGGTGGTATGGATCGACTCTTCTCCGAAATCGCGATGCATCAGGCGCTCGGCCGCGCGATCGATCATCTCGGCCAGCCGCGCTTCTGGCGCTTCCTGGTGCTGCTGCTCAACGAGATGGTGCCGTTCGACAACGCGCTCGCCACCGCGATCGGCCGCGACGGCGTGCCGCTCGTGCTCGACGAATACGACACGGGCGGCACTGACAGCGCGTCGCCGGTGCCGCTTTACCTCAACGGGTTATATCTGCTCGATCCGTTCCTGCAGGCCGCGCACGACGGCCTCGCCGACGGCTGTTACCGTCTCGAGGAAGTCGCGCCGGACCTGTTCCGGCAGAGCGAGTATTTCCTGAGCTATTTCCGCGACGCGGTCGGCGACGACGAAATCCAGATCCTGCTGCGGCCGAACCCGGACCTGTTGCTGTCGCTGTCGCTCGGCGCGGCCACGCGCTTCGACGTCGAGCCGCTCGGCAAGCTGACGGCCGCGATGCCGTGGGTGCTCGCGGCGATGCGGCAGCACTGGCGGCTGGTCGGTGACGCCGCGCGCGCGACGCCCGGCGACGATCTCGGCGCGCGCGTCGAGCAGGCGCTCGCGCGCTTCGGCGCGGGCGTGCTCACCGAGCGCGAGATGGCGATCGCGAGAATGGTGCTGCGCGGCAATTCGTCGAAGGCGATCGCGGAGCGGCTCGCGATTTCACCGGAAACGGTGAAGGTGCACCGGCGGCATCTTTACGCGAAGCTCGGGATCTCGTCGCAGCCGGAGCTGTTTTCGCGATTCATTCAGGCGCTCGGCGACGACGTGCCCGGATAGGCGCGGCGATGCCCGCGGCGCGTTCAACGCGCCGATTCGATGAATCCGCCATCGGGCGCGTGGTGCGGCACGTACCAGCCGAAATACACTTCGGCCTCGACGATCCGCCCGTCGCGCACGCGCAGGCGCTCGGCATTCCGGAACCGCCGGCCGGCGGTCGTCGCGGCTTCGTATACGACGAACACGTATTCGCCTTGCACCGCAACGTCGACGAATTCGAAGCCGGCGAGCATCGTGCTGTTCGGCCAGCAGCGCGCCAGATAGGCGTCGCGGTCGAGCCGGTTGTCGAGCGGGCTCGTGAAATGAAAGTCCGGCGCGATCAGCGCTTCGATCGCGTCGCGGTCCTTGTCGACGTACGCGCGATAGCTCGCACGCGCGACGTCCCCGGGATCGTCAGGCATCGTCGTTCCCTCCGCGAAGAATCGGGGTATGCACCCTGCCGCACGCGTCGAAGAGAGCAATCCGCGTGCCGCCGCGCCGGCCGGTCATCCGGCGATGCGCTGTCACGATCGCCGGATATCGGACTTCGCACGCACCGGCGAAGCGCTCTCGCACACGCGGTCCGCCGTGAGCCTGCAGATCGGCTCGCGCGACAGCGCATACGACGGTCGGCAGTTCGATCGTGCGCGCCGGGCGCCGGTGCTGGCCGAAGCCGCTGCGCGATACGCATCCGTCGTTGCGCATGCACATAGCGGCCGGCACGCCGGCAAGCGGGCACGACGTCTCGCCGCCCATCGCGTGCGCGACCGACGCCTGCCGAACCGTGCATCCGCGCACACGTTCGGGGCCGGATCTCGGATGCCGGCGCGCACATGCGTACGCGCGCCGTTGCACGGCAGATACGGACCGCCGATGCGCACCCGGTTCGGCTCGCAGCACCGCCAAAAACCGCCTATGGTGAAAGAAGCGGGTCCGTTCCGCCGCCGTTCGACTTCACGTCGCTCGCACCGGCGGCCACGGCGCCGCGTTCCGGCACCATTCTCCGCGATCGTGCGCACGCCCGGCCGTGCATGCGATCGCGCCGCCAACCGGACTATCAGGAGGTCCCATGAAAGCCGTGCTGCTCGTCAGTTCCGCCGTACTCGCCATGGCGTCGGTTTCGGCCTCGGCACAAGGCTCGATCACGAAAGCCGAAAACGGCGCGCTCGTCGCCGCGAACGGGATGACCGTCTATTCGTTCGACAAGGACAAGCCCAACGCCGGCACCAGCGCATGCACGGGCCAATGCGAAACCCTGTGGCCGCCGTACAAGGCCAGCGCGACCGACGTCCCGGCCGGCCCGTACACGATCGTCAAGCGCGACGACGGCAGCCCGCAATGGGCGTACAAGGGTAAGCCGCTGTACTTCTTCTCGAAGGACATGAAACAGGGCGACCGCAACGGCGACAACTTCAACAACGTATGGCACGTGGTCGCGCCATAAACGTTCTTGCCGCGCGCTCAGGCCGGGCGCGCCCGCCGCGCGCGTAAAAAGGCCCGCCCGATCGGGGCGGGCTCGCGAGCACTCGCGCCGGCTGCGGCGCATCGCGCGCTGCAGCCGGACGCGCCGTGCGCGTCACCGGTTCGACGGGAAGCTGAACACAGTCCCTTCGCGCACGCCGGCCGACGGCCAGCGCTGCGTGATCGTCTTGCGCTTCGTGTAGAAGCGCACCGCGTCCGGGCCGTACGCGTGCAGGTCGCCGAACAGCGAACGCTTCCAGCCGCCGAACGAGTGATACGCGACCGGCACCGGCAGCGGCACGTTGATGCCGACCATGCCGATCTGGATGTTGTCGCTGAAGTAGCGCGCCGCTTCGCCATCGCGCGTGAACAGGCACGTGCCGTTCCCGTATTCGTGCGCGTCGATCAGCGCCATCGCTTCGTCGAGCGACTTCAGGCGGATCACGCCGAGCACCGGCCCGAAGATTTCGTGCTGGTAGATCGGCATGCCCGGCTTTACGTTGTCGAACAGGCACGGGCCGAGGTAGTAGCCGCCGTCGTGGCCGTCGACCTTCACGCCGCGGCCGTCGACGACGAGCGTCGCGCCCGCCGCCACGCCCGCTTCGACGAAGCCCGTGACCTTCTCGAAATGCTGCTTCGTGACGAGCGGCCCCATGTCGACACCTGCGCCGTTGCCGGGGCCGACCTTCATCTTCTCGATCTCGGCCTTCAGCCCCGCGACCACCTGGTCGCCCGTTTCGTCGCCGATCGCGACGACCAACGGAATCGCCATGCAGCGCTCGCCGCACGAGCCGTACGCGGCGCCCATCAGCGCGTTCACCGCGTTGCCGATGTCGGCGTCGGGCATCACGACGGCGAAGTTCTTCGCGCCGCCGAGCGCCTGCACGCGCTTGCCGTGCGCGCAGCCGGTCGCGTAGATGTATTCGGCGATCGGCGTCGAGCCGACGAAGCTCACCGCCTTCACGCGCGGGTCGGTCAGGATCGTGTCGACCGCTTCCTTGTCGCCGTTCACGACGTTCAGCACACCCGGCGGCAGCCCGGCCTCGAGCGCGAGCTCGGCCATGCGCAGCGTGGACGACGGCGTGCGCTCGGACGGCTTCAGCACGAACGTGTTGCCGCAGGCGACGGCCATCGGCCACATCCAGAGCGGCACCATCAGCGGGAAGTTGAACGGCGTGATGCCGGCGACGACGCCGAGCGCCTGGAACTCGCTCCACGAATCGATCGCGGGGCCGACGTTCTTGCTGTGCTCGCCCTTCAGCAACTCCGGCACGTAGCTCGCGTACTCGACGTTCTCGATCCCGCGCTGCAGTTCGCCCATCGCATCGGCGAGCACCTTGCCGTGCTCGGCCGTGATCAGCGCGCATAGCTCGTCCGCATGCTCTTCGAGCAGCGTCTTGAAGCGGCTCATCACGCGTGCGCGCTTCAGCGGCGGCGTGTTGCGCCATGCGGGGAACGCCGCCTGCGCGGACGCGATCGCGGCTTCGACGGTCAGCTTGTCGGCGAGCGCGACGCTCTTGTCCGATTCGCCCGTCGCCGGATCGAACACCGGCTGCACGCGGCTGCCGCCGTCGACGCGCTTGCCGTCGATCAGGTGGCCGAGGGTGGAGGTCACATTGCTGTCGTGTTTCATCTTCAACGCTCTGTCGTGAATTCGGTTATCGCTGCGGGCGAGCCGCGGCTCAGTCCACTTCGTTCAGCGCATCGGACAGCGCGTTCACGAGATTGTCGATCTCGCGCTTCTCGGCGACGAACGGCGGCGCGAGCTGGATCGTGTCGCCGCCGTAGCGCACGTAGAAGCCCTTCGCCCAGCAGCGCATCGCGATCTCGTACGGGCGCCGTGCCGGCTCGCCCGGCAGCGCGGCGATGGTCAGGCCGGCCGCGAGCCCGAAGTTGCGGATGTCCGTGACGTGGCGCTGGCCCTTCAGCCCGTGCACGGCCGCCTCGAAATGCGGCGCGAGATCGCGCACGCGGGCCACCGCGTCTTCCTTCACGAGCAGGTCGAGCGCCGCGATGCCGGCCGCGCATGCGACCGGGTGCGCCGAATACGTGTAGCCGTGCGGGAACTCGAGCATGTACTCGGGCCCGCCCGCGGCCATGAACGTGTCGTAGATTTCCTTCGTCGCGATCACGCCGCCGAGCGGCTGCGCGCCGTTCGTGACCTGTTTCGCGAAGTTCATGATGTCCGGCGTCACGCCGAATGCGTCGGCGCCCGTCATCGCACCGGCACGACCGAAGCCCGTGATGACTTCGTCGAAGATCAGCAGGATGTCGTGCGCGGTGCAGATGTCGCGCAGGCGCTTCAGATAGCCCTTCGGCGGGATGACCACGCCTGCCGAGCCGGAGAACGGCTCGACGATCACGGCCGCGATGTTCGACGCGTCGTGCAGCGTGATGAGATCGAGCAGACGGTCGGCCAGGTCGGCGCCGTTGTCCGGCATCCCGCGCGAGAACTTGTTTTCGGCGAGCTGCGTGTGCGGCAGGAAATCGGCATCGACGCCCTGGCCGAACAGCTTGCGGTTTGCACCGATCCCGCCGACCGAGATGCCGCCGAAGTTCACGCCGTGATAGCCCTTCTCGCGGCCGATCAGCCGCGTCTTCGTGCCCTTGCCCTTCGCGCGCCAGTAAGCGCGGGCCATCTTCAGCGACGTGTCGGCCGCTTCCGACCCCGAGCCGGTGAAGAACACGTAGTCGAGGCCGGCCGGCGTCAGCTCCTTGATCTTGTTGGCGAGCTCGAACGACTTCGGATGGCCGAACTGGAATGCCGGCGCGTAGTCGAGCTGCGCGACCTGGCGGCTCACGGCTTCCGTGATTTCCGCGCGGCCGTGGCCGAGGCCCGTGCACCACAGGCCCGACAGGCCGTCGAAGATCTTGCGGCCTTCGGCGTCCGTGAAATACGCATCTTTCGCCGACACGATCATGCGCGGGTCGGACTTGAACTGGCGGTTCGCGGTGAACGGCATCCAGTGCGCGTCGAGCCACGCGGCGTCGGTGCGGAGGTTCGTCTCTTCCTGCTGCTTGGCGATGGTCGTATCGGTCATGTCGGTCGGCGCGGCGCGCCCCTCCTTCTTGTGTTGATGTTGCGCATTGTCGGGACGCCAATTAGTCTTTTGAATATCGCAATATCAATGTTCACTTGCGCAACTATGCAAGCAAAGAAACCGAAGAGCCGCGCGCTGCTCGGCCAGCTCAGCGACATGGATCTGCGGCTGCTGCGGGTCTTCAAGGGCGTCGTCCAGTGCGGCGGGATGGCGGCGGCCGAACTGGAGCTGAATATCGGCATCTCGACGATCAGCCGCCACGTGAAGGACCTGGAAACGCGCCTCGGCCTCGTGCTGTGCCGCCGCGGCCGCGCAGGCTTCACGCTGACCGCCGAAGGGCAGACCGTGTACGAGGAAACGCTGCGGCTGCTCGCGTCGATGGAGGCATTTCGCAGCAGGATCGACGGCATTCACGACAAGATGGGTGGAGAACTGCACGTCGCGGTGTTCGACAAGACGGCCACCAACCCTCGCGCGCGGCTCGGCGACGCGATCCGCCAGTTCGCGGACGAGGCGCCCGACGTCGCGCTGAACCTGCACGTCGCGTCGATCAACGAGGTCGAGCGCGGGATCATCGACGGGAGCTATCAGGTCGGGATCATTCCCGCGCACCGCAATTCGGGCAGCCTCGTGTATTCGGAACTGTTCGACGAACGGATGCTGCTGTACTGCGGCCGCCAGCATCCACTGTTCGACGCGCCGCACGGCAAGCTCACGTGGACGACGATCCGCAACCACGCGTTCGCCGGGCTCGGCTTCCATTCGCCGAACATGGAGCTGAGCCACCGCGCGAAGCTCACGCGCAGCGCGACCGCGTCCGACCAGGAATCGATCGCGACGCTGATCCTGTCCGGCCGCTACCTCGGCTTCCTGCCCGACCATTACGCGGAAAGCTTCGAAAGCAAAGGGTTGATGCAGCCGGTCGCGCCGCAACGGTTCAACTACCGGTGCCGGTTCGTGAGCCTGCTGCGGCGCTCGCCGCGGCCGTCGCGGGCGGCGCTGCTGTTCCAGTCGTGCCTCGAGGCCGCACATACGGCGGCGCGGCCGGGCAGCGACGGCAATACGTAGCGGCCCGCGTCACGCGCCGCCGGCACCGCCGCCCGGCTGCGGCTGCCGCCGCATCCGCATCAGGAAATAGACGGCGACCAGCGCGGCCGCGCGAATCCGCTCTGCGATAATGCGCTCTTCCCGTTCCCGCTTCGCCTTTCGCCATGACGCAGCCGTTCTCCCCGCTCTCCACCGACCTGCCGCCGATTTCGTGCGTGCCCGGCGACGCGCTGCCGTGGCTGCCGATGAGCGCGGACCTGCCGGGGCTCGCGATCAAGTATCTGCATATCAATGCAGCGGAAGACACGCTGACCGCGCTGCTGAAGATGCCGGCCGGCGGCACGCTGCCGCGCCATCGCCACGACGGCGACGTGTTCGTTCATACGCTGCAAGGCGCGTGGCGCTACCGCGAGTACGAGTGGATCGCGCAGGCCGGCTCGACGGTGCTGGAGCCGGCAGGCTCCGTGCATACGCCGGAAACGCTCGGCGCGCCGGGGGAAGACGTGATCACGCTGAACGTGATGCGCGGCGACCTCGTGCTGCTCGACGACGATGGCCGCGAGACCGCACGGGAGAATTGCCGCGTCGCGCTGCTGCGCCAGCGCAAGCATGCGCGCACCGCGCCGCATGACGCGACGGCGTTCGTCACACGGTAAGACAAGCGGCATCGACAGGCGACGAACGGCGTGGCGGTGGTGGTCGCGATCGCGCGGATGGCCGCCGGTTCACACGTTTCATACGTTTCACACGCTTCGCGCGCTTCTGCTTCCGCTGCCGCCGCGTTCATCAGCCGCTAGCGAAACCGCCGGAAAAACCGCCGGATATCGTCGGCCAGCAGCTCCGGCTCTTCCATCGCCGCGAAATGGCCGCCGCGCGGCATGTCGGTCCACTGCACGACGTCGAACACACGCTCGAGCCAGCTGCGCGGCGGCCGGCTGATTTCCTTCGGGAAACGTGCGAACGCGACAGGCACCGTCACGCGTTGCCCGGCAGCAAAGCGCAGCGGCTGCAGCCGGTTTTCCCAATACATCTGCATCGACGAGCCAATGCAGCCGGTGAACCAGTAGAGCGAGATGCCGGTCAGCAGCGTGTCGTGCGAAAACCGCCGCGCGACGTCGCCGTCACAATCGCTCCATGAGCGGAATTTCTCGGCGATCCATGCGGCCAGCCCGGCCGGTGAATCGTTGAGCGCGACGGCCAGCGTCTGGGGCTTCGTCATGTGCACGTGCGCATAGCCGCCTTCCAGTGCCGCCCATTCATTGCGCTGCGCGACGAACGCCCGCTCGTCGTCGGTCGGCGGCGAAGCCGCGTCCGCCGGCGGCTCGTAGCTGCCGGGCAGATAGTTCAGGTGGATGCCGTCCACCGCGCCCGCATGTCTTGTGCCGAGCGCGATCGACACGCCTGCGCCGAGATCGCCGCCTTGCGCGCCGAAGCGCCGATAGCCGAGGCCGGACATCAAAGCGGCCCAGCAGTCGGCGACCTGAAACGCCGACACGCCGGGCGCCGCGGGAGCCGGCGAGAACAGGAAGCCGGGCAGCGAGGGCGCGACGACGTCGAACGCGTCGTCCGGATCGCCGCCGAACGCCGCCGGATCGCACAGGCGATCGAGCAGCGCGTCGAATTCGAACACGGAACCGGGCCAGCCGTGCGTGATCACGAGCGGATAAGGCGCTCGCCCCGTGCCGCGCCGATGGATGAAATGCACGCGTTGCCCGCCTATGTCCGCGACGAATTGCGGAAGCCGGTTCAGCGCACGCTCCGTTTCGCGCCAGTCGAAGCGATCGGCCCAGTACGCGGTCAGCTCGCGCAACCACGCGCCGTGCATGCCCTGCTGCCACGGCTCCGCGGGCGTCAGCTGCGGTGAGCGTACGTTGCGCAGGCGGCGGCGCAGGTCGTCCAGCGCGTGATCGGGTATCGCAATGTCAAACCGGGCAGCTTGCATCGTGGCTCCTCATGAAGCGGGTCGACGAATTCTGCGCGATTTTCGCAGCCCGCGCTGACGGCCCGCTACCGACGCCACCGCCGCGACCGCAAGCGTCAGCCGGTGTCCCGTTGCTCCGCGCGCGCTTCGCGCCGCACCGCCTGCGGCGGCACGCCGAAACCGCGCACGAACGCGTCGCGCAGGTGGCGGCGGTCGCGAAAGCCGTTTTCCTTCGCGATCACGTCGAGCGGATGCCGGCTCTGCTCGATCATCAGCCGCGCGGCTTCGAGCCGCAGCCGCTCGATCGCCTTCGCCGGCGACTGCCCGGTTTCGAGCGTGAAGACGCGGCTGAACTGGCGCGGACTCAGGTGCACCGCGGCGGCGAGTTCCTCGACGGTCAGCGCGCGGCTCAGGTTGCGCCGCGCATAATTCAGCGCGTTCTGGATCCGGTCCGATTTCGGCGCGAGATCGAGCATCTCCGAATGCTGCGACTGCCCGCCCGCGCGGCGCTGGTGCATCACGAGCTTGCGCGCGACCGTGCGTGCGGCATCCGCGCCGAGATCCTTTTCCACCATCGCCAATGCCAGGTCGAGGCCGGCCGTCATCCCGGCCGACGTCCAGATCGGACCGTCGACGATGTAGATCCGGTCGTCCTCGACGCGAATGTCCGGAAAGTGCTGCTGCATGTCGCGGCCGTACGCCCAGTGCGTCGTCGCGCGGCGCTGCGCGAGCAGCCCCGCCTCGGCGAGCACGAACGCGCCCGTGCAGATGCCGGCGATCCGCCGCGCACTCGCATTCGCGCGGCGAAGGAACGCGACGACGCCGGCCGGCGCCGGCGACGCGAGCGGATCGTTGACGCCCGCGACGATCCACGTGTCGACGTCGACGCGCCGCCCGCGCAGCGCGCGCGTGGCGACCGGCAGCCCGAGCGACGAGCGCACGTCGCCGCCGTCGACGGAATAATTGTCCATTACGTAGAACGGCTCGCCCGTGCTCAGGTTCGCGTACTCGAACACCGACTGCGCGGCGAGCGCCATGATCTGGAAGCCGTCGCTGATCAGAAAGCCGATTCGGTGCATGCTGGTCTCCGGTGCCGGGCGCGAGAACGGTGACGATCGGCCCGATGTCCGAAATCATACCTATCTACGTCATTTGTGTCGCGGCGATTCGAGGCCAGAATGCACTCACGCACTCACCCTTTCCACGACACGGAGCGACATCATGACTGAAGCACATCGCGGCACCGCCGTCATTACCGGCGCATCGTCCGGCATCGGCGCGATCTACGCCGACCGGCTCGCGCGCCGCGGCTACGACCTGATCCTGGTCGCGCGCAACCGGGACCGGCTGGCCACCCTCGCCGAGCGCATCACGAACGACACGCAGCGCAGCGTCGAGATCGTCGGCGCGGACCTGAACGATCGCGCGTCGCTCGCTGCCGTCGAAGCGAAGCTGAAGCAGGACGCGAGCATCACGCTGCTCGTGAACAACGCGGGCGTCGGCACGCATGCGCCGCTGCTCGACAGCGACGTCGACGCGATGACACGGATGATCGACCTGAACGTGACCGCGCTCACGCGCCTCACGTATGCGGCCGTTCCCGGCTTCGTCGCGCGCGGCCGCGGCGCGGTGATCAACATCTCGTCGATCGTCGCGATCTCGCCGGAGACGCTCAATGGCGTGTACGGCGGCAGCAAGGCGTTCGTGCTCGCGTTCAGCCAGTCGCTGCATCACGAGCTCGCCGACAAGGGCGTGCAGGTGCAGGCCGTGTTGCCCGGCGCGACGGCGACCGAGTTCTGGCAGACCGGCGGCCTGCCGGTCGAACATCTGCCGAAGGAAATCGTGATGTCGGCATCGGCGCTCGTCGATGCGGCGCTGGTCGGCTTCGAGCGCGGCGAGCTCGTGACGATTCCGTCGCTGCATGCGGCTGAAGAATGGGATGCGTACGAGGCCGCGCGGCGCGCGATGGCGCCGCACTTGTCGACGGATTCGCCGGCGCCGCGCTACACGGCCGCGCGCTAGTCGGGCGGTATCGGCCGCGTGCGTGGGCCACGCCGGCCCGCTGCGCGGTAGCCGCTCACCGCGTTCACCGCGCGCGGGCCGGACGGCATCGTCCGGCCCGCTGCGTCGACGCAGGCAGGCGCAGGCCGATCAACGTGGCGCATGCGCCGGCTCGCGCGGAGTCGCGCGCACCCCGACCAGCATCGCGACCGCGCACGCGGCCAGCAACGCGGCGATCATCAGCATCGCCGAATCCATGTTGCCGGTGCGCGTGCGGATCACGCCGACGATCCACGGCGTGATCATCCCGCTCGACACGCCGATGCTGCTGATCAGCGCGATCCCGCCCGCCGCGCCGGCCCCCGCGAAATACGCGGACGGCACGGCCCAGAACACCGGATGCGCGGCGAAGATCAGCATCGCCGCGATCGACAGCAGCGCCATCATCGCGACGATGCTCGGCAGGTGCAGCGTCAGCAGCGCGAGCGCCACCGCGCCGCCGAATGCGCACGCGGCGAAATGCCGGCGGCGTTCGCGCTTGCGGTCCGAGCGCCGCGCGATCGCGATCAGGCCGGCCGCGCCGATCGCGTTCGGCACGATCGACAACAGGCTGATGTGGACCACGTCGTGAATGCCGAACTCGCGAATCATCAGCGGCATCCAGAACAGCAGCATCAGCAGCGCGGTCGTCAGCGAGAAATAGATGAACGCGAACAGATACGTGCGCGGCTCGGCCAGCACCTGCCGCAGCGACGAAGCCGTGTGCGCGGGCGCATCCGCGCGATCGGCGGCCAGGTCGGCCGCCAGCCGCTGCCGGTCGTCGCCGGACAGCCAGCGCGCGTGTTCGGGGCGGTCGCACAGCCAGAACCACGCGATCACGCCGAGCAGGATCGCGGGCGCGCCCTCGATCGCGAACATCCATTGCCAGCCGTGCAGGCCGAGCACGCCGGCCATCCCGCGCATCAGCCAGCCCGACAGCAACCCGCCGACCATCCCGGCCACCGCGACGCCCGCATAGAAGATCGACAGCACCGACGCGCGCCGGCGCGCCGGATACCAGTACGTCAGATAGAACACCACACCGGGGAAGAAGCCGGCTTCGAACAGCCCGAGCAGGAAGCGCAGCACGTAAAATTGCTTCGCGCTGTCGACGGTGATCATCGCGACCGACACCAAGCCCCACAGGACCATGATCCGCGCGAACGTGCGGCGCGCGCCGAAGCGGCGCAGCAGCGCGTTGCTCGGCACCTCGAACAGCACGTAGCCGACGAAGAACAGCACCGCGCCGAGGCTGTACATCGCATCGGTCAGGCCGAGATCCTGACGCATCTGCAACTGCGCGAAGCCGATGTTGCTGCGGTCGAGGATCGACACGATGTAACAGACGAACAGGAACGGCACGATCCGCATGCCGATGCGGCGATACAGCGCGTCGTTGCCGGACGCAACGGAATCGGACGATGCCGCGTGAGCGGCATCCGCTTGCAGCGGGATTGACATCGATCGTCTCCTCGATGGATGCGAATACGAAGCGGACAGGAAATGCGCCGCCGACTGCCGACTGGCGGCGGCGACCGGCCATGGTTCACGCGCGCCGCGCGGTTTCGCCCTTCACGCCGAGCATCAGCGCGGCGCCGCTCAGCGCGAGCAGCGCGGCCAGCAGGTACACGGCGAGATCCATGCTGCCGGTGCGCGTGCGGATCAACCCGATCACCCACGGGCTGACGATCCCGCTCGTGATCCCGATGCTGCTGATCAGCGCGATCCCGGCCGCGGCCGCATTGCCCGACAGATAGCGGGTCGGCACGGCCCAGAAGATCGGCAGCGCGGCGAAGATCAGCGTCGCCGCGATCGACAGGCACGCGAGCATCGCCGCGAAGCTGTGCAGGTGCAGCGTCAGCGCCGCGAGCGCGAGCCCGCCGCCGATCGTGCAGCACGCGAAGTGCTTGCGGCGCTCGCCGGTGCGATCCGAGCGGCGCGCGATCAGGATCAGCCCGATCGCGCCGACCGCGTTCGGCACGACCGTGTAAAGGCTCACGGCCACGACGTCGGTCACGCCGAAGTCGCGAATCATCAGCGGCATCCAGAAATTGAGCGTCAGCGACGCGCAAGTCAGCGAGAAGTAGATGAACGCGAACAGATAGACGCGCGGATTCGCGAGCGCGGCGGCCAGGCTGCGCCTGTCGTGCGTGCCGCCATGCGCGCGGCCGTCGGCGCACAGTGCGGCGACACGGGCCTTTTCATCGGGCGAGAGCCACGCGGCATCCCGCGGCCGGTCGACCAGATAGGCGAACGCGAAAAACGCGAGCACGATCGCCGGCGCGCCTTCGATCGCGAACATCCATTGCCAGCCGTGCAGCCCGAGCACGCCGCCCATGTCGCGCATGATCCAGCCCGACATCAGGCCGCCGAGCACGCCCGCGACCGCGACGCCCGCGAAGAACACCGAGATCGCCGCCGCGCGCCGGTTCGCCGGGAACCAGTAGGTCAGGTACAGCACGATGCCCGGAAAGAAGCCAGCCTCGAACACGCCGAGCAGGAAACGCAGCACGTAGAAATGCGACGGCTGCGACACGAACATCATCCCGGTCGACGCGAGGCCCCACAGCAGCATGATCCGCGTGAACGTGCGGCGTGCGCCGAAGCGCGCGAGCAGCAGGTTGCTCGGCACCTCGCAGAACACGTAGCCGACGTAGAACACAGCGGCGCCGAGCCCGTACATCGCATCGCTGAAGCCGAGATCGTGCTTCATCTGCAGCTGCGCGAAGCCGATGTTGATGCGATCGAGGAACGACACGACGTAACAGAGGAACAGGAACGGCACGATGCGCCACGCGATCTTGCGGAACAGCCGCGCGTCGCCGGTATCGTCGGCGGATATGGAGGCGGATTCGTAGCGGGAAGCCGGCGCCGCGCCACTCGCGTGCGCGACCGCCGCTTCGGCGGGAAGCGATTGGGGCATGTCTCTCTCCAAACGGGCCGCGCGATTCGAGCGCGCGGCAGTCTCCGAGGGCGTGCGTGCGCCCTGCTTTTTCGTGAGATCGGAACTCGGCCCGCTGAGCGGCGGTGCCATGCCGCCGCCGCTCAGCGGCCTTCAGGAAAACGGCGCAGCGTCCGCCCGGACGCCCGCCGCCGCGACCCGCTCAGTCCTGCAGCGCGTCCCACATTTCCTTGTCGCGCTGCGCGGTCCAGATGCGCGGGTGCGTGATGCCGCTCGCCTCGTCGTACGCGCGCGACACGTCGAACGGCAGGCAGTGCTCGTAGATGAACACGTGGCCGAACTTCGGATCCATCGCTTCGCGCGTGAGCGCCATCGACGCCTTCAGGTCGAGCTTGCGCTCGACGGCCTTGCGGCCCTGTTCGAGCAGCGTCGTCACGAAGTCCTTCGTGTAGTCGAGGCCGTTGTTCACGTCAGCCGGATTCAGCAGCGCGGGGCCGCGGCCGGGCACGAGCTTGTCGGCGCCGAGCGCGCGCAGCGCCTCGAGCGTGGCCGGCCACTGTTCGAGCTGCGCATCGCCGCAATAGCACGCCGCGTCGTATTCGACGAGGTCGCCGGAGAACAGCACCTTCTGCGACGGCAGCCACACGATCGTGTCGCCCTTCGTGTGGCCGGAGCCGACGTGCATGATCTTCACTTCGAGCTTGCCGAGGAACAGCGTGATCTCGCGCTCGAACACGAGCGTCGGCCAGGTCAGGCCCGGCACCGTCTCGACGCCCGCGAACAGGCGCGGGAAGCGCTCGATCTCCGACTTCATGTCGGCCTCGCCGCGCTCGACGATCATTTCGTAGGTGCCGCGGCTCGCGATCACGTGCTGCGCGCCTTCCGCGAAATACGCTGACGCGCCCAGCACGCGCACCGCGTGGTAATGCGACAGCACGACATGCTTGATCGGCTTGTCGGTCACGCTGCGGATCTTTGCGATCAGGTCCTGCGCCATCGCGGGCGTCGCGGTCGTGTCGACGATCAGCACGCTGTCGTCGCCGACGATCACGCCCGAGTTCGGGTCGCCTTCGGCGGTGTATGCGTACGCATTCTCGGACAGCTGCGTCCAGGTAATTTTCTTCTCTTCCAGATCGGCTTGGGAGGCGAATGCTTTGGCCATTGTGCGTTCCGTGGCTGCGAGCCATGTGTTGAGGGGAATGAGCCGATCTTCCGCTCGCACCGATTATTTGTCAATGACAAAGTCGCTTGCTATTGTTTAATACGGGTAAACCTGCGGAGCCGTGCGCGAAATGGCGTCGGATACCATGCGGGGTTTCGTCAACGGAAGAATCATCGCGTGCAGAACCACGAAGTCAGCGCAGACGACGCGCCCGCGAAGGCGCAGCGCGGTATCCAGAGCGTCGAGGTCGGCGGCCGTCTGCTCGACGCGCTCGCGCGCCGGCGCAAGCCGCTCGGGCTGTCGGAGCTGGCGGCCGCGGCCGGCCTGTCGACCGCGCAGGCGCACACCTATCTGGTCAGCCTCACGCGGCTCGCGCTCGTGAAACGCGACGCGCTCACCGGCAATTACGAGCCGGGGCCGCTGTCGCTGCGGCTCGGACTGATGTCGATCGAACGACAGCCCGCGTATCGCGCGGCGCTGCCGCACGCGGCACGGCTCGCGGAGGCGGTCGGGCTGAGCGTCGCGCTGTCGGTGCCCGGCGTGCTCGGGCCGACGATCGTGCGGATCGAGCACGGTGGCTATCCGCTGCACGTGAACCTGCACGTCGGCTCGGTGATGTCGCTCGACACGACGGCCACCGGCCGCGTGTTCCGCGCGTTCGGCGAGCCCGCTCAGATCGACGCGATGGCGGCAAGCCAGGCCGGCGCCGGCGACACGCTCGCGGGCGCCGAAGACGATCGACGGACGTCCGAAGCCGGTGCGTGGCAGGCCGAACTCGACGCGATCCGCGCGCGCGGCATCGAGCGCGGCATCGATCGGCCGAGCCCGGGCGTCAGCGCGATGAGCGTGCCGGTGCTGGATGCCGACGGACGCCTGCAACTCGCGCTGACCGTCATCGGTTCGACCGGCTCGATCGACGTCGGCTGGGACGGCCCGATCGCGACGGCACTGCGCGATGCGGCGCGGCAGGCAACCGCATCGCTCGACGCCGGACGCGACGTGCCGCCGCTCGCGCCGGTGCCGGGCTCGCCGTCGGCTGCGCAGCGGATGCCGCCCGCGCTCGCCGACGACACGAAGACGCAGCGCGGCATCAACGCACTCGACAGCACCGGCGATCTGCTGCTCGCGCTCGTGTCCGCGGGCCGCGCGCTGCCGCTGCGCGATCTCGCGGCGGCGGCGGGGATGCCGGCCGCGAAGGCGTTTCCGCATCTGGTGAGCTTGCAGAAGATCGGGCTGCTGAGCCGCGACGACACCGGCTGTTTCGGCGGCGGCCCGCTCGGCCAGGCGCTCGGGCTGATCGCGATGCAGCGCGTGTCGCCGACGCGCGACGCGGAAGCCGAAATCGCCGCGCTGGCCGGCGCAACCGACATGAGCGTGGCGGCCGCGACGCTGGGGCCGCTCGGGCCGACCGTGATCCGCCTCGAAGAATCCGCGCGGCCTCAGCACGTGAGCCTGCAGGTCGGCACGGTGATGTCGCTCGTGAATACGGCGATCGGGCGGATCTTCGCGGCCGGCATGTCCGACGACGTGCTCGCCGGCCTGCTGGCCGACGAGCCGGTGCGCCTCGCCGGCGGCGCGCCCCGGATCGACGATGCGTTCCGCGCGCGGCTCGCGGCGATCCGCGCGGCGGGACTCGATTTCGCGTTCGACGCGCCGGTGCCGGGTATCGGGACGGTCGCCGCGCCCGTGTTCGATCACACCGGCAGCATCCGGCTCGTGATCGCGATCATCGGCTCGTCGCGCGGCTTCCCGCGCGGGCCGGACAGCGATCTCGCGCATACGCTGCTCGCCGCCACGCGCCGCCTGTCGTGGCGGTTCGGATGGATCGGCGGGTAAGCGCGGTCGCGCTGCCGCGCCCGCTCCGCGGCTTCACTTCCTTTTCCTTTTCCCTTTACCGCTCGCCAATGCAACGGGCCCGCTTCCGCCCGGGCCCCCGCCACGCCCGTACATTCCAGGAGGTCGTCACGACGCCCGTTGCGCGACAGCAACAGAAAGTGTCAGGAATTCTCATATAACGAAAACGCATTTCACAAAGCGGTGACGTTTCTCTATGATTAGGGTTATCCCTAACTCACCACTTATATGGGGCTTCGTCATGCAAACGTCTAATGTCTCCGATCGTTCCACCCAATCCGCTGGCTGGCTCGCACGCATT
The DNA here is from genome assembly GCF_902499045.1 of Burkholderia latens. Classification (GTDB taxonomy): domain Bacteria; phylum Pseudomonadota; class Gammaproteobacteria; order Burkholderiales; family Burkholderiaceae; genus Burkholderia; species Burkholderia latens. Next base: position 12,080 of record NZ_CABVPL010000021.1, on the reverse strand, counting down.
GGCGAGTTGCTCGCGGAAGCATGGGCTCTGCACCTGGAGAACTGCGAAGTCATCGCTGAAGCGCACGCACGCCTGCCGCGCTAAATGCTCCGGCTGGCCGCCCACCGGCGGCACGATATCGGCTGATCCGCTGTCGGGACGCGCGCCGAAAGGCCGCCGCGTCCGGCATCGGAGCGGCTTGCGGTATCAGTAAAAAGGGCCGAATGGCTCGGAAGTGAAGGCGCTCACGCGATCTCGGCGCTGTGATGCAGTTGCGGTGTCGTGCCCGCTCTGTTGGCACGATGCAAAGCGCTGACCTGCCGAATCACGTAGCTGTCCGGCTGCCCGCGCGGGCATTGCGCCACCGCGCCGGGCCGCCTCGCCGATGGTTCGTCGGGTTCGTCGCTCATCGCGCCAAGCAGCGACGGAAGAATCATCCGTTTCTCCCTGCGGGCCCGTTCCGCCCGTATCCGGCTCAGGCCGTGCACGACGGCCGCTAAAGTGCGCTTACGCCCTTCTTGCCCGCAGCCGCGAGCCCATAACCCGATGCGCCGCCGCTCGCCGCCCCGCCGTCAAACCTGGATCGACGGCACGTCCTTCATGCAACGCAGCGCGAACATCGACCGGCTGTGGCGAATGCTCGAAATCCTGTACAGCTTCTCACGCAGAAAGCGCTCGTACCCGGCCGTCCCGTCCACCGCGACCTTGATCCAGTAGTCGTACTCGCCCGACACCAGATACGCCTCGAGCACCTCCGGCAGCGCCGCCAGTTCCGCGCCGAAACGCGCGAGCGCGTCGTCCTCGTGGCGATCGAGCGTGACTTCGAGGATCACGATGTCCGCGTAGCCGAGCATGCGCTGGTTGACGAGCGCGACATACCCGTCGATGTAGCCGTCCAGCTCGAGCTGCCGCGTGCGGTTCCAGCAGGCGGTGGTCGACATGCCGATCTGCTCGGCGAGCTCGGCGTTCGACAGACGCGCATTCTTTTGCAGTGCACCGAGGATCTTGCGGTCCTGGTTGTCGAGAGTTTTCGGCGTGCGTTCGCGGGTTGCCATGACGTGAAGAATCTTCTACTGAAAATCCGCATTCTAGCTGAACAGGATTCCGGTTTCAGCGTCGTTTTGGTGGAAAACAGGAAGCCTTTTAACCGGCCCGCTTGATACATTTTCCCCATGCCTGTCGTCCGGCACGCTCCCCGCGACAACCCCCTCGCACGGGACGCCCGGCCGCAATCACGAGTTGCGGCGCCGGACACGCAGGCATGCAACGTCCCGCCTTCCGCGCGCCTATCCGGTTGCACGGGCGGCGCCTGATCCACCGTTTCCGCACCTCCGTCATGTCGTTCAGGCTTTATCTGTCGTTCCTCGCCGCATCCGCCGTTCTCATCTACGCCCCCGGCCCCGTCAACCTCCTCACGATGAACCACGCGTTGCGCGCCGGCTGGCGACGCGCGCTGCCGTGCGTGTGGGGCGGCACGCTGGCCGTGCTGCTGCAACTGGCGCTCACCGCGCTGTGCCTGAATTCGCTGGTTCACCTCGACGAGCGCGCGCTCACCGTGCTGCGCTGGGCCGGCGCCGCTTACCTCGTCTGGCTGGGCTGCAAGCAATGGCTCAGCCGCGCGCCGGCCGGGGCAGCCACCGCATCGGCCGAAACCGGCGGCCCGGCTGCCGACGACACCGACACCGGACGCGCGCTGTTCTGGCGCGGCGTCGCGACGTCCGGCCTGAACCCGAAGACGCTGCTGTTCTTCCCGTCGTTCTTTCCGCAGTTCATCATCGCGGACGCCGACTGGAGCCTGAACGCGCAGTTCCTGCTGCTCGCGGCGACCTTCGCGGTGCTGTTCGCCGGCGGCGTCGCGTCGATGGCGCTGTTCTCGCACCGGCTGAGCCGCGTATTGCAGCGCCCGGCGCGGATGCGCGCGATGAATCGCGTGACGGGCGGGCTGCTGGTCGGGATGGGCGCGATCATGGCCGGCTGGAACTGAACGGTCGCACGCGGTTGTCGGGCCTGGTTGTCGGGCCTGGTTGTCGGGCCTGGTTGTCGGGCCTGGTTGTCGGGCCTGGTTGTCGGGCCTGGTTGTCGGGCTGAGTGTCGGCCTGGGTTATCGGCACGGGCGTCAGGCTCGGCCGTCGACCACGGCAACCGCACGCCACCGCACGCCGCGTCATGCCCGACTCCGTGCGGCCGGTACAATCGCGCGATGTCCGAACTGCTCACCTACGGCGGCCTGTTCGCCGTGTCGATGGTCGCCGCCACGCTGTTTCCGCTCCAGTCCGAAGCCGTCCTCGCCGGCTTGCTGCTCGCCGGCCGCGAACCCGCGTGGGCGCTGGTGCTCGTTGCGAGTGTCGGCAACGTCGCAGGTTCGGCGATCAACTGGATGCTCGGCCGCGGCATCGAGCGCTTTCGCGACCGCCGCTGGTTTCCGGTGAAGCCGGCCGCGCTCGCGCGCGCCGAAGGCTGGTACCGGCGCTATGGCCGCTGGTCGCTGCTGCTGAGCTGGGCGCCGGTGATCGGCGATCCGCTGACGGTCATTGCCGGCGTGCTGCGCGAACCGCTGCCGACCTTCGTCGCTATCGTGACGATCGCGAAGGTCGGCCGCTATCTCGCCGTCGCGTGGCTCGCGACGTCCTGACACCCGGCCGCCCCGGCGCCGAATCCGCCACCTCGCGCCGCCTCGCGTCATCCGTCTAAAGATTTCGCCGAAGCTGCCGTATTCCTTACAGTAGTGCGGTGACGCGTGCGTTCCGCCTCTGTCCCACCCCACTCAGGATGCCGCATGAGATTGACTCAATTGGGCCGGGCGAGCGTCGGCGCGCGCCTTGCAGCACTCGCGTGCGCGCTCGTCGCACTGCTGTTCACCGTGTTCGCATGGGCGCTCGCCCATTTCGCCAGCCAGCAACTCGCCGATGAGGCGCACGCGCGCATCGCCGACAAGGAGCAGTCGATCCGCGCGATGGTCGAGCTGTTCGACAAGGCGCTGTCTGCCGAAGCCACCCGCGCGATGTCGCTGTTCGCGAGTTTCCTGCCGGCCGATTTCGCGCTCGACGCGACGCGCACCGTCGACATTGGCGGCGTCGCCGCGCCGGTGCTGTCCGCGGGCGGCCAGCCGCTCGACCTCGATTACTCGATTCCCGACCAGTTCCTGACGAAGAGCGGCGCGATCGCGACGATCTTCGCGCGCGACGGCGACGATTTCGTGCGCATCACGACGTCGCTGAAAAAGCAGGACGGCGCGCGCGCCGTCGGCACCAAGCTCGACCGCGCCGGCCCCGCATACGCGCCGCTCGTCGCCGGGCGCAGCTACACGGGCCTCGCGAAGCTGTTCGGCCGGCCGTACATCACGCAGTACAAGCCGGTGACCGACGCGACCGGCCGCGTGATCGGCGCGCTGTTCGTCGGCCTCGACATCAGCGGCGAGCTCAAGCTCGTCGAAGACGGCATCCGGTCGCTGAAAATCGGCGACAACGGCTACTACTTCGTGCTCGACGCATCGCAGGGGCCGTCGCGCGGCACGTTCGTCGTGCATCCCGACGCGGCGGGCCAGCGCGCCGACGACGCGCGCGCGCCGTTTGCGCAGATGCTCGCGGCCGGCCAGGGCCGGCTCGCGTATACGTCGACCGACCCGGCAGCGCGCGATGCCGGGCCGACCGCGAAATTCGTGTCGTTCACGACGATTCCGCAGTGGCAATGGCTCGTCGGCGGCATCGCGCTCGACGACGAACTGCTCGCCACGATGCGCGCCACCCGCAACCGCTTCCTGATGATCGGCGCGGTGCTCGTCGCCGCATTCGCCGCGCTGTTCGTCATCGTCGTGCGACGCGTCGTGAGCCGGCCGCTCGATGCGGCGGCACGCGCGTCGGAACGCTATGCGGCGGGCGATCTCAGCATCCGGATCCGCGACGGCGCGGGCGGCACCGCGCGCAACGACGAGATCGGGCGGCTCGTGCAGGCGGTCGACGGGATCGGCGACGGCCTCGCGCGGATCGTCGCGCAGGTGCGCAGCGGCGCGTCCGACATCGCGCGCGGCACGGTCGGCATCGCGGCCGGCAGCGGCGACATCGCCGCGCGGATCGCGACGCAGGCGAGCAGCGTCGAGCAGACGGCCGCGAGCATGGAGCAGATCACGGCCGCCGTGCAGCAGAATGCCGACCACGCCGCGCAGGCGAACGCGCTGGTCGCGGACGCATCGGCCGCCGCGACCGACGGCGACACCGCCGTGCAACGCGTGGTCGCGACGATGGACGACATCGGCCGTGCGACGCGCCGGATCGCCGAAATCACGAGCACGATCGAAGGCATCGCGTTCCAGACCAACATCCTCGCGCTGAACGCGGCCGTCGAGGCCGCACGCGCGGGCGAACACGGCCGGGGCTTCGCGGTGGTCGCGGCCGAAGTGCGCGCGCTCGCGCAGCGCAGCGCGGCCGCGGTCAAGGAAATCGACGCGCTGAGCGCCGAATCGTCGACGACCGTCGAACAGGGCTACCAGATCGCGGACGCCGCGCGCGGCACGATGCGCGACATCGTCCAGCGCATCGAGCAGGTCAGCACGCTGATCGGCGAGATCAGCGCCGCGTCGCGCGAGCAGTCGACCGGCATCGAGCAGGTGAACCAGGCGATCACGCAGATCGGCGAGGCGACGCAGCAGAACGCGACGCTGATCTCGGATGCCGAGCGCGCGGCCGTCGCGTTGCGCGACCAGGCCGCGCAACTGGCGGAAGCGGTCAGCGTGTTCCGGCTCGAACGCGCCGCGTGACGCGGGGGCGAACGGCCGGGCATCCGCCCGCCCCGCCCGTTACTTCTTGTCGCCCGCCAGGTCGATCGCCTTGTCCGAGCCGACCGCGTTGCGCAACTGGAATTTCTGGATCTTGCCAGTCGACGTCTTCGGCAGTTCGCCGAAGCGCACGGCCTTCGGCACCTTGAACCCCGCGAGCAGCTGCCTGCAGTGCGCGACGATCTCCTCCTCGGTCGCGCTCGCGCCGTCGCGCAGTTCGACGAACGCGCACGGCACCTCGCCCCACTTCGGGTCCGGCATCGCGACGACCGCCGCGACCGCGACGGCCGGATGCCGGTACAGCGCATCCTCGACCTCGATGCTCGAGATGTTCTCGCCGCCGGAAATGATGATGTCCTTGCGGCGGTCCTTGATGCGGATATAGCCGTCGGGCGTCAGCACGCCGAGATCGCCCGTATGGAACCAGCCGCCGTGGAACGCTTCGTCGGTCGCCTTCGGGTTCTTCAGGTAGCCCTTCATGCAGATGTTGCCGCGGAACATGATCTCGCCGAGCGTCTCGCCGTCGGCCGGCACCGGCGCCATCGTGTCCGGGTCGAGCACCGTCGCGCCCGCTTCCAGGTGATAGCGCACGCCCTGCCGCGCATTGAGCCGCGCACGCTCGTCATCCGGCAGGTCGTCCCAGTGCGCCTGCTTCGCGCACACGGTCGCCGGGCCGTAGACCTCGGTCAGCCCGTACACGTGCAGCAGGTCGAAGCCGATTTCCTTCATCTTCGCGATCACGGCCGGCGCGGGCGCCGCGCCCGCGACCATCGCGTGCACCGTGTGATCGATGCCTTCGCGCAGCTCGGCCGGCGCGTTCGCGATCGCGCTCTGCACGATCGGCGCGCCGCAGTAATGCGTGACGCGTTCGCGGCGGATCAGGTCGAACACCGTCTTCGCGTCGAACTTGCGCAGGCACACGTTCACGCCCGCGCGCGCGGCGACGGCCCACGGGAAGCACCAGCCGTTGCAGTGGAACATCGGCAGCGTCCACAGATACACCGCGTGCTTCGGCATGTCCCATTCGAGGATGTTGCTGATCGCCGCGAGATACGCGCCGCGATGGTGATAGACGACGCCCTTCGGGTCGCCCGTCGTGCCCGACGTGTAGTTCAGCGCGATCGCATCCCATTCGTCGGCGGGCAGCGTCCATGCGTAGTCGGGGTCGCCGCCGCCGACGAAGGCTTCGTAGTCGGTCGCGCCCGCGAAGCGGGCCGGGTCGGCCGGCATCGCGTCGGCGACGCTGACGATCTTCAGCCCCGGCAGTTCGAGCGCCGCGCGCTGCGCGAGATCCGCGTATTCGGTATCGACGATCAGCACCTTCGCCTCGCCGTGACGCAGCATGAACAGCACCGACGAGATGTCGAGCCGCGTGTTGATCGTGTTGAGCACCGCGCCGGCCATCGGCACGCCGAAGTGCGCCTCGACCATCGCCGGAATGTTCGGCAGCAGCGCCGCGACCGTGTCGCCGCGCGCGACGCCGGCCTGCGCGAGCGCGCTCGCGAGCTGCTTCGCCCGCGTGTACGTTTCGCCCCACGTGCGGCGCACGTCGCCGTGCACGATCGCGAGCCGCTCGCCGTAGACTTCGGCCGCGCGGACCAGAAAATCGATCGGCGTGACCGGCACGTAGTTGGCATCGCGGCGGCCGAGCCCGGCCTCGAACATCTGCGTCATGATCCTGTCTCCCGGTTTCTGCCGGCCGGCGTGCATGCACCCCGGCTCGTTTTGATGTGGTTCAATTGCCGACAGCCTAACGGGCGCTATTGTGAGCCGTCTGTCATCGAAACGACAGAGTACGCCGCGAGCGCTGCGCGTTATCCCTATCCTCGCAAACCCGCATCCATGCACGACCACTCCGTTGCGCCGCCCGACCCGGCCGCCACCGTTTCCAGCCCGCCGGCCGGCATGCCGCTCGACGCGGGCCCGTTGCCGCCGCTGTCCGCGCTGTTCGGCCAGTGCGCATGGTTCCGCGCGCTCGCGCCGGAACATCAGGCGCTCGTGCTCGCGCAATCGCGCGCCGAGCAGCGCGACGCCGGCGACGTGATCGCGCAGCGGCTCGCACCGTCCGAATACTGGATCGGCGTGCATCGCGGGCTGCTGAAGCTCGCGATCTTCAACGCATCGGGTCGCGGCTGCACGTTTTCCGGCGTGCCGTCGGGCGGCTGGTTCGGCGAAGGCAGCGTGATCAAGCGCGAGCTGCGCAAATACGAAGTGGTCGCGGTCCAGCGCTCGACCGTGCTGTTCGTGCCGGTCGACACGTTCCATGCGCTGCTCGACACGAGCCTGCCGTTCACGCGCTTCGTGATCCATCAGCTGAACAACCGGATGGGCGAATTCATCGCGTCGATCCAGAACAGCCGGCTGCTCGACGTCGACGCGCGCGTCGCGCAGGCGCTCGCGCAGCTGTTCAATCCCGACCTGTACCCGGACACCGGCCCGTCGCTCGCGATCTCGCAGGAGGAGCTTGGGATGCTCGTCGGCGTGTCGCGGCAGCGGATCAACCAGGCGCTGCAGCAGCTCGAGAAACTCGGCGTGCTGCGGCTCGCATACAACCAGATCGACGTGGTCGACCTGGCCGCGCTCGCGCGCGTCGGGATGGAGCAGATCTGAGCGACGCGCGATGAGCGGAATCGTCAATGCGGCGGCATGCGCAACCGGTGCGGCGGCAGCCCGCCCGACGGTGCGCGCGCATGCATTTGATCCGATGAATCGGCCGCCCATCGACGCATGCCAATCTGACAATCCCGCCAGTTTCGCGCCAGTAACCCGTTCCGCCCCGGCGCCTATCATTCGGGTTCCCTTCACCGCCGCCTGATCACCGCCTGTCCCGCCGCCTCCATGTGGATCGTCAACCTCGCGCTCAGGCGCCCCTACACGTTCATCGTGATGGCCATCATGATCGTGCTGGCCACCCCGCTCGCGCTGATGCGCACGCCCGTCGACGTGCTGCCCGCGATCAACATCCCCGTCATCAGCGTGATCTGGAATTACACCGGCTTCTCCGCATCCGAGATGACCAACCGGATCACGGCCGTCCATGAGCGCGTGCTGACGACCACCGTCAGCAACATCCAGCACATCGAGTCGACGTCGCTGCCGGGCATCGCGGTCGTGAAGGTGTTCCTGCAGCCGGGCGCGAACGTGCAGACGGCGATCGCGCAGACGGTGTCGTCCGCGCAGGCGATCGTGCGGCAGATGCCGCAGGGCGCGACGCCGCCGCTCGTGATCACGTACTCGGCGTCGAGCATCCCGGTGATCCAGCTCGGATTGTCGAGCAAGACGCTCAGCGAACAGTCGCTCGCCGACATCGCGCTCAACTTCCTGCGACCGCAGCTGATCACGATTCCCGGCGCGCAGATCCCGTTCCCGTACGGCGGCCGCACGCGCGTCGTCGCGATCGATCTCGATCCGCAGGCGCTGCTCGCGAAAGGGTTGACGCCCGCCGACATCGTCAACGCTGTGAACGCGCAGAACCTCGTGCTGCCGACCGGCACCGCGAAGATGGGCCGCACCGAATACCGGATCGACACGAACGCATCGGCCGACACGGTCGCCGACATCAGCAACCTGCCGGTCCAGACCGTCGGCGGCGCGACGACCTACCTGCGCGAAATCGCGTCGGTGCGCGACGGCTTCGCGCCACAGACCAACGTGGTGCGCCAGAACGGGCAGCGCGGCGTGCTGATGTCGATCCTGAAGACGGGCGACGCGTCGACGCTGAAGGTCGTGTCGGACCTGAAGGCGCTGCTGCCGAAGGTGATCCCGACGCTGCCGGAAGGACTCACGATCACGCCGCTGTTCGACCAGTCGGTGTTCGTCAACGCGGCCGTGCAGGGCGTGATCCACGAGGCGCTGATCGCCGCGGTGCTGACCGCGATGATGATCCTGCTGTTCCTCGGCAACTGGCGCAGCACGCTGATCATCGCGATCTCGATTCCGCTGTCGATCTTCACGTCGCTGATCGCGCTGTCCGCGCTCGGCGAGACCATCAACATCATGACGCTCGGCGGGCTCGCGCTCGCGGTCGGGATCCTGGTCGACGATGCGACGGTCACGATCGAGAACATCGAGCGGCATCTGCATCTCGGAACCGACCTGCACGACGCGATTCTCGAAGGCGCGGGCGAGATCGCGGTGCCTGCGTTCGTGTCGACGCTGTGCATCTGCATCGTGTTCGTGCCGATGTTCTTCCTGACGGGCGTCGCGCGCTACCTGTTCGTGCCGCTCGCGGAAGCCGTGGTGTTCGCGATGCTCGCGTCGTACGTGCTGTCGCGCACGCTCGTGCCGACGCTCGCGATGCTGCTGTTCCGCCCGCAGCAGGCAGGCAGCGCCCCGCATCGCCCGATGTCGCGTTTCGCGCGCGTCCATCATGCGTTCAACGCTGCGTTCGAGCGGCTGCGCGCGTGGTACATCGTGCTGCTGAGCATGCTGCTGGTGCGCCGCCGCTTCTACGCGACGTGCTTCCTCGGCTTCTGCGCGCTTTCGACCGCGCTCGTGTTCGTGCTCGGCCGCGACTTCTTCCCGAACGCCGATTCCGGCAACATCCGGCTGCACATGCGCGCGCCGACCGGCTACCGGATCGAGGAAACCGCGCGTCTCGCCGACCAGGTCGAGCGCGTGATCCGCGAGACGGTGCCGCCCGACGAACTCGGCGCGATCGTCGACAACCTCGGGCTGCCGGTGAGCGGCATCAACCTGTCGTACAGCAACAGCGGCACGATCGGCACGCTCGACGGCGAGCTGATGATCGCGCTGAAGCCCGGCCACCGCTCGACGCAGCACTACGTGCAGACGCTGCGCACGCTGCTGCCGCGGCGCTTCCCGGGCGTCGAGTTCTTCTTCCAGCCGTCGGACATCATCACGCAGATCCTCAACTTCGGTCAGCCGGCCGCGATCGACCTGCAGGTGCTCGGCAACGATCTCGCGAGTAACATGATTATCGCGAGCAGCCTGATGAAAAAGATCAGGCAAATTCCCGGCGCCGTCGACGTGCACGTGCTGCAGCGCAACGACGAACCGACTCTGGTGGCCGACATGGACCGTACGCGCATGCAGCAGCTCAGCCTCTCCGCGCAGAACGTCGCGCAGAACATGCTGATCTCGCTGTCCGGCAGTTCGCAAACGACGCCGTCGTTCTGGATCAACCCGCGCACCGGCGTCCAATACCCGCTGCAGATCCAGACCCCGCAATACGACATCGCGTCGATCGACGACCTGCTCGGCACGCCGGTGTCCGCGAGCGGCCGCACGGGCACGCCGCTGCAACTGCTCGGCAACCTCGTGCAGATCCGTCCGCTTGCGAACCCGGCCGTGATCACGCACTACAACATTCGCCCGGCGATCGACCTGTACGTGAGCGTCGAAGGCCGCGATCTCGGCTCGGTCGCGAGCGAGATCGAGCGGATCGTGTCCGACGCGCGCGCGACGCTGCCGCGCGGCACCGACCTGTCGGTGCGCGGCCAGGTCGAGACGATGCGCACGTCGTACCTTGGCCTCGGCGCCGGCGTCGCGATGGCGATCGTGCTCGTCTACCTGCTGATCGTCGTGAACTTCCAGTCGTGGCTCGATCCGCTGATCATCGTCAGCGCGATGCCGGCCGCACTCGCCGGCATCGCGTGGATGCTGTTCATCACCGGCACGCACCTGAGCGTGCCCGCGCTGACCGGCGCGATCATGACGGTCGGCGTCGCGACCGCGAACAGCATCCTGGTCGTGTCGTTCGCGCGCCAGCGCCTCGCGGCCGGCGCGCCGCCGCTGACCGCCGCGCTGGAGGCCGGCGCGACGCGGATCCGCCCGGTATTGATGACGGCGCTCGCGATGATCATCGGGATGGTGCCGATGGCGCTCGGTCTCGGCGAAGGCGCCGAGCAGAACGCACCGCTCGGCCGCGCGGTGATCGGCGGGCTGCTGTTCGCCACCGTTTCGACGCTGCTGTTCGTGCCGCTCGTGTTCGGCGGCGTGCATGCGCGGCTGGCCCGCCGGCGCGCGCGCCAGGCCGGACACTGACTTTCGCCCCACTACCCGGTTGAATTGGTTGAATTCATGGAAGAGAAACATCACAGCGCCGTCGGCATCCAGGTGGACGAACACGGCATGCACCTGCCGACGCGCACGTCGGTGTCGCGGCGCGCTCGGGTCGTGTTGATCGTGATCGGCGTGCTGCTCGCCGCGGGCGCGGCGCGCACGATCGTCGTCAACGTGCTGAACCGCAGCCATCTCGACGCGGTCGCCGAGCAGAACACGCGCCAGTACGTGAGCGTCGTGCATCCGGTCGACGCGGCCACCGGCGGCAAGCTGACGCTGCCCGGCACGCTGCGCGGCTTCGTCGAGGCGCCGATCTATGCGCGCGCGAGCGGCTACGTGCTGCGCTGGCAAGCCGACATCGGCGCGCACGTGAAGCAGGGGCAGGTGCTCGCCGAGCTCGACACGCCGGAGCTGAACCAGGAACTCGCGCAGGCCACCGCGCAGCGCCAGCAGGCGCAGGCCGCGCTCGCGCTCGCGAAGACGTCGTTCGATCGCGCGCAGCAGCTGCGCCAGCGCGATGCGGTGTCGCAGCAGGAGCTCGACGACCGGCAAGGCGCGTTCAACCAGGGCACGGCGACACTCGCCGCGGCCGATGCGAACATGCGCCGGCTCACCGAGCTGAAGGGCTTCCAGCGCATCGTCGCGCCGATCGACGGAATCGTCACGCAGCGCAACGTCGACGTCGGCGATCTCGTCAGCTCCGGCAACGCGGGCCGCTCGCTGTTCACGGTCGTGCAGGCCGACCGGCTGCGCCTGTACGTGCAGGTGCCGCAGGCCTACGCGCAGCAGATCAAGGTCGGCCAGCACGTGAGCGTCGCGCAGGCCGAGCTGCCGGGCCAGACCTTCGACGGCACGATCACGCGCACGTCGCAGGCGATCGACGTCGCGACGCGCTCGCTGCAGATCGAGATCACGCTGCCGAACCCGGACGGCCGGCTGCTGCCCGGCGCATACGTGCAGGCGACGCTGCCGATGACGCCGGTCGGCCGCCTGCAGATTCCGGCCAATACGCTGCTGTTCCGTGGCGAAGGGCCGACGGTCGCGACCGTCGACGCGAACGGCCGCGTGCACCTGAAAGCCGTGACGGTCGCGCGCACGATCGGGCAGACGCTCGAAGTCGACGGCCCGCTGACGCCGAACGACCGCCTCGTCGAGAACCCGGGCGACGCGCTCGCGAACGGCGACACGGTCGTCGTGCAGGCGGCGCCGGCGGCGAAGCCGGCGTCCACGGTCGCGGGAGCGAAGTCGTGAGCGCGATGCGCGCCCGGCTGCGTGCCGCCGCGCTCGGCGCCGTCGCGATCGCCGC